>JAFRRM010000035.1 GCA_017428105.1 Lachnospiraceae bacterium | reverse complement strand
TTTCGGCTGTACGAACGGAGACCGCGCGGGGTTGACGTCATGTTCAGCTCGTCAAATCCGCAGTTTGAACAGGCACGCGGTGACCTTCGCCGCCGGCCTGGCCAAAGGCGGTTTTAAGCCTTATGTCTGCATTTACTCCACGTTCCTGCAGCGCGCATACGACCAGATCGTGCATGATGTCGCCCTGCAGAACCTTCCGGTGACGTTCCTGATCGACCGGGCCGGTCTGGTGGGCGCGGACGGGCCCACTCATCACGGCATGCTGGACGCCGGTTTCCTGCAGACCGTCCCCGGACTGACCGTTCTGGCGCCCCGGGACGGTGCCGAGCTGCAGGCCATGCTGGATTACAGCCTGACCTTCGGCGGCCCCCTGGCGATCCGGTATCCGCGTGCCGCAGTCCCCGAAACGGCGGCAGGGGAGCGTCCGCCCCTGGAATACGGCAGGGCCGAGATCCTGCGGCAGGGCAGCGGAGTGCTGATCCTTGCGGCGGGAAACCTGACGGAAAACGCCAGGAAAACGCTTCCGCTGCTGGAGCAGGCCGGCCTCCGTGCGACGCTGGTCAACGCCCGCTTCATCAAACCGTTTGACGAAGAACTGCTGCGGCGCCTGTCCGCGGACCATCGGCTGATCGCCGTTCTGGAAGAGAATAACCGCAGCGGTGGTCTGGGCGAACATGTTGCGGACTTCTGCGACCGGGAAGGACTGCCCTGCCGCGTCCTGGACCTGTCTCCGGACGACGCGTTCTATCCGCAGGGCGACATGACGCATCTCTGCCGGGATCTGGGCTGGCTGCCGGAGCAGCTGGCGGAACGGATCCTGCGGCAGTGGGAAAAGGGGAAGGTATGAAACAGCGCCTGGACGTATTAGTCGTGGCCAAAGGCCTGGCCGCTTCCCGCCAGCAGGCCCAGGGCTACATCATGGCCGGCCAGATTTTCGTGAACGGCCGGAGGGAAGACAAGCCCGGCGCTTCCTTCGAGGAAGAAGCCGTTCTGGAATTCCACGGCAAAACGCTTCCTTACGTGAGCCGCGGCGGCCTGAAGCTTGAAAAAGCCCTGCAGGTGTTCCCGCTGGATCTGCATGACAAAGTTTGCCTGGATATCGGCGCCTCCACCGGCGGTTTCACGGACTGCATGCTGCAGAACGGCGCCCGGAAAGTCTACGCCGTCGACGTCGGCTACGGCCAGCTGGCCTATAAACTGCGTACGGACCCGCGTGTCGTCTGTATGGAAAAGACCAACGTCCGCTACCTGACTCCGGACAAACTCGCGGAGCCCGGCGATTTCGCCTCCGTGGACGTCTCTTTCATCTCCCTGAAACTCGTGCTCCCGCCGCTCCTGGACCTGCTTTCGGACGACGCCGAACTGGTCTGCCTGGTCAAGCCTCAGTTTGAAGCCGGCCGCGACAAAGTGGGGAAGAAAGGCGTGGTCCGCGACAAGGCCGTGCACCGTGAAGTCCTGGAGACCACCTGCGCCGCGGCGCTGGCTCTGGGCCTTGCCATCCGCGGCCTGGATTATTCCCCCATCAAAGGTCCGGAAGGCAACATCGAATATCTGCTGTATCTGTCAAAACAGAACGGGAACGGCGAAGGCATGAGCGCGGAAGCGCCGGCCGCCGCCATTGACCGGGCGGTGCGCGAATCGCACGCCGGCCTGGATAAAGAACCGGAGAAACTATGAAGTACTTTTACATCGTCAGCAACAGTCATAAGGACGAAGGCTTCCGCCTGCGCGACCAGATCTGCCGCTATCTGGAAGACCGCGGCGCGGTGTGCGTGCGGCACGAGGACGCGGACATCCCCCCCGACGGCACCGAATGCGTGATCACGCTCGGCGGCGACGGCACGCTGCTGCGCACCGTCCGGCGCTATGCGGATATGGGCCTGTCCTACATCGGCATCAACACCGGCACCGTCGGCTACCTGACCGAAGGCGATCCCGGCAATGCGGAGACCATTCTGGACGCCCTGCTGGCAGACGAATTCCTCCGGGAAAAACGCATGATGATCTACGGCCGCCTCTTCCGCAACGGCAAGGCCGTCAGCCGCCACCGCGCGCTGAACGACGTGACCGTCGGCCGTTCGCTGCCCATGAAGATGGCCAATCTGCACGTTTCGGTGAACGGGCAGTTTCTGAAGGATTACCGCTGCGATGTCCTCATCGCGGCCACTCCCACCGGTTCCACCGCCTATAATTTCTCGGCCGGCGGCCCCATCGTGGAGCCCACGGCCCAGCTCTTCCTGCTGACCCCGCTGGCAGCCCATTCCTTAAACAGCCGCACGCTCGTCCTGTCCCCCACGGACCGCGTGCAGATCCAGATCATCCCGCCGAGCGCCGGCAACGAAGGAAAAGAGGGCTATCTGATCTATTTCGACGGCGAAAAGCCCGAAGAACTGAAGATCGGCGACGTCCTGGAGATCACCCGGGCCACCACCTATATCAACATCCTCAAACTCAGCGAAAGGAGCTTTGTCGAAACGCTGCGCAGCAAGCTGTCCGAATAGCTCCGCCTCCGAAAAGGAAATCTCCATGCTGTACCATTATCATGTAAAAAACTTTGCCCTGATCGAAGACGCCTCCGTCGACTTCGGCCCGGGCTTAAACGTATTGACCGGGGAGACCGGCGCCGGCAAATCCATCATGATCGACGCCCTGAATGCCGGCCTGGGCGCCCGCACCGGCGCGGAAATGATCCGCAAAGGATGCACGGAGGCCTTCGTGGAACTCGTCTTCGGCATAGAAGACAAGGCGCTGGAAGACGCGCTGACCGCCCTGGACGTTTTTCCGGAAGACGGGACCGTGCTGATCTCCCGGCGCATTTTCCCGGGCCGCAGCCTTTACCGGATCAATGAAGAAGCGGCGACCTCCGCCCGCGTCCGCCAGGTGACGGACCTGCTGCTGGACATCCACGGCCAGCATGAGCACCAGTCGCTTTTAAAACCGGAACGACAGCTCTCCATCCTGGATGAATTTGCCGGAGAAGAATGCATCCGGGCGGCGGAGCGGATGGCGCACGCGCACCACGCATACCGTCAGGCCCTGAAAGAACGCGAAAGCTTCACTCTGTCGGAGGACGAACGCCGCCGCCGGATGGATTTCCTGCGCTATGAGATCGGCGAGATCGAGCAGGCAGCGGTCCGCCCGGGGGAGCGAGACGAACTGGCCGCCCGCTTCCGGGAGATGTCCTCCTTCGGACGCATCCGAGAAGGCCTCGGCAAGGCCCTGGAGTACCTCTCCGAAGGACGCGAAAACGCCGCGGACCTCCTGATGAAGGCCTCCGGGGAACTGAGCGGCGCCGCCCGCCTGACGCCTTCCCTGCAGGAAGCGGAACGCGAACTGATGACGGCGCAGGACATCCTTTCCTCCGCCGAACATGAAATGAAAGCCTATCTGGACAGCGCGGATTTTGATGAAGAGTCCTTCCGTGAAGTCGAAAGACGCCTGGATGAACTGCACCGGCTGGAACGCAAATACGGCGATCTGAGCAGTCCTTCCAATACGGCCTGGGAGGAGCGCGACCTCGAACTGGACCGTCTGATCGATTACGAAGAGCGGATGAATGAGGCGGAGCTGGCGGTGGGGACCGCCCGGCGGGAAATGGAAGAAGCCGCCGCCCGGCTGCATGCGCTGCGCGCCGCCGCCGTCCCGCTGTGGGACGAAGCCCTGCTGGCGGAGCTGCAGGAACTGAATTTTCTGTCCGTCCGCGTGCGTACGGAACTGGAGCCGCTGCCCGAATGCACGGCCTCCGGAACGGACCGCGCCTGCTTCACCGTCTCGCTGAACCCCGGCGAGGACCTGCAGCCGCTGCAGAAGGTCGCCTCCGGCGGCGAACTGTCCCGCATCATGCTGGCCATCAAGACGATCCTGGCCGACCGCGACCGCATCCCCACCGTCATCTTCGATGAGATCGACAGCGGCATCAGCGGCCAGACGGCCCAGGCGGTGGCCCGCAAGCTCAAGGCCATTTCGCGGTACCGCCAGGTCATCCTGATCACCCATCTGCCGCAGATCGCGGCTCCCGCAGACCGTCATTACGGCATCGAAAAGCATGCGGAAGGGGAGAGGACCTTTACCCGGATCCGCCTGCTGGACGAAGAAGAGTCCGTAAAGGAACTGATGCGGCTGCTGGGCGGCAGCCTGCAGAGCGAAAGCATTTACCGGACCGCGCTGGAACTGAAGAACGGCCGGACGATCTGATGACATGAAGAAGCGCGCGGTCCTGTCCGTCAATCTCGCCGTCCTGCTGTTCGGCCTGGCCGGCTTGTTCGCCAAATGGATCCGGCTTCCGGCCATCTTCATCACGTTCGGCCGCGTCCTCTTTTCTTCGGCCGCGCTCGGCATCTATATGCTGATCAGGCGGCAAAGCTTCCGGATCGCCCGGAAAGACGCCGCGCTCCTGATCCCGGCGGGAGGCATCCTCGCGCTGCACTGGTGGTCTTTCCTGAAAGCGGTCCAACTGTCCACCGTGGCTGTCGGGACGGCTACGTTTGCGGCATTCCCGCTGTTCGTGACGTTTCTGGAGCCGCTTGTGTTCCGGCGGAAGCCGGACCGGCGCAGCATCGTGACGGCGGTCGTGATCCTGATCGGCGTGCTGATCACGGTCCCGGAATTTTCCGTGGAAAACCGGACGTTTCTGGGCATCCTGACCGGACTGCTGTCGGCCCTGTCCTACGCGGTCCTGGTGATCCTCAACAAGCGCGCGGCCGGCCGCATGAGCGGCACGGTGATCACGTTCTATGAACAGGCCGCCGCGGCGGCGATCCTCCTGCCGTTCGCGCTGAGCGTGAAAGCGCAGCCTTCCGGACAGGACCTGGCGCTGCTGCTGTTCCTCGGCGTGGTCACGACCGCCCTGGCGCACACCCTGTTCGTTTCCTCGCTGAAAACGCTTCCCGCGCAGCTGGCCGGCATCTGTTCTTCGATGGAGACGGTGTACGGGATCCTGTTCGCATTCCTGCTGCTGGGAGAAGTCCCGGCGGGGCGGGAGATCGCGGGCGCCGCCGTGATCGTAGGCGCGGTCGTCATCGCCTAGCTGCGGCAGGACTGAACGCCGGCAGAAAACGGCAAAAAAATAAGGACGAGACCGGATCGGCTCGTCCTTTTTCAGTGATGTTTTGGGAACAGAGGGTGTTGCTCCTTAGGCCATCTTGTTAACCATTAAGGTCATACGAGAAATTTTGCGGGAAGTGGTGTTCTTGTGGTACACGCCCTTGCTGGCGGCCTTGGTCAGTTCGACTTCGGCGGCTTTCAGCGCTTCCTGGGCGAGTGCCTTGTCACCGGATTCCACGGCGGCGTAGACTTTCTTCACGAAGGTCTTCACGCGGGAACGGGTGGCTTTGTTGCGCTCGGCGTTGCGGGCCGCAACCAGAACTCTCTTCTTTGCAGATTTAATGTTAGCCAATGTTCTACCTCCACATCTATTTCCCGAAGCAGTGGGTCGGCTGCTCCCGGGATCGCGATTATGCCAGACACGGAAGCATAATCGCATACAGTTTATCTGCGATCCACCGGATTGTCAAGGGGGTTTTGACGATATTTCAGGGAATTTTGAGGAATATTTTCACGACAGGAGGGCATCGCTCACCCGCGGACTTTCCGCACCAGGCGGATGCCGTCCTGCAGGCGCTGCAGGGCGCCCCAGCGTTTGTTCCGGATCAGGGAAAAACGCAGCTGCGCCAGGCGTCCGCGGATGTCCCGCTTCTGCATGGACTCCCACAGCGCGCGGATCGGCGGCTCGCTCCAGTAGCAGCGCTCCATTTCCGCGAAAAAGGCGGCAGCCTCTTCCCTCGGCTTCAGCAGGGCGTTGTGGTTGATGAAGCCGAAGGTCTGGGAGAGGACGTAATTGCTCTCCGCCGCGCTGAGGGCGGTGCCGGTCTGAAGACGCTGCTCCTCCATGGCTTTCAGCACGGCGGCGAAATCGCGGACGGAGTAGCGGCGGAACATGACGTCCGTGGCTTCCCCTTCGTGCTGGTGATAGCGGTAGAGCTTGCGGGAAACGTAGGAAAACGAATTGCAGTGCGCGGAAAATTGCAGGTTGAAGAGCGTGTCCTCCCCGTAGCGCAGGCCGCTCCGGAAGCGGATGCGATGCTCCTCCAGGATGCTGCGGCGGTACAGGCAGCCGCAGACGGAGGCCAGCGTGCTGCAGCCGCCGTTGAAGAAGATGCGGCCGGGCAGGACGTTTTTCAGGGCCGGCATCCGCAGGGTGATGTCCTCGGGAAAGGCCGGCGGCAGGGTATGGACTTCCTTGTCCGGATCCTGTTCGTCCACGAAGGCGAAGGCGGAGGCGGTCCAGTCGGGATCCCCGGCCAGGGCGGCCCCGGAAAGGACCTCAAGATAATCCGGAGGCACCGTGTCGTCCGCGTCGATGAACGCGACGTGATCGCCCCGCGCCGCATCCAGCCCGCGGTTCCGCGCGCGGCTGACGCCTTCGTTTTTCTCCGCCGGGAAGAGGCGCACGCGAGGATCGTCCAGAGCCGCGCACACGGCCAGCGTCCCGTCGGAGGAGCCGTCGTCCATGATCAGGACTTCGAAGTCGCGGAACGGCCCCGTCAGCAGCGGCATCAGGCAGCGGACGATGGTCTTTTCGGAGTTATAGCAGGGAATGATTACGCTGATCATGGTGAATGTCCTTGTGCGGCCGCGCTATCTGAACTTCCGGCGCGCCTTGATGGCAGTGCAGAGCAGGCCGAAGAGGCCGGCGGAGAACAGGCGGAAGATCACGCGGCTTTTTTTGCCCAGGTAAGGGGAACGGGCGAGTTCCTTCAGTTCGGGATGCGTTTTGACGAACCCGCGCGCATAGTCCCGGACCTCCTTCTGATCATACCCGTCCTCCAGCATGAAGTACAGGATCCCGTCCAGCACGCCGCGGTACGACGAGGCTTTGAGCAGGGTGCGGTGCTTCTCGTCCCAGAGCCCCCATTCTTTCAGGAACGGTTCGAAAAACGCGAATTTTCCCGTGTTCAGCCGCTGGTCCAGCCGCGCCTTGTCAAAACGGTGCATGACGCTGTTCTGACGGATCCGGTAGCGGGTCAGGCGGCGGTCCGTATACAGGACGCGCGCGGCATGCGTCAGGGGATAGAGGCCGTGCAGGGCATCCTCGCCGTAGGGATTGGAGAGGTAGGGCGCGTAGTCCGTCGGATCGTTCTGATACAGTTCCCGGCGGGCGGCCTTGGCCCAGAGCGCGTCCAGCTGGTTGCCGCGGATGTACAGCTCATAGAGCGGGGCTTTCGCGGCATCGCCTTCGAAAACGGTGAGGTCGGGAAAAAGCGGCGGCCGGGCGTCGTCGGGCCGGTCGTCGTCGTAGAAGGCGGTGAATTCGTAGAGGATCATGTCCGGATCCCCGTGTTCCGTCTGCAGTCGGTGCAGACAGGACAGCGTATCCGGCTCCATCAGATCGTCCGCGTCCAGCCAGAGGATGAAGTCGCCCCGGGCGGCGGCGATGGCTTCGCGGCGCGTGGGGATCGTGCCCCGGTGCGGGCAGTGGATGACGCGGATGCGGGCGGGATCGCGGGACGCCAGGGCATCGCAGAGGCGGCCGCTCTCATCGGGCGAACCGTCTTCGACGAGCAGCAGCTCGTAATTGTCATAAGCCTGCCGCAGCACCGACTGCACAGACTCCTCCAGTGTATCCGCGGCTTTGTATACAGGCATCAGAATGCTGAATTCCATGGGATCATCCTTTCCTTTCCGGACAGAGCCATTATATAAAATCTTGAATGTTTATTCAAGGGGATGTATACTGGGAAAAGAAAACAGCCCCGCCGCAGGAGGGAAGGAATGGACACCCCGCTGATCAGCATCATCGTCCCGGTCTACAATACGAAAAATTACGTGGAAGCCGCCGTCCGCAGCGTGCTGGCTCAGACGTGCGCGGACTGGGAGCTTCTTCTGGTGGACGACGGCTCCTCCGACGGGAGCGGGAAGCTCTGCGACGTGCTGGCGGCGGAAGACGGCCGCATCCGCGTGTTCCATCAGGAAAACGGCGGCGTGAGCAGCGCCCGCAATCTGGCGCTTTCGCAGGCGAAAGGCCGTTACCTCTGCTTCCTGGACAGCGACGACCGGCTGGCTCCCGCCTTCCTGGAGACTCTGCTGGCCATGCGCCGCGAAGCCGGGGACGTCCCGGTCTGCTGCGGCTTCGTGATCGAACGGAAGGGCTCATCCGAGGCCCCGGCCCGTCCGATGCCGGCCAAAAAAGTCCCGCTGGACGACTTTCTCTTCGAAGCGCTCATCGGCCGCCTCGGCCTTCCCGTCTGCTGCGTCACCTGGCTCATGCCCGCGGACACCGCACGGGAAAACCGCTTTGACGAAAGCCTCGGCTACGGCGAGGACAGCCTGTTCGCCATGCAGATGCTGCTGCATTACGACAACGTCTGGTACGACCCCGTCCCGCTGTACCATTACCTGACGGACCGGGCAGGCAATACGGTCACGGAGCGCTCCCTGAAGAAATCCGAGAGCCGCTACCGCTCCCTGGAAAAGACCCTGGAGCTCTGCATGGGCCGCCTGCCGAAAACGGAGCAGGTCCTGACCAAGCATCTGGTGGAATGTGCCTCCGAGGCCGCCCGCGCCGCAAAAGCGGAGGGAAATCCGGAAAAATATAAACAATACCGCAGGCATTGTCTGGCCTGGTGGAAACAGCTGCAGCGCTGCCCGGACATTTCCTCACGGGACAAGATCCGCCTGCTGGGCTACGGCGTGGCCCCGCTCCTCAGCGAGAAGGTCATGCTCAGAATATACGGGAAAGTATGATGGAACGGAAAACTGCCAATCAAAACGATAAAATCAGCGTGATCGTGCCCGTTTACAAGGTGGAAGCGCTGCTCAGCCGGTGCGTGGACAGCATCGCCGCGCAGACGTATCCGGACTGGGAACTGATCCTGGTGGACGACGGCTCGCCGGACAACTGCGGCGCGCTCTGCGACGCGGCGGCGGAAAAGGACGCGCGCATCCGCGTGATCCATCAGGCCAACGGCGGTCTCTCCGCGGCCCGCAACGCCGGGATCGCGCAGGCTTCCGGCGATTGGCTGGCGTTCCTGGACAGCGACGACTGGTGGGCCCCGACCTTTCTGGAGGAAATGCTGACCGCCGCAAAACAGAACGAAGCCGGTCTGGCCGTCTGCGGCTGGGTCTTCGAATACGAGGACGGCCGCCCGCCGGAAGACCGTCTGCCGGAACCGGGCGCCTTATCGCCGCGCGAAGCGCTGATGATCCTGTCCAGCCCGGACGGCGTGCTGTTCGTGACGGCCTGGAACCGCCTGATCCGCCGCAGCCTGTGGGGCGATCTGAGATTCCCGCCCGGAAAGCTCCATGAGGACGAATTCACCGCCCACCTGCTGCTGGACCGCGCGGAAAAGACCGCCGTCCTGGCCCGCCCCCTGGTGCATTACTGGCAGCGGGGCGGCAGCATCACCGCGGTCTCCGGCGACCTCCGCCACTGGGACGGTACGGAAGCCATCGCGGAACGGTACCGGTATTTCCGGGATAAGGGATACACGGAACTGCTGGCCCCCACTTTCCGGAAATTCCTCTATCACTATTTCCTCTGCCTGCGCAGTCTGGATACGGACAGCCGCGAGGGGCGGGAACGCCTGGCAGCCGTGCGCCGGAGCGCGGAGCCGCTGCTGGGGGATAAGGAAAACCGGAAGAACTGCACGGCGGGAGAGAAACTGGGCCTGGCCCGTCCGCTCCTCTGGAAGCGGATCCACCGTCTGCGCCGCGCCGGCCAATAAGGAGAAAAAGATGAAGTTTTTTGACAGACTGGAAGAAAAATTCGGCCGTTTCGCCATAAAGAACCTGACGCTGTATCTCGTCATCCTGAACATCGCGGGGTTTATCCTGCTGTACACCAATCCGGCGTTTTATTACCTGCATCTGAGCCTGGACATGGAGCGCATCTTTGCCGGCGAGGTGTGGCGGCTGTTCACCTTCATGATCTACCCGTCCACGAACAGCATCCTCCTGCTTTTCCTGGAAATGTTCATCCTGTATTCCCTGGGCAACACGCTGGAGAGGCTGTGGGGGAGGTTCTACTACAATCTGTACATCTTCCTGGGCATGTTTTTCCTGGTCATCGCGGCGCTCGCGATCTATCTGATCAGCGGCGATGTGATGTGGCTGACCCCGTCCAACCTGTATATGACGCTGCTGCTGGCTTTTGCCATGACGCTGCCGGACATGCAGTTCCTGCTGTATTTCATCATCCCGATCAAGGCCAAGTATCTGGCGATCTTTTATGTGGGCATCATGGCCTATGAGTTCATCCGGAGCGACTGGACGGGCCGCATCGCCGTCATCGCCTCTTTTGCCAACGCCATCATTTTCTTCCTGATGATCAAGAATCCGGCCAAGCGGGTGCGGCAGGCATACCGCAAGCATCAGTTCGACGCGAAGGTCCGCGACGCGGCCCGCCGGGCCGAACATATGCGGCCGATGAGCGGCACGCGCCACGTCTGCTCGGTCTGCGGCCGGACCGAAAAGGATGATCCGAACCTGGAATTCCGCTACTGCAGCAAGTGCAGCGGGAACCGCGAATACTGCCAGGACCATCTGTATACGCACGTGCACGTGACGGAAGACGGGGGCGGGACGTATTAAGGACCGTCCGGCCCCGGACCGTATTTTCTCCTTGACAGATCCGGCCCGTTCCGATACACTTTCCCTGGGGAGACGGCGCTGTCGTTTTCCTTTTTTGGTAAAAAAGGCTTGACAGAGACGCAAAGATGGGATAAGATCACAATAGCGAACATAAGTTCGAAAAAACGGAGGAATCATGAATAAAGAAGATCGCTTACAGGCTATTGAATCGTTAGTGGCTCATACGGATAAGGAATTCGGCAAAGGCTCCATCATGCGCCTCGGGGACAACCGCGGCATGAACATCGAGACCATCCCCACCGGCTCGCTGGCACTGGATCTGGCGCTGGGACTGGGCGGCCTGCCCCGCGGCCGCATCGTGGAGATCTACGGACCGGAATCCGGCGGCAAGACCACCCTAGCCCTGCACGTCATCGCGGAAGCGCAGAAGCGCGACGGCTTCGCGGGCTTCGTGGACGCGGAGCATGCGCTGGACCCCGTCTACGCCAAGAAGATCGGCGTGGACATCGAAAACCTGTACGTGTCCCAGCCGGACAACGGCGAGCAGGCCCTGGAGATCGCGGAGGCCATGGTCCGCTCGGGCGCCATGGACGTCGTCGTCATCGACTCGGTGGCCGCCCTGGTCCCGAAATCTGAAATAGAAGGCGACATGGGCGATTCCCACGTCGGCCAGCAGGCCCGCCTGATGTCCCAGGCGCTGCGGAAGCTCACCGCCGCCATCAACCGTTCCAACTGCATCGTGATCTTCATCAACCAGCTGCGCGAGAAGATCGGCGTCATGTTCGGCAACCCGGAGACCACCACCGGCGGCCGCGCCCTGAAGTTCTACGCCTCGGTCCGTCTGGACGTGCGGCGCACGGAAAGCCTCAAGCAGGGCGGCGAAGTCATCGGCAACCACGTCCGCGTCAAGGTCGTGAAGAACAAGGTCGCCCCGCCGTTCAAGGAAGCGGAGTTCGACATCATGTTCGGCCAGGGCATCTCCAGGGAAGGGGACGTGCTGGATCTGGCGGCGCAGGCCGGCATCGTCGAAAAGAGCGGCGCCTGGTACGGATACAACGGAAACCGCATCGGCCAGGGCCGTGACAACACGAAGAACTACCTGAAGCAGAATCCGGAAGTCCTGGCGGAACTGGAGGACCTCGTCCGCGAACATTACGGTTTCGGTGAACAGAAACCCGCCGCGGAG
The DNA here is from genome assembly GCA_017428105.1 of Lachnospiraceae bacterium. GTDB lineage: Bacteria > Bacillota > Clostridia > Lachnospirales > Lachnospiraceae > UBA6987. Next base: position 22,852 of record JAFRRM010000035.1, on the reverse strand, counting down.
ACGAAAAATCCGTAAAAAACGTTGAAGATCCGTTAAAATAACGGAATTTCAACAAAAAAACACTTGCCAACAGACACTTTTTGTGCTAATATGCCTATGGTAAGTTGAATAGTATGCTAAGTGAAAGAGTGGATAGTTGATCCGCTCTTTCGTTTATGAAGGAGAGAGGTATCCATTTGAGCAAGCGGGAAACTGTGGAAAAGAAGACGGAAGCCGTACTGGCTCCCATCCTGGAAAAGACCGGGACCGAACTGGTGGACCTGGAATATGTGAAGGAAGGCAGCGACTGGATCCTGCGCGTGACGCTGGATAAGGAAGGCGGTCTCCGCATCGACGACTGCGAGACGGTCAGCCGCGCCCTCGGCGACGCGCTGGACGAACAGGACTTCATCGACGACGCCTACATGCTCGAAGTCAGCTCGCCGGGCCTGCTCCGCCCCCTGAAGAAGCCGAAGGATTACGAGCGCAACATGGGCAGGGAAGTGGAGATCCATCTATACAAGCCCCGCGAAAAAAACAAAGAATGGGTGGGCACCCTGACCGCCTTCGACGGGGAGACCGTGACCATCCGGGACGGAGAGGAAGAACACCGCTTCGCCCTGAACGAAATATCGCTGATCAGACCCTATATAGATTTCTCTGACCTGTAACGCGGCAGAGACAGACGAATGACCGGGAGGACAAAGAAAAAATGAACAAGGAACTGTTGGAAGCCATTGCGCTGATCGAAAAAGAAAAGAACATTGACCGTGAGATCCTGCTCACCGCGCTGGAAGAATCCCTGACAGCCGCGTACAGCAAGTCTTTTGATAAAACAGAAAAAGGCGGAGACCGGAAAGGCGAAAAGCGCACGGAGAACATCCGGGTGATCCTGGACCGCGAGACCGGCGATTACCGCATCTTCCGCGAGAAGACCGTGGTGGAGGAGATCCAGAATCCCGCAACGGAGATCCTGCTGGCGGATGCCCGCGAGATCAGCCCCGCCTATCAGCCCGGCGACGTCGTGCGCGAAGAACTTCCGTTGAACAGCTTTAGCCGCGTGACCGCGCAGAACGCGAAGAACAATTTCCGCACGAAACTGCTGGAAGAGGAGCGCCGCTCCGTGTTCGAACGCTACAACAGCAAGCTGGGCCAGATCGTGACCGGCATCGTGCAGCGCCGCATGGAAGAACGCACCATCATCAACCTGGGCAACACGGACGCCATCCTGCCCAAGAGCGAGCAGATCGAGACCGAAAACTACCGCAACAACGAGCGGATCAAGGTCCTGGTCCTGAAGGTGGAAGCCCGCGCGCCGAAGAAAGAGCCGGTCATCACCGTCAGCCGCACGCATCCGGACATGGTGCGCCGCTTCTTCGAGGCGGAAGTGCCGGAGATCAAGCAGGGCCTGGTGGAGATCAAGGCCGTGGCCCGCGAAGCCGGTTCCCGCAGCAAGATGGCCGTCGTGTCCTACGATGAGGCCGTGGACCCGATCGGCGCCTGCGTGGGCCTGAACGGGACCCGCGTCAACGCCGTCGTGGACGAGCTGGGCGGCGAGAAGATCGACCTGGTGGAATGGCGCGACCATCCCGCCGAATTCATTGAGAACGCCTTAAAGCCCGCGAAGGTCATCGTCGTGCTGGCGGATGAGGAAGACAAGACCGCGCAGGTCATCGTCCCCGACTTCCAGCTGTCCCTGGCCATCGGCCGCGCCGGCCAGAACGTCCGGCTGGCAGCCCGCCTGACCGGCTTCAAGATCGACATCAAGTCCGAGACCGAAGCCCGCGAAAGCGGCCTGTTCGAGGAGATCGGCTACATCGACGATTACGAGGACAACGGCGAAGGGTACTACGAAGAAGGCTACGAAGAAGAATACGTCGAAGAGGGCTACGAAGAGGAATATGTGGAGGAGCCCGCTGAGAACGAAGCGGAACGGTAAGGCATGGCGGAACGGAAGGCTCCCCTGCGGACCTGTGCGGGATGCCGCGGGGTAAAGGAAAAGAGCGGGCTGATCCGGATCGTTCGGACACCGGAGGGAGTCGTCCGGGCGGACTTCACCGGACGGGCGGCGGGACGCGGCACCTATCTGTGCCCGCAGATCAGCTGCCTGGAAACGGCCCTGAAAAAGGGCGGGATCGCCCGCAGCCTGCACGTCACGCTGACTTCCGAACAAACGGAGAAGCTGAGAAGGGAATTACAGGAATTTGAAGAAAGAGACCCTTAACATGATCGGGATCGCCAAGCGGGCCGGCCGCGCCGCAAGCGGCGCGTACCAGGTGGAAGAGGCCGTCCGCAAACGGCAGGCCAGGCTGGTGATCGTGGCCGAAGACGCTTCCGACAATACCAGAAAACATATCGCGGATATGTGCAGATACAGAAAGATCCCGTGGGCGGCGGCCGGTGAGAAAGCCGTTCTCGGGAAAGCCGTCGGACAGGAGGAAAGGACCTGCCTGGCGGTGACGGACGCCGGACTGGCGGGGGCCGTCATCCGGCTGATGGAAGAAGAAGGAATCACTCTGGAACGGGAGGGGGAATAAAGAATGGGTATGGATAACGAGAACAAAAATACGAACGAAGTGAACGGCGAACCGAAAAAGAAGAAATACAGCGTGGTGTTCCGCCCGGCGAACAGCCAGCAGAACAGCGTCAAGACCCGGCCGGCAGGCACGGCTCCCGCACGGAGACCGGCCGGCGCCGCTCCGGCTGCTCCGGGACGCCGTCCGGCGGCCAGACCCGCCGCCTCTCAGGACGAGGCTGCCAGGAAACCGGCGGTCCGCCGCCCCGCGCCCGCCAAGCCGGCCGAAACGGAACCGGTGAAGCCGGTCCGCCCGGAAGCAGCCGCTCCGCAGGAGAAGCCCGTGCAGACGGCGCCGGAGGCTGAGATCAGGGAAAAAGCGGTTTCCAGACCCGCCGAAACTCCCGTGAAAGCTCCGGAAGCGCCCCAGCCGGCGGTAGCCGCCGCGGAAAGATCCGCAGTCAAAGCCGAACCTCCCGTCAGGACCGAAAGGCCTGCGGCTCCGGCTGCGGAAAAGACTCCGGCTGCCCCCGCCCGCCCCGCGGAACCGCCCAAAGAACCGGCTAAGCCCGCGGCCCGTTTCGTGGACCTGGGACTGGTCCGCGCGGCGGAGCAGGAAGCGAAGGAACGAAACGCCCGGCTGGCCAGACAGCAGGCCGAGCGCCGCAATCAGGCCCGTCAGGGCGCTGCTTCCGGAACGGGCGCGCCCCGCACCGGAGACAGACGCTTCAGCGGACAGCCTGCCGGCAGCCGCGGTCCTCAGACGGGGAGCCGTCCCGGAATGCCCGCAAAGGATGACGACCGTACGGCAAGACGTCCCGCCGCTCCGTCCCGCACGCCCCGCCCTGCCGGCGCTCCCGCGTCCGGCGGCGATATGGGCCTGGGCCTGAGCAAAGGCGGAAAGAACAATAAGCAGTCCCAGCGCCAGGCCGGCGCCGCCCGCGACAACAACCGCTACAACAAGGGAAATTCCGATGAGATGCGGCGTCCCGGCGGCAAGAACGCCCGCGGCAAGGGCGGCAGCATCAAGGAACTGGAGAAGGTCGCCAAGGCCGTCAAGGCGGAGAAGGCCGAACCCCAGATCAAGGTCATCACCATCCCGGATAAACTGACCATCCAGGAACTGGCCTCCGCCATGAAAATGCAGCCCTCCGTCATCATCAAGAAACTCTTCCTGGCCGGCAAGGTCTTTACCGTCAACCAGGAGATCGATTACGACACCGCAGCCGACATCGCGCTGGAATTCGACGTGATCGCCGAGCAGGAAGAAAAGATCGATCTGATCGAAGAACTGCTGAAGGACAAGATCGAAGACAAGGAAGAGGACATGGTGCCCCGTCCGCCGGTGGTCTGCGTCATGGGCCACGTCGACCACGGCAAGACCTCCCTGCTGGACGCCATCCGCAAGACCAACGTGACCTCCGGGGAAGCCGGCGGCATCACGCAGCACATCGGCGCTTACATGGTGGAGATCAACGGCCAGAAGATCACCTTCCTGGATACGCCCGGCCACGAAGCCTTCACGGCCATGCGTATGCGCGGCGCGCAGGCGACCGACATCGCCATCCTGGTGGTGGCGGCCGACGACGGCGTCATGCCGCAGACCGTGGAAGCCATCAACCACGCCCGCGCCGCCGGCGTGGAGATTGTGGTGGCCATCAACAAGATCGACAAGCCCGGCGCCAACATCGACAAGGTCAAGAAGGAACTGACCGAGTACGGCCTGGTCGGCGAGGAATGGGGCGGCACCGACATCTTCGTGCCCGTATCCGCCAAGCGCGGCGACGGCATCGAAGAGCTGCTCGAGATGATGCTGCTGGTGGCGGAAATGCACGAGCTGAAGGCCAACCCGAACCGCCGCGCCAGAGGTCTGGTGATCGAAGCGCAGCTGGATCCCACCCGCGGCCCCGTGGCCACCGTGCTGGTGCAGAAGGGCACGCTGCACGTGGGCGACCAGGTCGCGGCAGGCGGCAGCTACGGCCGTATCCGCGCCATGCTGAACGACAAGGGCGAACGCGTGACCGAAGCCACGCCGGGCATGCCCGTGGAGATCCTGGGCATTTCCACCGTCCCGTCCGCCGGCGAAGTCTTCATCTCGCCCGAGACCGAAAAGGAAGCGCGCAGCTACGCGGAGACCTTCATCTCCGAAGAGCGCCGCAAGCTGATCGAAGGCAACCGCAGCCATATGTCCCTGGACGATCTGTTCAGCCAGATCCAGAGCGGCAACATGAAGGAACTCAACCTGATCGTCAAGGCCGACGTGCAGGGCAGCGTGGAGGCGGTCAAGGCGTCCCTGACGAAGCTGTCCAACGAGGAAGTGGCCGTCAAGGTCATCCACAGCGGCGCCGGCAACATCACCGAGACCGACGTGACCCTGGCCGCGGCGTCCAACGCCATCGTGATCGGCTTCAACGTGAAGATCGACGCCAAGGTGAAAGCCATCGCGGATCAGGAAAAGGTGGACGTGCGTCTGTACGACGTCATCTACCAGGCCATCGAAGACGTGCAGAACGCCATGCTGGGCATTCTGGAACCCGTCTACGAGGAACAGGTCACCGGCCATGCGGTCGTGCGCCAGGTCTTCAAGGCCTCCGGCATCGGCAGCATCGCGGGCAGCTACGTCCTGGACGGCAAGATCGTCCGCGGTTCCAAGTGCCGCGTGAAGCGGGGCGACGACGTGCTGTACGAAGGAACCCTGGCCTCCCTGAAGCGCTTCAAGGACGACGTCAAGGAAGTGGCCGCCGGCTACGAATGCGGCCTGGTCTTCGACAAATTCAATGACTTCACCGTGGACGACACCGTGGAATTCTACACGATGGTCCAGGTGGAGCGGAAACTGAAATAAAGGCATATGAAGAAAAACAGCATCAAAAACGAACGCATCAACGCGGAAGTCCAGCGCGCCCTGAGCCGCATCATCCGGGAAGAAGTCAAGGACCCCCGGATCCCGGTCATGGTCAGCGTGACGCAGTGCAAGGTCGCTCCGGACCTCAAGACGTGCAAAGCCTATATCAGCATCCTGGGCGATGAGGCCGCCAAAGCGGAGTGCCACGCGGCTCTGAAGAGCGCGGCCGGATTCATCCGGCACGGCCTCGCCGGCCTGCTGAACATGCGCATCACCCCGGAGATCACCTTCGTCATGGATGATTCCATCCAGTACGGCGTGGAAATGTCTCAGAAGATCGACGAGGTCATGGCGCGGCAGAACGCGGAGTCGGCGGGGAGAGAGGAAAACGCCGGGACCCCGGATCCGATGACCGCGGACTCCGGACTTCCGGATGAAGAACAGTAAATTACGACGTAAAGCACCTGTACAGCAGTACAAGAACCGAAAAAGCAGGTACTAGACAATGAAAAAGGACACCCTGTTCCAACGTTTCCGCTACTGGATCGACCGCCGGATGGCCAAGGGCACTTCCAGCATGGTAAAACTGCTGGTGACGACGGTCCTCGGTTCCGTCCTGATCGTCTCCCTCCTCGTGCTCGGCTTCGGCCTGCACAAGGACGGCAAGAGTTTTCTGGCGATCTTCTGGGACAACTTCCGTTCCGCCATGTCCTCCTCCTTCCCTTCGTCGGATTCCGGGGGACTGCTGCATATCGTGCTGTATACGTTCCTGGGCCTGATCGGCATGATCTTCACGGGTATGCTGATCGGTATCTTCAGCAGCACGATCCGCGGCAAACTGGTGGATCTGCAGAAGAACAATCCCAAGATCGTCGCGCACGGCCACGTGGTGGTCCTGGGCTTCCGCTTCGGGGAATACGCGCTGCTGGAGCAGCTGATCCAGGCCGCGGGCAAGTCTCGCCGGACCATCGTCGTGGCGGAAAAACTGGAACGCACGGACATGGAGCAGGCGGTGCGCCTGAACGTCCGCGTCCCGCGCCGCATCCACCTGACCTTCATCAAGGCGGACATCACGAACCCGCACGATCTGGAGTGCTGTGCCATCCCGCAGGCCCGTTCGCTGGTCTACTATGTGGAGGACAAAGGCCGGGCCGTCAAGTCCCTGCTGGCGGTCTCCTCTCTGCTGAAAGGGCAGGAGAAATGGCCTGACATGGTCGTTTCGTTCGACTCCGACGCATCGGTGCTGCCCACCAACATGCTGACGGAGCGGAACATCCGCACGTTCCATGCCGGCAACGTGGTGGCCCGGACCATCGCCCGCGCGGCCACGCAGACCGGCGTGTTCGAAGCCTTCATGGAGATCATCAATTTCCGCGGCCACGAGTTCTATTTCGAACCGGCCGGCCCGCTGGAAGGCCTGACCTTCGGAGAGACCGCACTGAGCTGCGAAAACGGTGTCATCGCCGGCCTTGAACGGGAAGGGCGGATCCTGCTGAATCCCGCGTCTGACGAGATCCTGCGGAAGGACGACGATCTGATCGTGTTCGAAGAAGAAAAAGGGAATTTCCGCGTCGCGGTGTCCGATACGTTCCAGCTGCCCAGAACGGCCGCCGTGCCTAAAACGGAGGAGATCCCGGAAGTGCTGATCCTGGGCATCAACAAAGAGATCACCACGGTGCTGCGGGAGCTTCCCGACAACATCCGCACCATCCGCCTGGCCGGCCTGACGCCGGACGAAAAGGCGCTGCACCTGCCGGAAGAACCTGAATCCGCGTCGGAGATCGTCACCGACTACCGACCCGTCCTGCGGGATGAGGAACTGCTGGAAATGGTGAAGCAGGCCCGTCATCTGATCCTGCTCAGTGACGACGCGAAGTCGGCGGAGGAGGCAGACACGGAAGTCATGATCCGCATCATGAAGCTGCGCGACGTCAAGAAAAAATACGGCCTGCCGTTCTCGATAACGGCCGAGATCCGCAGCGAGAACAACCGCCGCCTGATCCACGACGAGAGCGGGGACGATTTCGTGGTCGCCACGGACATGTCCTCCATGATCCTGGCGCAGGTATCCGAAGATCCCCAGCGCAGCATCCTGTTCAATGAACTGCTCGCCGAGGAAGGCACGGAGATCTATCTGAAGACCCTGGACGAGCTGGGCCTGACGCCCCGGGAGACCATGCTGCATCTGCTGCGGCGGGAGCTTTACGGGATGGGTTACATTTTGCTCGGGATGCGGACGCAGGGCGTGCCGTTCCTGGCGCTCTCCGCGGAATGCCGCGTCATTCTGAAGGAAGGCGACCGGCTCATCGTGCTGGGAGAGCAGTAGATCCGGCTGCCGATAATCATTTCTGACCTGAAAGGAGGTAAAGCTTGGACGGATTATTGATCATCAATAAAGAACGCGGCTTTACCTCCTTTGACGTGGTGGCGAAACTGCGCGGGATCCTGGGCGAGAAGAAAATCGGCCACCTGGGCACGCTGGATCCGGAAGCGGAAGGCGTGCTGCCCGTCGTGGTCGGACGCGCCACCAAACTGGCGCCGCTCCTGTCCGGCGGCGATAAGGTTTACCGCACCACGCTGCTCCTGGGCGTCACGACGGATACGCAGGATACGGCCGGCCATCTGCTGGAGCGCCGGCCCGTGGAGATAGAAGAGGTTGCCCTGCGCCGCCTGATCCTTTCCTTTGTGGGAGAACAGGATCAGGTCCCGCCCATGGTCTCCGCCAAGAAGGTGGACGGAAAGAAACTCGTGGACCTGGCGCGCCAGGGAAAAGAGGTCGAGCGGAAGGCCGCCCGCATAGAGATACACCAGATCGAGATCGTCAAAATGGACCTGCCGCGGGTGGAAATGCGCATCCACTGCTCCGCCGGGACGTACATCCGCACCCTCTGCCACGACATCGGCGAAAAAGCCGGCTGCGGCGGCGCGATGGAGAGCCTGGTGCGGGAGGAAGCCTCCGGCTGCCGCCTGCAGGATGCGCTCAAACTGGACGAAGTCACGTCCCTGGTCCTGACCGGTCTGCTGCCCTGGGAAATGCGGCCGCTGCCTGAACTGCTGCGGCAGTTTGCGGGCTTTGTCTGCGACGAGCGCGGCGCGATCCTGGCCTGGAACGGTAACCCGGTCAGAATGGACCGGGGAGGGCTGGAAAAACCTGTTCCGGACGGTTCCTGCGTACATGTAATGGATCCGGAGCACCGCTCCATCGGCCTGTTCCGCTATGACGAAAAAAAGCAGATGCTGCGGCCGGAAGTCATGATCGGCCCTAAGGAGGAGACTCGTCCGGCCCGGCCGCGCCCGTCCGTGCTGTCGCTGGGAAAATTCGACGGCGTGCATATCGGCCATCAGGCGATCCTGCGCGAGATGCTGCGCCAGGCCGGGGAAGAAAAGATGGGGACGGTCCTGTTTTCCTTCACGAATCCGCCCGAAGCCCTTACGGCGCACCGGAGCGAAGAGCTGCTGACGACAGCGGAGGAAAAACGTCTGCTGCTCAAGGAGCTCGGCATCGGGAAGATCGTGGAAGCCCGCTTTACCCGCGCCATGCGGGACATGCCGGCGGAAACGTTCCTGAAGGACGTGCTGATCGGCCGGTACGGGATGAAGAAGATCGTCGTGGGCCCGGACTGCTGCTTCGGCAAAGACCGGGTAGGCAGCGTGGATTTCCTGCGCCGGCACGCGGAAGAACTGGGCTACACCGTCACCGTGGTGGAGAAAGTCCTGATGGACGGGGAGATCGTCAGCAGCAGCCGCATCAAGGCCCTGATCAGGGAAGGGCGGATGGAAGAAGCCGTCCGCTGTCTGGGCCGTCCGTTCGCCGTGCGCGGCCGCGTCGGCTACGGCCGCCATCTGGGCGAGCAGCTGGGATTCCCCACGCTGAATCTGAAAATGCCTCCGGAAAAGGTGTTTCCGCCCCGCGGCGTCTACGCGACCGTTGCGGAAATGGATGGGGGCCGATTCCCCGGCATGAGCAATTTCGGCGTGAAGCCTACCGTTGAAAAGGACGCGCCGCCGGCCTGGGAAGCTCATCTGTTCGGCGTGCACCAAAGCCGCCATGGCAAGCTCTGCCGCCTGCAGTTCCTGCGCTACATCCGTCCGGAGACAGTATTCCCGGACGTGGAAGCGCTCCGCTCCCAGCTGGCGCGCGATGAGGAGCGGATCAAGCGTTTCTTTGACGACGAATACAGTATATGATATGAAAAACGCGTCACCCTGAACGGCAAAGTGAGCCGGATGACTTTTGATCAGGAAGCCTCCGGTCCACACAAAGCCTTTTTCGGAATGTCGCGTTTTTTATACGTTTTTTTTCCTTACCATGTAACATTTTGCCATTCCTTACGAGTTGATTATCAGAGAACCGAAAGGAGGAATCCCGTGGAAGACAGCAGGATCGTGGAACTGTTCCTGGCGCGGCAGGAAACGGCTGTAGCTGCTGCGCAGGAAAAATATGCCCCTTACTGCCTGTCTGTCGCCCGGAGGATCCTCGGGAACGACCGCGACGCAGAGGAGGCGGTAAATGACGCCCTCCTGGCTGCGTGGAACAGCATTCCGCCGCAGCATCCCGAAATCCTGTCTTCCTATCTGGCCAAGCTGACCAGGCGCATCGCGATCGGCCGCGTCCGCCGGAACGCCGCAGATAAGCGCGGCGGGGGCGAATGGGATCTCGCGCTGGAAGAAATGGAAGACGTCCTCCCCGGCCCCGCAGATCCCGCCGGGGATCTGGAAGCAAAGGACCTGGAGGCCGCCGTCGGGCGCTTCCTGAAGTCGCTCCCGGAAGCCGACCGTCTGCTGTTCCTGGCCCGCTACTGGCATTTCCGCCCCATGGCCGAAATCGCCCGGGCAATGGGATGCCGGGAAGGTGCTGTCCGTACCCGCCTGCACCGCCTGCGCCGCAGGCTGAAGGCACTGCTCGAAAAGGAAGGTTATCTCTCATGAATACCGCTGATCTGATGGAAGCCCTCGGCGCCGCCGAGGAAAACGATATCGAAGCCTCCGCCGGCGAACTGCCTGCCGCGGCTTCGCCCCGAAAGCCCTGGCTCCGCTGGGGCGCCGTCGCGGCCGCCTGTCTCTGCATGATCGCCGCTTCGCTGCTCCTGCGCGGCGGAGACCGGACGAACGTTGCCACTACCATGGCGCCGCCTCAGGAAAACAGAATGGAAACTTACCCGTATGATGACGGCCCGCAGCTGACCATGCAGAGCCTGTATGTGGCTTATATACCGAATCCCTTCTTTTCCCTTCCGGAGGAGATCCCCCTGCTGACTGCTCAGGACTGGGAGATCCCGCAGGAACGGCAGACCCTGTACTTTGTGGCCAGCCAGCGCGAGGAGGAAATATCCGGGATGTTCCATATGATCCGGGAAGCCGCAAAAATGTACAGAAATGCTCATCCGGAAGTCCCGCGGATCGAATATGCGGACTACAGCCCGGTCTTTTCCCTCAGCCCGGACGGCTCCCCCGCCGAGCGCGAATGGATCTTACCGGACGTGGATATGGGCCGGATCCGCGGCATTTTTACTGCGGCGATGCCGGAGGGTCCGGGCAAAATACAGGTCGTTTATACAAAACGGGACGCCGATTCGGAAGATTGGATCGCGCGGCTGGAAGGGCTGGCGCAGTACTCCTCCCCGGAGTCCCCGGTCTGTTTCCTGCGGAACGAAAAGATCGGCCTGATGGGCCTCGTGGATGAAAAAGCCTACCTGATCTGCCCCGCGAAAGGAGATCCGTTCCCCCCTTCCTCGATCGCCCCCGCGCAGTACGTCCCGGACGACGAAACACTGGCTGTTGAGCGCCTCGACCTTTCCGGCAGGGGGATCCCGGTGCGTTACCATGCGGAACTGACGCCGGAGCAGCTGGCGCGGTATAAGGATATCCTGCTGTCAGAGGAAGACCACCCATACCGTGTCAGATATGACCTGACCGGGATGAGCGAAGAGGAGATCCTGGAATATTTCATAAAAGTCAGCAACGATCAGAGCCCCGCGGTCACGGCGGCGAATTATCTGGACCGGAACGTGACCGTGTTGACCGGAAATGGCGTGCCGGTATACCGGGAGGAATACGGCGGAGCTTATCTCTGGGAGAACAGGCTTTGTGTCCTGATCCCGCGTCAGGTGGAAGGAGCGGAAGCATATCTGAAGTCTCTGTTCGAAGAGCATTTCACGGACCGCGTCTTTTTCCGCAGCGTGGAATACAGTTATAATGAGCTGCTGCGATTCCAGAAGCAGGAAGTCCTGCCGGCGCTGCAGGAGAACGGGATCCGCTTGTATATGATGGGGCCTGACGAAGCAATGAACTGCGTGACCGCCTCTGTCAGCGAACGCGACCTGGTCCGCTGCTGCGAACTGATCCTCGAAAAAGGCTGGGTCGGAAGGATCCGGCTGGAACGCATGGACAGTGAGCCGGTGTTTACTGAGGATTGATCCTGCACTGTGACAGAGTTTTTATGTAAGGCCGAATGTAAGCCGGAACGAACCGGAGAAATCGCAGAAAGGAGATGGCATTATGCGGAAAATCAGTAAAAAAGCATTATTTTTCATACTTGCGGCGATCGTGATCCTGGGAGCTGCGGCTTATTTCTTCTTTCGGGATGACCCATCCTCTCCCCTGACAAAGGCGCAGCGGAAAGAATACGCCGGGATCTATTACGACTGGAAGGAAAACGAACGGGACGCCCGTCACATGACGCAGACCGTGATCGACCAGAACAGCACGGCCATGAGAGCCGCGAGGCACCTTTCGGAGAATGCGGTCAGCGGATACAGCCGGGAAGGAATGCCCGAGTACCGTCCGGAATACGGCGGATACGACATTTACGGAGGCAAGGTCCGGATCTACGTGCCCCGCGCGGTCCCCGGCGCGAGGGAATGGGCGGAGCAGGCGGTCCCCGAAACCCTGCGGGACGCAGCGGAGTTCCGGGAAGTGGAAAACAGTTACGGCGACCTGATGGAATTCATGAACGGCGAAATGCATCGGACCGTCCTGTCCGGAAACATCAGGATATTTACCGCCGGGGTGGAGCCTTCCCTGAACGCGGTCCTCATCACGGTCCATCATGACGACGTGGCCAAAGCCTGCGAACTGGTGCGGGAACAGCACTGGGAAGGGCGGGTCATGGTGGAAGACGGCGGGACGAAGGGCTTTGAGTATACGTGACGGAAAAGCGGAAAAATCGCGTATTTCCCGCAAAAAACGGCTTTACAAACCCGGATAAATGTGTTAAATTATATCTCGCGCCTGTGCCGGGCTTCTGGATCTCCCAACCGGAGCGCAGCAGCAGGTAAGAATACTTAATGGGAGGCTGTTATGATCAGCAAAGAAAAGAAGGCGGAAATCATCGCCCAGTACGGAAAGAACCCTCAGGACACCGGCTCGCCCGAAGTGCAGATCGCTCTGATGACCGAGCGCATCCGCGAGCTCACCGAGCACCTCAAGGTCCATGCCAAGGATAACCATTCCCGCCGCGGTCTGTTTATCCTGGTCGGCCGCCGCCGGGGCCTGCTGGATTACATGAAGGCCAACGACATCGAGGCCTATCGTGATCTGATCGAGCGTCTGGGGATCCGCAGATAATTCCGCTGCCAGAGGGTGGGGCTTCCACCCTCTGCTTTTGTGTAGCACTCAGGACCAAATCCGGCGGCAGCCTGATTCGGGACATCAAATAAGGGGATGAGGACCTCGTCCGTTTATTTGTTGTTTCGAACGTCTGCCGCCAGCCAAAAAGAAAAGGAGAAACTATGTACAAGACCTATTCCATGGAACTGGCCGGCAGGACCCTGTCCGTCGACATCGGCCGGGTCGGCGCCCAGGCCAACGGCTGTGCGTTCATGCACTACGGCGACACCATCGTCTGCTCCACCATCGCGGCTTCCGAAAAGCCCCGCGACGGCATCGATTTCTTCCCCCTGACCGTCGAGTACGAGGAAAAGATGTACTCCGTCGGCAAGATCCCCGGCGGCTTCAACAAGCGCGAAGGCAAAGCCTCCGAGCACGCCACGCTGGCCAGCCGCGTGATCGACCGTCCCATGCGTCCGCTGTTCCCGAAGGACTACCGCAACGACGTGACCTTAAGCAACCTCATCATGAGCGTGGATCCGGACTGCAATCCGGATGTGGTCGCCATGCTGGGCTGCTCCATCGCCACCTCTATCTCGGACGTGCCGTTTGACGGCCCCATCGCCGCCACCATGGTCGGCCTGGTGGACGGCAAATTCTGCTTCAACCCCACCGAAGCCGAGCGTCTGGCCTCCGATCTGGCCCTGACCGTCGCCTCCACGAAGGATAAGGTCATCATGATCGAAGCCGGCGCCAACGAAGTCCCGGAAGACGTCATGCTGGACGCCATCTTCCAGGCCCATGAGCTGAACAAGCAGATCATCGCCTGGATCCAGACCATCGTGGACGAAGTCGGCAAGCCGAAGCACAGCTACGAAGCGCACGAAGTGCCCGCCGAGCTGTATGATGACATCGTTTCCTTCATCACTCCCGAAGCGATGGAAGAAGCCGTCTTCACGGATGAGAAGGCCGTCCGCGATGAAAACATCCGCGAGATCACGGCCCGCCTGGAAGAGCGCTACGCGGACAACGAAGAGTGGCTGCCCCTGGTCGGCGAAGCGGTCTACCTGTTCCAGAAGAAGACCGTGCGCAAGATGATCCTGAAGGACCGCAAGCGTCCCGACGGCCGCCGCATGGACCAGATCCGTCCGCTGCACGCCGAAATCGACGTGCTGCCCCGCGCTCACGGCTCCGCCATGTTCACCCGCGGCCAGACGCAGATCATCGACGCCTGCACGCTGGCCCCGCTGTCCGAAGCCCAGAAGATCGACGGCCTGGACCGCACCGTGACGCAGAAGCGCTACATGCACCACTACAATTTCCCGAGCTGGTCCGTCGGCGAGACCAAGCCTTCCCGCGGCCCGGGACGGCGCGAGATCGGCCACGGCGCGCTGGCGGAACGGGCCCTGCTGCCCATGATCCCTTCCACGGAAGAGTTCCCCTACGCGATCCGCTGCGTGTCCGAGACCATGGAATCCAACGGCTCCACCTCCATGGCTTCCACCTGCGCCTCCTGCATGGCGCTGATGGCGGCCGGCGTGCCGATCAAGTCCATGGTGGGCGGCATTTCCGTCGGCCTGGTGACCGGCGAGACGGAAGATGATTTCGTCCTGCTGACCGACATCCAGGGGCTGGAAGACTTCTTCGGCGACATGGACTTCAAGGTGACCGGCACCCATAAGGGCATCACGGCCATCCAGATGGACATCAAGATCCACGGTCTGACCGAATCCATCATCCGCGGCGCCATCGCCCGTGCCCGGGACGCCCGTCTGTACATCATGGACGAAGTCATGAGCAAGGCCATCGCCGAGCCTCGTCCGGAGATCAGCAAGTGGGCGCCGAAGATCGTGTCCATCACCATCGATCCCACCAAGATCGGCGACGTGATCGGCAAGCAGGGCAAGGTGATCAACAAGATAATCGAGGACACCGGCGTGCAGATCGACATCGAGGACGACGGCTCCGTCGCGGTGTGCGGCACCGACATGGCCATGATCAACAAGGCCATCCGCACCATCGAAGCCATCGTGAACGACGTGGAGCCCGGCCAGGTGTTCCGCGGCCGCGTGGTCACCATCATCCCGAGCCGCGCGTTCATCGAACTGGTGCCCGGCAAGGAAGGCGGTGTTCACATCTCCAAGATCTCCAAGCGCCGCATCGAGAAGATCGAAGACGAACTGAAGGTCGGCGACGAAGTGGTCGTCAAAGTCCTGGAAGTCGACAAGATGGGCCGCATCAACCTGTCCATCAAGGACGTTACCAAGGAAGATCTGGAAAAGCTTCAGTAAATACGGAACGGGGCCGGGAGACCGGCCCCGCTTTTTATGCCGATCTGTCAGGCCTGAGCGGTGGATGGGAAAGGATACCGAAATATGCTGGATACTAAAGGCTTTGATCTGTGGGCGGACGGATACGACAAAGCGGTCGGCCTCTCCGATGAGGAAAATACGTATCCTTTTGCCGGGTACAGGGAGGTGTTGGGAGGCATTTTCCGGATCGTCATGGAAAAGCCAGGTGCCTCGGTGCTGGACATCGGCTTCGGCACGGGCACGCTTACCGCGAAACTGTATGAGCACGGATGTACTATTTACGGACAGGATTTCTCGCCCCGGATGATCGAACTGGCCTCCGCCAAAATGCCGGAAGCGCAGTTATGTCCGGGCGATTTCACTGACGGCCTGGCGGAACCGCTGCGAGCCCGGAAGTACGATTTCATCGTGGCCACCTACTCCCTGCATCACCTGACGGATGCGCAGAAAGTTCCGTTTCTCCGAATGCTGGCGGACCGGCTGGCCCCCGGCGGAATGATCCTGATCGGCGACGTCGCGTTTGAGACGCGTGCGGGCCTCGAGCGCTGCCGGGAGGCGGCGGGAGAGGAGTGGGACGAAGAGGAGTTCTATTTCGTTGCCGATGAGTTGAGAGAAGACCTTCCGGACCTGACATATACTCAGGTCTCTGACTGCGCCGGGATACTGACGCTGCCCCGGAGACCATGAACCGGTAAACGCGGAATGAGCGGGATCAGACAGCCGCGGCAATAACAGGTCCATAGAAAGGCGGACCGCCCGGAAAGAGACGCTTCGTTTGAAAGCGTCTTTCTTTTTTTTCGGAAAACGTCTTGACAAACGCATCGGCTATATTTATAACTTATGTTATATAACAAATGCTTTTATAGGAGAAGCCATGCCGCCGAAAAGCAGAATCACCCGGGAGATGATCGTGGACGCCGCGTTTGAGATCGCGCGCGGATCCGGCGCGGAAGCGGTCAACGCCAGAACGGTCGCCCAGAAATTGAACTGTTCCACCCAGCCGGTCATGTATCATTTCGCCACGATGGAAGACCTGAAGAGGGCCGTTTATTCCCGGACGGACCGCTATCATACGGAGTATCTGATGCGCGCTTCCGGAAAGTTCGACCCGCTCCTGGAGATCGGCCTCAACTATATCCGCTTCGCGATCAGGGAGCCCCATCTGTTCCGCTTCCTGTTTCAGTCCGGGTATGCCAAAGAGAATAATCTGCTGGAGATGATCGACTCCGAAGAACTGGTCCCGGTCCTGTCCGCCATGCAGGAAGGCATCGGGCTGGACAGGGAAAAGACAAAAGGGATCTTTTTAACAGTCGCGCTGTTTGTCCACGGATATGCCAGCATCATTGCCAACAATAAGCTGGAATATGACGAAGATCTGATCGCATCGCATCTGGAGCGCGCTTTCATCGGGGCATTGCTTGCCGTCGAACAGGAGGGAGATCATGAAAAAACTGTATGAAAAAAGCGAGATCACTTTTGCCGTCTTCTGGATCGTTCTGTATACGGTCTCCATGGGGACACTGCGCAACCTCGGGGACGACAGCCTTTATATGATGCTGGGGCTGATCGCGGTCTCCGTGCTGATGTTCCTGTTCGTGAAGAAGAACGGACTGATGGAGAAATACGGTCTGGCCGGATGGGCCGGAAACAGCCGGGCCATGCTCTGGTTTCTTCCGCTGTGGATCATTGCGAGCTTCAACCTCTGGGGCGGCATCTCGGTGCGTTATCCGCTCCCGGGGCAGATCTGTGCGGTCGTATCCATGGCGCTGGTCGGGTTTGCCGAGGAGCTGATCTTCCGGGGCTTTCTGTTCAAGGCCATGCTGAAGGAAAGCGGCGTTAAGCCGGCCGTGATCGTGTCCTCCGTTACTTTCGGCGCGGGGCATATCCTGAATCTTTTTACCGGCCAGCAACTGGGCGAGAC
This sequence comes from Lachnospiraceae bacterium, assembly GCA_017428105.1. Taxonomy (GTDB): domain Bacteria; phylum Bacillota; class Clostridia; order Lachnospirales; family Lachnospiraceae; genus UBA6987. Next base: position 5,732 of record JAFRRM010000035.1, on the reverse strand, counting down.
GCTGGTTCAGGTGGTTTTCGCGGTGGCGTTCGGATTTATCGTTACGCTGGTCTTTTACAAAAGCGGAAGCCTTCTCCCGTGCATTTTGTCCCATAGCCTGACCGATGTATTCTCCAAATTCGCGGCGGGCGAAATGTCCTCCGTGCTCAACTGGGTCGTGCACGGCCTTATGATCGTCATCGCAGCTGCGTACTGCCTGTATCTGATCAGACGCGTGGAGACGCCGGCGGTCAACAGGCCGGATGCAGTGAGGGAAGCGTGATTCCGAAGAACCACGGTTTTCAACCCAAATTCCGAATGAAAAAAGCAGGCGTGCCCGACTATGGACACGCCTGTTTTCTGTTTTTGATTTATTATCGGCTGCCTGGAAGCGCCTTCCCGGTAAAACCGACGATCATCTCCGGTGGAAAAGCTTTTTCGTCTGATGTTTCGGTTCGCAGGTCAGGTGGACGCCCAGCTTGTGGAACGTCGCCATGTCGACCGGGGAGAGGATGACCGTGGAGTGGGCTTCGCAGCCGGCGAGTTTGTCCAGCTGGTCCATCGCTTTCTTCGCCACTTCGCTGCGCGAGGCGCAGATGGCCAGGGCGATCAGCACTTCGTCCGTGTGGAGGCGCGGGTTGTGATTCCCCAGGTGGTGCGTCTTGAGCTCGCAGATGGGCTCGATGATGTCCGGCTCCATCAGGAGGATGGCCGGGTCGATGCCGCCCAGCTTCTTCAGGGCGTTGAGCAGGACGGCGGAGGCGGCGCCCAGCAGGTCGGAGGTCTTGCCGGTGATGATGCGGCCGTCGTTGAGCTCGATGGCGACGCTGGGATTGCCGGTCTCTTCCTGGCGGGCCAGCGCGGCGGCGACCACCGGGCGGTCGTCCGTGGTGATGTCGGCCTGCTTCATCAGCAGCAGGATCTTCTGCACTTCGCTGTCGCTGCCGCGGCCCAGGCGTTTTTCCATGAGGGCGGTGTAATAGCGGCGCAGGATCTCCTGTTTGGCGGCGGCGCAGACGGCTTCGTCATCCACGATGCAGTTGCCGGCCATGTTGACGCCCATGTCGGTGGGAGATTTGTAGGGGCATTTGCCGTAGATCTTGGCAAAGATGGCCTCCAGCACCGGGAAGATCTCCACGTCGCGGTTGTAGTTGACCGTGGTGACGCCGTAGGCTTCCAGGTGGAAGGGGTCGATCATGTTCACGTCGTTCAGGTCCGCCGTGGCGGCTTCGTATGCCAGGTTGACCGGGTGCTTGAGCGGCAGGTTCCAGATCGGGAACGTTTCGAACTTCGCATAGCCGGCTTTGATGCCGCGCTCGTTTTCGTGATAGAGCTGGGAGAGGCAGGTGGCCATTTTGCCGCTGCCGGGGCCGGGCGCCGTCACGACGACCAGCGGGCGGGAGGTCTCGATGTAATCGTTCTTGCCGAAACCGTCGGCGCTCACGATGTGCTCCACGTCCAGCGGATAACCGGCGATGATGTAGTGCTTGTACACTTTGACGCCCAGATTCTCCAGCCGGGCGCAGAACTGGCCCGCCGCTTCCTGGCCGGTGTAATGTGTCAGGACCACGCTGCCGACGTACAGATCGTTCCCGCGGAAGGCATCGATCAGGCGCAGCACGTCGAGATCGTAGGTGATGCCCAGATCGCCGCGGACTTTGTTCTTTTCGATGTCGTTCGCGCTGACCGCAATGACGATCTCCGCGCGGTCCTTCAGCTGCTTCAGCATGTTGATCTTGCTGTCGGGCTGGAAACCGGGCAGCACGCGGGAGGCGTGGTAGTCGTCGAAGAGCTTGCCGCCGAACTCCAGATACAGTTTGCCGCCGAAGGATTCGATCCGCTCGCGGATCATCTGGGACTGCAGGGAAAGATAGCGATCATTGTCAAATCCGAGCTTGTTCATAGGAAACCTCCACCTAACCAATTTATCCAAATTCCGAAAAAATGTCAAGGAGAAGATGGAGAAAAATACCATATTTAGCAAGGCGTGAGCCCGGTCTCTACCGTATATTGAAACAGTGCCGGAACAAAACCCGGCTCTTCCGCGGCATCGGCGTTTGGGATCCGGGCGCCGGGACGTCGGACCCCGTCGTTCTGCGGGACGCCGGCCGCCGGGAAAATGACGGCCTCGTGAGGACTGCTGAGCAGCAGGCGGAAATCGGAGAACCGGCCGTGCAGACGGGACAGCAGTCCCGGATAGAAGAGGACGGCAGCTCCGTACAGGCCGCGCCGGCCGGTGAGGATGAGGTCGCCGCCGAGCTCCGGCGGATCCTGCTGCGGGAGTTCTTTCCAGAACCGTTCCCAGAATCCGGCCTCGTCCGTCCCCAGCCGCGCCAGATCCTCCGAGCGGACGGACTGAAAGGAAAATGAAGCGGACGACAGGAAACGGCAGAGAGGCTCCAGCAGATACCGGTCCCAGCAGAGACAGAACGGGGAAAGATCTCCGGCCTGGTTCTCGGCAGCCGGCCGGAGGCGGAGCGCCCACTGCGGCCGGACCGCGCCGGTGATCTCATGCCCCACGGACGCCGCGGACAAATCCCACTGATGATGCAGAAAATCGTACTCGGCGGCATCTGCGATCTCCGTGAGCGGCGCTCCGGCCAGATACTGCCGGTAAGCGGTCCCGCAGTCAAAGAAATAGGCATTTTTATCCCGCACGGACGGATAATGCCATCCGCCGTGACGGGCAAGGGAGGCAGGGTCCTGTTCCGGGAGGACCGCGGAAGGAAGCCGCACGGAAATAAGACGGTAAAACTCACCGCAGAAAGAAACATGATCCATTTGAGACCTTGACGGGGGGATCAAGGGATAAAAAAGTACACCAGATAGGAATCGAACCTACGTCTGTGGCTCCGGAGGCCGCCGCTCTATCCACTGAGCTACTGGTGCGCGCAGGAGTATCTTACAACAATTCGTCAAAAGTATCAAGTCTTTCGAAAAAAGTTTTGACAATAATTCTTCCCTTTGGTATGATGACGGTGTATGCAGAGAGCTGCAAAAGCCGCTGCGTTCAAACTGCACGAAAAGGAGTCTTGATCATGGCGAATGAAAATAAAAATGACGGGCTGTTCCATTGGAATTTTGACCTGCATGAGACCGATTCCGATTTCACGGACATCGATTATTCCGCGGACGCCATCGACGTCACGTCCGACGATGCGGAGATCAAACCGATGATCTTCGTCGACGGAAGCTATAAATCCGGCCAGGAACCCGCGGAGAAGCCCGCAAAGGAACCCGCCCCGAAAGCACCCGGAAAAGCGAAGAAGAATCCGTTTGGCAAAGCCGCTTCCGTAGTCCATAAGAAGAAAAAGGACGATCTGGACTATTACGATGACGAAGAAGAGTACTCCGAACCGAAGGTCAAACGGCCCATCCCCTGGAAGCCGATCATCATCGGCGGCGCCATCTTCCTGGCGGCGCTGGCCGGCCTTCTGATCATCCTGATCAGCCGTGACCACCGCAAGAAAGTCTGGGCCAAGAACGAGGACGAGCAGATCGAACAGCTGGTGAAGAACTATTTCAAGGCCAAGACCGAAGCGGACGCGGCCGCCATGGAAAAGATCGTCGTCCCCGAAGAGACCGTCAACTCCCTCCAGATGACGCTGGAATCCAAGGCGTACGAAAGTTATAACGATATCCGCATTTATGCGTATCCGGGCCTGAAAAAGACGGAGACCGGCCTGTTCGTGACCTACAACAGCAAGTTCTGGAACATCGACACGCAGCTGCCCACCATCGGCTGGTATTACGTCAAGCAGGACGATCAGAAGAACCTGCGCCTGATGCCCCTGACCGACACGAACACGCCGGAATATAAGTACATCGTCAACACTTACGACGGAAGCCCCGTGGAGAAACTCTCCAACGAAGTGAGCGCGGCCAACAAGAACGCCGTGGAAAGCGATCCGATCCTGAAGAAGTATCTGGCACAGCTGGCCACCAACAATTACGAGACGTACGTGCCCGAGACCACGGAAGCGCCCACCACGACGCAGCCGGTGGTGACGGAGCCCACGACGACGGCGTATGTGCCGGAAGGCCCGATCGGGTACGTGACCGGTGTTGATGATTCCGTGCTGCGGATGCGTTCCTCCATGACGACGGAAGAGGACAACATCGTTGCGGCGTTCCCGGAAGGCTATGCCCTGGAGATCATTGAGGAACTGGACGGCTGGGTCCATGTAAAAGACATGCTGACCGACGACGGCCACGGCAACCCTCAGTCGCCCACCGGCAAGGAAGGCTACGTTTCCGCTGATTTCTTTGAAAAAGCCGAGTAACGCACGGACTTGATCCGCGCCGAATAAGACCATTAGCGAGCGACCCGGGACCGGCGCTGCATGACCTCATGCGGACCGTCATCTCGGGTCACTCTGCGGATAGAGGACCTATGAACGTATCGGATTTTGATTATGAACTGCCCCAAGAACTGATCGCCCAGGACCCGCTCGCGGACCGCTCGTCCTCGCGCCTCCTGGTGCTGGACCGGAATACCGGCGGGATCTCGCACCGCATTTTCCGCGACATCATCGGCGAGCTCCTTCCCGGCGACTGCCTGGTGATCAACAATACCAAGGTGATCCCCGCCCGCCTGCTGGGCGTCCGCAAGGAGACCGGCGCGGCGGTGGAACTGCTGCTTCTGAAACGGATCGAGGACCGGGAAAACACCTGGGAAACGCTTGTCCGTCCCGGTAAGAAATGCCGCGAAGGCGCGCGCCTTTCCTTCGGCGGCGGCCTGCTGGAAGGGGAGATCACGGAAGTCCTGCCGGACGGGAACCGGCTGGTCCGCTTTTCCTTTGACGGGATCTTTGAAGAGATCCTGGATCAGCTGGGCCAGATGCCCCTCCCCCCGTACATCACCCATCGCCTGGAGGACAAGAACCGCTATCAGACCGTCTACGCCAAGTACGACGGCTCTGCTGCGGCGCCTACGGCCGGCCTGCATTTTACGCAGGAACTGCTGGCGCAGATCCGGGAAAAAGGCGTTTCCGTGGCAGAGATCACACTGCATGTGGGACTGGGGACTTTCCGCCCGGTCAAGGCCGACACAGTGGAAGAGCATCACATGCACAGCGAGTATTACGAGGTCAACGCGGAAGCGGCTGCCCTGATCAACCGAGCGAAGCAGGAGGGACACCGCGTGATCGCGGTCGGCACCACCAGCTGCCGCACGCTGGAATCGGCAGCCCGGGAGGACGGCCTGCTGCAGCCCTGCAGCGGCTGGACGGACATCTTCATTTACCCGGGTTACCGGTTCAGGATCGTGGACGCCCTGATCACCAACTTCCACCTGCCGAAATCCACGCTGATGATGCTGGTCTCCGCGCTCGCGGGGCGGGAAAACATCATGAAGGCGTACGAGGAAGCCATCCGGGAACGGTATCGGTTTTTCTCCTTCGGGGATGCGATGTTCATAAAATGAGTACAAAACTTAAAACCTTTTAACAGTGCAAATATGACGCTATATCAACATAAAACGCAGTTTTTAGAAGGTTTTTGTCAGGTAGATGACACATTAAAAAATAGCAGGTTGGTGTACACGCCACGCGAAGATGCAAAATGCGAAAGTAAAAAACTCGTGCAATATGTGTCAGGTATAAGAAAATAACAGGGGCTGTGAAAAAACGCCCTAACGAAAAAGAGGTCATCTGGTTTTAGCCAGGTGACCCTTTTTGTGTTAGAATGGACTTGCTATGAACAATTCAACACGCCCCTATTCTAACCCCAAACAAGGATTTTTGCCAGTCTTT
>JAFRRM010000034.1 GCA_017428105.1 Lachnospiraceae bacterium | reverse complement strand
CTCTCTTGTTGAAATTGATCCAGATCAGTCATCGCTGACTTAATCCGTTTTTTACTTGTTTGTTTTGGTCGCTTTCATGACCTCTGTTAATTCCTCGCGCATCTGTACGTAATGCGTCGCGGTTTCGGCTTCGTTCCGGTGTGAGCCCGGTCCGCAGCCCCGCTGTTCTTTCAGGAATTTTCAGGGTTGGAATGCATCATTTAATTGTCAAGGTGCCACACGCCTTTTGAGCGGCGCATTGAGTAATCTACCACAACAGCAGGGGGTTGTCAACAGTTTTTTTGCAATTTTTGAAACTTTTTTTGTTCTGCAAAAACGCTGCTCTTTCCGGCTGGGCGGGAATGTGAAAAGGGGCGGCTCCGGCCGCCCCTTTTCTCTCAGATCCGGGTGCTGTCAGTCATCCAGTTTGATGCCGCTCAGCAGGTCGCCCAGAGAAGTGGAAGCCTTGCCGGTCTCCTTATAATTGAACACCTCTTCACGTTCCCGGCGTTCGCGGGGACGTCTTTCCCGGTCGCCTTCGCGGGGCTCGCGCTCCGGACGGTCGCCGCGGGGGGCTCTTTCCTTGCGGGCGGGCGCTTCTTCCAGCGCCTTCTTGCTTAAGGAGATCTTGCCGTCCTTCACGCCGATGATCTTCACGGTGATCGGATCGCCTTCCTTCAGCACGTCCGAAGGCTTCGCCACGCGTTCGTAGCTGATCTGGGACACGTGCAGCAGGCCGGAAACGCCGTTGTTCAGCTTGATGAAAGCGCCGTAGTCCATCAGGGAATCCACAACGCCTTCCATCACGGCGCCTTCCACGCATTCCGCCATGGCGGCGGCGCGGCTGGCTTTTTCCTTGCGGCGCAGGGCGTCACGGACGGACAGCACCAGCTTCTTGCCGGGGCGTTCCGCGGTGATGACGACTGCTTCGGTCTCCAGGCCCTTTAAGGTCTCCAGATCTTCCACGCGGGAAGCGGCGGCCTTGGAGGCGGGGATGAAGGCGCGGATGCCGTCGATGGTCGTGGTCACGCCGCCCTTGACGACGGCTTCGATCTTGACCGGGATGGCTTCCTTGCTGGCCAGCAGTTCCTCAAACCGAGCCCACACCGGGTCATCGGTAGGCGGTCCCTGCTTCAGGGATGCTTCCAGCTCGTCCTTGAGGTCGGCCATGGATTCCGCGGCTTCCTCTTTGACAGCCTCTGCCTTTTCGCTCAGTTCGGTTACCGCCTGGGCCGCGACAGTTTCTGCAGCCTCGGCTACCGGCTCGGCTGCTTCTTTCGCCGTTTCCTGGACTTCGGCGATGATCTCTTCTTTGATTTCAGTTTCTAAACTCATAAATCCCTCCCTGAGAACTATAAAAAGGCTTTCGCCCGTTTTTCTGGAATAGTTTAGCATTTTTTTTGCGAACTGGCAAGTACAAAATGCATTTTTGACGATCTTTTTCGCAGGATCGGCCCTACCTAGACGCCTCCACCAGTTCGCGGGTGTACGGATGGCGGGGCGCGTCGAAGATCTGGTCGATCGGGCCCTCTTCCACCACGACGCCCTTGCGCATGACGATGACGCGGTCGCAGAGCTGGTAGACCACGTTCATGTCGTGGGAGATGAACAGGTAGCTCAGCCCGTATTCCTCCTTCATGCGCGCCATCAGCTCCAGGATCTGGGCCTGGATGGTCACGTCCAGAGCCGAGACCGGCTCGTCCGCCACGATGAAGCGGGGCTCCATGATCAGCGCGGCGGCGATGGAGATGCGCTGGCGCTGGCCGCCGGAGAGCTGGGACGGCCGCCGGGTCAGATAGCTTTCGTCCAGCCCGACCTTCTCCAGCATTTCGGCGATGCGGGCGCGGCGCTCCGCGGGGTCCTTCTTCCCCAGCGCGCGCAGCGGTTCGCCCAGGATCCATTCCACGGTGCGGGCCGGATTGAGGGCGGTATAGGGGTCCTGGAAGATGACCTGGGGGCGCTCGGAGTAGTGGGTGATCTTCCCTTCATATTTAGGAAGGAAGCCCAGGATCGCGCGGGCCAGGGTGGTCTTGCCGGAGCCGCTCTCGCCCACGAGGCCCAGCGCTTCGCCTTCGTAGAGGTCGAAACTCACGTCATGCAGGACGTGCTGGATCTTCACCTGCCCCATCGGGGATTTGCGGGTGTAGGACGTGGAAACGTTCTGGACCTCCAGGATCTTTTTGCCGGTGTTTTGGATATTGGATTCCGCCATGGTTCAGTCCTCCCGCCGCAGGCCTTCGCCCAGCAGGGAAAAGCCCAGGATGAGCAGCACGATGGTCAGGCCCACGAAGATCGCATACCAGGGCAGACCGCGCAGGATGTAGTTCTGCGAATCGGACAGCATCCGGCCCAGAGAGACTTCCGAAGCGGAGACGCCCACGCCCAGGAAGCTCATGCTGGCCTCCGCCAGCACCGCGTTGTTGAAGCCGATGGAAACGGCGGGCAGCAGGACCGGCAGGATGTTCGGCAGGATGTGCTTGAGCAGGATGCGCGGCGTGCCGATGCCCTGCAGTTTGGCCAGCGACACGTAGTTGAGTTTCTTGATGCGGGCATACTCGGTGCGGACGATGCGCGCGAAGCTCGGGATGAAGACCAGCGCCAGGACGCCGATCACGTTCAGCCGGCCCGGTCCCAGGACGGCCAGGATGATCAGGGCGAGCAGGACGCTGGGGAAGGCGGTCAGGGCGTCGCAGATGCGCATCAGCACCTCGTCCACCACACCGCCGAAATAACCGGTCAGCGCGCCGACCAGCGTGCCCAGGCCGGCCCCGAGCAGGACCACGAAGAAGGCGATCATCAGCGTGGCGCCGGCGCCTTCCAGCACGCGGGAAAAAATGTCGCGGCCGAAGTAATCGGTCCCCATCAGGTGGGCCCAGGACGGGCCCTGGGCCTTAGCGGCCGCGTCCATCGCGGCGGGGTCGTACGGCGTCCAGATCTGCCCGATCAGTACGAGCAGCACCATGAAGACGGTAATGACGAAGCCCGCCTTGAAGAACCAGTTGTCATGCTTGGCAAACAGTTTTCTGATCATGGCACGCTCCCCTTACGCTCTGCGCCGGGGGTCCAGCATCTCGCCCGCAACTTCCCCGAGGAAGTGCACGACCATGACCCAGACCGCCAGGATCATCACGATGGCTTCCACCACCGGGATGTCGCGGTTGCTGATGGACACCATGAGCAGGCGGCCGATGCCCGGGATCGAGAAGATCTGCTCGATCACGATGCAGCCCGCCAGCATTTCCGCCATGGTGGAGGCCATGAAGCTGATGACCGGCAGCAGCGCGTTCTTGAAGGCGTGGGCCTTCAGGGCGGTCTGCCGGTTGTGGCCCCGGCTGTAGGCCGTGCGCACGTAATCCTGCTGCATCTCGCCCAGGATGGAGGAGCGCAGCATTTTCGCCGTCATGGCGGTGCGGGGCACGGCGATGGACAGGGCCGGGAAGATCATGTAAAGCAGGAACGCGCCGGGGGATTCCTCAAAGGGGACAAAGCTCCCGGGCGTAAAAAGGCGCAGGGCCACGCCGAACAGGACCATCAGCAGGATGGCCACGAAAAAGGCCGGCACCGCCATCACGATCTGGTTGACCACGGTCAGCAGGCGGTCCGCCCAGCTGCCCTCGCGGCGGGCGCCGTAGACGCCCAGCGGAATGGAGAACAGAAGGGTCAGGCCGAAGCCCATCAGGGTCAGGAAGATCGTGACGCCCAGCTTTTCGCCGATCATGCTGCTCACGGGGATGCGGTAGATGTAGGAGCTGCCCAGATCGCCGGAAATAAAGCCCGTGAGCCAGCGCAGGTAACGCACCAGCAGGGGCTTGTTCAGGCCCAGACTTTCCCGGAGCGCCGCAACGTCCTCCGGAGAGGCGTTGGTGCCCAGGATCAGGTTCACCGGATCGCCCACCATTTCGAACGCCGCATAGGCGACGAAGGAAAGGATGAGGAGGGTGAGAAGGAGGGTGCCCAGTTTTTTGAGGACAAAATTCATGCGGTCACGGGGTCCTTTTCAGCAGGAGCGGACGGCGGAAGGCGCGTCCGCGGGTCATGGCTGCAGCCGGGCGGCCGATGGCCGCCCCTGCTTCCCGGCGGATTTTATCGCGCGGCCGTCGGCCACGCCTGCGCTTAATACGTTACTTTGCTCAGGTCCATCACGTAGATGGGGTAGAATTCATATCCCTTCAGCGTGGAGCGGATCGCGACGAAGTCCGCCAGGTCCTGCAGATAGACGTTCACGGCGTCGTCAGACAGGCATTTGGCCGCGGACTTGTACAGTTCGGTGCGGCGCGCGTCGTCCGTGATGGAGGCGGCTTCCTGCATGAAGGCGTCGAACTGGACGCTCTTGTAGGAGCACATGTTCTTGGACGAAGTGGATTCATAGCGGCTCAGCAGGGCGCCGGCGGTCAGGGTGGAGGCGTCGAAGCCGCAGACGGTGGCTTCGAACTTATGGCCCTGGTAGACGTCGGTCAGCCAGGTGTTCCATTCGACTTCCTGCACGGTGGCACGGATCCCGACGGCCTTGAGCTGCTCCGCCAGCACCATGGCGGTGTCCACGTGCGGCGTGTAGTTGCCGGGAACGGTGATGGTCAGGTCGAAGCCGCCCCCATAGCCCGCCTCCGTCAGCAGTTCCTTCGCTTTCGCTTCATCGTGCGGGTAGGCGCTGATCAGGCTTTCGTCAAAATACTTCTTGAAGGAAGGATAAATGGAGGAGCCCAGTTTGTGGCCGTGGCCTTCCGCGGTCAGATCCAGCATGGCGTCCACGTCGACGGCGTAGCACAGGGCGCGGCGCACGCGGATGTCGTTCAAGGGCTTCACTTCATGGTTCAGATACAAGGCCTGCACGAGGTTCATGCTGCCTTCCAGGACCTGATAGTCCTTGGAGAGGCCTTTGACCTGGCTGACGGACAGGTGGGCCACGAGATCCACGGCGCCGGCGTCCAGCGCGGTGACCAGGGCGGTCGCGTTTTCAAAGATCTTGAAGGTGATCTTGCTCAGGCCGGCCTTTTCTCCCCAGTAATCGTCAAAGCGCTCGATCACCACGTTGTCCTGCACGGTACGGCTCACGAATTTGAAGGGGCCGGTGCCCACGGGCTTGGTATCCTGGTCCGTATAGGCGGCAGGGGAAATGTAGACGGAGCCCACGTAGGCGATGAAATCGCTGTTGGGCTGGGCCAGGGTCATCACGACCTTGCCGCCGTCTTCCTTAATCTCCGTGACGTTCTCCAGGATCTTCTTGATGGAGCTGTCCACGGACGTGGCGGCGCAGGTATTGTAGGAATGGATCACGTCCTGGGCCGTCATGACGGCACCGTTGTGGAATTTGACACCTTCCCGCAGGGTGAACGTGTAGGTCAGGCCGTCGTCGGAGACGGTGTGGCCGGTGGCCAGCGCGGGCTTGAAATCACCGGTCTGATCCGCTTTGTACAGGCCTTCGAAAACGTTGAACATCACTTCCCGGGTACCGGCCGTGGAAAGCTGATAGGGGCCGAGGGAGCTGCTTAAGTCCTGAGCGATCCCCACGGTGATCTCGTTGGCTTCCCTGCGGGCGTCGGCGCCGGTAGGCGTCTTGGGTGCGGTGGTAGGGTTGCTGCCGCCTTCTCCGCAGGCGGTGAGGGTCAGCAGCATCACGGCTGCCAGCAGCAAGGCCAGGCTTCTTTTTTTCATAATCCTTCTCCTTTTCGGATGCCGCTCGGGGCGGCATTGTCCGTACTATATGATATTTTGGAACAGATTGCAAGCAGTTCTGCGCGGGCCGGGCCAAGGAACAGGTCCGGGCAGGGTGCGGATCACTTCGCAAGATCGCAGCGGATGCGGGGGTCCAGCAGGCGGGCGAATTCGTCCGCGTCGCGGGACTGGCCCACGATGTCACCGTAATGGGTGGGGACGGCCACGCCCGGGCGGATGGCATTCGCCAACCCGGCGGCTTCCGCAGCCGTCATGGTATAGGTGCCGCCCACGGGCAGCATGGCGACGTGGCAGCGGACGCGGCGCACGTCCGGGTTATCGTCCGTATCGCCGGCGACATAGTAGCGGCGGCCGAGCATTTCGATCACATAGCCCAGCCAGGCGTTGGCCTGCGGGTGGAATTTCTTGCCCACGTTGTAGGCCGGGACCGCTTCGATGACGATCCCCTGCCAGGTCAGGTGCTCGCCGGGGCTCAGGAGCAGCATCCGCTCCTCCGGCAGGCCGGCCTTCACGGCCGCGTCCCGGCAGGTCTCGGGCAAGGCGAACCAGGTGTCCGGGCCGGCAATGCGGGCGATGTCCTCGGGGGAGAGATGGTCGTAGTGGTCGTGCGTGATGCAGATGAGGTCCGCGTCATGAGGCGCCCCGGCCAGATGGAAGGGGTCGACGTAAACGGTTTTCGGGCCCTGGATGCGGACAGCGCTGTGGGCTGGAACGGTCACTTCGGGAACGATGCGCATGATGTTCTCCTTTCAGGGGCAGGCGGCCGTCAGGTTTGGCCGGGGGCGGGCATCCGGCGGCCGTCCTGCGGGTTCGCCGGGCGGGTCTTCAGTCGGGTCAGGTGGCGGTCCCGCGCGGGGATCGAGGCGATGAGCTTCTGGGTGTACGGGTCCTTCGGGCGGAGGAACACTTCCTCCACGCTCCCCTCTTCCACGATCTTCCCCCAGTGCATGACCAGCACGCGCTCGCTCAGCTTGCGGATGACGCTCATGTTGTGAGAGATGAAGAGGATGGAGGTCCCTTTGGTCTTGTTGATCTTTTTCAACAGGTCCAGGATCTGGCCCTGGATGGTCACGTCCAGGGCGGTGGTGGGCTCGTCCGCGAGCAGCAGTTTGGGCGAATGGATCACCGCGGCGGCGATCATGGCGCGCTGCAGCATGCCGCCGGACAGCTCGTGGGGATATTTCTCGTAAACGATCTCCGGTTCGTCCAGTTCCGCGTCCGCGAGGGCCGTCAGGGCGGCGGAGCGCCGGGCGCCGGCCGACATTTCCGGATGATGGACCAGCAGGCTTTCCTCCACCTGGCGGCCGATGGTCATGATGGGATCGAAGGCGCTCATGGGCTCCTGGAAGATCACGCCGATGGTGTCCCCCTGCATCTTCCGCATGGCCTCGCGGTCCATCCCGAGCAGTTCCACGCCGTCCAGCCAGATCTCGCCGGTGTATTCGCTCTTGCGGCGCGGCAGCAGGCCGCTGATGGCCATCGCGGTCACGGACTTGCCGGAGCCGCTCTCGCCGACCAGGCCCACGATCTCGCCGTTGCCCACGGTAAAGCTGGCGCCGTCGACGGCGAAGCGGTCGGGGGCGGCGTTCAGGAAATGGACGCGAAGATTTTTGACTTCCAGCATGGTTGGCTCCTGTCGGGCGGGCGATGATGCGGCCCGCTGCGCTTCATTTATTTGCCCAGAGGGCAGAGGTAGCGTTCGCCGCCGCTTTCCACGCACAGCGTGAGGGCGGGGGCATCCGCCAGCAATTCTTTCGGCAGATAGAGGGACCAGCCGTTGTCTTCGGCGGCGGCCGGGCCGAGGAGTTCCTTCTCGTAGATCGGGAAGGCTTCATAGGCCTGCGGGGAGGCGGTATCGCCCACCAGCAGGAAGACGCGGTAGGTATCACCCAGAAGGGTCTCGTCCACGGTGCCGTACAGGTGCGTATAGAGGCCGGCGTCTTCCCGGTCCATGGAGACGCGGGAAGCCGAGACGGGGCGGGCTTCGCCTTCCAGTTCGGTCTGCGGCGCGGGCATCTGCGGCGCGCGGAAGACGTAAGAGGCGAGGCTGCGTTCGGTGACCTGCAGGATGGTCAGGTCCGCCTGCTGTTTCGCGATCAGATCCGCCTGATAGGGCAGGGTGCGGGAGAACAGGGCCTTGCCGAAATTTTCGGCCAGGTAGGCCTGCATCGTGTTCGCAAAGGAATCGCGGTACATCACCAGACTGCCGCCTTTGCCGCCGGAGTAGGTCTCCAGCGTCAGGCTGTCCACGGCAGCGGCGCGGGAGGCATAGCCGTAGACGAAGGTGTGGTCCGGATAGGCCTGCACGTCGGGCTCCGCGCCTTCGCCGTAGAGGTAAACGGCCAGGTCGGCCGGCCAGTCGCGTTTCTCCGTGAAGGTCAGGCCGGCGTAGTAATTATAGGACATCCCGGAGGCCGACATGACGGTCCGGTAACCGATCAGGGCGCCTTCATAGGTCCAGTGGCTGTCCTGCTTCTGGTACAGCTGCCGGTTCACCGCTTCCAGGGCCGGCTTCACGTCCACATAACTGACGCCTTCCGCCGCCAGGGCTTTGAGGAACAGTTCGCGGTTCCCTTCGGTTCCGCGCGGGACGTAATAATAAGGCATATACCGGCCGTAAACGGAGTTCTTGTTGGGCAGGAAAGCCAGCAGGAAGCGGCTGCCCTGCGATCCGGCGTAGCGCTGGAACATCGCGGCGGTATGCGCGGCGTTGGCGGCGTTCCTCTCCGTGATGGTGGCCACGTGCAGGAAATCGTCCACGCTCTCATAATAGAACAGCCAGCCGTCCCGGCCCACGACGATGTCGTCCGTGGCGCCCTGGCCGAACAGACCGGTGCGCAGGCGGCTGTTGGCGGTGACCATCAGGTTGCGGAAGCCGATGTGTTCCTGGATCCAGGTATTCATCTCCACGGAGAAGCGCTGGTTGAACGTGCCGTCTTCCTGGATGACGGCGGGCAGTTTGCTCAGTTCGCGCTTTTCGGTGTTCACCGCGTTCGCAAAGAGCGGCATGGTGGCCGCGGGAAGGGCCATCACCAGGACCGCGAGGATTATGAAAACGACGTGCAGTTTCTTCATGCGGCCCTCCTAGAAGCGGAAATAGATGAAGGGGTTGTAGCTGTCCGTGGCCAGCTGCATCAGGCTCAGGACCAGGATCGCCAGCGCGGCGGCCATGGTCGCCCCCATGAAGACCGCCGAGGCGGTCTTCCGTCCCGCCAGGCTCGCCCGGACCTTCCGCCAGCCGTTGCGGAACAGCGGCAGCGAGAAGAAGACGGACAGCGCCAGCAGCGCCAGGTAATAGGGGCCGAAATACGCGGAGACCAGGCTGTAGGTCTGGCCGCTCATCGGACCGCCGAAGCCGAAGAAGGCCTTCAGCATCCGGCCTGCGTAAGCCAGGGAATCCGAACGGAAAATGATCAGCCCGACCAGCATGACCAGCATGGTATACAGATTGCCGGTGATCTTGTTTTTCACGAACGGCACCAGTTTCAGGCGCTCCAGGATGATGAAGCAGCCCTGGAACAGGCCCCAGACGATGTAGGTCCAGGCCGCGCCGTGCCAGATGCCCGTGAACAGGAAGACCAGCCACAGGTTCAGATACGTGCGGGCCTTGCCCTTCCGGTTGCCGCCCAGCGGGAAGTACAGATATTCCCGGAACCAGGTGTTCAGGGAGATGTGCCAGCGCCGCCAGAATTCGCTGCAGCTGGTGGAAATGTACGGATAATTGAAGTTTTCCTTAAAACGGAACCCGAACATCTGGCCCAGGCCGATGGCCATGTCCGAATAGCCGGAAAAGTCGAAATAGTCCTGGAACAGGAAGCCCACGGCCCCCATCCAGGCGCCCAGCGTGCCCAGGCCCGCGGCGGGCAGCGCGAAAATGCTGTCCGTCACCACGGCCATGCCGTTGGCGATCAGGACCTTCTTGCCCAGGCCCGTGATGAAGCGGATCAGTCCCTTGCTCATCCCGGCCGGCGTCAGCGTGCGGTGATCCATCTGCTCCGCGATGTCATGATATTTCACGATGGGGCCGGCGATCAGCTGCGGGAAGAAGGACACGTACAAGAGCAGGGAGATGAAATTCCGCTGCACCGGCGTTTCGCCCCGGTACACGTCCACCAGATAGGACAGCACCTGGAAGGTATAGAAAGAGATACCGATGGGCAGCGCCAGCTGCGGCACTCCCAGCTGCGCCCCCGTGGGCAGGAGCTTATTCAGTTCCCCGACCAGGAAGCCGGAGTATTTGAAGACGCCCAGCAGCGCGATGTTGAACGCGACGCCGAGGCCGATGATGAGTTTGTCATGGTTGCGCGCCCGCGATTTTTTGTCGCGCGCGGCGCGGTCCTTGAGTCCCAGTCCCAGGAAATAGTTGACCGTGACCGAGCCCAGGAGCAGGATCACGTACAGCGGTTCGCCGTAGGAATAAAAAAGCACGCTGGCGATCATCAGCAGCACGTTCCGGGCCTTGTTGCTGCGGATCAGGGTGTGCAGCACAAAGACCAGGGGCAGGAATATGCAGAGGAAAGGCAGCGAGCTGAAAACCATAGGGCCTCCGTCCCGCGGTCCGGGCGCGCCGGACCGTCAGAGTCAGTTCTGGGTGTGGTTGTAATCGATCCCGGAAAGGATCCCGCCGTCAAAGGTGAAAGACACGAGGATCCCGCCGGCGCTGTAGCGGTCCGTACGGCCGAAGGAGCCTTCCGGGTCGCCGTAGATGCGGTGCAGGGCATCGCGGTCCGTCCGGCCGATCTCCGCGCCTTTGGCGGTGGCAAAGCCGGGTTCGTCCACGAAGATGTCGTAGATCACCTGCTCACCGCTGTCGCCCAGCGTGGATACGGCAAGGTGGTCGCCGAAGTAATAGTTCTCGTCGTAGCCGCCGCCGATGCAGGCCTGGGCCTTTTCGATGCGGGGGCTGCCCCAGGCTTCCTCGAAGTCCGCATAGACGAAAGCTTCGTCCACCTGAACGGTCCTTCCCTTATAGGTGAAGACCAGGTCTTCCTCCGTGAAAGTGCCGGGGGCGGCGGAACCGGTCTCCGCGGGGTCTTCCGTGGAGCCGCCGGTCTCTTCCGAAGGGTCCCGGGAGGTGTCTGTCGGAGCGGCGGTCACCCCTTCGCCGGGGGCCGCGCCGGTGGCGATCACGGCGGGCGGGGCGGTCGTCTCCGGGACTGCGGGAACGGTCGCAGCGTCCGTTTCGGAAGAGTCCGGGACGGACGGAGCATCGGACGGAACGGCGGTGGTGTCCCGGGCCGGGCCGGGGCCGGGCGCCGTTTCGGACGGCTCCACGGGCTTCACATAGGTCCCGTCCGCGGTCTGCGCCGGGCTGCCGCCGCAGGCGGAAAGCGCCAGGACGGCTGCCAGGCAGAGGCATATGAGGATGTTGGATCTGCTTTTCATATTGATCATTTCTTATCCCTGGGGAGCTTCCGTTTCCGCGGAACCGGGGCCGTCTTCTTCGGTGCTCTCGGATCCCGCGGCTTCCGTGGTCTCGGGCGCTTCGGTGGCCGGAGGCTCGGTGGGGGCTTTCGTGGGCGCCTCCGTTTCGGGGGCTTCGGTAGGGGCCTCCGGCGGCGCTTCGGTAGGCGCTTCCGTGGGTGCTTCGGTAGGCGCTTCCGTGGCCGGTTCCTCGGTGGTCGTCTCCTCGGTGACCGGTTCTTCCGTGGTCGGCTCTTCGGCGGTCGGCTCTTCGGTGGCCGGCTCTTCGGTGGCCGGTTCTTCGGTGGTCGGTTCTTCCGTGGTCTGTTCTTCGGTCGTCGGTTCTTCCGTAGTCGGTTCTTCGGTCGTCGGGGCTTCCGTGGTGGGTGTGCCGCCGGCGGGCGGGCCGTCGCCGCGTCCCGTGGTGGTGGTGCTGGTCCACTGGGACGTGTCCCAATGGAAGTTCACACCGTAGGGGTTGTCGTGCTTGGCGAGGAGCTCCGCGTCGGTCAGGTCGTAGACGTGGTAGTTCTTGCGCATAGTGTCCATATGGCGCCAGACGCCCGGCGACATTTCCACCAGCAGCCAGTAATGGCCCAGCTCGCCGCGCACCCACTGGGTCGCGTAGCCCGCGCGGTTGAGGAGCATTTCCGTGATGGCGCAGAAATTCAGGCAGGAGCCGTAGCCGGTATTGAACATGTGGATGGCCAGATTGCGGACCGAATCCCAGCCCATGACCGTGTAGGCGTAGTTCTGTGAAACGTAATCGTAAATATTGCGCGGCGAACGGCCGTAGGCCGCCAGGATGGAGTCCACGTAAGCGTCCAGGGTCGCATCCGTGACTTCCGCGGCGTCGCGGTGGCAGATCCCGCTTTCGTCGATCCGGTAGATGCCGATGCTGGTGTTCCGCACCATCGCGAAGCTGCCCGGATCAAAATAGCGGAGCGCGCCGCCCGCGGGCACGAAGCCGCCCTTCAGGGCACCGGTGTCTTCCGCAAAATACCAGTTTCCGCCTTCCTCGAAGAAACCTTCGCCGCGGCGGCCGTCCGAGCAGAACAGGTACCAGCTGCCGTTCAGCAGGTATTTGCCGGTCAGGACGTTCCCGGCTTCATCCGCGTAATACCACGCGCCGTCGATCTCCCGGAGGCCGGTGACGATCACGCCGTGTTCGTACAGCTTCCCGTCGACCGCGCCGTGCAGCGGGCGGTCCGTCTCCGGCGGATCGGTCGGATCTCCCGGAACGGTCGGATCCGGATCGCCGAGACGGCGGCCGGTGACCTCATCGAACTCCATGTAGGTCCCGCGCACCCGCCGGCGGCCGGTCTGCATGATCCCGTCCTCAAAGTAATAGAACGCGCCGTCGATGCGGCACAGGCCCTCCTTGCGGGCTTCGCCGAAGTAGCTGTAGCCCGCTTCGGTCTGCAGCCAGCCGGTATAGCGGACACCTTCCTCCGCGTAGTAATACCATCTGCCGTTTTCCCTGACATAGCCGAGCAGGATCTTCTCCCCGGCCGGCTCCGTCGGCTCTTCGGAGGCCGGTTCCGTCGGCCGGGAAGGATCCTCCGTGGGGTCCGCCGCGTCCGGAGTCGTCGGCGGCAGGGTCTCCCCCGGGTCTTCCGCCGGGCTCTGAGCCCTGATATAGACGGGATCGCCCAGCGTTTCCGCGGCCACGTCAACGGGGCCTCCGCACGCGGCGAGGCTCAGGCAGATCGCAGACAACAGAAACAGCAGGGCAATGATCTTCTTCATTTTTGACACCATATGAAATGCCGGCAATACGGCATTGTCCACATTATAGAGAAAAAAGGAGCGGAAGTCAATCTTTCCGCCGGAACTTGAATTTTTCTTGTTTTTTTCTCCCGTCCCTCTTATAATGGAACGAAGGAAGCACAAGGAGGAACGCCATGCAGAACTGGGCAGAAATGTATCAGCAGAAGTTAACGAGCGCCGAAGAGGCGGTCAAGGTCGTCAAATCCGGCGACTGGGTGGATTACGGCTGGGTCACGGGCCATCCCGCGGCACTGGACGAGGCGCTGGCAGCCCGCCTGCCGGAGCTGGAGGACATCAAATTCCGGGGCGGCATCGCCCTCTGGGAGCCGGCCGTCTTCAAGGTCCCGGAAGCGGAAAAGCATATGTGCTGGAATTCCTGGCATATGGGCGGCCTGGAGCGCCGCGCGGTGGACAAGGGGTTCGCGTTCTATAATCCCCTGCGCTATTCCGAACTGCCCCGCTATTACCGCGAGCACATCGCCCCGCCGGACGTCGCCATGATCCAGGTGGCGCCGATGGACCGCCACGGCTATTTCAGCTTCGGCCCCAACGCCTCGCACCTGGCCGCGGTCTGCGAGACCGCCAAGCACGTGATCGTGGAAGTCAACCGGAACATGCCGCGCTGCATCGGCACGAAGGAGGCGGAAGTGCACATCTCTCACGTGGATGCGGTCGTGGAAGGCAATAACCCGCCGTTAGGCCAGATCCCGGCCGGCGGCGCGCCCACTGAAGTCGACGTCGCCGTGGCGAAGCTGATCGTGGAGCAGATCCCGGACGGCGCGTGCCTGCAGCTGGGCATCGGCGGCATGCCGAATACCGTCGGCGCCATGATCGCCGAGTCCGATCTGAAGGACCTGGGCGTCCATACCGAAATGTACGTGGACGCGTTCGTGGACATGGCCATGGCCGGAAAGATCACCGGCAGCCGGAAGAACATCGACCGGGGCCGCCAGGTCTACGCCTTCGGCGCCGGCACGCAGAAAATGTACGACTATCTGGACGGCAATCCCGAACTGATGGCGGCGCCCGTGGACTACACGAACGACGACCGCGTCATCGCCCAGATCGACAATTTCATCTCCATCAACAACGCGGTCAACATCGACCTCTTCTGCCAGGTGGCTTCGGAGAGTTCCGGCCTGCGGCATATCTCCGGCGCCGGCGGACAGCTGGATTTCGTGCTGGGCGCCTACCTGTCGAAGGGCGGCAAGAGCTTCATCTGCCTGTCCTCCACCTTCACGGACAAGAAGGGGAACCTGCAGTCCCGCATCCTGCCCACGCTGGCGCAGGGGACCGTCGTGACCGACGCACGTCCCAACGTGATGTACGTGGTGACCGAATACGGCTGCGTGAACCTGAAGGGCCTCTCCTCCTGGGAACGGGCCGAAGCCCTGATCTCCCTGGCGCACCCGCAGTTCCGCGAGGAGCTGATCCGTTCTGCGGAGGCCATGCACATCTGGCGCCGCAGCAACAAATAAATGAGACGGCGGCGTCTGCTGTCATTCTGTTTAGGGTTCCTGCTTCTGGCGGGAGCCCTTCTTCCGGTCGTCCGGGCCGCGGACAGGCCCGTCGAGCTGGCCGGCGCGGTGGAACTGCCGGAAGCGCCGGAGATCCAGGCGGAATACGCCATCCTCATGGAGATGAAATCCGGGACGATCCTCTATGAAAAGAACGCCCGGAGCCGGGCCTATCCCGCCAGCACCACCAAGGTCCTGACGGCGCTGCTCACCATGGAGAACTGCCAGCTGGAGGACAGCGTAACGTTCTCCTTCCGCGCCACGCACGAGATCCCGGAGGACAGCAGCACCATCGCGCGGACGGAGGGCGAGATCATGACCGTGGAGGAATGCCTGTACGGCATGATGGTCTCCTCGGCCAACGAGGTCGCCCAGGCGCTGGGCGAGCACATTTCCGGCTCGCTGGAAAGTTTCGCCGCCCTGATGACGCTGCGCGCGTACGAGCTGGGCGCCGTCAATTCGCACTTTGCCAACGCCCACGGCTACTACGATCCCGAGCATTACACCTGCGCCTACGACCTGGCCCTGATCATGCGCGAAGCCATGCAGTACGACGTACTGCGCTCCATCATGGGCACCGAGCGCTGGGAGATCCCGCCCACCAACAAGCACAGCGAGACCACCTACCTTCGTATGAAGCACCCTCTTCTCTCCAATGCGGAGGAGATGAAATACCCCTACGCCGTCGCAGGCAAGACCGGCTACACGCCGGAGGCGGGCAACACGCTGGTCACCTATGCGAAGCAGGGCGGCCTGGACCTGATCTGCGTCGTGATGCGCGACCCGAGTTCCAAAGCCACCGGCGAGGACAGCGTGGCCTTGTTCAACTACGGCTTCCAGAACTTCCAGTGCCTGAGTCTGAGCAGCGCGGAAAGCATCCAGCAGAATCAGGACGACGATTTTCTGGACGACGACCTGCTGCGCCTGACCGGTTCCTCCGACTCCTGGTGCACGCTCCCGCTGGGCATGACCCTTTCCGACCTGCGCAGCGAAGTGATCCTGATGGGCGGCACGGAGAAGGACAGCGCGCTGGCCGCCCGCATCTACTACCTGGGCGACCGGGAGGTGGGCCGCATCCGGCTGAGCGCGGTCCCCATCGAAGAGCGCATCAAGCTGGAGCCGGTGGTCCGCGTGGAACCCAGCAAAAAGGAGATCCTGCGCCGCGTGTATCTGGGGCTCCCGCTCATCTACTGGATCCTGATCGGCGGCGGCCTGCTGGTCCTGGTCATCCTCCTGCTGATCGTCCTGTTCATCCGGCGGCTGCTGCGGCAGCGGAAACGCCGTCAGGAACAGGCCCGGCGGGCGCTTAACCGCATCGCGGAATGAGGGGAGGCGCGGCATGAGGAACATCTGCCTGCTTCTGGGCAGTCCCCGCAAGGGCGGCAATACCTGGCAGCTGGCCCGTGTCTTCAAAGAAGAGGCGGAGCAGCTGGGCTGCCCGGTGAAGCAGTTCGACCTGATCGACATGGATCTGCGCCCCTGCCTGGCCTGCCGTGCCTGCCAGAAGGACTGGGCGGATTTCGGCTGTCCCCAGCCGGACGACATGGGGCGGATCTTCCGCGCCGTCCTGACCTGCGACGTCCTGGTGCTGGCCACCCCGATCTACTCCTGGTACTGCACCCCGCCCATGAAGGCCGTCCTGGACCGCCTGGTCTACGGCATGAACAAATACTACGGGGCGGAGAAGGGCCCCGCCCTCTGGGCCGGCAAGGAACTCGCCCTGATCACCACCTGCGGGTATCCGCCGGAGAAAGGCGCCGACCTCTGGGAACAGGGCATGAAGCGCTACGCCAGGCACTCGCAGCTGCTTTACCGGGGCATGCTTGCCGAACGCCATCTCGGCTATGATACGGAATTCATGGATCACGGCAAAGAGATCCGGGCCGCCCTGTTCGCCCGGGAGATCTGCACGAAGTGGGGCGTATGAAGAAACCGAAGCCCGTTCCGGGCCTCCGCCCAAGTTCCGGATCCAGCATCACGCTGGATTTTTTGCGGGATGATCCGACAGCAAAGGAAACAGACACGTGATAACGATACGGAACAGAACATTTGACGAAGAACGCGCGCTGTACGGGACCGACGGTGCGGAACTGACCGGCTGCCGCTTCGACGGCCCCGCGGACGGGGAAAGCGCGCTGAAGGAAAGCCGGAACATCACCGTGCGCGACAGTTACTTTAATCTGCGCTACCCGTTCTGGCACGACCGGCACCTAAGCATCCGCGGCTGCGAAATGACGGAGAACTGCCGCGCCGCCCTCTGGTATTCCGACGACGTGGAGATCGCGGACACCCGGCTGCACGGGATCAAAGCCCTCCGGGAATGCTCGGACGTGACCCTGGAAGGATGCGACATCGATTCCCCGGAGTTCGGATGGTCCGTCCGCGGGATCCGCATGAAAGACTGCCGCGCGGCGGGCGAATATTTCATGATGCGCGCGGAGCGCCTGCGCTTCGATCACGTGTCCCTGCACGGCAAATATTCGTTCCAGTACATTTCGGACGCCGTGTTTTCGGACTGCTCGTTCGACACGAAGGACGCCTTCTGGCACGCCCGGAACGTCCTGGTCAAAGACAGCGTGATCCGCGGGGAATATCTTGCCTGGTACTGCGAAAACGTGACCTTCGAGAACTGCACCCTCATCGGGACGCAGCCGCTGTGCTACTGCCGGGGCCTCCGGCTGATCCGCTGCCGCATGGAGCAGGCGGACCTCGCCTTCGAAAGATCCGACGTGGAGGCGGAGATCACCACGCCGGTGGACAGCATCAAGAACCCCCGGAGCGGCCGGATCACGCTCCCCGAAGCCGGCCGCATCATCATGGACGATCCCGAAGCCCGGGGGCAGATCGTTTTTTCCCGGTAACAGAAAAGAGACGGCAGGAGCGCTGCCGTCTCTCTTTTTCCGTTCCGACGGCAGGGCAGGGCCCTGCCGTTTTTTTACTGGGGATCCGCCTCGCCCAGCCCCACGATGGTGCTGACGTTCTCGCTGCCCATGTAATAGGTGGGCAGGATGCCGTTCCACTGCTGGACGTAGTAGTAGGTGAGCAGGTCCTTGGTGAGCCATTCGGAGATGGCCCTGTTCTTGGCCGCTTCCTTCTGGCCCGCGTATTCCGCGGCGTCCGCCTGGATCTTGGTCACCGCCAGATCGGCCTCGGCCTGGATCTTCGCGACGTCCGCGGCCGCGTTGGCGTCGATGACGTTCCGTTCCGCCTGCGCCTTCTGCTCCATGGTCTTCTGCGCCTGCTCGATCTCGGCCTGCAGACTGTTCTGCGCCGCGACCTGCTTGGCTTCCACCGCGTTGGTGAACGCGTCCGTGAAGTCCATGTTCTCGATGGAGGTGCCGACCACCACGATGTTGTACTGGGCCAGCTTGGTCCGCAGCAGTTCCTCGATGGAGACCGACAGGTCGTCGCGGGCGGATACCAGGTTCTCCGCCGTATGCCGCGCCGTCATGACTTTCACCGCCTCGGAGATGTTCGGCACGATCACCGTTTCATAATAAGACGTCCCGATGGTGCTGTAGATCGTCATGGCATTGTCCTTGCTGATCTGATAGTTCAGGGTGTAATCCACTTCCACTTCCTGAATGTCCGAGGAGAAGCAGCTCAGCTTCACGGCCGCCTTCTGCACCCGGTTGTCCAGGTTCACCACCTTCTGCCAGGGCAGCTTGGGATGGATGCCGGCATCCAGGGTGAAGTTCTCCACCCGTCCGAAGGTGGTCACCACCCCCGTATGACCCGTGGGGACCGAAGTGAAGCATGCGCTGGCCACCAGCAGCACCGCCGCCAGGGCTCCCACGATGACCGGGATGCTCCCGCTCTTTTTGGTGCCGTTGCGGTCCTTGAGGATGCCTCCCACAATAAAGCCCGCCGCCAGGACGATGACTGCAATGATCACTCTTTCCATGTTTGGTTCCTCCTTTTCTTGCCGTCATTATAGCGGCACGCGCCGCAAAATAAAATAGCCGCCGGAGAAAAATACCGGCGGTTATTTTGTCCGTCAGGGCGAAATGCGGGAGGCGGCAGGCGGAAACCGTTTCCGGCGGCCATTGGCCCGCCCTCCGCACGGCGGTCCCGCTTCCTCACGGGTTCTTGTATTTCCGGTACGATTCCAGATCGATCTTTCCTTCCGCCAGCATCCTTTCCGCCCACAGCCGCAGCGCTTCCGCGGTCTCCGAGATCTTTGCCAGATTCTCCTGGATGCGGACGAAATCCTCCACCTCCTCGTCATCCACCTGACCGTTGGAGGTGATCTCGATCAGGCGGTCGCGGCGGTTCTGCATGGCGTTGAGCGACGCCAGCATCTCCAGCACGATCTGCGGGAGGCTGCGCGGCGCGAT
This sequence comes from Lachnospiraceae bacterium, assembly GCA_017428105.1. Classification (GTDB taxonomy): domain Bacteria; phylum Bacillota; class Clostridia; order Lachnospirales; family Lachnospiraceae; genus UBA6987. The sequence goes on along the minus strand of JAFRRM010000034.1, from coordinate 42,256 downwards.
CTCCGGCACGTGCGTCTGTCCGATCGGGCACTCGCGCGCGCAGAAATAATTGCACAGCGACGGGGCCTTGTACCCGCGCGCCATCAGCAGCACCTCGTCCGGATGCGGCACGCTCTTTTCGTTCTCGATCTTTTCGATCCGCTCCGGGGAAAGCCCCTGCAGCAGTTCCGATGCCTTTTCGCGGGTCAGCTCCAGTTCCTCCCGCTTCAGCTGGTAGATGTTTTTATTTTCCTTGACCGATGCCCGTCCCATGATGCTCCTTCCGCGGCGGCGCCGCCTTTCTCATATTTCGTCAAATGCCACCCGCACGGCCAGGTCCATCAGTTCCAGGCCCAGGATGTAAACGTGAAAGCTCAGATGATGCGCCGGATCCATCAGCAGCGCGATACTGATCCCGATGCTCAGCAGCGCCTGCACGATGTGGATGATATGGCCCGCCTCCCGGCCGTCCCGGTGGATCAGTCCGTGGAGCGCGTGGCTGATGTGCCGCGCCGCCAGGAGCAGCGCCAGAATCCCCCAGACCGCGCCGATCAGATTGTCCGTATCGTCCCGCCTGATCAGGACCACCACCGCCAGGATCACGAATATGATGGCGTTCGCGATCTCGTCCGTGTCCTCCTCGTCGTAGCTCTTATCCTTCAGCGCCTCCCACAGGTAATCCGCCGCGATCACGGCCAGCAGCCCCGCCAGAATAAACGGCAGCCCCTTCCGGATCACGTCCGACAGGAAGAAGCAGATCACCCCGGCGGCGAAAATGATCCCCGCCCCGAACAGCCGGCTCCTCCTGATCAGTCTCCTGTGATGCTGCGGTAAATGTCGCTGCATAACGTTCCTCTCCGCATTTTTTTTGATATTACCACAAAATCCGCTGTCTGTCACCTGTTCATTTTTCCCGGGACCGGCGCGCTTCTTTTTGAGCCCCGCCCTCTTGTTTTTTGGAAAAAGACGGAGTATACTGCATTCGAAAACTATCCGGGAGGTAACAAGGATATGACAGTAACGAAAGATACCCAGATCGGCGAACTGCTGATGGAGGATTACGGCTGCGCCGCCATCCTGATGGGCGCCGGCATGCACTGCGTGGGATGCCCCGCTTCGCAGATGGAATCCATCGAGGAAGCCTGCATGGTCCACGGCATGGACAGCACCCAGCTGGTGGATGCGCTGAACGAATATTTCCAGGCGAAAGGCTGATCCCGCTCCGGCGGACAGCGCTCCCGCAGCCACACAAAAGAGGGCGGCCCGTCAGGGTCCGCCCCCTTTTTCATCCGGGCGTTCATCCGGCGTTCCTGCCGGCTGCCGTCCGCTTTTTATTTCCCGACGATGGCCACGGTCTCGCGCGCGATCGCCAGTTCCTCGTTGGTCGGCACCACCATCGCGATGACCTTGGAATCCGGGGTGGAGATGATGCGCTCTTCGCCGCGGATGTTGTTGGCTTCGGGATCCAGCTTGCAGCCCAGGAAGCCCAGGTAGGACAGGATCTCCGCGCGGACGGCGATGTCGTTCTCACCGATGCCGGCCGTGAAGCAGATCACGTCCACGCCGTTCATGGCCGCCGCATAGTAGCCCACGAATTTGGCCACGCGGTAGGTGAAGACGTCCAGTGCTTCCTGCGCGCGATCATTGCCTTCCTTCGCAGCGCCTTCCAGGTCGCGGAAGTCGCTGGAAACGCCGGAGATGCCCTGCACGCCGGACTTCTTGTTCAGCACGTTCAGCACTTCGGGAAGGGTCATATGCTCCTTGGCCGCGATGTATTCGATGATGGCGGGGTCCAGGCCGCCGGAACGGGTGCCCATGGTCAGGCCTTCCAGCGGGGTGAAGCCCATGGAGGTGTCGACCGACTTGCCGCCGTCCACCGCGCAGATGCTCGCGCCGTTGCCCAGGTGGCAGACGATGATCTTCAGGTCCTTGATATCCTTGCCCAGGATCTCCGCCGCCCGCTTGGACACGAAGCTGTGCGAAGTGCCGTGGAAGCCGTAGCGGCGCACGCCGTATTTTTCATAATATTCGTAAGGCAGACTGTACAGGAAGGCCTTGGGAGGCATGGTCTGATGGAACGCGGTATCGAACACGCCCACCATGGGGACGCCGGGCATCAGTTCCTGGCAGGCCCGGATGCCGATGATGTTGGCCGGGTTGTGCAGGGGAGCCAGTTCGCTGCAGGCTTCCACTTCCTTGATGGCCTCTTCCGTCAGCAGCGTGGAATGCGCGAATTTCTCGCCGCCGTGCACGATGCGGTGGCCCACCGCGCCGATCTCGGCCAGGGAGCCGATCACGCCGATCTCCGGATCCGTCAGTTTCTTCAGCACGCTGTCGACCGCCACGGTGTGGTTGGGCAGCGGATCCTCAAACACATGCTTCTCACCGCCGGCGGGGGAGTAAGTCAGCCGTCCGTCGATGCCGATCCGTTCGCACAGACCCTTCGCCAGCACCTGCTCGGTGTCCGAATCGATCAGCTGGAACTTCAGGGAAGAACTGCCGCAGTTGATAACCAGAACCTTCATATTCATTCGCCTCCTAAACGCTTTTGATGGCGCCGCGCGCCATTTTTACTATATCAGATTACCCCCGCAAAAACAAGGGAAGAAGCTCCCGAAATACTGTTTTCCGCACGCATTTCCGATTTTTCTTTACTTTTCTTCCGTTTTATTCTATAATCGCTTTCGCAAGCCCTGAAAATCTCAATGAAACGCATGAAAGGAAGGTATTGTTATGGCTTTTTGTCCGAATTGCGGATCCCAGCTGCCGGAAGGCGCGGACTCCTGCCCCAACTGCGGCTTTTCCCTGTCGGCCCCCCAGCCGGCCTATGCCTACGACCCCTCGGATCACACCGCGGAGTTCGACGCACAGGATATCGGAAACAATAAACTCTATGCGATGGCCTCTTACATCCTGGGCCTGGTCGGCGTCCTCTTCACGTTCCTGGTAGCCAAGGAATCGCCTTACGCGATGTTCCATGCCCGCCAGTCCCTGAAGATCGCCATGTGCGAAGTCCTGCTGTCCCTGTGCCTGATCATCCCGATCCTGGGCTGGATCGCCGCCCCGGTCGGCTGGATCATCCTCTTCGTGATCCGCGTCATCCTCTTCTTCCAGGCCGCCAAAGGCCAGGCGAAGGACGCGCCCATCATCGGGAACCTCGGTTTCCTGAAATAAAAACAGGGGCGGAAACGGAAAGAGAGACGGCCAAAAAGCCGCCTCTCTTTTTTTGCGCGGTCCGGGGACAGGGCTGCCGGGAACCGCCCCGCGGCGACCCTGTCCCGCCATAATGTTCACTTAAACAGCTGGTAACTGCTGTTCTCGGGGTAGACCTGCACGTGCTGGTAGTGTGTCACGTCTCCTGTAGGACCGTGAGGGCCCAGGCACTTTTCGTACAAATATTCGTACAGTTCGTTCAGCGTGATCGTGCCGTTGTCATCGTCGTCAGCCGGCTTATCTCCGGTGATGCCGCCAATGATATGACGGGCGAAACAGGTGCTCAGGTTTTCTTCGCTGCCCCAGCTTTCTTCCTGATGAGCCGCGGCGGTCAGCACGTAAAATTTGGGGTTCCGGAATTCGCCGGTGTTCGGATCGGCAAGAGATGCTTCCGCTTCGGCAAAAGCGGAGATCACCAGCTCATTAAACAGATCCGGATCCTGGGGTCCCGCATTCCCGTTGCCGTCATCCCAGATCGCGGCGCCGGAGCCGCAGGATCCGAGCCATACAATGACCGTGCCGGGAACCGCCGCCAAAGCTTCCGCCAGTTCTTGCATCGTCATATGTTCATCCTCGGTCGCGCCGATCATCCGCAGCCAGCCGGCGTATTCTCCGGTTGCAATACTGGTCGTCCCGTGTGTCTGGAGGAAGAAGAGGGAGACGTCGTTTTCATCGGCGGCGGAAAAGGTATTGCTGATGGCGTCCTTGCAGCCCTGTACGCTCAGGTCCTTTTTAACGGTGGCGGTATACTTGCGTCCCATAGGCCCTTTAACGCTTTCCAGGGCGGTTTTCAGGTTATCGCAGTCGGCACCGAAACGCTCCGCCTTGACCATCCCGTGGTAGTTGACCTCCCCAACCAGCAGCGCCCTATACCGGACCGGGTTGACCATCAGGGTGACCGTGTTGGAATATACGGAACTTTTCGTGTTCGAGACTCTGCAGCGGAACTGGTAGCCGTTCCAGCCGGATTTGACATCCGTATACTTTAATGTCGCTGTTTTGCCCGAGGCATCGCTCACTTCTACCCAGCTGTTTTCACTGGCTTTCCACCAGTACCACTGATAAGAGTCCGCATATCGTGCGCCTACGGAAAAAGCAGCTTCCTCGCCTTCGTTGAAAGTTGCGCTCTTCGGTTGGGAATAGATCACCGGAACGTGGCGTTCGGTGATCGTGATCGTCACTTCTTCACTCCAGCACGAGCCTTTCGTATTCGTCACCAGGCAGCAGAACCGGTAACCGTTCCAGCCGTTTTTGACATCCGAATATGTCAGTGTCGATGTCTTGGCTGTGGGATCGGTGCATTTTACCCAGCAGCTTTCACTGGCCTTCCACCAGTACCACTGATAAGAGTCCGCATATCGCGCGCCTACGGAAAAGACAGCATCCTCGCCTTCCTTGATGGACACGCTTTCCGGCTGGGAATATATTTCTACATTCCGGCGTTCCGTGATCGTGATCGATACTTCGTCGGTCCAGCGCGAGCCTTCACTGTTCGTCAGCAGACAGCAGAACCAGTAACCGTTCCAGCTGTATCTGACACCCGTATATTTCAGTGTCGCGGTTTTGGCTGTGGGATCGGTGCATTTTACCCAGCAGCTTTCACTGGCCTTCCACCAGTACCACTGGTAGCTTTCCACATTTACAGCCTTTACGGAAAAAACAGCGGTCCCGCCTTCCTTTATGTATGCGTCCTGCGGCTGCGAAGTGATCCTGATCTCGGAGTCCACTGTCAGCGTGACCGTATCGCTGCACACATATGCGGCATAGGTGGACACGAGACAGCGGTATTGCATCCCATTGTACTTTGCCAGTGCCGGGACCTTGAGCGTCGCGCTGCTCGCGGAGGAATAGCCGGAGTTCTTCCACTCCCCGTTCGGATACCGGTACTGCCACTGATACCCCAGGTTGGTGCCGGTGGCGGTGACGGTGAATTTGGCCGTGGTCCCGAGCCCCGCGGTGACGCTCTTGGGCTCGCCCGTGATCTTCGGCGTGATCCGCAGCATCGCGGTGTTTGAAGTCACTTTCTTGCCGTTGGCGTCCTTAATGATGCAGCGGTACTCGATCTCGTCATAATTGGCCTGGATGGTGAAACTCAGGGTGGAGGTCTTCGCGGAGGAGAAGCCGGAATTCGTCCAGTTCCCGTCCGGATATTTATACTGCCACTGGTAGGTCAGGCCGGCCCCGGTGGCTTTCACCTTGAATTTCGCCGTCTCCCCGATCACGCCGTAATAGTATTCCGGCTGGGACGTGATCTTCGGCTTGACCGTCAGCGTGACGGCGCTGGAAGTCGTTTTCTTGCCGTTGGCGTCCGTAATGACGCAGCGGTACTGCATGTTGTTGTACTTGGCCTGCACGGTAAAACTGAGCGCGGCGGTCTTGCCGGAAGCATAGCCGGAATTCGTCCAGCTGCCGTCCGGATACTTGTACTGCCACTGGTATTTCAGGCCGGCGCCCGTGGCCGTGATCGTGAATTTGACCGTGGTGCCGATGGCGGCCGACTTGTTCTGCGGCTGTGCCGTGATCGTGGTCTTGATCGTCAGTTTCGCGCTCGAGGAGGTCGCCTTCCGGCCGTTCGCATCCGTGACGATGCAGCGGTACAGGATGTTGTTGTATTTGGCCTGGGCGGTAAAACTGAGCGTGGAGGTCTTGGCGGAAGCAAAGCCGGAATTCGTCCAGCTGCCATCCGGATACTTGTACTGCCACTGGTATTTCAGGCCGGTGCCCGTGGCGGTGACGGAAAATTTGGCGGTGGCTCCGACGGCGGCCGATCTGTTCTGCGGCTGTGCCGTGATCGCCGGACCGGCGTTGGGTTCGGCCGTATTCTCCGGCGTGACCAGCCATTCCGCGGCCAAAGCGGAAGCGCTGTTGTCGGGAAGCAGTTCGGTCTCATTGCGCTGGGCGGCGGACGTGGGGATCGCCGGACCCAGCATCGCCATACACAGAATCAGGGCCAGAAGCCGTTTCACTCTCTGACGCATATGGTTTTCCTCCTTTTGTTTTTTGCCGTATTTTCGCTTGTTTCCAAAACTTATCCACTTTAAATATACACACAGGACAGAAAACTGTCAAGTATCGTTCCGGTCCGGAAGGCAAAAAAACCGGAGGCTGAGCCTCCGAGAATCGGGATCTTTGCTGTTTTTACGGTTCTGCGCTCTCCCGCCGCGACGGGCAGTCCGTCACGAAGCAGGTGCGGCAGCGGCTGACAAGGGAATCGTCCGGGTGAAAGCTGATGCCGACGATGCGGGTCGCGGTGAAGGGGTCCTCCGGGACGCCGGGCCAGCGGTACGGGAAGTGCGGGGTCAGGACGGCGCCGCCGGAGCGGAGGATCGTTTCCTTGTGGTCCAGATAGGACTCGATCAGGGCGTCCAGGCGCTCCGCCGCCAGGCCCTGCCAGAGGATGGCCTTTTCGGGCTCGTCCGATTCCTCCACGAGTTCACGGAAGGCGTCGCCCAGGCGGGCGGTGAAGATGATCACGGATTCGCAGCTGCGGAAGGTCTCGCGCAGCGGGTCGTCGCCGAGGATCTCCAGGGGGCGGTTGCGTTCGGTGATCTTATAATCCAGGACGTATTCGGCGTCGCGGCGGCATTCGTCATATAAGCGGAGTTCCTCGCCGGAAGGCCGCAGCATGGCGGAGCGGCGGAGGACTTCCTCTTTGCGGATGGGGGTGATGCGGAAAGGGAGGGGCATGGGGGTCTCCTTTCAGGATCCTTTTTTCTCCATTGTAGCAAGTCCCCGGTTTTTTTCAAGTTCCGGCGCGAAAAATGAGGACCGGCCGGCTTTGTCATAGAAACAGTTCCGGCCGGTCCCCCGTCTGCAGCCGCTGTATGCCGCATGGTCCCGCGCAGTTTTGTTTATTTTACCGTCTCCAGCCTCCGCCGCCGGGAAATCCGCCCCAGCCGCTGCCGCCGCCGCTGCCCGCGGACTGGCTGCTCTGCGTCCAGGAATAGACCTCGGCGCCGTCCTTCAGGAGCTGGTACGAGCCGCCCTGAGACAGGGCTTCCGAGGCGATCCAGCCGCTCTGGCAGGCGCTGTCCAGCGTGAAGCTGAACAGGGTGTTGGAGCCGTCGGTCAGGGTGTATTCGCCGGCCGCGAAGCTCTGGCCGTTCATCAGAACGGTGCAGCAGTTATTGCTGCCGCTCGGGGTCTCGCAGATGCCGCCCAGCGCCACGATCGTGCCGCCGGTCACGGACAGGGTCCCGTCCAGGTCCACGGAGCCGGACATGCCGCCCATCCCGGAGCCGCTCTGCACCAGCACGAAGCCGCCGGTCATGCTGATATTGCCGTTGGAGTCCAGGCCGTCCGTGTCTCCGGAGGCAGTCGTGACCTTCAGCACGCCGCCGTTGATCGCGATGAGCGCGGTCTCGGCGCCTTTTTTTGCGTTCACGCCATCGTCCAGCGCGTATATGCCCGTCGTGCCGCCGTTGAAGGTGACCACGTTGCCCTCCACGCCTTCGTAGGCCGTCAGGATATTGATCACGCCGCCCCCGATCGTCACCCCGCCGTCGCCGTGGATGCCGTCGTCGCCGCTGCTGAGGGTCAGCGTGCCGCTGGCGACGGTCACGTTGCCGAGGCCGGCCGAGCCGTCCTCCAGCGTGACGTCGTTATTGGCGTGGATGGCGTCGTCCGTGCTCCGGACCGTGATCGAGGCGTCCGCGATCGCGATCTCATTGTCCGCCTTGATGCCCTTCGCGGAAGCCGTGGAAGAGCCGGAGAGGTTCAGCGACACATAGTCTCCGCTCAGGCTGCCGCCCGCATCCTCCAGCAGGATCGCGTTCATGCTGCGGTTCACGGCTCCGCCGCCGGTCGAGGCGGCATAAGTCCCGGTGGACGGCGCATCGGAATCGAAGGCAAAATACGCGACGTTTTCATAACCCGAAGGCGCCGTCAGGGACAGGGCCGCGTAGGCGGTGCGGCCGCCGTAGACCTGCATGGCGTAGGCCGCCCTGGCCCAGACGCCGGCCGTCTCGTCGTCATTGTAGTAATAGGCCGCAAACAGGGTGTGGCTCTGATACAGCGTCTCGCTCATGATCAGATAGAACACCGTCCCGCCGCTCAGCACGTCCCCGGTATAGGGCGAATAACTGTCCGTATAAATGTTCAGCACGGTCTCCGCGCCGCTGATCTCCGCGTCATAGGCCGCGTCGATGCCGTCGCAGGCCGCGTAGATCTCCACGATCCCGCCGGCGATCGTCACGGTCCCGCGCTGATTGCCCTTGGACGAAACGTCGCTGTCCTCGGTCTTGATGCCGTCGCCGCCGCTCGAGATCAGCAGCAGGCTGCCGGATTCCACGGTCACGGAATCATTGCCCTTGAGCGCGTTGTTGGGAGCGGTCACCTTCAGCGTGACCTCCTTTACCTTGAGATCCTTGGTGGTATGGACGCCGTTGTTGTAGCCGCCGGTCACGATCAGCGTGCCGCTGCCGGCCAGGGTCAGATCGCACTTCGCGTAGATGGCACCGCCCGCGGCCTTCTCTTCCGCCGCGGCCTCTTCCTCGGTCCGCACCGCGCGGGCGTCGGTCACTTCGTTGTAGCCCTCGACGGTGATCGTGACTTTATCCGCGTCCAGGATCTTGATCGGCGCGTCCGCGGAACAGCTGATGGCCGCGCTGCTCAGAACGATCTCCACCTTCTGATCCGGCGCGTTGACCACGATCTGGCCGTCGCTCAGGAAACCGCTGAAGGAATATTTGCCGGCCGCGGTGATGGTATAGACCGAGCCCTCCTGCGTGACGCCGTCCGCCACGCAGGAGATATAGGTGAAATCGCCCGTGGCGGCCGTTCCCTGCGAAGCGGGATCGGTCACGTGGACTTCGGCGGCGGTCGCGGGAGCCGTGACGGAGGCCGTCGCAGGATCCGCGGCATTCGTCGTGCCGGTCGCGGCGGTCGCCGATCCCTTGTCTCCCGCCTGCGTGGACGTCGACGCCGTCCCGTTTCCTCCGCAGGCCGTCAGGATCATGATCATCGCCAGCACCAGTGCCGTCAGTTTTATCATCCGTTTTTTATTCATGGGGTCACCTCCTAAAACAAAAGGATATGTTTCCGTTTTCAGAAGCATATCCTTTATTTGTGTCAAATCTGTGTTTATCCGGTGACAAAAAATGAAACAATTCCGGGATCCGGCCTGCCGGTCATCTCTTTTTGTACAGCACGAGTTCCGGATCCGCTCCTCCTTCCCCGTACGTGCAGACCAGGATGAAATCCATGTTCGCCAGCACGCCGAAGCAGCGGTCCCCGCCGAATTCCGGCTCCAGCTGGTTCCCCAGATAAGTCTTCCGGTCGTCCAGGAACTTCACGGCCGCCCCGCCGGGCAGCGGATACGCCAGATTGACGTAGCTGCCGACGAGCGCGTTCAGTTTATCGAGTTTCGGCATCCCCTCGATCCCCAGCGCGTTGATCTCCGCGATCAGCTGCCGCTTGAACGCCTCGAACTGCCCGTCATCGCTGAGTTCCTCATACCGCTTCCAGTAATCCAGCTCCGGAAGCCGTTTCTTCATGAACTCGCGGGCCTGCTCTTCGGTAAAGCCTTCCTGCATCATGTGCGGGACGCAGACGCGGATCAGGTCGTCCATGTCGCTGTAGGTGTAGGTCCCGTCCGCGTAGCACCACTTGCAGTACTCTTCATTGGGCGTCCCGTCCTTCTCGCGGCTGATGATCTCCTCCTCCAGCGGCATTCCGCAGCACTGGCAGAACAGCTGCCGCGGCGATCCCAGCAGCGTATTGATGGACACGCCGTACAGCTTCGACAGCAGCTTCAGCGTCTCCGTCCCCGGCACCGTCTCCCCGTTCTCCCACCGCGACACCGCCTGCCGCGTCACGAACACCTTCTCCGCCAGCTCATCCTGCGACAGCCCGTTCCTCGTCCTGAGTTCCAGCAAAACATCTTTCGGTTCCATCTGTCCACCTCCTGTGACCGATCATACCACACGCGCCTCCGATATGCACGCAACCGGCTGTTGCCTCCCCGGCCGCGCCAGGGGGGGCGGTTCCCTCAATCGGGCATCGACCGGTCCCGGCTCTTCTTCATCGCCTTGACCCGCTTCGAAATATCCTTCTTCTTGGCGTAATTGTTCCTGTTTTCCTCGCCCAGGCTCCGGTAAAGCGCCCATCTTTCCCTCGGCAATGCCCCGCTCTCGATGGCCGCCCGGACCGCGCACCCCGGCTCGGTCCCGTGCCGGCAGTTGCGGAAGCGGCAGCGGCTCTCCAGGGCGACGATATCGGCGAACGTGCCGTCGATCCCGTCTTCCGCCCGCGCCATCCCGACCTCGCGCATCCCGGGCATGTCGATGACGCACGCGCCGTTCTTCAGCCGGATCAGCTGCCGGCTGGTCGTGGTGTGCCGCCCCTTGGCGTCAGCCTCCCGGACCGCGCCGGTCTTCATGACCTCCTCGCCTGCCATGGCGTTGATGAGCGTGGATTTTCCCGCGCCGGACGATCCCATCAGGCAGATCGTCTTCCCAGGCGCGAAGTACTCCTCCAGTTGCTCCAGTCCCGCGCCGGTCAGCGCGGACACGGCGTGGACCCGGAGCCTGTCGGACACCGCCGCCGTCTCGCGGACGTACCGTTCCGTTTCGGCACAGAGATCCGCTTTGGTGAGGACCGCCACCGGCACGGCGCCTCCCTGCAGCGCGATCCCCGCGTACCGGGCGATCCGGTTGTAACTGTAATCCCCGTTCAGGGAGGTCACGATGAAGCAGTAATCCACATTGGCGGCCATGTACTGCATCACGCCGGTCCTGGCCTGATCGGGCCGCGCCAGCAGGTTTTTCCGGTCCCGCACGGCCCGGATGACCGAGTCCCCGGCCGGACTGTAAATGAAGGTGACGTGATCCCCGACCACCGGCCGCCGGTCCGGCGCCTCTTCATAAAAGCTTCCCTTCAGCTTCGCCATGACTTCCCGGCCTTCGAAATCGATGAGGAAGCTGTTCTTCCTGACCGAGGCGATCCGCCCCGTCTTTTCCTGTTCCCGTTCCATATCTGAGATCTCCGTTCTCTGTGTTTTTGTTTTTCAGCGCCGCGCTTCTCAGCGCGTTTTTCCCTCGCTGCACGGAGACCCCGTCCGCTCTTTTCCGTCCGTCCGAACAAAAGAAAGACCGTGACGCAAAGGCCGCGGTCTTATCGCCGGACAGGAACCTGCCGGAACTTAATCAGCGCAAACCGAGGTCATCGTGCAGTATTCATATGCCGTCTCATTCGTTCTTGCCGTCATCTGCCGATCACCTCGCTTTCTTCGGTTTTTATGCTGTATCATCTATATCAGATGCGGGCCGGAAAGTCAAGAGCCACCGGCTCCCGCAGGTCTTTCTGCGCCGTGATCGCCGTATATCTGTCCCTCACCGATTCGGTCCCGGTCTCCGCAAACCCGTTCTTCCGCCAGAAATGCTCCGCCTGCGGATTGCCTTTCACCCAGGCGAGACGGCCCCGCGAAAAGCCGGCGGCGCGGAGGTATCCGCACAGATCCCGCACGATCCTGCTGCCGGTCCCCCGGCCCTGAGCCGGGGCGTTCATCATGAAGAAGCCGATGAATGCCGTCTGCCCGTCCGGATACGCCGCGATCAGGTCCAGCACCGCGGTCAGCCCGCCGGGGCCGTAATACCCGACGTAATATTTATCGGAAAGCTCCTTCCCGGGCGGCAGCGCCCGCATGTCCTCCCGGATGCTCTCCCGGGTGACGAACGGCGGGCAGTGCCGGTAATACAGCGTATTCCCGCCGCAGAGCGCAAAGACGTCCTCCACGTCCGCTTCTCCCAGGCGTCTGACCGTATATGCATCCGAAAAGCGCGAAACGTCCAGGCCGTCCTGCCCGGCCGGTTCCCGCCTGATCTCCATGTGGATGTGATCTTCCGTCCGCTTAAACTCGCGGAACCCGCACTTCAGATACGTCCGGACTGCCCGCGCGTTGAACGGGCGGACCCGCAGGCAGATCCGCTGCAGGCCCAGCACGTCAAAGCCGTACCGCACCAGCGCGGCCACGGCCTCCGTCCCGAAGCCCCGGTCCTGCTTCGCCGCGGTGAGCGCGATCCCGAGTTCGCCCTCCGTCTCCGTCATGCCCATCAGTTCGATGTTCCCGATGAACTCTCCGGTCGCCTTCTCGATCAGGGAAAAGACCGGTGCCTTCTCCTCCCGCTTTCTCCGCACCCATTCGGTCTCCTGCTCTGCCGTATACGGGTCGTGCGGGCGGCCGATGAAACGCTGGACGTTTTCCCGGTCGTTGACCAGCGCGAGATAATCCGGGATCAGAAGTTCCGAGACTTCCGTGAAACTGATCCGGTCCGATTCAAAGATCTGTCGCATCGTACTCCCTTTCTGCGGCGGAGCGCACCCGCGCCGCTTATCAAAAGGTCCCCCGGCTGCAGCGGGCAGTCAGGGAACCTCTTCTGGTGATATGCTTCCGCCTTATTTCTCCATCATTTCGCTGATGTCCACGGCGTTTCCGGTGTGAGGCCTGTTCGGATCCTTCCTGAAGGCGCGGCGCTTCGCAGCCATCTCGCGGGCTTCCTTGGAGCCCCTGTTCAGGACGATCTTCACCGCTCTCGGGACCGCGTAGGAAATGAGGCCGGTGATCTTGTTCTCGGCGCGGCGGTAATCGGTCATCTCCGGATGGTCGCGCAGGAGGTGGATCGCGTCGAATTCGCAGCGCGTGGTGCAGAGGCCGCAGCCGATGCAGCGGTTCTCGTCCACGATCGTCATACCGCAGGACAGGCAGCGCGAGCACTCGGTCTTCACCTGCTCCTCGGTGAACGTCACGCGCGGATCGAAGAAGGAGTGGCCCGGATCTTCGATGTCCCGGCAGGCGGGCTCCTGGCGGCCGGCTTCATCGTAGGACTCGATCGTGATGTTGTCGGTGTCGAGCGGCTTGAAGAAGCGGCGGTCGCGGCCCACGGTCTGCGGCACGTTGTAGTCGGAGACGTAGCGCATCAGGGATTCCGCCGCCTCGTGGCCGGCCCCGATCGCATTGATCACGAACTTCGGACCGGTGAAGACGTCGCCGCCCACAAAGACGCACGGATCCGCGGTCTGGTAGGTGAAGCCGTCCGCCGCCGGATAGTTGCCCCGGCCGAACTTGACGCCGGTGCCTTCCAGCAGGCCGCCCCATTCCACGGCCTGGCCGATCGCGAACACGATGTGGTCGGCCTCCACCGTGACGGTCTCGCTCTCATCGTACTTCGGCGAGAACGCCCCGGTCTGCGGGTCGATCGTGGACACGCAGCGCTTGAACACGAGGCCCTTCACATGGCCCGCCTCATTCACCAGGACCTCCTTGGGTCCCCAGCCCGGCTCGATCTTAATGTCTTCCTCTTCCGCCTCCTGGATCTCGGTCCGGGAAGCAGGCATGGTCTCGCGGGACTCCAGGCAGTACATCGCAACGCTCTCCGGACGGAAGCGGTGCGCGGTCCGCGCGCAGTCGATCGCGACGTTGCCGCCGCCGACCACGACGACCTTGCCGTCCATCTTCTGATCGGGATCGCTCAGTGCGTTTGCCAGGAAATTCACCGCGAAATCCGTGCCTTCCGCATGGTCGTTCGGCACGTTCGGATACCGGCCGCCCTGGCATCCGATCGCGATGTAGAACGCCTGGTAGCCCTGCTCCTTTAACTGCGGGATGGTCACGTCTTTGCCGACTTCCACGCCGCAGCGGATCTCGACGCCGAGCTCGCGGATCACTTCGATCTCCGCGTCCACGACGTCCTTCTGCAGCTTGAACGTCGGGATGCCGTACGTCATCATGCCGCCGGGCTTGGCGTTCTTCTCAAAGACCGTCGGATAATAACCGCGCGCCGCCAGATAGTAGGCGCAGCTCAGACCCGCGGGGCCGGCGCCGATGATGGCGATCTTCTTGTCCGACCAGTCGCCGACCACCCGGTTGATGACCTTCTTCGGCACGTAGCGCGTCTCCGCGTGCAGGTCGCGCTCGGCCAGGAATTTCTTGACTTCGTCGATGGAGACGGGCTTGTCGACCTTGCCTCTGGTGCAGGCTTCCTCACAGAGTTTATTGCAGACGCGGCCGCAGATCGCGGGGAACGGGTTCTCCCGCTTGATCAGCGCCAGCGCTTCGTCGTAGCGGCCTTCCTTCGCCATCTTCAGATAGCCCTGAACCGGCACGTGCGCCGGGCAGGCGGCCTTGCAGGGCGACGACCCGGTCTTATGCGTATTGACACGGTTCGTATCCCGGTAGTTCTCGTTCCAGGCGTATTTGCCCCAGCGGATCTTGTCCGGCAGCGGCTGCTTGGGATACTGGATCGGCTTGCCTTCCTTATCGCAGAGCTTCTGGCCCAGCTTGATGGCGCCGGCCGGGCAGGTCTCCACGCAGCGGTTGCAGGCCACGCACTTTTCCTTGTCCACGTGGGCGGTATAAGCGCTCTTGGACATGTTCGGCGTGTTGTACAGCTGCGAGGTGCGGATCGCGTTGCAGATCTGCGGGTTGCAGTTGCAGATGTCGAAGATGTGGTCGTCGCCGTCGATGTTCGTCGTCTGGTGGACGAAGCCGTTGTCCTCCGCCTTCTGCAGGATCTCCAGCGCCTCTTCCTTCGTGATCCAGCGCGCCCGGCCGGTCTCCACCGCGTAATCCGCCATGTCGCCGACCTGGATGCACCAGTCCTGCTCGCAGTCCGTGCAGCCTTCGCCCAGCACCGCGCGCGAATAGCGGCAGGAGCAGATGCCCGCGGACAGATGGCCCTCGTATTTCTTCAGCCAGTAGGAGATCTTTTCCAGCTTGTTGGCTTCCGGATGCAGGTTCACTTCCTTTTCGACCGGGATGACGTGCATGCCGATGCCGTCGCCGCCCGGGCGCACCATGGACGTGATGTCCTCTAACGGCAGGAACGTCATCCGCTCAAAGAACGACGCCACCGGCGGGTTCCTGTCCACGCGGTCCGTGCTCGAGTTGAAAAGCTCCGCGCTGCCCGGGACGAAGAACGAGATCCGGTACCGCTTCTCGCCCTTATCCGGTCGGGTCGGGCCGTTGTCGTCGTAATGATCGCCGTAGTCGTATTCGATGATGCCGTGCACCGAAGCGAGATCCAGCAGTTCGCGCACGCGTTCCGCGGTAAACTGGGACTTATTCATCTCGCACAGCTGCTCATAGGTGTACCATTTGCGCAGCTTCATCCGGAGGAGCATGTCGACCTCGTCCTCGGTCAGGATCTCGCGGAGGCCCCAGTACTCGGGATCGGTCGCCTTGACGCCCGGGATCTTGGTCTTCACGTTATCGGTGATCTTGCGCGCGAGCTTCGCGTATTTCTTCTTGAAATCCTTCTCGCCGTTGTACTTGGAAATCGTTATTTCCCTGCTGTCGTATATCTCCGGCATTTCAGTCTCCTCCCTGTTCTTCCGGATCCGCCGTTTCGGCTTCGATCTGTTTGATGATGCATTCGTTTCCCTGGATGAGCCACGTCTCGCCGCTGCCGCAATGCGGGCAGGTCTTGCCGTGCGGGATGGTGCTGTAGTCCCGGCCGCAGGCATCGCAGTGCGTGACCGCGGGGATCGTCTCGATCTTCAGCACCGATTCCTCCATCAGCGGGTGCTTCTTTTTAAAGTAATCCCAGCATTCGGAGAAATAGTCGGTCACGATCCCGGACACCTCGCCGATGGAGAGCGTCACGGACCCGATCCGGGTCACACGGTTCTCCTCGGCCACTTTATCCAGCGTCTTCGCGAGGTGGATGATGATCCCCATTTCGTGCATGGCGGCCCCTCGTCAGAAGAATCTTTCGACCAGGTCCTTGGACGCCGCGCAGGTATCCTCCATATCGCCGAAGCTGATGATCTCGCCGGCGTACCAGGTGTGCTGTTTGCCCTGCATCGCCTCCAGCTTGTCATACCAGCCGTCCGCGTAATCCGCCGGGCTCACGTGCGGGCAGTAATAGGATTCCTGCTCGTACAGACGCTGCTTGACGGGGAAGCCGCAGAGCTTCATGTCTTCCATCATGTATTCGATGGTCTTGTCGTAAGGCACGTCCTGGGAGCCCATGTGGTTGCGCAGCGCGTAGACCGGGCTCGGGCAGTTGCCCTTTAAGTCTTCCCAGCGGTGATAGTAGACCATGGCGTGGCCCAGGCGTTCCACGGTCATGTTGTCGAAGATGTAGCCGGAGATGTCGGGGCCGGCGTCCTTTTCGAATGTCGCGATGAAGTCGACGTACTTCTCGTGGATGATCTTGCTGAAGAGTTCCTTCTCCTCGTCGCGCGCATCCGCGAATTTCGCGAAGTGGTCCAGCGGGGTGGTGACGATCAGCTGGTCGAACTCTTCCACGCGCTCGCCCTTCTCGTCTTTGACCGTGACCAGGATCTTGCCTTCCGTTCCTTCCGCGGGGCGCTGTACCTTCACGACTTCCGTCTTCAGGTGGGCCGGGTTCTTCAGCTTCTTGTTTGCGGCTTCGTAGATGGACTGGGTGCCGTCCTTCCAGGTCCACAGGCGCATGTTGATGAATTCGATGGCCGTGGTCGTGTCCAGATATTTCATGACGTAGGCCGCCGGGATCTCGTCGAAATAGCCGTAGCCGAACGAGGTGTACGGGCCGATCCAGATGCGCATGACTTCTTCCACGCCGTTCAGTTTGCAGAACTGGTCAAACGGAAGCGCCAGATCCTTCAGGTTGGGGTTCTCGCCCTCGATCAGCTGGAGCGGGTTGTCCAGCTGCTTGGAAAGGCCGGAATAGCGGCCGGCGGCGACGCCGCGGTGGCCGTAGCAGTCGTAGCCTTTGTACTTGGTCTCCATGATCTCCACCAGCTTCTTCATCTGCTTTTTCAGTTTCAGAAGCTTGAAGAGCTTTCCGAGGGAGAAATCCTTCTTGGGCTCGAACGGGAAGATCTCCTTGCCGTTCTTGTCGCGGTACATCCGCCGCATGTTCGGGCCGTCGTCGTGGCCCACGCCAGCGAACTGTTCGACTTCGTGGACAGCGTGATACGTCACCGCGCCCATGATGGCACCGGTCTCGTAAGATCTTTCCTCGCCGTTCACGGGGATCTTCGGGGAGAAGCACTTGCCGCCGATCTTGTTGAGGCGCTCGTAGATCTCATAGTTCTCATACCCTTTCTTCTGAAGGTACATCGCCGCGGAAATCCCCGCGGGGCCGCCGCCGATGATGCAGATGCGGTCGTTCAGGTTTGCCATGAATGGGCCTCCTTATGTGATATATTTCTATTTATTTGATCATTCTTTTCTCAAGATCGGCACAGCACATCAGGATCGATCACGGAAGCGCGATATCTCACGTCTGAGCCACCCGGCCCATTCGTCAAAGCCTTCTCCGGTCTTCGCGGATACGAAGATGATGTCGCAGTCCGGGTTGCGCAGGCGGATGCGCTCGGTCACGCGTTCCCTGCTGAAGTCGTCGAAAACGGGGAGCACGTCGCATTTGTTGATCAGGACCACGTCGCTGATCTGGAACATCAGCGGGTATTTCAGGGGTTTGTCGTCGCCTTCGGGCACGGAGAGGATCATCGCGTTCTTCACGGCCCCGGTGTCGAATTCGGCCGGGCAGACGAGGTTGCCGACGTTCTCCAGAAAGACCAGGTCCAGGTCTTTCGTCCCGAATTCGCGGATGCCCTGGCGCGTCATGTCCGCGTCCAGGTGGCACATGCCGCCGGTGTGGATCTGGATGGCGCGCGCGCCGGTGTCCGCGATCGTGCGGGCGTCCACGTCGGAATCAATGTCCGCTTCCATGACGCCGATCCGGAATTCATCCTTCAGCATGGCGATGGTCCGCACCAGCGTGCTGGTCTTGCCCGCGCCGGGAGAAGACATGAGATTCAGGAGGAAGGTGCCTTCCGCCCTGAGTTCCTGCCGAAGCGCTTCCGCGTCCGCGTCGTTGTCCGCCAGGATGCTTTCTTTTACTTCTATGACTTTGTAGTCTTTCATGGGACTGCCTTTCTTACAGCAAAATGACGGCCGGGAGGGATCGTGGCCGTTCATTGTGCTCTTCGTTTACATGGTTCCGTTTCTGTTCATCAGGTACGCACGCATCGCGCTGTTTCAAGGTAGTTGTATTATACCCGGCCCGCCGGGTTTAGTCAATCTATCCGGGGGAGGGGGATAAAAAAATATCAGAACGTGTCTTTTTCCGACGTTCCTACGGCAGCGGCGTGACCGCCGGCGCGTCGTCCGCGATCTCAAAACGGATGGGCTCCGCATTCGGGGTGAAGATCGACTTCATCGGCCGGCCTTCCGGAAAGCCCCTGAAATAGCAGTACACCGCCCGCGCCGCGCCGCCGTGCATCGCCAGCATCACGCATTTCCCGGGATATTCGCGCCGGATATCGTCCAGGCATTCATAGATCCGCGCGAACACTTCCCGCACGGTCTCCGCGCCTTCGACCTTCATGTTCCGTTCATAATCCCAGAATTCCACCCCGGGGTACACGCTGTAGCTCACCGCCTCAAAAGCGCCGTAATTGCGTTCGCGCAGGCGCGGCTCGGTGATGATGGGGACGCCGTGCGCTTCGTTGATGATCTCCGCCGTCCGGTATGCGCGGACGAGAGGCGAGGAAAAAATGATGTCGAGCGGGACGTCCTTCATCAGGTCCCGCGCGCGGGCGGCCTGCGCCAGCCCGGTCCCGTTCAGCGGGATGTCCGTCACGCCCTGCACGATCTCGCGGGCGTTCCAGTCGGTCTGGCCGTGTCTTACCAGATAAAAAATCATATGCTGCTCCTGTGATGACAGGGAACGGGCCTCTGTCATGATTGCGAAATTTATTCCCGCACGGCGGCCTGCAGCTGTTCTGCGATGCCCGCCAGTTCCTCCGGCTTCACCTTCAGGACCTTCCTGTCGTACGTCAGCAGGCCGTTGGTCTCGTCCTCCACGTCGGAGACCTGGGTGTAAATGGCCGCGCACAGGCCGGCGCGCGCCAGCGGGATCACCTGTTCTTCATAGATCTTCCGCAGCCCGGCGGCGAGTTCTTCGCGGGTCCTGAAGATTTTATAGCCGTAGGTCCTGTCCGGGTCCGCGCTGTGGTCCGGATCTTTCCAGACGAAACCACCGAATTCCGAAAGGACCTGCGCGCGGTCCCCGCGGCCGGGTCTCAGCGGTTTGAAATAGATGTGCAGGCTGTCCACGCCGCTCTTTCGCTGAGGGAACCAGCCGGAGGTGGCGTCGATGACGCGGGTGCTGTCCAGACGGTGCAGCGCATCGTACAGCTTGTCCGCTTCAAACTGGCCCCAGCCTTCGTTGAAGATGGTCCAATAGCAGATGCAGGGATGGCTGCCCAGGTGCTCCGCGGTGTCCGCCATATGGCGGATAAACCGGCTGCGGGTCTCCGGGTCGCGGTTCAGGCGCCTGTCGTTCCGGCGCGGCCAGACCTGGGGCAGCGCGGAATCGCGCAGGAAATGATAATCGCCGTTGTTCACCATATCCTGGAAGACGATCATGCCCAGGCGGTCGCAGTCGTAGTAAAACTGCTCGGGCTCGATCTTGATGTGCTTGCGCAGGGTGTTGTAGCCGAGTTCTTTCATGGCCCGGATGTCGTCTTCATAGCATTCCGGCGCCGCGGGCGTGTAGATGCCGTCGCTCCAGTAGCCCTGGTCCAGCAGGCCGTGGAAGAAATACGGTTCGCCGTTCAGGCAGATGCGTTTTTTGCCGGCGCATTCCCGCACGCTGATGTCGCGCAGGGCAAAATACGAGCGCACTTTGTCCTCGCCGCTCTCCAGCGTGAACCAGTATAATCTCGGCTGTTCCGGGCTCCAGAAGACGGGATCCGCCACCGAAAAGACGGCCAGGCCGTCCCGCAGCGGGATCTGTTCCCCGGTCTCCTCCAGGGTCAGGAGTCCCGCTTCGATCCCTTCCGCCCGCACCCGGACCTCGGCGCCGCGTGTCGCGATCTTCAGGCGCCTGACATACTGCTCCGGCACGGATTCCAGCCACACGGTCTGCCAGATGCCGCTGACCGGCGTATACCACATCCCGCCGCGTTTTTTCTTTTGTTTGCCCCAGGGGAAGCGGTGGTCCAGCGCGTCTTCGGCGATGACCCGCAGGGTATTTTCTCCTTCAGTCAGGAGCCCCGTGACGTCCAGCGTGAAAGGCAGGTAGCCGCCCTCATGGGAGCCGGCCGGCGCGCCGTTGACAAAAACCTCCGCCGTCTGGTCCACCGCGCCGAAATGCAGCAGGAGGCGCCGGTCTTCCCGCGGCAGGCGCAGTGTGAAGCGGCGTTCGTAATAGAACTTCGTCTCGGTCTCAAAGTCCCGCCGGATGCCGGACAAAAGGCTCTCCGGACAGAACGGGACCAGGATCTCCTCCCGCATGGCCTCATCCGTGCCGAAGCGCCAGCGGCCGTTTAAGCACTGCCAGCCTTCGCGTACCATCTGGGGGCGGGGGTAGGCACTCTTCATCACGGCGGGCAGCGCCTCGCCGCGGCCGGTCAGTAAATGCTTCAGAGCCGCCATGTCATTCGTCTCCTTTTCTGAGGCGCAGGCCTTCCTGAAAGCTCAGCAGCGCGATCAGCAGGAAAACGACCGCCAGCGCCGCCATGAAGATCTTCGCATTGGGCAGGAACGAGGTCGTGCCGTCGTCGTTCGTGATCGTCGCGGCGCCGCGCAGCACCGCAGCCCCGATCGCCGGGCCGATCAGGCCGGGGACCAGCACCTGGGAAAGGATCCGCAGTCCCTGGAAGCGGCCCGCCATGCCCGCCGGCGTCTCGTTCCTGAGGCGCGCACCGAACACCGCCATGCCGGACAGGTAGCCGCTCATCATCAGCAGCGAGCCGATGAAGACCGGCAGCTTCATCGCCAGCCCTTCCGTACGGATGCGGGCCGGGAACAGCCAGAGCAGGATGAAGCCCAGCGCCAGCATGTACAGAGGTCCGAACACGGTCTTTTCAAAGCCCTTTTTATCCACCAGGCGTCCGTAAAACGCAGTCACGGCCGCCGCCAGGATGATGGCCGGCGCCATGATCAGCACGTAATCGCTCATTCCCAGGCTCTTTTCGTAATAGATGATCAGGTAGGGCATGAAGATCTGGATCGCAATGTTGAATACCGCGAAGGCCAGCATGGACGAGTAAAGGGCTTTATGGCGCTTCACCACCGCGGGACGGAAGCCGTAGACGATGGTGGCGAGATAGCCCAGTTCGTCCGGAGCCTTCGCCGGCGCTTCCCGCACCAGGAAAAAGCCCGCGATGCCGATCAGCAGCACCAGCACGCCGATCACGATGTAGATCGTCGTCCAGCTTTCCGCCCGGTCCAGGTCGAAGCCCATGAAGCCGCCGAAGACCGCCAGGATCGCGATCAGCGGCATCATCGCATTGATGCCCTCCGCCGCGCCGCGGTTCTCCGGCGTCGTGGAGTCCGTCAGCCAGGCGTTGAACGCCGCATCGTTGGCCGTGGAGCCGAAGAACGTCATCACGCAGTCCAGGATGATGACCAGCGAGATCCCCACGGACGCCGCGCTCGCCGCCGCGCCGAACAGGCCGCCGATCACGTCCGCCCGGATGAAGGCGAAGCTCAGGATCGAGATGCCCCAGGCGATATAGCCCGCGCACATGAAGATCTTCCGCTTGCCCAGCCGGTCCGACAGCGCCCCGATGAAGATGGTGGTCAGGGTCGCCGCGACGGCGCTGGCCTGCACCATCAGGGAAATGTCCGAAGCCGAGGCGCGGAACATCTTGTAGATGAACACGTTGAAATACATGTTTTCCACGACCCAGGCGATCTGCCCGGTCAGGGAAAAGATGACGAGAGCCAGCCAGAAGCGCTTATTTTTCATAGCCCATCACCGCGTCGATCGCCGCCTGGCAGGCCGCCCGCAGGCCGTGCGCTTCCAGCGCCGTGACCCCGCGGATCGTGCTGCCGCCGGGGGAGCACACCGCATCCTTGAGCGCCGCCGGATGGCGGCCGGTGTCACGCTGAAGTTTGGCCGCGCCGAGCAGCATCTGGCTCGCCAGCGCGTAGGCCGCGTCGCGGGGCAGGCCGTACTTGACGCCCGCATCCCCGAACGCTTCGATGATCATGTCCGCAAAGGCCGGGCCGCAGCCGCTGATCGTGCCCGCGATCCCCATCAGATGCGACGGCATCACCAGCACCTTGCCGATGCCCGCGAACAGTAGGCGGCTGACTTCCTCTTCCTCCTCCGTCAGACTGTGCACATCCTCCAGCAGGAAGATGCCCTCGCCCACCTCCGCGGGCGTGGACGGCATCACGTAGCGGACCCGCTGCCCGGGCCCCAGCACGCTGTGATACCGCGCGAGATCCCAGCCCAGCGCGATGGAAAGCAGGGGCTTTTCCTTCAGCACATCCGCGGTCTCCGCCAGCACGCTCTCCACCTGGTAGGGCTTGCAGGCCATGATGACGATGTCCGCCGCCTGTACGAGTTCACGCGGGGAATCGGCCGCGGTGAAACCCAGCCGGGCCGCGTTGTCCAGCAGTTTTTTGCGGTGCGGCGCATAGGCGAGGATCTCCTCGGCCTCCCGCTGGCGCGTGCCGTTCCAGCCGGTCACCAGCGCCTGCGCCATGTTTCCCATTCCGATAAAACCGATCTTCATGATGCCTCCTTCTTACTCGTAAATGACCGCGTCCGTCCGCCAAATGGCGAACAGGGTCAGAAACAGCGCGTCCGGAACCTCTTCCCGGGTCCGCACGACGAACACCGGCATCCCGCGTTTCCGGGCGCCGGGATCCGCTTTCTCTTCTTTCGTTTTCCCCGGAACCTCTTTCCGGTCCCGGAGCCGGACCGTTTCCGCGGTCCCGATCTCCGCGCCGTTCCGCGTGATCCGGTACGTGATCCGCAGCCCGTCGAGCTCCGTCCGGATCCGGACGTCCTGCCCGTGCAGGTAATCCCAGATGTCCGTCCCGTCGTACGAAAACGTGGACCGTATGACAAACTCCGTACCGCCGAAGCCCTCCGAAAAACCGCCCCTATACGAGACCTTGCGGGTCTCGGTGCGGCTCACCAGATGGGTCCCGCTGCGCCCGGACGCGGAGTCGATAAACTCAAACGTGCAGTCCGCCGTCAGCGAGCGCTTCGTCATGACGGCCTCATATACCGGGCGGCCTTCCTCATCTTCCAGCCGGCAGCCTCCTTTTCCGCTCCCGATGCCGGAGATGAAATGCAGCGTGCGGGTCCGTTCTCCCGGGCGGGAAGCAGGCAGACCGGCCGGCGGGCCCATTTTCTGCCGTTCCTTTCGCTGCGCGCGGCTTCTGGCCAGGCTGAACAGGCCGATGGCCAGGACGGCGGCGCCGCCGGTCAGCAGATAGATCGCAAAGCCCCGGCTCGCGCTCTCAAAACGGGACGGATCCTTCGGGTCGTACAGGATCCGCGCTTCCCGACCGGGCGCATAGGCGGGATCCCAGTCGTCCAGAAGACCGCCGTATTCTGTTCCGTTCACCGAAAACCGGACCACTGCGCGCTTTACGGGGTCGCCCCGCGCATCCGTTTCCGCCAGTTCCCGGATCTCGGTAATGACGGCGGCCGCGGAGACGTAATCCCGGTGCCGGACGAGTCCCAGGTACAGGCCCAGCAGGATCATGAAGATCCCGCAGGGGAGCAGGATCGCCGCGACGGTATTGCGGGATAAACTGACTTGGCTCATCGCGTCTTCCTTTTATTCGCCCCACTCCACGTGAAAGGTGACCGTCACGTCGCCGCTGCCGAAGATCTCCAGCAGTTCTTCCCGCGTCGCGCTGCCGAT
Source organism: Lachnospiraceae bacterium (assembly GCA_017428105.1). Lineage (GTDB taxonomy): Bacteria > Bacillota > Clostridia > Lachnospirales > Lachnospiraceae > UBA6987. Next base: position 18,454 of record JAFRRM010000034.1, on the reverse strand, counting down.
GCGGGCCAGGCGGGTCAGGCTGTACCGGTTGGTATCGTAATAAATGCAGATCTGACTGCCCTGGTACAGGATCACGTCGCCGGGGACCGTCGTGAGGTCCTCATCGCCGCGGGGCAGGGACCAGGGAAGCGGGCCGGTCTTTTCGAAATTGCCGTAATCGTGCATGGCCACTTCCACTTCGCCTTCGTGGCTGAGGATCTCCAGGAAGGCTTTGGCGGAGGGATTGTCTTCCAGGTGCGCGTACAGGACGCGGCCGTTCGCCTCGATCACCAGTTCCGGCGCCGGACGGATGACTTCGTCCGTCACGCGGGTCCCGTTGATGACTTCATAGACGACCGGCTCGGAGACCGTGACGTTCAGGACGCCGTCCACGGTCACATAGTAGGCCGCGTCGTAATTGTCCGCGATGGGGGAGCGGGCCATCACCGTGAAGGTCGCGCTGCCCTCCTTCAGGGCGCGCACGGTGACGGTCACGGTATACGCCGCGCCGTCCAGGTCGGCGTGGTCAGCCCGGGCATATTCTTTCACGGTTTCCCAGGTGATGACGTCGGGCTCATCGGTGACAAATTCATATTCCGGGCCGCCGCCGTCAAAGGAATCGAAGGTCAGGACGGCCGTACAGTTGGATGTCGACGGGGCCGGGGCCGTAAGCGTTTCCGGACTGCCCGTCGGGACTTCGCCGGGGTCCCCGCCTGCGACGGTCGCGCCGGTCCATTCCAGGATCCCGCCGAATTCATAAATATGCGTGTAGCCGATCCGCGCCAGTTTTTCCGCGGCTTCCTTGCTGCGGCGGCCGCTGCGGCAGTAGATCAGGAGGATCCTGTCCAGGTCCGGCAGCTCCGCCGGTTGTTCGGTGCCGATCTCCTCGTTCGTGACGCGGATCGCCCCGGGGATGTGCCCCGCTTCATATTCGTCTTTCCGCCGCACGTCCACGATCAGATGGCCGTCCTGCCGTTTCATTCTCTCCCGGGCTTCTTCCTGGGTGATGGATTCCCAATGTCCTTTCATGGTGCTCTCCTCCGTTGAGTGCGGCTGTCCGCCGCAGCCTCCCGGCAGCAGCAGGGCCAGAAGAAGCGGGATCAGTGCCGCGATCCGTTTTCCGCTCATCCTCTTCCTCCTTCTGATTTCTTCCTCGCGATCAGCACGCCCGCCAGCACGCCGCCGGCGGCCAGCAGCCCGACCGCGATCCACAGGACCGTTTCGCCGCCCTGTCCGGTCTCTCCGCCGCCCGGGACGGTCTCGGGCGGGATCCCCGTCGCCTCCGTCTCCGGCGGGATCGTCTCCGCCGGGCCGGTCTCCGCTTCGGAGGTGCCCGGGTTGACCGTGGTCATCGGCGGCGGATCCGCCTCCGTTTCGCGGGGGATGACCAGGTCCGCTTCCGTCAGTTCTTCCTTCAGGCCGCGGTCCGCGAAATACCGCCTGCCGCCGCCCTCCCGCAGGACCCAGTGCTCGCGCACGCCGTCCGATTCGTAATCGGCCGGCCGGCCCGCTTCATGCGTGATGGCGTGCTCCGGCTCCGTTCCGGCCTTCCGGAAAGCGCGGAGCCAGGCGGTGTATCCTTCATTATAATGCGCCGAGGGGATGATCTTTGCGTTGACCGCCAGCGTGCAGGCATTGGCCAGCGCCTGCGCGGTGCTGTAAAGCTCTCCCTTCGTGTACAGCAGGAAATAAGAGACCGTCTTCCGCAGCTGGCCAGCCCGCTCTTTCAGCCCGTCCAGATGCCGCCGGATAAGTTTCTGATACGCGCTGCCGACGTGCACGCCCGCATCTTCCGCCAGCGTTCCGACCACGTCTTCCAGTATCTGCTTCAGCCCTTCATCCGCGGCTTCGGACACCGAGGCGTACACGACCTTGTTGCCCGCTGCGTCCGTTCCCGTGAGCAGCAGAGGCAGCAGTTTTTCCACCAGTCCGCCGAAAGGATGCGAGCCGTTGTCTTTCAGGGTGTCGCTGAGATCTCCGAGGTCATAGTCCGTAAAAGTCATGACCAGCGGCACGGCCGTGTACAGGAGCGACCGCGCATCCTTCGCCGTAGGGAAGGCCGCCGCCGCGCTGCATTCCGGGTCAGGACCCGCCGCGCAGGCTTTGAGGTAAGCCCGAACGGCTTCGGCCGCGGAGACCGGTTTAAACAGCGAATTCTCTTTGTGGAAGCCGCCGAGCAGGGTCCTTATGACGCCTGACGCCTTTTCCGGGATGGCGCCTTCCAGCGCCCCCAGGACGGCCTCGCCCAGCGGGTCGTTCTCATGCTCGACGAGCCAGGAGACGGCGATCTCCAGGAAATCGTCCACCGTAAAAGTCCCGTGGTCGATCGTTCTGCCGATCAGCCAGCCCAGCAGGTCCTCCAACGCCATCACGACCCCTTCGGTCTCGCTCTGCGCGCCGCGCTCCGCCTGCATGCGTTCGGCCGCATAACTCAGGACCAGGAGCACGGCGGGGCGGATATAGTTCATCACTTTGAGTTCAAGCGGATCTTTCGGGTAACTCATCAGCAGGCCGATCAGGGCGCCGCCGTGGCGCATCGTCTCCTGATAGCCTTCCTCCCCGTATTGCTCCGCGGTCTCGCAGCCCGCCATCAGGCCCGGGACGCGGGCCGTCATGAATTCGCCCATGGTCCTGGCGCCGTGCGCCGCGGGGTCCGGGACCAGGGAAAGTTTCGCCAGGTCAAAGGTATACCAGGCAAAATCGCGGTGATCGCCGCCTTCGGCAAAGGTTTTGTAGGAGCGGGGACTGATCGTTTGCAGTTCCGCCAGCATGTCCTCCGCGCTGATGCCCTCCTGCTCCGCCGGCAGGTCCGCGCCGTAGTGCGTGAGGCCCCAGTCCGCGGGCGGCAGCTGCGGGATCGCGTCGTCCGAAACGATGTAATTCCGGATGCCGCCGAAAATTTCGCCCTGCGGATCGACAAGGCCGTCCGCGTCCGAAACATAAGCTTCCCCGGGCGTGTCCGCCGCGTATTCCGCTTCCGTGCGGGCGCCGGCCACGCTCAGTGCCTCGCGCCGGTCGGCTTCCTTCATGACGCAGCGGGGCGCCGCATAGGTATAACAGTAAATGTCCTCCGGCTGCAGGCTCGCGCGCCCGCCGAAGTATGCCGCGCCGCCGCCGGCCAGGAAGCCGCCCAGCAGGTTGGAGACGGCGCCGCCCCGGCTGTGGCCGGCCAGCCAGATCTTCAGTTCGCCGGTGACGCCGTGCCGGTCCATATACTGCTTCATGAACCGCAGGACTTCGTCCCGCGCGGCCTTGAAGCCTTCGTGCAGATCTCCGTCTCCCACGGTGAAATTGCCCGCCCATTCCTGCTTGTAGCCGGCGCTGCGCGGGATCACGGCCAGCAGCGTATAAACATGGCCGAAGGCCGCAACGGTCCGCCGCCCCACCGCGGCGCCCATGGAGTTTTCCTGCTTCTCCAGCGTGTAATACCGGTTCGTCTCCACGTCTTCAAAGCCCGCGGCGGTCAGGAAATCCGTCACGTTCCGGGCGCTGTCGGACGAGTCCTTCTCATACGGGTCCGGATCCTCCCCGAAGCGGGAGGCGGATGCCATGGCGATCTGAGCGGAAAGCTCCGCCAGGTGCGCGCAGCCGAGGAAGGAGGAACGCATGAAGCAGTCCTCGCGGAACACGAACGTGTCCCGCTCCTGCTGATTGCCCCCGCCGTCGGAAGTGAACGAGTACGTGCCCTCCGTGATGAAGCTGTCATCCGTCTTCACCGGCCGCGCGCCGAAGCATACGCTCCCCGCGGCCAGCAGGACGGCCAGGCACAGCGCCGTCATTCTTGTGCGGAATCTTCTCATCCCCGGTCCTCCTCTTCCCGCGAAAGCTGCGCCAGCAGGCCTCGGCAGCCCTCGTCGATGTCCCGGTACGCGGTCTCGAAATCCCCGGTATACCAGGGGTCCGACACCTCGCCCGGCCGCGCGGTAAAATCCATCAACAGATGGAATTTCCCCGCATTCTTCTCATACACGCTCCCCAGACCGCGCCGCATATAGCGCAGATTGTACTCCTCCATGGCGACGATCAGGTCGTTCTCCTTCACGTCCTGCGCCGTGATCTGCCTTGCCGGATGCCGCCCGTACGGGATCCCGTGCGCCGACAGCACCCGTTTCGCCGGCGGATAGATGTCATTGCCGATCTCCTCCCGGCTGGCCGCCGCCGACGCGATGCGGAAGCGGTCTTCCAGGCCGGCTTCCCGCACCAGCTGCTTCATGATGAATTCCGCCATGGGCGAGCGGCAGATACTGCCGTGGCAGATGAATAAGATGCGGATCATTCCAGTATTACCCATTTTTGATAGTCCCTGCAGACGTATTTGTTCAGGTTGAATATAGTCTGTGAAACCGAACCGGCGGATCGGCTCCTTTTTCTTTACGGACTGCCTGTCCGCCGCGGCGTGCCCGGCATTGCACAGCACCCGGGAAGAGCGGACCGTTCCGACCCGGATCCGAAAATAACCGGATCAGTTTTCTCTGTCCTCCTCCGCCAGCAGATACTCCATGAACACCGGGATGCGCTTTTCCCAGGCTGCTTCGTTGTGCAGCGCGCCGGGAACGACGCGCGCCGCCACGTGGGCGCCGGCGTTCGAAAGCCGGGCGGCGGTGCGAAACATCAGGGCCCAGTCGGCCGGGCGCTCCTCCGTTTCACCGCTGCCGTAATCCATGTAGATGCGGGTCGGCCGCGCGAGCGGGGTCTGTTTGATGAGATCGTTCATACGGCGTGTGTTGAAGAACAGACAGGGAGAGAGGGCGGCGGCGCGCGAAAAGACGTCATTATACGCGACTGCCGCGTAAACGCTCATCAGGCCGCCCATGGAGCTGCCCGCGATCAGGGTGTGGTCCCGGTCCGGAAGGGTGCGGAACTCCGCGTCGATCTGCGGTTTCAGGACTTTCGTCATCCATTCCATGGTCAGCTGGCCGCGGCCTTCGAACGGGCCGTACCGCCCCACGGAAAAAGTCCAGGGGGTATATTCGCACAGACGGTTATCGCCCTCCGGGTTGCACTCGATCCCGACCACGATCAGCGGGGTCTTCGCCTTCCGCAGGTATTCCTTCATGCCCCAGCTTTTGCCGTAGGTGGCGTGGCTGTCGTAGAATACGTTGTGGCCGTCGAACATGTAGAGGACGGGATAGCGGGCGTCCGAGTCCTCGTATCCCTTAGGGAGATAAATGTAGAGCCGGCGCGGTTTCTGCGTCGGCAGGCCGGGGATCTGTATTTTTCTGACAATGATCATGTGTCCGATCCTTTCTTCCGGCAGGTCAGTCCGCCGGAGCGTTCTCCTCCCCGGGATAGGCAAGCCGCCGGTTTTCCGTCAATTCCTGCAGATACCGGCGGGTGTAATACTTCGCCATATTCAGGTTCTGCTCGGAATAATTGCCGCATTCCTCCGGCCGCGCGCCGGGGATCTCGCCTTCAAATGCCAGAATGAAGCGGCAGAGCTCCTCCGTCAGCGGAAGGACGTCCGCGGCGGTCAGTTCGCCGAACATCACCAGGTAAAAGCCGGTGCGGCAGCCCATGGGGCCGAAGTAGATCACTTCGTCCCGGCGGGCATGGTTCCGCAGGAAGGTGGCGCCCAGGTGCTCGATGGTATGGACGGCCGGCATGTCCATCACCGGTTCTCGGTTCGGGGCGGTGAAGCGCAGGTCGAACGTCGTGACGATATGGCCGCCGCGGCCGTCCCGGCGGGAGACGTACAGGCCGGGCAGCAGACGCAGGTGGTCGATCTGAAAGCTTGCGATCTTATCCATGGCGGTTTCCTCTCCTATTTCGTCCGGCAGGCGGCGAACGGCCGCCCGGCGGGTCAGATCACGTAATTGCCCTTCCGGAACACCGGCACGCGCGTGCCGTCCGGCAGGATACCGTCGATATCCATGTCCGCGGTGCCGAACATGAAATCGCAGTGGGTCATCGAATTATTGGCGCCGTGCGCGGCCAGTTCTTCCTCGCTCATCTCTGTGCCGCCCTTCAGGTTCTCCGGGTAGCAGGCGCCGAGGGCCAGGTGGCAGGCGGCGTTTTCGTCGTACAGCGTGTTGAAGAACAGGATGCCGGAGCGCGACACGGGCGAATCGTAGGGGACGAGCGCCACTTCGCCCAGATAGCAGGAGCCTTCGTCGAATTCCACGAGTTTGCGCAGCGTGTCGGCCTCTTTCTCCGCGCCGAAATCCGTGACTTTGCCGTTTTCAAAGCGCAGCCAGAAGTTTTCGATCACGCGGCCCTGATAGCTGAGCGGCTTGGAGGCGTACACGATCCCGTTCGTCCCGGTCTTCTCGGGCATGCAGAAGCACTCTTCGGTGGGAATGTTGGGATCGAAATACACGCCCTGCGGCGTGAAGCAGCCGCCGCCCACCCAGATGTGGTCCTTCACCAGGCCGACGGTGATGTCCGTGCCCAGACCGCTGGTGAAATGCAGGGCGGTGAACTGGCGTTCCGTGAGTTTTCTGCCGTAGTTCATCAGGTTGCTGTCGTGCTCGTCCCAGGCGGCGATGGGATCGCCGTCCGCCGTGACGCGGGAGACGGCAAAGATCGCTTCCTCCAGTTTGTCGTAGGCCTCCTGCGCCGGCAGGTCCGGGAAGATCTTCATGGCCCATTCAATGGAGGGCAGGCCCAGGACGCACCACTGGCCCTCGTTGTTCATCGTATAATTGCGCAGCGGACGCATTTTCCGGGAGACCGCGACGCTGGCGGCGTGGATCTTCTCCGGGTCCAGGCCGTCCAGGGCGCCGGGGGCGTCGGAACGGACGGTCAGATAGCAGGCGCCGGCCTCGTTGTCGGTCCTGCGCCTGTCGTAGAGCCACTGCGGAACGTCCTGCAGCGTCTCCAGGGACTGGTAGGTGTAGTCCAGGCGCGTCAGTTCCACGTCGTTCCAGTTCACTTCCACATAGCGGGCGCCGGCCTCGTAGGCTTCCTTGACGAGGAGGCGCACGAAGGCGGCGTCGCGGACGCAGGCGCTGATGACCACGGGCTGGTCTTTCTGCACGTTCACGCCTTTGCGGACGGCCAGTTTCGCGAGTTTTTCATAATAGGCCCAGGGCAGCATGATGGGATCTCCTTTCCGGTCCTGAAATGTACATACTGAATCTTTTTTATCATACCAAATCGCGCGGGGATTGAAAAGCGGAAGCGGAAGAATTATACTGAAAGCACTATGAAAATCATTGTTTTATCGGAAAATACGACGAACGATCCCCGGCTCGGGGCGGAACACGGGCTCTCGCTGTATGTCGAGACCTGCGGAAAAAAGATCCTGTACGATACCGGGCAGGGCGATCTGTTTGCGGAAAACGCGAAAGTCCTGGGCGTGGACCTGGCCGCCGTCGATCTGGCGGTGATCTCCCACGGCCACTACGACCATGGGGGCGGGATCGCCCGGTTTTTAAAGGAGAACCGGACCGCAGCCGTTTACGTGAACCCTCATGCGTTCGAACCGCACTTCAACGCGGCCGGCAAAGACATCAGCCTGGACCCCGCACTGCTCTCCGATCCCCGGATCCGCTTCGCGGAGGAAGGCATGCAGCCCGCGCCGGGCATCACCCTGTACTTCCGCGCCGGCCGCCCCTGGCTCTTCCCGCTGCAGACGGACGGCCTGAAGACCGGCAGCCCGGACGGCCCGGTCCCGGAGGATTTCCGCCACGAACAGTACATGCTGGCCGAAGAAAACGGCAGGCGCGTCCTCTTCAGCGGCTGCTCCCACCGCGGCATCCTGAACATTGCCGCCTGGTTCCGGCCCGACGTCCTCATCGGCGGCTTCCACTTCTTCCGCCTCCCCCTGGACGACACCCTGGCCGGCTATGCCCGCCGCCTGGAATCCACCGGCATCCGCTTCCTCACATGCCACTGCACCGGCGTGGAGCAGTACGAATTCCTGAAGTCCCGCATGACCCGCCTGGAATACCTTTCCGCCGGGGATGCGGCGGAGATCTGACATCTGACAGGGGGACGGTTCCTTTGTCAGGTTTTCGAAAACCCGACAAAGGAACCGTCCCCCTGTCACCTTTCTGTCACGCATCTGGCTTCGCGGTCATTTCGATTTATCCCACCACGTCCTCACTTCCTCTTCCACTGACTGATCAATGGCCACGTACTGGTCGGACTCGGTTTTTTTGCTGCCACGCACCCGCGTGATCCTCTCATTCATCTTCCTGGCTTCCCGCACATAATGCAGGTGGAAGCCCATCCAGACCAAAAATGCTATCATGAGCTGGATCGCGATGATGAACAGTTTCTGCCCAATCGTCGTATTCGTGCCCAGCCAGCCCACCGAAAACGCCACGACCGTGTAGACGAGGCAGCCGATGCCCAGATGGATGAACATTTTGGCCGGCATCGAAAGCCCTTCTTTGTCATAAACCACCGACGGCGCGCCCCAGCCGATGCCGCAGAGGATGGTGCCGATCCCCATCTTGGTCATCCGGTACTGATCCATCGCGAACTGCCCGCCTTCCGTCAGGTCGAAGATCACGCACATCACGCAGAAGATGAACGCCGACGTGCCGATCCCCATCGCGGTCCTTTTGATCAATCCTCTCATCACAAACCTCCTGTTATTTCCCGTTTCCGAAATCATTATTACAGTCCCAGATACTTTTTGAACCCGGGCAGGTACGTCCGCGTGACGTAATCCTTCAGCCCGTTTTTCAGTTTGAGCAGATACGTGCCCCCGAACCCCGGCTCCAGACTATCCATGACGGACAGATTGATCAGCGTGGATTTGGAGATCTGCATGAACTGATTCCCCAGCTGGCGGCTCAGTTCATAGAGCCTTTTCCGGGAGCGGTACTGCGTCTTCTCCCCGTAGATCACCGTGTCGCCGTTCTCCACGCGCACCATATAGATCTCCCGCGGCTTCAGAATGACGATGTCCTCTTCGTTCTGCAGCGCGGTGATCGGAACATCCTTCGCCCCGAACACGTCCAGGATCTGCTGCACCTCCTCCGTGATCCGGTCCGTATGGATCACGATGAACGGTTCCGTATACGCAGGCGATACATCTACGCTGACCTTCATGGCTGCCTCCTTTTTCTTGATGGCCCCATCATACTACAAGCCCCGGCTTTTGTCCCGCAAAAAACGTCAAGTGGCCGAAATTGGGCGGTGAAATGCAGAAACGGGCGGGTCACGGGGCGGTCCGTGCCGGGATCGGAACGATCTGCCTGTCTGCGGCCCGTCAGCAGGCCTGGCCCGTAAAGATCACTTGGACCGGACGGGCCGGTTGTGATAAAATTGACCGGGGATCGTTATCCTTCCCCCGCTCTTTGCGACATCAACAGTGAAAACGTTTTCAGCACCGGAGGCCTTTATGGACGATCGGGAGATCATTGCCCTGTTCTGGGACAGAAATGAAGAAGCGCTGGCGGCCGTACAGGAACAGTACGGCGGGATGATGCTGCGTCTGGCCGGGCGGATCCTGGCGTCCCGGGAGGATGCGGAGGAGGCGGTGAGCGACGCCCTGCTGGATGCGTGGAAGGCGATCCCGCCGCATAAGCCGGAGCATCTGATGCCCTTCCTGGGGCGCATCGTGCGGCGCCGCGCCATCGACCGGTACCGCCGGGAGACCGCGGAAAAGCGGGGCGGCAGCGAAATGGCGCTCGCGCTGGAGGAGCTGGAAAACAGCCTGCGGGATGACAATACCCCGGAAGAGATCTGGGAAGGCCGGGCCCTGGCCGCAGCGATATCCGAATTTGTGAAGAGCCTGAAAGAACCGGCCCGCGGGATCTTCATCCGCCGCTACTGGTACCTGGACACCGTGCGCGAGATCGCGGACCGGACCGGGAGCAGCCAGGCCCGCGTCGGGATGATCCTGTCCCGCACGCGCCGGAAACTGGCTGCCTATCTGAAGGAAAAGGAGTGGATCGAATGAAAAGCGAAAAGATCATGGAAGCCGTCACCGAGCTGGATGACGAGCTGATCCTGGAGAAACCGGCCCCGGCACAGCGGGCCGGGAAAAAATATACGGCAGTTCTGGCCGCCTGCGCACTGCTGGCCGTCGGCCTGATCATCGGGGGCATCACCCTTTTCGGCCGGGACAGCGGAGCATTCCGCAAGCCCGCGGCCCGCGCCGCCGCCCTGGCGGAGCCTGTTTATCCCACGGATAAGCAGTGGAAGGATTATTACAACAATGCAGCCGCCGATCAGCCGGATCCCGCCTGGGAGCGGCGGATGCAGAACCGCGGCGCCGGAGACAGCTTCCGCCGTTTCTTTGCCGATGTCACCCTGCAGCTGCTGGGGGAGGAGGACACGGAAAACGCGGTCATGTCGCCCGTGAATATTTTTATGAGCATGGCTATTCTGGCCGAAACGTCCGGCGGAGAAAGCCGGCAGGAGATCCTGGACGCCCTGCACGCGGACAGCATGGACGCGCTACGCGGGCAGGCCCGGAAGGTGTGGGAGCTCGCGTACATCGACAACGGCGTGGAGAAATCGATCCCCGCCAACTCCCTCTGGCTGTCCGGAGAGTACGCCTATGCCCCGGAAACGGTCCGTACCGTGGCCGAAAACTATTATGCTTCCGTATTTCAGGGCGAAATGGGAGATCCTGCCTACGACCAGCTGCTTCGCGACTGGCTGAATGCGCAGACCGGCGGACTCCTGGCGGAAAAAATCGACCGGCTGCAATTCAGACCCGATACCGCGCTGCGTCTCCTCAGCACCCTGTTTCTGCAGACCAAATGGGGCGTGCCCTTTGCGGAAAAGAACAACCGGGAACTGGTCTTTCACGGCAGTCAGGGGGACCGCACCGTCACTTTTCTGCACGCGGACAATTATCTGAACGGGTACTATTACGGGGACAAATTCATCTTCATCGACGTTCCGACGTTCAGCAGCCACGTCCTGTTTTTCCTGCCCGATGAAGGCGTGACGCTGACCGAGATGCTGGCGGACAAAGCGTTCCGGGCCTTTCTGACGGCCCCGGACGTGACCCGCTGCAGGAAATACGAGGAAGCGACAGACAGCTTTGTTCCGCAGGACTACAACGGCGTGACCGCCGGAGCATGGACCCGCATCCACCTCTCCCTTCCCAAACTGGACTTCACCTGCACACAGGATCTGACGGACGATCTGACGGCTCTGGGCATTCACACCATTCTGGATCCGGACGCAGCCGATTTTTCCCCGCTTCTGGGCAAGGACCGCGCCTGTCTCCAGGAGATCACCCAGACCAGCCGCCTGATCATGGATGAAGAAGGCGTCAGCGCCGCCTCCTATGTCGATGCCCTGGTCGGCGCCCCCCTCCCGCCCGAGGACGAGATCGACCTCATCCTCGACCGCCCGTACTTTTTCCTCATCCTGGGCAACGACAACCTCCCGCTCTTCGCGGGCGTCGTAAACCAACCGTGACCGGCTGCATCCGTGCGGTCTCCAAAAAAGCTGACAGAGGGACGGTTCCTTTGTCAGCTTTTTTTTCACAGAAATGACAGAGAGCGGTTCCCTGCCGCCGGGGTCACTCCGTTTTTTTCTTCAGCGCGTCGCGCTTGCGCAGGGTCGGATCCAGGATGCGCTTGCGGATGCGGAGGGTCTTGGGCGTGACTTCCAGGAGTTCGTCGGTGTCGATGAACTGCATGTACTGCTCCAGGCTCATCTGCTTGGGCGGGGTCAGGCGCAGGGCTTCGTCGGAGCCGGAGGCGCGGGTGTTGGTGAGCTGCTTTTTCTTGCAGACGTTGACTTCCACGTCCTGGGCTTTGCCGGTCTGGCCGACGACCATGCCGGCGTAGACGCGCTCGCCGGGGCCGATGAACAGCGTGCCGCGCTCCTGGGCGTTGAACAGGCCGTAGGTCACGGCCTCACCGGTCTCAAACGCGATCAGCGAGCCCTGGCTGCGGTAATGGATGTCGCCCTTATAGGTCGCGTAGCCGTCGAAGAGCTGGTTCATGATGCCGGTGCCCTTGGTATCGGTCATGAACTCGTCGCGGTAGCCGATCAGACCGCGGGAAGGGATCATGAATTCCAGACGGGTGCGGCCTTCGCCGAAGGGCCGCATGTTGGACAGTTCGCCCTTGCGCAGGCTCAGTTTTTCAATGACCGTGCCCGAATATTCGTCCGGGACGTCCACGTAGACGCGCTCCATGGGCTCCAGGAGCCGGCCGGTCTCGCTGCGCTTATAAATGACTTCGGCCTTGCTGACCGCGAATTCATAGCCCTCGCGGCGCATGGTCTCGATCAGGATGGACAGGTGCAGCTCGCCGCGGCCGCTGATCTTGAAGCAGTCGGGGGACAGTTCCTCCACACGCAGGGACACGTCGGTGTTCAGTTCCCGGAACAGGCGGTCACGGATGTGGCGGGAGGTCACGTATTTGCCTTCCTGGCCCGCGAACGGCGAATCGTTGACCATCATCTGCATGGTGATGGTGGGCTCGGAGATCTTCTGGAAGGGGATCGGGGTCAGGTCCGCGGGGTCGCAGAGCGTATCGCCGATATGGATGTCGGAAATGCCGGAGATCGCCACGATGGAGCCGATGGTCGCGCTTTCCACTTCTTTTTTGGCCAGCCCGTCGAACTCATAGAGCTTGCTGATCTTCACCTTGCGCTTCGCGTCTTCCAGGTGCGCGTTGACGATCGTCACTTCCTGGTTCACCCGGATCACGCCCTGGTCCACCTTGCCGACACCGATGCGGCCTACGTATTCGTTGTAGTCGATGGTGCTGACCAGGACCTTGAGCGGCGCGTCGGGGTCGCCCTGCGGGGCCGGGACCGACTCCAGGATGGTCTCAAACAGCGGGCGCATGTTCTTCCGCTCATCGTTCAGGTCCTTTACGGCCCAGCCGGCCTTGGCGGAGGCGAAAATGAAGGGGCAGTCCAGCTGCTTTTCCGAGGCGTCCAGATCCAGGAGCAGGTCCAGCACTTCGTCCACGACCTCCTGCGGCCGCGCCTCGGGCCGGTCCACCTTGTTGATGCAGACCACCACGTCCAGATTCAGGTCCAGGGCCTTGGACAGCACGAAGCGGGTCTGCGGCATGGGGCCTTCGAAGGCATCCACCACCAGGATCACGCCGTTTACCATCTTCAGCACGCGCTCGACCTCGCCGCCGAAATCCGCGTGGCCGGGGGTGTCGATGATATTGATCTTCACGCCGTTGTAATGCACGGCGGTATTTTTGGACAGGATCGTAATGCCCCGTTCGCGCTCCAGGTCGCCGGAGTCCATCACGCGCTCCGCCACCTCCTGGTTCTCGCGGAATACCCCGCTCTGTTTTAACAGCTCGTCCACCAGGGTGGTCTTACCGTGGTCGACGTGCGCGATGATCGCAACATTTCTGACATCTTCTCTGATCATAAAAACTCCTTCGGAAATGCGGCAGGGGGGACGGTCCTTTGCTGTCTTCCGCGGCAGGGGAACGGTTCCCTTTGTCCTCTTTTTTCGGGCCGCTGATCGGGGGCCCTATGGATCGATGCGGCCGGGAACGGATCCCTGCGTCACATTTTTCAGATCTGTGAACGGGCGGCTCCGCCGGATCCCTGCGGCCGGGAACGGCCCCCATGCCGCATTTCCGGGCCGGTCATCCGGCAGCCTTGCGGAGATCTGACAGGGATCGCGTCCCTCTGTCAGATTTCGCCCTGTGACTATTGTAATGATTTTTCGGGAAATTGCAAGAAAAAGGTGACGGAAGAACCGCCTTTCTGCCATGTTTTTTACCATTAAAAGCCCGTCTCCTGTCCCGAAAGAGGCCGGGGCAAAGCGCCGTGCTTGATAAAAGACTCCGTTTTTGCTATAGTATGGTCGGGCATGAGGGAACCGCCCCGGAGAATGGATCATGAGCAGAACAGTCAAGCGGATCTTTTTGATATTTCTTTGTACGGTCAGTGTGATGCTGCCGCTGCGGGCGGGGGCGATCTCGCTGTACGGGTACGACAGGGTGTATCATAAGCCGGCGATCACGATGATCCTGCTGAACGGGACGCCGGAGGCGGACATGAAAGTCACGATGGTGCACCGGAACGGGACGGCGTTCATTACGCTGCCGCAGAAGGAGCGCCGCATGTGGGAGACCTATTTCCGCATCTACCGCGCCGGAGTGGAAGGCCGGACCAACTGGTTCGGCAACCGGCTCGACTTCAAGGACGCGGTGATCATGCTGGAGGACGCCGGGCAGACGTACACGATCCCCATCCCCTACGAACAGCTCAAGGAAGCGTCCTACGACGATTACCTGATCATCGACCTGAAAGCGGGGACCGTCCGCGTCGGGCTGCCGTTCAGCCGGACGCTGGCGTTCTTCCTGCTGCATCTGGCCATCTATATGGGCGTGGAGAGCCTGCTGTTCTGGCTTTTTAAATTCCGGAGCCCGCACGACTGGAAGTTTTTCCTGATCTACACGCTCCTCACGAAGAGCTTTGTGTGTTTCCTGATCCGCGACTGCCTCAATACGGACGTTCGTTTCTATCTGGCCTTCGCCGTCCTGACGCTGTTCTATGTGGTCGGCGACATCGGCGTGCTGCTGCTGAAGCTGGAGGACGACCACGACAAGGTCAGCAAGTTTTCGGCGGTCGCAAACGTCATCTGCGGATTCCTGATATTTGAGGCGATGACAAGACTGCCGATGTAAGGCGGGAATATGATGCGACCAAAAAACGGGCGGCCGGAAGGCCGGGGCTTGTAAGACAGTTTTATGATTTTCTGGAAATGGCATGATCTTCGGGTCATGCCATTTTCTGTTCCATCAGTTCACTCAGCGGGATGAACCCGATCAGATCATAGCAGATATGGATGCTCTGACAGCGTTTTCCGCTGCTTTTTATCCGGTGCCCCGATATAGATCGCCTTGATCAGCTCATGGGCCGCATAAGGCGTCAATTCGGCCACATCTGCATACTTCCTGACCTTCTGAATAAATAGTTCAAGATTCTGGTTCTGTTGTTCCCGAGTTTCGATTTCCTGCCGTAAGACTTCAGCTTCCTCTTTCAGTTCTCGTTGCTCTTCTTCATAGGCCCGACTCATCATGGCGAAGCGGTCATCACTGATCCGGGATGCCACATTGTCCTCATAGAGACGGATGAAGAGACGGTCCAATTCAGCGATACGCTTCTCATCCTTTTCGAGCTGCTTCCGCTTTACCCGAATAGTCTCTTTGCTCTCGGCCTGAAGCCGGGACTCCATGATAGACCTGAAATGACTCTCATAGTGGCCTACGTACCAGATGACTTCTTTGAGATGCTCCCATACCATTTTTTCCAGAACGACTGCCCGGATAAAGTGAGCAGAGCACGAACCCGTGTTGCTTCGGTAGTTGGCACAGACGAAATGATCCTGGCGGGCTTCGAAATACTTCGTGGTACAGTACCGCATCTTTGCCTTGCAGTCCGCACAATAGACCAGTCCGGAAAACATATGAGACTTGCCTGTCTTTGTCCGACGATGACGTTGTGACCGGATCTCCTGAACCTTCTCAAACACTTCCGAGTCGATGATCGCCGGGTGAGTATTGTAAAAGATCGCCTGCTTTTCGATGGGATTCGTTCGTGTTTTCTTATCCCAGATGGAATTGGAATAGGTCTTGAAGTTGACTGTGCATCCGGTATAGTCCCGTGTCTCCAGAATGTTTACTACCGAGCTCTCATTCCAGTTATACGGATCTGCAGGTGCAGGTCGATCCATTTTTCTGCCGGCTTGCTTCGTGTAAGCAATGATCGTCAGGACCTTTTCTTCCCGAAGCTGCTTTGCGATCTGCATCGGTCCCCGGCCTTCCATACAAAGGTCAAAGATGTGTTTGACCACCTTGGCGGCCTCTTCATCGATGATCTACTGTTTTGAATTCTCCGGATCTTTGATATATCCGAAGGGCGGATTGGTCGTGAGATGTTCGCCTCGCTCACCTTTGGCCTTATTGACCGCACGGATCTTCCGGCTGGCATGTCCGGCATCGGACCTGCGCCATTTTCTGCACCGGCTGGTTAGGAACACATCCCAAACCCAGAAATCACACTTCGTGTGAGCTACGCGTTTTCACGCTTTCTATAATTCTCATCATTTCAAAATTGATAGATTTTTTAGTGGATACTCTTTGGGGTTTGCACGATAGAGATCTTCAGTCTTATTTATTTAAAAATATAAAAAGCGATTTTCTTCCGAAACAGAAAGAGCGAGGTTACGATTAGCGGTCAAAAGGTGATTATGAAATTCCACAAGTCAATAAGCATACAGGGAATGACTGGGGCAGCTATGCGAGGAAGTATAATTCTTCCTGTACACATAATCCGTCCCCTCAAGAGCTTTCAGAAGTAACTCTTGACAAACGCTGTTTATTCGAGTAAACTAAAGATGCTGTTTATCCGACTAAACAGGAAAGGGGCCATTATGAAAGACTTTGAGCTTGGAGCTATACAGGAACGTTTTGCAGATATCGTCTGGGCGCATGAGCCGATCGCGTCGGGTGAGCTGGCAAAGATATGTGAGAAAGAACTCAGTTGGAAGAGACCAACGACCTATACCGTGCTGCGCAAGCTTTGTGAAAAAGGATTGCTGCAGAACAAGGATGGTATTGTCGTTTCTCTGGTTTCCCGTGATGAATTTTATTCCGCCAAGAGCGAACAGATCATTGAAGATTCTTACCGGGGATCGCTGCTGGCTTTTGTCGCTTCGTTTGTTTCCAGAAATACGATATCCGCTGAGGAAGCAGACGAGATCCAGAGAATGATCGATTCCTTCAAGAAGGGAGAATAAACATGAGCGGCATTTTTCTTAAGCTTTTGAATATGAGCATTACAGCGAGCTGGCTCATCCTAGCGGTCATTTTGGCAAGGCTGCTTCTGAGAAAAGCACCGAAATGGGTCCCTTGCGTTTTGTGGGGGCTGGTGGCTGTCCGGCTTATCTGCCCGTTTTCTCTTAAAAGCGTGTTCAGTCTGATTCCGAGCAGCGAGACGGTCCCGTCCAATATTGCGCTCCAGAATGAGCCTCATATCAATTCCGGGATCACGATTATCAACGAGGCGGTTAATCCTGTCATAACGGAATCATTTGCACCGGCTCTTGATACAAGCGTTAATCCGCTGCAGGTGATCATTCCGATCACAGCGGCAGTATGGATTGCCGGCATAGTCGTTATGCTGGCTTATGCATTAGTCAGCTATCTGAAGCTGAAAAAAACTGTTTCGGTATGTGTCCCCATCAAAGAAGGGATCCTCTCGTGTGATGAGGTCAAAACTCCATTCATTCTAGGCGTCTTTCGACCTGTCACCTATGTGCCTTCTTCCATGCAGGGAGAAACACTTGACTATGTGATTCGTCATGAGACAGCTCATCTTCAGCGCCGTGACCACTGGTGGAAACCACTTGGTTTTTTGCTGCTGTCTGTGTATTGGTTTAATCCCCTGTGCTGGATCGCTTATATCCTGCTCTGCCGGGATATTGAGATGGCCTGTGACGAGAAAGTCGTCCGTGATATGGACAAGGATGATATGGCAGCATATTCGCAGGCGCTTCTGGACTGCAGTTTTCCGAGAAAGAAAATTGCAGCATGCCCACTTGCTTTCGGTGAGGTAGGTGTAAAAGAAAGAGTCAAGGGAGTTTTGAATTACAAAAAGCCCGCATTCTGGATCATTCTGATAGCCGTCATCGCCTGTATCGTTCTGGCAGTCTGTCTGATGACAGATCCATTTTCAAGCAAGAGCCTTTCCGGTGTGGATTTCAATATAAGATATGAACTTGGAGCTACTGCACACGATTTCACAAGCACCCCTTTCGGAGCAAAGGCTGGTGAGGAGGTCGAGATAAAGACAGAAGTTCTGTTTGACGCGGATATTCATGTCTATGTCGATGGCCAAGAAATTGATAAAACGCATTATGACAGTGATTATTGGGGGTACTCTTTCATCATGCCGGATAAAGATGTACTGGTAACCGCAAGGTTTTACACCAAGGATGAGATTTGGGGAACAGAAACGGTTGCCCTGGCCGCCCTTAGAGAAAGGTATCCGGACTACTTTGATCTGGGCACATTTAAAGGCCTAGAGGTCTATGTCTGGCAGATGGCACCGGACAGCTATTCATGCGGCGTTATGCGCGGGACGAACCGAAATAAGACGCTTGAAGAACTGATGAACCTGAAAGGAGCCACAATTACTGAAATGAGGGCTATCCTTTCCACATATGATATTGATGAAAAAGATGTTTTCATCATTCCATGGCAAAATCCTATCTCCAGTTATATTCCAGAATATTGGATCAGTCAGAAAGATGAAGACCCAGCTACGGTAGAAAAACGTAAGCAAGAGTACATTGACGGGATTAGGCAGATGCTCTTCGGCAATGCTCAAGACGGAGGTCATGATCTGCCGAACCACATAATAGAAATAAAAACAACGGTTGCATATGCAAACTGGACTGAGGGAGAAATGATGCGCGATTGCCTGAACGGAGATAAGATGCTCATAAGTTCCGTCCGACATCTCCCGGTGTATAAACTCGACACGAAGGAAGACCTTGAACGATTCATAGAAAGCTACAAGGATACCCTGACACTTGATCAAGGATATGATGAAGTGCCTT
>JAFRRM010000033.1 GCA_017428105.1 Lachnospiraceae bacterium | reverse complement strand
TGACTTCGCCGCACAATTAAAACTGTATAATCGTCGGGATTATAACAACTTTCCTATACGGCCTTTGCACTGGCTTTCTCCTAACACAGTCCTTCAGGATTTCCTGAATGATGGTGTAATATATGTTTGACAAACCCACATCTATACATTGGTAAGATGGATCGGAACGGAAAACGAACAGAAAATAGTTGTTCAGACATAGTATAACAATAATAATAGGGAAGCAACTTCTATATGAAGAACTTCCCCTTAAATGGTTTTGTTTTTCCGACTTTACAGTCTCCCGTACTTTCTCATGTGCTCCTTGATTGCGTCGAACGTCTTGCCGCTGATGTAGTGTTCGATGCGGCAGGCGTCCTCCGCGGCGGTCTCTTCATCGACACCGAGGCCGCAGAAGAGGCGGGTCAGGACGGTGTGGCGTTCGTAGATGTGCTGGGCGCGCTGAAGGCCGGCGTCGGTCAGTTTGATGAAGCCGTCCGCGTCCATGATGACGAAGCCGTCCTTCTTGAGGAGGCCGACGGCGCGGCTGACCGAGGGCTTGGAGAAGCCCATGTAGTCCTCCCCGACGTCGACGCCGTGCACGGCGGAGGATTTCTGGGACAGAATATAGATCGTTTCCAGATACATTTCACCGGATTCCTGCATGTCGTTAAAACCTGATCTTTTCTTCGGCCTGCAGCCCTGCCAGCCGCACGTTGCGGTAATTCTTATCGTACGTCACATCTTCCCCGAACCATTCCGGCGGCGTGAAGGCCTGCGCCTCCTCCACGGAGGGGAACTCCACTTCCGCCAGCCACAGGCCCGCGTGTTCGCCCTCGAATACGTCCAGCTCGACCGTGTACGGCGGCAGCGGGATGCGGTAGCGGGTCTTCACGACCGGATGCCCGTCCGTCTTTTCCGCCAGGTGCCGGAACGACTCCTCCGACAGCGGCAGCTCGAATTCCTCGTGCGCCAGTGTGCCTTTGCCCTTGACGGTCAGGATGAACTCATCACCCTGGCGGCGGATGCGGATCGTGGGCCGGGCGCACAGATAGGCCTGCCAGATGCGGTCGTGCGGGTATGTCTCCAGATCCTCCGGCAGCGCGGGGATCAAAAATTTCCGTTCGATTTCCATAGCGGACGGCCTCCGTTTGTGGTAAAATGGTCCAATATCCGGGGAAATCATAGCATTTCCGCCGAAAACAGTCAAGGAAGGCATTATGACGGAACAGGAAAGGATCGCCCGCATCCTGGGCAGACTGGACGAAGCCTACGGGACGGACTCTCACACATATCTGGAATACGGCAATGCGTGGCAGTTGCTGGTGGCCACCATTTTGAGCGCCCAGTGCACGGACGCGCGGGTGAACCTGGTGACGCAGGACCTCTTCAGGAAATACGACAGCCTGGAAAAATTCGCGGCTGCCCGGCAGGAGGAACTGGAGCAGGACATCTACTCCACCGGGTTTTACCACCATAAGGCGAAGAACATCATCGCCTGCGCGCAGGCATTGCTGGAGCGGCACGGCGGGGAGGTGCCCTCCGACATCGAAAGCCTGACCGCGCTGCCCGGCGTGGGGCGCAAGACCGCGAACGTGGTGCGGGGCAACGTGTACGGAGTCCCGAGCATCGTGGTGGACACGCACGTGGGGCGGATCGCGCGGCGGCTGGGACTCTCCGCCAACGACGATCCGGTGAAGGTGGAATTCGACCTGATGGAGAAGATCCCGGAAGACCACTGGATCCTGATCAACCTGCATCTGATCGCGCTGGGCCGCAGTATCTGCAAGTCGCAGCGCCCGGACTGCGAAGCATGCTTCCTGAAGGAGGAATGCCCCTCCCGGGGGAAGGCGTCGGGCTCCGGAAAAGGCGCCGGAAAAGCGGGGAAGGCATCCGCAAAAGCCGGCAAAAAAGCGGGGAACGCGTCCGCAAAGGCTCCTGCCTGGAAAAAATCGCCGGCGGAGTAAAAAACGGTTGGCAGACCGGCAGAAATAAGGTATACTGCAGAAGTTCACCCCTACATCAATCCGAAAGGCGGAAAACAACATATGTTTGATTTCAGCAATAAAAAACAGAAAAAGATCTTCCTTCGGGTCGTGGTCATCGTGCTGGTGCTGGCGATGGTCATCCCGATGGCCTACGCGCTGATCGCGTCGCTGGTGGGACGGGCCGTCTGAGCCCCGGCGGACGACGCGGCGAAGGAGAAGCGGGCATGGCGTTCAATATCGTACTGCTGGAACCGGAGATCCCGGCCAATACCGGCAATATCGGGCGCAGCTGCGTGGCCACGGGCAGCCGGCTGCATCTGATTCGGCCGCTGGGCTTCAGCCTGGACGAGAAGCATCTGCGGCGGGCCGGCCTGGACTACTGGAAGGACCTGGACTGCTCCGTCTATGATGACTTCGCGGACTTCCTGCGGAAGAACCCGTCCGGCCGCCTCTTTTTCCTCACCACCAAAGCGCGCCGCTGCTACACGGAAGCGGCTTTCGCCCCGGGCGATTACCTCATCTTCGGGCGGGAGAGCGCGGGGATCCCGGAAGAGATCCTGGTGGCGCACGAGGAGAGCTGCCTGCGCATCCCCATGGTGGCGGACAACCGCTCCCTGAACCTGTCCAATTCCGTGGCCGTGGTGCTGTACGAGGCGCTGCGCCAGCAGGGTTTTGCCGGGCTGGAGACGCAGGGAGACCTGCACCGGCTCCGCTGGAAGGGGTCCGCAGAGAAATAATTCCCGAAACAGGCGGAAAAACATCTTGATTTTTCGGGACGGTTCGGGTAAAATAACGTGGCGTCCGCATAAAAGCGGCGTGAAAGGATAGGAGGACGGCAGTCAATGAGCCAGGAAAAAGTCGACAAGTATAAAGAGTATAAAAAGAACCGCAAGGAAAACATAGAGAAAGAAAAGCGCCAGCAGCAGCGCAACTCCCTGATCTGGAAGATCGTGGCCGGCGTGCTGGCCCTGGCCGTCGTCGTGGCCCTGGGCATCACGGTGTACAACGCCATTAAGAAGAATGCGGAAGCGAAGCCTCAGTACGACCGCGAAGAACTGGTCGTCCAGGACATCGCCGGCATCTATGCCACCACCACTGCGGAACCGGAGACCACGGAAGCGCCCACCACGGCCGCTCCCGAGACCACGGCTGCCCCAGAGACCACGGCTGCCGATGTGGAGACCACGACCGCCGCGCCGGAAACGACAAAGGCTCCGTAAGGATCATCGGATAATGACTTGTTTTCTCAGGGCGGCCTCGGGTCGCCCTCTGTAATAAAAGGAGAAAGATCATGGCAGACAAGAAGAAATTAGTAGAAGCCATCACCTCCCGCGAGGAGGATTTCGCCAAGTGGTACACCGACGTGGTGACCAAAGCCGAACTGGTGGCGTATTCCACCATCAAGGGCTGCACCATTTTAAAACCCGCGGGCTACGCCATCTGGGAGAACATCATGCACGAGCTGGACGCCCGCTTCAAGGCCACCGGCGTGGAGAACGTCGCCATGCCCCTGTTCATCCCGGAAAGCCTGCTGCAGAAGGAAAAGGACCACGTGGAAGGCTTCGCGCCGGAAGTCGCGTGGGTGACCCAGGGCGGCGGCGAAACGCTGCCGGAGCGCCTGTGTGTGCGTCCCACTTCCGAGACTCTGTTCTGCGAATTATATAAGGATATCGTCGAATCCTACCGCGACCTGCCCAAGTGCTACAACCAGTGGTGCTCGGTGGTGCGCTGGGAGAAGACCACCCGTCCGTTCCTGCGGACCACGGAATTCTGGTGGCAGGAAGGCCACACGGCCCACGCCACGGAGGAAGAGGCCGAGGCCCGCACCGTGCAGATGTTGAACATCTACGCGGATTTCTGCGAGGAGATGCTCGCCATCCCGGTCATCAAGGGCCAGAAGACGGATAAGGAAAAGTTCGCCGGCGCGAACTCTACCTACACCATCGAAGCCATGATGCACGACGGCAAGGCGCTGCAGTCCGGCACCAGCCACAACTTCGGCGACGGATTTGCCCGCGCGTTCGGCATCCAGTTCTCGGACAAGGACAATTCGCTGCAGTACGTGCATCAGACCTCCTGGGGCATGAGCACCCGCATCATCGGCGCCCTGATCATGGTGCACGGCGATGATTCCGGCCTGGTCCTGCCGCCCCGCATCGCGCCGACGCAGGTCATGATCATCCCGATCGCGCAGCACAAGCCCGGCGTGCTGGAAAAGGCCGCCGAACTGAAGGAGACCCTGAGCGCCGCCGGCCTGCGCGTCAAAGTGGACGAGAGCGACAAGAACCCCGGCTGGAAATTCAGTGAACAGGAGATGCGCGGCATCCCGCTCCGCGTGGAGATCGGCCCGAAGGACATCGAAGCCGGCCAGGCCGTGATCGTGCGCCGCGACAACCGCGAAAAGCAGATCGTGGCGCTGGATGAGCTGGCGGACGCCGTGAAGGCGGCCCTGGAACAGGAACAGGCGGACATGCTGGCGCGTGCCCGGGCCTTCCTGGAGAGCCACATCTACGAAGCGCGGACCTATGACGAGTTCCAGGACATCATCGCGAACAAGCCTGGCTTTGTGAAGGCCGAATGGTGCGGCGAGCTGGACTGCGAGCTGAAAATCAAAGAAGACACCACCGCCACCGCGCGGTGCATGCCTTTCGCCCAGGAGCACATCTCCGACACCTGCGTCTGCTGCGGCCGCCCGGCGAAGAAGATGGTGATCTGGGGCAAGGCCTATTGATCCCCGCATTCATCAAATTTTCATAAATTTTACAAGAAAGTTTTATGCACTTCGCATAAAACTTTTCTTTTTGTCCGCTATCATAAAGCCAGACAGTAAGTTTTTTCATAATTGCAGTTGCCGCTACCGGGCAACACCCCCTCCTTCTTCATTATATCTTCACCGGGTGACAGGTTGCTGGGACCTGTCACCCACCTTTTTGTGCGGAGATCATTCCGCGGATCCGGCGCCGCAGGCGGGACAGAACCCTGCCGCGGAAGATCCGCCGACCGATCGGAGGCAGAAGCATAAGTGCAAAAAACTGTTTTCCGCACTTTCCGGCAAGCAGATCCGGATGATGGGAAAGCGTGAAAAAACTCTTAAGACACACATAAAAAAGGCGGCCCTTCGGCCGCCTTTTTTGAGGATTCGGTCACAGCATCCCTGCCATCGCCCAGAGCCAGCAGGGCGGGATCAGGCAGCGGAGTTTGGCAGTGAAGGGCAGCAGCAGGCTCAGGTCCACGAACATCGGGGAGAGAGCCAGGCTGAACAGGGCCAGGAAGATGACCAGAAGGTCTTTCCAGCTGCGGCCGGGCAGAAAGTCCAGGAGGAGGTGGAAAAGGAGCATGGCGGCCAGGGTGCCGAAGGCGGCCGGGAGGACCGCGGTCTCCCCGGTCAGGAGGCAGGCGCCGGCTGCGGCAGCGGCCAGGCCCAGTCCGCGAAGCAGGACGCCGGGCAGGATGATCGCCGTGAACGCGCGGCGGCGGCCGATGCGCAGGCTCTGCTGCGCCGCGGATTCCGCCAGGGGGGCGGAGATGCAGAAATAACTGCCCAGGAACAGCAGCAGGGACAGCGTGCCCAGGAAGAAGCGGCGGCTCCGGTCCGTGTTCGGGACGGCACGGCCGTCGCGGGTCGTGATCTCGAAATGGAACAGCTGCCCGGTCTCCATCATGTGCTGATAGGCTCCCTTCATCTCC
Source organism: Lachnospiraceae bacterium (assembly GCA_017428105.1). Taxonomy (GTDB): domain Bacteria; phylum Bacillota; class Clostridia; order Lachnospirales; family Lachnospiraceae; genus UBA6987. The sequence continues at coordinate 80,882 of JAFRRM010000033.1, read as the reverse complement.
TCCAGCGTGATCCCGCCTTCTTCCAGATAGCGGGCGGAGATATACGGGGCATAGACCGCCAGCAGGGCGGCCGCGACGTGGTTCTGCCAAAGGTCCGGCAAGAGAGACGTGGCGCTGATGAGGAAGGTCAGAGAGTTCCGGAATTCCCCGCGGGTGAGCCGGGCGGTCAGGTCCGCGGGCACCAGGACGCCGCCTTCCGTCAGGCCGAGCGTGACGTCGCGGCGCAGTTCCTCCTCCGAGGCATAGGCGGTAAACCCGGCACGGTCCAGATATGTGCCGATCAGCGCGGAATCCGGATCCTGCGGATCCGCCAGATGATAAGCAGCGGGCGGCGCCGCCGTAGTCCGGCCTACGTGATAGAAGAGAGGCGGCAGCAGCAGGATGCCGGCCAGGAAGATCCAGTAAAGCGGCGTGCGCAGCGTCTTTTTGAGAGAAAACAGAAGCAGCTTCATGATCCCTCTCCTTTCTGCGGCATGACCGTGATGTGATGCCAGGCAGCATAGCCCGCGGCGGCGGTCAGCAGCAGGCCGGCCAGCACCGAAAGCGGGTCAGCCTTGCCGCCGAAGAGCGGCTTCAGACCGCTGAACACCGCGCCTAGGGGCGTGAACCGTCCGATCTGGGTCACCCAGTCCGGCAGCATGCTGCGCGGGATCAGGCCGCCGCACAGGAACAGGCAGACGGAGGCGATCCCCATCAGGAGGCCCTGCCAGCCCTTTTTCTGTCCCAGCGCGACCGATGCGAAACTGGTCAGCACGGACGCCATGACCACGGCCAGCAGACCCCAGAGGACGGCGCCGGGCGTCAGATCCAGTTTGAAGCTGCGGCCGAGCACCGCCAGGATGGCGATCATCAGCGGCAGGCGGAACAGGAACGGGAAGAGCAGCTTCCCGGACAGGTACCCGCCGGGCGTGACAGACAGGCTGTACAGCCGCGTCAGCATCGTCTTCCGCGTATCTTTCGTATACAGGGCGGGGAAAAACAGGCCACAGAGCAGCAGGAAGAAGCTGATCCAGGCCACGGCGTAATACGCGCCGGTGGCGAGGCCGGAGCCACTGTACGGCGCGGTCTCGCGGAGGATCCCGTCGTCGTAGATGCTGAAGGCCTGGTCGAACAGCGCGTCGTTGCTTTTGTCCAGGAATTCCCGGTGGAATTCTTCGGACAGGCCTTTGTCCCAGATGATCTGTTCGCCCGCAAAGACCCCGTACTGGCCGGCGGCCAGCAGCAGTTCCCCGAAGCGGGCCAGCGAAGCCACGACTTCGGCGGACGCGGCGGCGGCTTTGGACAGGATGATCTGTCCGGTCCCCGCGGTCCCGTAACGGATGTGGTCGATATATCCCTCCGGCAGGATGATGACGGCTTCGTACCGTCCTTCCTGCAGCCCGTTCAGCGCGTCCGCCTTCTTCGTCTGCTCGAAATCCACCAGACTGGCGATGAAGCTCTGGCTGCTCACCACGTTTACGGCCATGCGGCTGATCAGGCCGCCTTCCTCATCCACCAGACCGACCCGGACCGGCGACGCGCTTTCCTCGGCGCTGAAGGTCACGGCGTAGGCGGCCAGCGAAGAGGCGAGACCCAGCAGGAGCGTCAGAATCAGCGCGGGGATCAGCCCGCGCCGAAAAAGGATCCAGTCCCGCCGCCACATTGCTTTCACGTTTGGAAGGCTCCTGTCTTACTGCCCGAAAAGGGTGGAAAGGGAGAACAGCGAGGAGAGGGTCTCCTGCAGGTCTTCGAAGATCGCTTCAAACTGTTCTTCGCTCATGCTGGTGATCTCGGTAAAATTCGGCAGAGAAGGGAATTCCGCCGCTTCGTTGAAAATTAGAATGACGTCCAAAGGAAGTTCCGTAGTCACGGAATCCGTGGAGAAGGTGACTTTCTGAGGCGCCAGCGTCGTGATCTTGCCGTCGCGCTGCAGCGTGCCGGTCAGCGATGCGAACTGGTTTTCCTGCAGGGCTTCGACCAGAACGGAGAAGGTCCCGGTCTTCTTGTCCCAGTTGACAGTCAGGTTCGCCAGATCCGCCGCATCGCAGCGGACGTTCAGTTTGCCGCTGTACAGGTCATCGGTGCGGGAGGTTACGGTATAGACAGCGCTGATCATGGCCTGGCCGGGAATGCTCAACTCCAGGTCGATCTCTTTAGGCGCCTTGACGTCCGGCCCGAAGGAGAAATTGCAGAAGGCTTCCTTGTCGCCTTTGACGGCTTTCGAATCCATGCGCAGTGTCTTGCCGCCGTTCATATAGGAGATGATGGTGAAATCCGTTCCGGCGATCCTGGATCTCTGCTCCGCGATCTCGTCCTTCGCCTGCTTCAGCGCTTCCAGGACACGCTCTTCCGGCGTTCCGGGCTGGGGTTCCGGCTCAAGCAGCAGGATCTTGTCCGCAACTTTTGTCAGGAAGCCCCGCATGTCCTTATCGTCGCGGCAGTAGTCGAGCAGGGTGTCCAGCAGGCCGCAGAAAACCTCGTCGTTAAAGGTCATGGTCAGGGTGTTGGTCTTGATGTCCTCGCCCGCGATGGTGATCGTCTGGCTGCCGGTGTTGAAGCCGGCATTCTTGATCAGGTAATCGATCCCGACGTTAGTGAGCCCCTTCAAGCGGGCTCTGAATTCATTGATCAGGTCTTCCAGCGCGTGTTCCTTGAAGTCGTGCGCTTTGAGCTGGTCGAATTTAGTCTGCAGCAGGGCGTACGTTCCGTCCCTGGCGGGATCGAAAAGGGAGCCGTCCAGATTCTGGCCTAACGTCTTCAGGTTGAAGCCGTAATTAGTCGTGCCGAAAAGAATATCACTGGATACAGCGATATCTTTGCCTTCATGGTAAATGAGTTCAGCCGGTATTTTTTTTCCAAATAGCGATATGTTGGTGGTGAGGGCTAGACTTCCGAAATTACTATACAGGGACGTCTCCGCTGAGAACTTTAGTTTGATCGGGAGGGGCAGGAGAGCACTGATCAGATCCTGCATCTCGTTCAGGTCGACCTTCAGCGTGGTGCTGCCGTGCTGGAGCAGGTTCCTCGCGAAAACGTTCAGTTCGGATTCTTTTACCTCCTGGATGGTGTCGCGGGCGCTCGCCGCGGCCCGCTCCAGGGGATGGCGGATCAGTTTGGTCATCAGGAAGATGCCGCCGGCCAGCAGCAGCGCCGCCAGGCAGATCAGGCCGATGGTGAGGGTCTTGCGGCTGACGCGCGAAGGCGTGGTGACGGGCGGTTCCTCGGGGGGAACGGGCGATCCCACCTCCAGCAGGTCCTCTTCGCGGACCGGGATCTCCGGGACGGAAGGAACGGGCTGCGCGGCTTCGGCCGCGTTCTGCACCGATTCGGCCGCGTTCTGCACCGCTTCCTTTGCTTCCTCCGCTGCCGCGGCAGCCGGTTCGAAGACCGGCTCTTTATTTTCCGTCAGGGTCTCCCTGACCGCTCCGGCGGCTTCCTCCGCGCCGACCACGGTCATGTCCATCGATTCCGCGGCTTCCGCGGCCTTGGCTTTCCCGGTCTCGGCCAGCTCCTTTGCGGCGCCGAGCGCGGCTTCCGCGTCGGCCTCGGTCTCCGCGGCGATCGCCTGGAACGAACGGGCGGTCTTTCCGGCCGTCTCCTCGATGTTTTCCGCTTCTTCCTCCGCAAAATGCAGCGCGCTGTCAGCAGCCGCCTTCTTTTCAGGCATGGCGTACTCGTCCGCTTCTTCTTTTCCGCCCAGGGCGGCAATGGCGGCGTCGCGCACGTTCAGTTCCGCGGCGTCCGTGGCCGGCTCGCCGATCCCGGCCGAGATCGATTCCACGCGGGCGACGGCCTGATCGGCCTGCTCGGCCAGCTCTTCGGCGGGCGTTCTGATCTGGTCTTCCGTACCGTCGTAGTGTCTATAGGTCTCCATTTACTTCTCCTCTTTTCTGCTCTCTTCGCAGAGAGCGCGGTAGGTTTCGGTTATCCGGTCCGTGGTCTCGTGCAGGGTCGCTCCGGTGAGCTCGCCCGCCCCGTAGTACCGGGGAGAATCTTCTCCTAAAAAGAGCAGCTTGTCGAAAAATGCGGCATATTCGGTCGGTTCGTGTGCCACGTAGATCAGGCAGCGCCCTTCTTCTTTCAGATGCATCATCAGTTCGGCCAGTTCCGCGCGGTAGGCGATGTCCAGCCCCGCGCAGGGCTCGTCCAGCAGCAGGTTGGCCGGATCGCCCAGCAGCGCGCACGCGATGCTGACGCGTTTCTGAGAGCCGCCGGACAGGGAGGCGACCCGCTTCTTCCGGTACTGCTCCAGTCCGAAGGGAAGCACGTCCGGCACGGCAGTTCCGTTCAGTCCGGCGAAGAACAGAAGATTGTCCTCCACCGTCATGTCCTCGAACAGGGCCGTTCCCTGCGGGACCATCCCCAGCGCGCCTTCCGCCCGGATGACGCCTTCCTGCGGCTTGAGCGCGCCGGCGATCAGCGCCAGCAGGGTGGATTTGCCGCTCCCGTTGGGCCCCGTGAGCACCAGGCATTCGCCGGGCTGCACTTCAAACCGCACGTCCCGGATCAGCGTGCCCTTGCCGTATGAAAAAGTCAGATGTTCCGCCCGGATCATAACTTACCTCTCTGGACTGCAAATACATTAAATCATCATAATATTATACACGGATCATGTGGAATTGCAAGCATTGCACCTCCTGCCCCGTTTCATACCTTCTTTTCCGGCGCCGCAGCCTTCCCGCTCCGGGAAATGATCCCGCCCGGCCGGCGCCGCGGGAGATCAACTGTTTTTGGCTTTCGCCCCTCCGCTTGCTTGACGAACGGGCGGAAATCTGCTACAAAGAAAAAAAGTATGCAGTTCAAAGGAGACTTATTATGGATAAACTGAAGGTGCTGCTTCTGTTCGGAGGCCAGAGCGAGGAACATGACATCTCCTGTCTATCGGCCACCACGATCGCCAGTCATCTGGACCCGGACCGCTACGATGTGACCCTGGTGGGCGTCACCCGCGAAGGACGCTGGCTCCTGACGGAGGACGTCTCCGCGATCAGGGACGGCAGCTGGCGGAACGGGCGGACCGGCGCCGTGCTGCTGCCGGACGCCACGAAGAAGGCGCTCCTGCTGTTCCGTCCGGACGGACGCACCGAGGAAAAGCCGGTGGAACTGGCGCTGCCCGTGTTCCACGGGCGCTGGGGCGAGGACGGGACCATCCAGGGCCTGTTCGAACTGGCCCGCATCCCCTATGTGGGCTGCGGCGTGGCGGCTTCCGCCTGCGGCATGGACAAGCCTTACACCAAGGTGCTGGTGGCCGCGGCCGGCGTGCAGCAGGCCCGGTATCTCTGCTTTACGCCGCGGGATCTGAAGGATATCGGCGCCGCGGTGAAGCAGGTGGAGGAAACTTTTGCGTATCCGGTCTTTGTGAAGCCTTCCGACGGCGGCTCCTCCCAGGGCTGCTCCCGCGCGAAGGACCGGGACGGGCTGATCGGAGCCCTGGAGCTGGCGGCCCGCTACGGCACACGCGTGATGGTGGAAGAGAACATCAACGGCCGCGAACTGGAATGCGCCGTGCGTTCCGCGCCGGACGGCCCGAAAGCCAGCGGGGTCGGCGAGATCCTCTCCGCAGCCGGCACGGATTTCTATGATTTCGATGCCAAATATTCCAACCCGGACTCCCGGACGGACGTCGCCCCCGTCCTGCCGGAAGGCAAGGCGGAGGAGATCCGACGCGCTGCCGTCAAGGTCTTTGAAGCGGTCGGCGCGTACGGCCTCTCCCGGGTGGACTTCTTCCTGGAAAACGGTACGAACCGGGTGATCTTCAATGAGATCAACACCTTCCCCGGCTTTACCAATATCAGCATGTATCCCCAGCTGTGGGCGGCGGCAGGCCTGCCGATCCCGAAACTGCTGGACGCCCTGATCGAAGAAGGTCTGCGGCGCGGCGCGTGAGGCGCCGGACGGGGCCGGACGGATCTCATGCGGACGAATTCGCATCAACACAGAAAGGAAACCCATGGAAGCGATCATTACCAAAGAAGAAGATCGGGCGGCCGTGCAGATCACGGGCCGTCTGGACACGGTGACCAGCGAAGAACTGAAGCGGAAACTGGCCGAGGCGGACGTCTCCGACTGCGACCTGGAACTGGATTTCACGGGCGTGGAGTACATCTCCTCCGCCGGCCTGCGCCTCCTGGTGGCGCTGCAGAAGCAGGCTGCCGCCTCCGGCCATAAGATGGCGGTGAAAAACATCAACCGCGTGGTGCGGGAGATCTTCAAGGTGGCGGGCTTCGACAAGGCCATCACCGTCATCTGACGGACCGCCATGAAGTTCCCGATCCGCCGGAAAGTCATCCTGCTGACCGTCGCCCTGTCGTTGGCCCTGACAGCGGCGGCGGTCTTTATTTCGTATGTCCTGTTTTCCCGCCAGATGCAGCACGACCTGGAAGAAGCGTGCGCCGACGCGGCGAAGAGCCTGTCCGACGCGATGAGCGAGACGAACGAGGAAATGCTGACGGAGCTGCAGCAGAAGATCGATGTTCTGGTCCGGGAAAACCGGGCGGAGATCGAAGACTGGTCCTTCCGGGAAGACGCTGACCTGAATGAGAAGAACGCCTTTTTCGCCCTGCTCACCGAAGACATTTTTCCGGTCAACGGCCGCATCGGGATGTCCTTCGACAAGCTGGTCTTCCTGAATGAATACAACGCGATGGTGGCCAGGCTCAACACGGTGGTGACGAGTTCGCACCTCCACGGCGCGGCCGTGGTCTGTTACGACCCGGACCGCGGCGAGCTGATCTTCCTGGCGGACGAGACCTCCCCCCAGTCGCCTCTGTACCATCAGCCGGCCAGCGTGATGCGCGTGCCGCTCGAGTCGAGGAAGTTTTTCCTTCCCGCCGGCAGCGACACCCCGTTCATGGAAGGGGACTACTGCGTGTGCACCAGCATGCTGCGGATGATTTCCTATGAAGGGCCGCCTGTTTTCGCGGTCGTCCAGGATTCGCTGAGCAGCATGGCGGGCTATCAGAAAAGTTTCATCCGGAACATGGCCATCGTGATGCTGGCGGTCACGGTCCTGCTGGCCCTGGTCTACGTCCTGTTCGTGGACCGCTTCGTGGCGAAGAACGTGCGCCGGCTTTCGGACGCCGCCCGCTCGTTCACGGAGCAGATGCGGGCGGATACGGAAGGCGGGCTGACGCCGGTCCGGGCGGACATCCGCTCCCGCGACGAGGTGGAGGACCTGTCCCGCGGCTTTGACCTGATGCAGGACAAGATGACGGAGTACATCCGCACCATCGAGGAAAAGACCGCGCAGGAGCAGAGCATCCGCGCGGAGCTGGAACTGGCCAGCCGCATCCAGTCCGAATCCCTGCCGGAAAGCGGGTTCGAGGCGCGAGGCGTGCGGATCGACAGCCTGATCCGCCCGGCCCGGGAAGTGGGCGGCGACCTGTACGATTACTTCCTGACCGACGATGACCACCTCTTCTTTGTGGAGGCCGACGTGTCCGGCAAGGGCATCCCGGCGGCGCTGTTCATGATGCGCGGGAAGGAACTGATCAAGGCCCACGCGTCCGCGGGCAAGAGCCCGGGCGCGGTCGCAAAGGCCGTGAACGCCGAACTGTGCAAGCACAATGAGGAAGGCCTGTTCATCACCGCTTTCTTCGGCCTTCTGGAGCTGTCCACCGGCCTGCTGCGCTATGCGCGGGCCGGCCATGAGCAGCCTTTCCTGGTCCGCGGCGGCCGGGCGCGCCAGATCAGCGAGGAATCCAATTTCGTCCTGGGCCTGTTCGATCATTTCGGATTTGAAGAGGATACGCTGGTCCTGGAGCCCGGAGACCGCCTGGTGGTGTTCACCGACGGCCTGGACGAAGGGATCGACCCGGCGGAGGAAGCCTTCGGCTACGACCGGATCCGCGACGTGCTGGAACGCACGCCCGGCAACACGCTGCCGGCGCTGTACGACGCGCTGGTGACGTTCGCAAACGGCGCGGAGCAGTTCGACGACGTGACCCTGCTGCAGCTGACGGCCGGTTCGGTAAAGGAATGGACGCTGGCTCCGCCCGTTTATGAGGACATCACGGCCGTCTGCGACGACATCCACGAGATCCTGGCCGGCGCCCCCGGGGACCCGGTCGCGGAACTGTGCATGATGACGGACGAAGTGATGAACAACTGCATCAGCTACGCGTATGAAGGCGTGGCGGAACCGGAACTGAAGATCACGCTCCAGCGCATCGACGGCAGCGTGAAGCTTTCTTTCTCGGATAACGGCGTGCCGTTCGACCCGCTGGCGCAGAAGAAAGACCCGGCTCCGGTCCGCGGCATCGAGGACCTCCGGGAAGGCGGGCTGGGCATCTTCCTGCTCAGCCGGTTCGCGGACGCCGTGCGCTACGAATACCGGGACGGACGGAACGTCCTGACGATCACGGAAGAACTTCTGTGACGAAAGCGGCGGCATCGGATCCGGAAACACGGGACGGCGGGAAAAAGCCGTCCCGTTCGATTTATATTGCACATTCTCCCGAAAAATGCTATCCTTTATGCAGGGCCAGAAGGCTTAGTTTTTGTAGTGAAAGGAAGATTTCATATGAAGAACGTAATCGTGGGGCAGTCCGGCGGACCTTCGTCGGTCATCAACAGCTCGCTGGCAGGCGTGTACTGCCGGGCCAAGGCCATGGGCGCGGACAAAGTGTACGGCATGCGCAACGGCATCCAGGGCTTTCTGCAGGAATCCCTGGTGGATCTGGACACGGTGCTGGGCAGCAATGAACTGGTCAAGCTGCTGCGGAAGACCCCGGCCGCTTTCCTGGGCTCCTGCCGCTTTAAACTGCCGGATCCGGAAAAGGCTCCCGCGGTATTTGAAAAGATCTTCGAACTGCTGAACAAGTACGAGATCAAGGCGTTCATCTATATCGGCGGCAACGATTCCATGGATACCATCCGGAAGCTGTCGGATTACGGCCAGAGCATCGGCTCCGGCATCTGCTTCGTCGGCGCGCCGAAGACCATCGACAACGACCTGGCGGAAGTGGACCATACCCCCGGCTACGGCAGTGCCGCCAAATTCATCGCCGCGATGACCAAGGAAGCCATCCGCGACGAGATGGTGTACAGCACCAACAAGACCATCTACATCATGGAGATCATGGGCCGCAACGCGGGCTGGCTGACCGCCGCCTCCGCTCTGGCCCGCGGCGAGGACTGCGACGGTCCGGACCTGATCTACCTGCCCGAGGTCCCGTTCGACCTGGCCGCCTTCCGGAAGAAGGTCGACGACCTCCTGGACGTCAAGAACAACCTGATGATCGCGGTCTCCGAAGGCATCCACGACGCGAACGGCACCTATATCTGCGAATACGTCTCCACGGAAAAACTGGTGGACGCGTTCGGCCACAAGCAGATGGGCGGCACGGCGTCGTATCTGTGCTCCTACTGCGAGGTCGAGTTCGGCTGCAAGACCCGCGCCATCGAGTTCTCCACGCTGCAGCGCTGCGCGGCGCATTTCGCGTCCCAGACGGACGTGAACGAAGCGTTCCAGTCCGGCGACAAGGCGGTGGAAGCGGCGCTGTCCGGCCGCACCGGCCTGATGGCCACGCTGCTGCGCGCCAATGATGAACCCTACGTGTGCGAGATCGGTCTGGCGGACGTCCACCATATCTCCAACGTGGAGCGCCTGGTCCCGCTGGAATGGATCACGGAAGACGGCAGCCAGATCAGCGATGATTTCATCCGCTACGCGCTGCCCCTGATCCAGGGCGAGAGCCAGCCGGTCATTGAAAACGGCCTGCCCAAGCATCTGGTGCTGAAGTGAGCCGGACCGCCGGAACCATGAAACGAAGCGTCTGCCTGATCCTCGGAGGCCTGCTTATGTGCTTGTTTTTTACCGGCTGCGGCAAAAAAGCCCGCATCACCTCGCTGGAATCCCTGTCCTACCGCTTTACGGACAACATGTCCCGTTACGGGGCGGGCAGCCTGGAGATCGTGCGGAAAAACGGGGCCTACAGGGCCACGGTCAAACTGGTGGACGAGCCGGACGAGTCCGCGAAGACCGTTCCGCTGTCACCCGAAAAGGTGCTTGCCATCGAGGAATTGCTCAAAAAATACGACGTGGGAAGCTGGAACGGTTTCGACAAAAACAACAAAAACGTGCTGGACGGCCGCTCCTTCACTTTTTCCGTGAAGATGACGGAGGAGCAGGAGATCTACGCGCGCGGCTACATGAAGTGGCCAAAGAACTATTCCGAAGTGGCCGGCGCCCTGCAGGCGCTGATGCGGGAACTGGCCGGAAAATAACGGGGGATATCGATGGCGGTATATGCGGCGCCCTGCCATTTCGGGCTGGAGGCGGTCTGTAAGCGGGAGATCCTGGACCTGGGACTGGAAGTGATCCGGGTGGAGGACGGCCGCGTCTTCTTCCGGGGAGGCGCGGAGGCCGGCGTGCTGGTGAACCTGTCCCTCAGGACCGCGGAACGCGTGCTTCTGATCCTCGGCGAATTCACGGCCGAGACGTACGAGGAACTTTTTGAAGCGACGAAAGCGCTGCCCTGGGAGCGGGTCCTGCCCCGGGACGCGCGTTTCTGGGTGACCAAGGCGACCTCCATCAAAAGCAAGCTGTTCAGCCCGTCGGACATTCAGTCCGTCATGAAAAAAGCGATGGTGGAACGCATGAAGAGCGCCTACCATCTGACGGTGTTCCCGGAGACCGGCGCGCCCTTCCCCGTCCGGGTGGGGCTGATGAAGGACCGGGCCGCCGTCGGGCTGGACCTGTCCGGGGACTCGCTGCACAAGCGGGGCTACCGGAAACTGGTCAGCAAGGCGCCCATCACGGAAACGCTGGCGGCGGCGCTGCTGGACCTGACCCCCTGGCGGGCGGACCGCATCCTGGTGGATCCGTTCTGCGGCAGCGGGACGTTCGCCATCGAAGCGGCCTTAAAGGCTGCAAACATCGCGCCGGGCTTAAACCGCAGCTTCACCGCGGAGCAATGGCCGCACCTGTTCCCGCCGCAGCTCTGGAAGGAGCGCCGGGAGGAACTGGCGGCGCGGATCGACAGGACCCTCCGGCCGGACATCCAGGCCTATGACCTGGACGAAGCCGTCGTCAAAGCGGCGCGGGAAAACGCCCGCCTGGCCGGCGTGGAAGACATGATCCATTTTCAGGTCCGGGATGTGAAGAACCTGAGCCACAGCAAAAAATACGGTTTCCTCCTCACCAATCCCCCCTACGGGGAAAGGCTGGAGGATAAGGCGGCGCTCCCCGCCCTCTACCGGACCCTGGGCGAGCGCTTCGCCGCCCTGGATTCCTGGTCCGCCTACGTGATCACCTCCTACGAGGGGATCGAGGAGGCCTTCGGCCGGAACGCGGACCGGAACCGCAAGATCTACAACGGGATGATGAAGACTTACTTCTATGAGTTCCGGGGCCCCAGACCGCCCCGCCCCAACGGAGGTGATTATCATGAAACAGCTCATCCTGGCCAGTCACAATCAGAATAAAGTCCGGGAGATCCGCGAGCTGCTGGCCGGTGAAGCGGTGGAGGTCCTGAGCCTCGCCGACATCGGATGGACCGGAGAGATCGAAGAAAACGGGGAGACCTTCGAGGACAACGCCCTGATCAAGGCGGAGGCCGTCTTCCGGGCGACGGGCCGCGCCGTCCTGGCGGACGATTCGGGCCTTGCGGTGGACGCGATGGGCGGCGCCCCCGGCGTGTATTCCGCCCGCTATATGGGAGAGGAAGTCCCCTACTCCGTCAAGAACCAGGCCATCATCGACCTGCTGGCCCGCGTGCCGGACAAAGGGCGCGGCGCCGCGTTCGAATGCGTCATGGCCTTCGTCAGCCCGGACAAAAAGGGCCGCCCGGTCAGAAAGACGGCCCGGGGAAAAGTGGAGGGCGTCATCGCGCGCGAGCCGGCCGGAAAGGGCGGCTTCGGCTACGATCCCATCTTTTTCCTGCCGGAAAAGAACTGTACCATGGCCGAGCTTTCGGCCGCGGATAAAAATACCATCAGCCACCGGGGAAGAGCCCTGCGGGCGATCCTCCCTGAGATCATCAAATGGTCCCGGAACTGACGGCGGGCCCGCCCGCCCCGTTTCCCGGACGAACAGGAGGTATTCATGCGTCAGGAATTTACATTCCCTTCGTCGGATAAAAAGACGACCATCCACGGTTTCTGGTGGATCCCGGAAGGCGAGCCCAAGGCCGTCGTCCAGCTGGTCCACGGGATGGAAGAGCATATCAGCCGCTACGACCACGTGGCGCAGTTTCTGAATGAGAACGGATACGCGGCGGTCGGTCACGACCATCTGGGCCATGGCGCGTCCGTCACGGAGGACGCCGAAAACGGCTATTTCGCAGCCGAAAAAGGCCATCACTGCGTGTTGAAGGACATGCGCGCCGTGACGCGCCTGGCGGAGGAAAAATACCCCGGCAAGCCCATCTTCATGCTGGGCCACAGCATGGGATCCTTCTTCGCCCGCCGTTTCATCACCCTGTATCCGAACGTGCTGTCCGGCCTGATCCTGAGCGGCACCGGCTCCAAGCCGTACATGGTGGTGCATGCGGGCAAGCGCATGGCCCAGACGCTCGGCAAGATCAAGGGCGACCACTACCGCAGCAGGACGGTGGAGACCGCCGCGCTGGGCGGCCAGCCGCTGGAAGCCTGGCTCTGCTCCGATCCGCAGGTGGTGGAGGAATACAAAAACGACCCGCTGTGCGGCCGTCCCTTCACCGTGGGCGCCTTCCGCGACTTCTTCAAACTGATGGAAGAGCTGTCGCTGAACAAGGACCTGAACCGGGTCCCCCGCGACCTGCCGATCCTGCTCATCGCGGGCATGAAGGACCCCGTGGGCGACAACTCCAAGGGCGTCCTGAAGGTCTACAACAAGTACAAAGCCAGGGAATTCAAGGACGTGGACGTGATCTTTTACCGCGACGACCTGCATGAGATCATGAACGGCCTGAAGAAAGAGGACGTCCTGCGCGACATCCTGCATTTCCTGGATGAGAGGGTATGAACCGGATGACGATACGGGAACAGACAGAAGCGCTGGAGCGCCAGACGCTCAGCCCCTACGCGGCGCTGAGCGCGAACAGCCTCGGCCGCGACTTTCCGGACGAGCCCTGCCCGATCCGGACCTGCTACCAGCGGGACCGCGACCGCGTCCTGCACAGCAAAGCCTTCCGCCGGCTGAAGAACAAGACCCAGGTGTTCCTGGCCCCGGCCGGGGCACATTACCGCACCCGTCTGACCCATACGCTGGAGGTCCAGCAGATCTCCCGCACCGTGGCGCGGGCGCTGCGGCTCAACGAGGACCTGACCGAGGCCATCGCGCTGGCGCACGACCTGGGCCACACCCCCTTCGGCCATGCGGGCGAGCGCGCCCTGAATGCCCTCTGCCCGGAAGGCTTTTCGCACTATGACCAGGGCCTGCGCGTCGTGGAGCTCCTGGAGAAGGACGGCCGCGGCCTGAACCTGACGAAGGAAGTGCGCGACGGCATCTATCACCACCGCGTGGACGGCACGCCGATGACCCTCGAGGGCAAGGTCGTGCAGCTCTGCGACAAGATCGCCTACATCAGCCACGACATCGACGACGCCATGCGCGCCGGCATCCTCAGCGAGGAGATGCTCCCCCGCGAATATACCGCGGTGCTGGGCCATTCCGTCCGCGAGCGTCTGGACACGATGGTGCACGGCATCATCGACTGCAGTCTGGGCCAGCCCAAAGTGGACGTCGCCCCGCGCGTCAAGGACGCCGTGGCCGGCCTGCGCAGCTTCATGTTCAACCACCTCTACATCAACAGCGCCGCCAAGACCGAAGAGGGCAAGGCGCAGCTGCTGCTCAAGAGCCTGTACGAATACTACATCGAACACGACACGGAACTTCCGCGCGAATACGTGGAAGCCGTCTGGATCCGCGGCGAATCCTGGAGCCGCGCGGTCTGCGATTACATTTCCGGCATGACGGACGAATACGCCATGGACCGGTACAAGGAACTGTTCCTCCCCAGACCCTGGGAGTACTGATAACCGCCGGGGCGGTCACCGGCCGCCCGTGAACCGAGGACGATCATGCCTGTCTATCCGAAGGAGATCATCGACGACATCCGGTCCAAGACCGACATCGTAAAAGTCGTGGGGTCCCGTATCAAACTGGAACGCAAGGGCGCGAACTATTTCGCCTGCTGCCCGTTCCACAGCGAGAAGACCCCTTCTTTCAGCGTATCTCCGGCCCGCCAGATGTATTACTGCTTCGGCTGCCAGGCGGGCGGCGACGCGATCTCCTTCGTCCAGAATTACGACAACGTGAGCTTCACCGAGGCTGTCACCGAACTGGCGCGCCAGGCCGGCGTCACGCTCCCGCAGCGGGAAATGAGCGGCGCGGAGAAGAAGCAGCAGGAGCGGCGGGAACGCCTCCTGACCATGAACGGCGAGGCCGCCCTGTATTATTACTACAGGCTCCGCAGCCCGGAAGGCCGCGAAGGACTGGACTATTTCACGCGCCGCGGCCTGAGACCCGAGACCATGAAGCAGTTCGGCCTGGGCTACGCGGGGAAGGAATGGGACGGCCTGTACCGGTATCTCAGGGGAAAAGGCTACGGCGACGAGGAGATGAGGGACGCCGGCCTGGTCCGCTTTAAGGACGACCGCGGCGGCCGCGACTATTTCCGCGACCGCGTGATGTTCCCCATCATCGATCCCCGCAAGCACGTCCTGGGCTTCGGCGCCCGCCTGATGGGCCCCGGCGAGCCCAAATACCTGAACACCCAGGAGACGCCGGTCTTTGACAAGGGCCGCAACCTGTACGGTCTCAACATCGCCCGCAGCAGCAAGCGGCCGTACCTGCTTCTCTGCGAAGGCTATATGGACGTGATCGCCCTGCATCAGGCCGGCTTTGACTGCGCCGTGGCCTCGCTGGGCACCGCGCTCACGGAAAAGCACGCCCCGCTCTTAAAGCGCCTGGACAAGCCCGTCATGCTCTGCTACGACAGCGACGGCGCGGGCGTGAAAGCCGCCATGCGCGCCGTCCCGCTGCTGCGCGAAGCCGGTGTGGAGGCCCGGGTGGTGAAGCTGTCGCCGTATAAGGACCCGGACGAATTCATCGTCCACGAGGGCGGCGCGGCGTTCGAGGAACGCATCGCGCAGGCCTTAAACGGCTTCCTGTTCCAGTCCGACGTCTGGCGCAGCCAGTTCGACATGAACAACCCTGCAGAGCGCACCTCGTTCCACCGCCGCGTCGCGGAGGAACTCACCTCCTTCACGGACGGCATCGAGCGGGAAAACTATCTCTCCGCCGTCTGCGCGCGCCACCAGATCCCGGCGGAGCCGCTGCGGAACCTGGTCTCCGGGCTGGGCAACCGCCGTTACAGCACGGAGATCGAAGTCCCGGAGGCCGAGGACCTGGTCCGCGATTCCTTAAGCCGCGCCGGCAAGGGCTCGAACGGCCTGACCGTTGGCGCCCAGCTGCTCCTCTGGTGGGCGGCGGAAAGCGCTGCCTCCCCGGAGTGCGTGGCCAAACTGCTGCGGCCGGAGGACATGCCTTCGGAACTGCAGGAGGAGCTGCTGGCTCACATCCTGCGCCTGAAAACACAGGGCCCGGTGACGCCGGCCGCGCTTCTCAGCGAATATCCGGAAAATGAGGAGGCGGCGCGCCAGATCGCAGCGGTCTTCAGCAAGGCCCTGGATCCGGACCGGGACGCGGCGGAACGGGCCCATATCCTGACCGGCAATCTGCAGCGCCTGCGCAGGGAGTCGCTCCGCAAAGCCCTGAAGAATAATCCCGACGCCGGGGCCGCGAAAAAGATCACGCAGGACCTGGCGCAGCTGAATAAAATTAGAATTTTGGAAGCGGACCTGTAGGCCGCGGAAAGGACCAAACATGAGCGAGATCAGTTTACAGGAGATCCTGGGTTACTGCGACCACACCCTGCTCAAGCAGGAGAGCACCTGGGAGCAGATCAAAGAGATCTGCAACGACGGCATCAGGTATCAGACCGCCTCGGTCTGCATCCCCCCTTCCTTCGTGCGCCAGGCGCGCGAACTGGTGGGCAGCGATCTGGCGATCTGCACTGTCATCGGCTTCCCGAACGGCTACAACACCACCGCCGTGAAGGTCTTCGAGACCACGGACGCCGTCGCGAACGGCGCGGATGAGATCGACATGGTCATCAACATCGGCTGGGTGAAGGAAGGCCGCTACCGCGACGTGCAGCGGGAGATCGAAGCCGTGCGCGAAGCCTGCCGCGGCCGCATCCTGAAGGTCATCGTGGAGACCTGCCTGCTGACGAAAGAGGAGAAGGTGGAACTCTGCCGCGTCGTGACCGACGCCGGCGCGGACTTCATCAAGACCTCCACCGGCTTTTCCACCGGCGGCGCCACCCGCGAGGACGTGGCCCTGTTCGCGGAACACGTCGGCTCCGGCCTGCAGATCAAGGCCTCCGGCGGCATCGCCTCCCTGAAGGACGCAGAAGACTTCATCAAACTCGGCGCCACCCGTCTGGGCACCAGCCGCCTGGTGAAGATCGCGAAGGAACAATAACGATTTCCACGGGGAATGTCTCCGTACAAACTGCTGGGGCGGACCTCCCGGTCCGCCCTGAAATGAGGTCGATTATGGATCACCATGAACTCTACGCCCTGTCCCTGAAAGCCCGGGAAAACGCCTACTGCCCCTACTCCCGCTTCGCCACCGGCGCCGCGCTGGTGGGAGAGAGCGGCCGCATCTACCTGGGCTGCAACGTGGAAAACGGCGCCTTCGGCCCCACCAACTGCGCCGAACGCACCGCCGTCTTCAAAGCCGTGAGCGAAGGCGAGCGCCGCTTTACCGCCATCGCCGTCTGCGGTGCCCCGGAAGGCAAAGTCCCGGACAAACTCTGCGCCCCCTGCGGCATCTGCCGCCAGGTCCTGAGCGAATTCGTGGACGACGACTTTCTTGTCATCATGTATGATGAAGAGCTTGGCGTCAAAGCTTATCCCTTCCGCGAGATCCTGCCGTTCCGGTTCGATCTGAACGAGTATTGACGCGGGGCACGGCCCATCCGGAAACAGGAGGACAAAACGATGTTGATGACCGACTTGATCCAGAAGAAGAAAAACGGCGAGCCGCTGACCCGGAGAGAACTGTCCTTCCTGGTGCGCGGCGTGACCGACGGTTCGATCCCGGACTACCAGCTCAGTGCCCTGTGCATGGCCATCCTGTTCAAAGGCATGAGCGATCCGGAGATCGCGGACCTGACCGATGAAATGGCCCATTCCGGCGACATGATCGACCTGTCCGAGTTCGGGACGCTGTCCGTGGACAAGCATTCCACCGGCGGTGTGGGCGACAAGACGACCCTGATCCTGGCCCCGCTGGTGGCCGCCTGCGGCGCCAAGGTGGCCAAGATGTCCGGGCGCGGCCTGGGCCACACGGGCGGGACCGTGGACAAGCTGGAGTCCATCCCCGGGTACCGGACGGAACTGCCGGAAGAGGATTTCCGGCGCATCACCCGGGAAGTAGGCGTGTGTGTGATCGGCCAGAGCGGCGAGCTGGCGCCGGCGGACAAGAAACTCTATGCGCTGCGGGACGTGACGGGGACGGTGGATTCCATCCCTCTGATCGTGTCCAGCATCATGTCCAAAAAGCTGGCGGCCGGAGCCCATTCCATCGTCCTGGACGTGACGGTGGGCAGCGGCGCCTTCATGAAGACGGTGCCGGATGCCGTGGAGCTGGCGGAGAAGATGGTGACCATCGGCCGGGCCTGCGGCCGGAACATGGCTGCCCTGATCACGGACATGAGCGAACCGCTGGGCTATGCCATCGGCAACGCCATGGAAGTGCAGGAAGCGCTGGCGGTGCTGCAGGGAGAGGACATAGAAGACCTGAAGGAGGTCTGCCTGGCTCTCGCGGGCGAAATGCTGTCCCTGTCGCTGCAGATGACGCCGGAAGAGGGGCGGAAACTGGCGGAGGAAACGCTGGCCAGCGGCGCTGCCTATAAGAAAATGAAGCAGTGGGTGGCAGCCCAGAGCGGCGACGAGCGCTATGTCCGGGAGCCGGACCGCTTCCCGCAGGCGGGGTATTCCCGGGAGATCATCGCGAAGGAAGACGCGTACATCGCCGCGATGGATACGGAAGCCATCGGCCGCGTGGCGTGCCAGCTGGGCGCTGGCCGCAAGACCAAGACCGACGTCATCGACATGGCGGCGGGCATCCGGATCCGTAAAAAACTGGGGGATCACGTGCAGAAGGGCGACGTTCTGGCCGTCGTCTACACCGAACGCGAAGAGACGCTCTACGAGGCCGTCCGCCTGTACAAGCAGGCCCTGACCTTCAGCCCCGACCCGGTGCAGAAACCGCCGCTGGTACACAGGATCATCCGATGAACATATTCGATTATCTGACCTGGCGCGGCGACGTGCCTTTTTCCGCCGACCCGTTCAACGAGGTGGACGGCCTGGCCCTTTCGCTGCTGGCCTATACGAATTTCGGCGCCATCGTCCCCGCGGCGGGCGAGATCTCCCTGCCGGAAGCGGCCCGGGTCTTTTTTGAGCGCTTTCCCCGGGAAACGGTGGAAGCGGCATCCGGCTTTACGGCTCCCGCGCCGCTGCTGATGGAGGAAATGGCCGCCGGGGCGCGCTTCCGCGGCACGGTCCTGGAAGATTACATCAACATCGTGGACAAGGAGAACACGGAGCAGCTGTCCGCCGTCACCTTCCGGCTGGAGGACGGCAGCCTGTTCGTGGCCTTCCGCGGCACGGACAGCACCCTGACGGGGTGGAAGGAGGACTTCTCCTTCAGCTATCTGGAGACCACCGCCGGCCAGAAGCGGGCGGCGGGCTATCTGGAGCGCGAAGGCCGGGATTTCTCCGGGAAGATCCGGGTGGGCGGCCATTCCAAAGGCGGTCATTTCGCGGTCTACGCTTCCTCCTTCTGCGAGCGGGCCATCCAGGACAGGATCTCCGTGATCTATTCGTATGACGGCCCGGGCTTCCGCGACGAGTTCCTACGGTCGGACGGCTACACCCGCATCCTGTCCCGGATCCGCCACGTCCTTCCGGAGTCTTCCTTCTTCGGCGTGCTGATGGGGGACCGCTCCGAACCCGTGGTGGTCAAAAGCAGCGCCTCCGGCCTGGTCCAGCACGACGGTTTCACCTGGCAGGTGGTGCGCAACCGCTTTGAGCGGGGCGAACTCAACGAGGTCTCCCGCGTCATGGAGAAGACCTTCGACAGCTGGCTGGAGGAGATGGCCGACGAAGAGCGCCGCTCCCTGTTCGACACGTTCTTCGGCCTGCTGGAATCCACCGGCGAGGAAAGCCTCAAAGGTGTCTTCAGCCGCAAAATGAAGAGCGCGGACGCGGTATTCGACTCCCTGCGCGGCCTTCCGAGGGACAAGCGGAAGGAAATGCTGTCCCTGCTGGGCCGGCTCCTGCAGGCGGGCGGCCGCAACGCGGTGGCGTCCGTGGCGTCGGTGACGGCGGCGAATCTGCCCGGAAGGAAGGGCGGAGACAGCAAAAAAGGCGGAGAGTGAACCGCCCGGCCTTCCGGCAGATCGTTCGAATCAAAATAAAAAAGCCCGGGCAGCCGGGCTTTTTTATTTATTGTTTTTCAGGCGGTCTTCGGCGCTGCGTCCGTTCTTTTCTCCGGCTGTTCGCGGAAGATCACCGTCAGGTTGTTCAGGCTCATGGAGTAGGTGTAGCGCACTTCGTCCGCCATGCGCATCACCAGTCTGATGCCCATGCCGGAAGCGGGATCGTCCGAGGCGGGGACGTAACTGACGGGGTCGAAAGACGTGCCGTTGTCGCGGAAGCGCAGGATCCAGCGGCCGTCCTTATGCTGCAGGCGGATGGAGAGGGAGTGGTATTTCCCGTCCTGAAAGCCGTGCTGCACCACGTTGCGGGCGATCTCTTCCACACAGAGGGCGACATGGTTGGAGACCCGCACCGGCTGGCCGTGCTCCCGGCAGAACTTCCCGGAGGCGACGGAAGCGGTGATCACGTCGTCCATGGTGCGGACGTCCATCTCCATCATGTTTTCTTCCGTGACGCCGAAATCGGGCCGCAGGAGCAGGATGTTCTCCGACCTGAGCGGGTTCCGCTTCGTCATGACCGCCACGACGGCCAGGATGAACAGGATCATCAGGGTCTCGCCGCCGGAAAAATACAGCCACAGGCCTCTCGTGCCCTGGATCCACTGCATCACGACGGCGGCCAGGATCGGCATCACGGCGCCTTCGCCCAGACAGACGATCTCGGTCAGCCCCGGCCGGTTCGTGCCCTGGTAAATGCCCTTCAGCGCGCAGATCATGCAGCAGAACGCCAGGCCGGGCGCGTAGATCCGTAGGCCGTATACGGCCAGGTCCTTCGTCGGCCCCGCGGTTTTGATGAAGAGGCCGGCCAGCAGCGGCGCGAAGGCGAACAGCAGGATCCCGACGGCGATGCCCAGGAATGCCGAGATCTTCAGCAGATAGGTGAGCAGATGCTTCAGACCGTTCCGGTCCTCCTCGTTGTACAGAATGCCCGTCAGCGTCAGCGCGACGCCGTTCATGCCGGTGGAAATGCAGTTGGAGGCGCCGCCCAGCGTCGAGATGACCGTGAAGGCGGTCACGCCGGCGCTGCCCGTGTTGCTGCGGAGGATTAGCTGGTTCATCACGTAGACAAGGATCACGGAAGCCGCCATGGAGAAGAGGGATGGCACGCCGCCGACAAGGATCTCCCGGATCTTTGCCTTGCCGATCCCCTGCCGTGAAAACCGGAAAACGCATTTTTTAGAGAGGAAATAGGTGCTGCCGACCACCACGGCCACGTAGTAGCTCAGCGAGGAAGCCAGGCCCATGCCGAACATCCCGCCGTGGAAGACCAGCACGTTCAGCAGGTCGAAGGCCACGTCCGACACGGTCATGCCCAGGACGGCGGCGATCAGCAGATTGCTCTTGCCGGCCATCTGCAGGAACGGCACCAGGATCAGCGCGCCCATCGAAGCCGGCGCGCCGATGACGAATCCGATCAGATAATCCCGGGTATTGGCGAACAGCTCCGGATCCCGGCCCCCGCCCAGCAGCCGGGCCAGCGGGTCGTTCAGCAGCAGGACCACGGTCACGAAGACGATCGAGATCGCCGCTCCGATCGCCAGCGCGGAGGAATAGCCTTTGTTGGTCTCCTCCTGCAGGCCCCGGCCCAGCGAGCGGGAACACGTCACCTGCGCGCCCGCGGACAGCATGGTGCCCAGGGCGCCGATCAGGAGCAGGAGGGGGTTGGCCAGGCCGTAGGCGGCGATGGCCTTGTTGCCCAGGAACTGTCCGATCATGATGTTGTCGATCAGGAGACAGAGGGAGACGGTAAGGGCGGATAAGATCTGGGCGGCCAGCATCTGGCGTATGAGTTTTTTGATCATGGGACAGGTTCTCCGTTCTTCGGCCGCACGGCCGCCGCTGTCTGAAGCGGGAAAAACTCCCGTTTGCTTTTTGTGCTCATTATAGTACACTTTCCGCAAAAAAGGAATTGTTCCGATTAATTTTTCTCCCGCAAACAATTGACCGAAGGCGTTTTCTCCATTATAACAGAAGTATGAAAATGCGTATTCCGCGACATCCGGTCACCGAAAGCCTGCTCTACCTGGTCCGCTGGACCGGGATCGCTTTGGTGTGCGGCAGCGTGGGCGGCGTGCTGGGCGCGCTGTTCGCGCGGGCTATCGGGCTGGCGGCTTCCTGGCAGCAGGAGAACCGCTGGATGATCTTTCTGCTCCCGTTCCTGGGGACGGCCATCGTCTTCCTCTACCGCGTGACGGGAGAGGAGAAGAACCGCGGCACCAACATGATCCTGTCGGCCGTCTCCGAAAAGGAGAAGGTCTCGATGCCGACCGGTTTCCTGATCTTCGTGTCCACCGTGCTGTCCCATCTGGGCGGCGCGTCCGTGGGCCGGGAAGGTGCGGCCCTGCAGCTGGGCGGCTGGCTCGGCGCGCGGCTGGGCGAACTGTTCCGCCTGGATGAAAAGGACCGGCACACGGCGGTCATGTGCGGGATGGCGGCGCTGTTCGCGGCCCTGTTCGGGACGCCGGTGGCGGCGGCTATTTTCTGCATCGAAGTGGCCAGCGTGGGCGTGTTCTATTACTCCGCGCTGATCCCGTGCATCTTCTCGGCATTTCTCGGGACGGGGATCGCCACGCTGATGGGGGTGGCGCCGGAGGAGTTCGTGCTGTCGGGCGTACCGGACCTGAGTCCCGCGAACGTAGGGCTGTCCGTGGTGCTGGGACTGCTGTGCGCGTTCCTGGCCATCGGGCTGGTGCAGAGCTTCCACGCGGCGGCGAAACTGTCGAAAAAATACCTGAAGAATGCGTATCTGCGGGCCTTCCTCGTGGGCGCGCTGATCGTGGGACTGACGCTGCTGCTCGGGACCCGGGAATATACGGGCGCCGGCGCGGGCCTGATCGAAAAGGCGCTGGCCGGGGAGACGAAGGCGCACCACTTCATCCTGAAGCTGGCGTTCACGGCGCTGGCCATCGGCGGCGGCTTCAAGGGCGGCGAGATCGTGCCCACGCTGAGCATCGGCGCCTGCTTCGGCGCGCTGTTCGGGAGCCTGACCGGGTTTCCGGTGTCCCTGGGCGCGGCCTGCGGAATGATCGCACTGTTCGCGGGCGCGACGAACTGCCCCATCGCGGCGCTGCTGATCGCCATGGAGATGTTCCGCGGTGTCGGCCTGCCCTATTTTGCCATCACGGTGGCGATGTCCTTCATCCTGTCGGGCTATTACAGCCTGTACGGGAGCCAGCGCTTCGTCTACTCCAAAACGAAACATGAAACGCGGGACCAATAGAGTTTTACCTATATCCAAACTGAAAAGAAAGAGGGAAAAACCATGCGGCACAACAAGAATTTCATGATCCTGCTGCTCGTTCTGGCACTTCTGTTCTCCTGCCTGACGGGCTGCAAGGGAGGAACTGAGGCGACCACCCCGGCTCCCGAGACCACCACGGCGGCGGAGCAGACCACGGCGGCGCCGGACACCACGCCCGCGCCGGCTACGGACGCGCCTGCGACGGAAGCGCCGGCGACCGAGCCCCCCGCGACCGAACCGATCGAGGAGACCTTCCTCCCCCGCGAACCCGGCACGCGCCAGCTGACCCTGTACTGGACCAGACCCGGCGCCGACATCAACACCTGCGACGTGTGGATGTGGTGGGACGGCGGGGACGGCGCCGGCCACCTGTTCACGCCCTGCGCCTACGGCATGAAATGCCAGGTGAACGTTCCGGAGAGCGTGAGCGAAGTGGGCTTCATCGTCCGCACCGCCTGCTCGGAGCCCGGCGGCACCAGCTGGGGCAGCGCGACCAAAGACTATGACGGCGACCGCTTTGCGGTCCTGACAGGAGAGGAGACGTTCATTTACCTCGTGAGCGGAGATGGCAACCAGTATTACAGCAGCGACGGCGGCAAGACCCTGGAGGGCATCCGCGTCTTCACCATGGCCGGCATCATGAGCGAGACCGAGATCCAGTACTTCCTCACCCCGGCGACCCGCCTGAGCAAAGACCAGGTGAAGGTGCGCGAGGGCGGCCGGGAACTGGCCGTCGCGTCCCTGAGCTCGGAGAACAACGAAGTCATCACCGGCAAGATCGTGATGGCGGAACCGCTGGACATCACGAAGCAGTACGAAGTGGAGATCGAAGGCTTCGGCACGCTGCCCGCCCTGCCCACCGGGATCTTTGATTCGCAGGCTTTCGCGGACGAATACCTCTACGACGGGGACGATCTGGGCGCCGTCGTCTCGGAAGAAGGCACGACGTTCAAACTGTGGGCCCCCACGGCCTCGCAGGTGACCCTGAAACTGTACCTGACCGGCAGCGACCAGGAAGATCCCGGGGACGTCGTCCTGACCGAGGACAGTTTCCCGATGGAAAAAGGCGAAAAGGGCGTCTGGAGCATCTCGCTTCCGAACGTCGGCCACGGCATCTATTACACCTATGAAGTGACCACCGCCGTGGGCACCGAGGAGATCGTGGACCCGTACGCCAAGGCCGTCGGCGTGAACGGCAACCGCGGCATGACCGTGGACCTGTCCCTGACGGATCCGGTGGGCTTCGAAGAGGACACCTTCGTCGACACCATCGATACCTACTCCGACGCCATCATCTGGGAAGTCCACGTGCGCGACTTCTCCAACCGCATCGCCTCCTCCGCCTTCCCGGGCAAGTACCTCGCCTTCACGGAGACCGGCCTGGTCAATGAAGCCGGCGTGCCCGTGGGCGTGGATTACCTGAAGGATCTGGGCATCACCCACGTGCATCTGCAGCCCGTGTACGATTTCGCCACGGTGGATGAAAGCAGCAGTGAGCCGCAGTTCAACTGGGGCTACGACCCGAAGAACTACAACGCGCCCGAAGGCAGCTATGCCACGGACCCGTTCCGCGGTGAAGTCCGCATCAACGAATTCAAGCAGATGGTGCAGGCCCTGCACGCCGCCGGCCTGGGCGTCGTGATGGACGTGGTCTACAACCACACCTATGACGGCAACTCCAATCTGAACAAGGCCGTGCCGTATTACTATTACCGCTACAACAGCGCCGGCGAGAATTCGAACGGCTCCGGCTGCGGCAACGAGACCGCGTCCGACCGCGCGATGTTCCGGAAGTTCATGGTGGATTCCGTGTCCTACTGGGCTGAAGAATACCACATCGACGGCTTCCGCTTCGACCTGATGGCGCTGCATGACATCGACACCATGCAGGAGATCGAGCAGGCCCTGCACGCGATCAATCCGAAGTGCCTGATCTACGGCGAAGGCTGGACGGGCGGCACGTCCGAACTGCGCGACAACCGCCGCGCCTCGCAGGCCAACATCCGGCAGATCGAAGCCTCGGAAGGCGCCGCCGGCAGCATCGCGGTATTCAACGACGCCATCCGCGACGGCTTAAAGGGCAGCGTGTTCGATGCGAAGGACACCGGCTACATCAACGGCACCGTGACCGGCGAGACCGCCAACAAGGTCGGATTCGGCATCACCGGCGGCGTCAAGGGCATGGGCGCCTCCTGGAGCGTGGACAACGACATGGTCATCAACTACATGTCCTGCCACGACAACCTGACCCTGTGGGACAAGCTGGCCATTTCCTGCCCGGATGCCACGGAGGAGGAAAAACTTGCCATGAACCGCCTGGGCGCCAGCATCGTGCTGCTCTCCAAGGGTACCCCGTTCTTCCTGGCCGGCGAGGAAATGCTCCGCACCAAGAACGGCGACGAAAACAGCTACAAGTCCTCCGACGAAGTCAATAACATGGATTGGGAAGTCCTCGTCCCCGGCAGCGCCGCCTACGAGATGAGCCGCTTCTACAAGACCCTGATCGAGCTCCGCAAGGAATACGCCTACCTGTGGGATCCCGACACCGTCGTGACGTATGAGGTCGGCGCAGACGGGCTCCTGACCGTGAACTTCGAGCAGAACGGCCGCCAGGTAGCCGCCGCCTACGTGAACCCGTCCCCGGAGACCCTTCCGGCCCCGGATAATGAAGGCGCGGTGATCTTCGGCAGCGAGGATCAGCTGGACGGCCGGTCCGTCACGCTGTACATCACCGAATAAAGGCTGACCGGATCAGCAAGCGGACCCCGGATCGCCGTCCGACGGCTTTCCGGGGTCTTTTTCTGTCTGATTCCGCGATCGCCGCCGCAGCGGGCCGGGAGACCGGGCGTGACCGCCGCGTCGTGAGCCGGGGCTGACTGCCGGAGCCTGAGCGGGGTGTGATCGCCGGCCTGACGGATAAAAAGAAGGCAATAAAAAAGCGCATGACCCGGAGATCATGCGCTTTTTACTTCCTTACAGGCGGACGCTGTCCAGAACTTCATCGATCGTACGGCGCGCCTCATCGGCCGCCGGGACGCGGGTATAGGTGTAGATGGTGTAGATCATCGTCTTTTTTTTGAGGAGGAAGACCTCGCCTTCCTGGAGGACGCCCTGCACGCGGTATTCGTAGCGGAAGGATTTGGCGTTCCGACCGGCGATCTGACGGGAGCGGGTGCCGGTCCTGCGGTATTCGTGATCCTTCAGCAGGCGGCGGAGGCGGAATTCCGTGCCCCGCAGCGCGGTGCTGGGGTCGGTCAGGGCGGCCAGCAGGACGTTGGCCCTGTGCCACTGCACGACGAGGATGACGTGGCGCTCCCCGTCCCGGATGCCGGCGCGGTTCCGGTTCGTGTCCGCAAAAGCGGTGTCTAATTCCTCCCGCGTCATCTCGCGGAAGCTGTCCGGGCAGGTGAGGGTCAGTTCTTCGTTTACGGTCAGTTTTTTCATGGGATGTCGTCTCCTGTCTTTTCTTTCTGATCCGGGCTGCGGCCGGTTTTTTCTTCCTGTTTCGCCGCCGGCCCCTGCTCCGCTTCCTGCTTCGCTTTGATCCGCTCGATCTCCTCCCGGATCAGGCCGCCGAATGATTTTTCATCCAGTTCCAGACTCTGCCGCGCGGCTTCGGACTTGTCCGCGAACGCGTCGAAGACCGCCTGTTTTTCCGCCAGCAGGTCGATGATCCGCTCGTCGATCGTCTCGTCGCACAGCAGGCGGAAGACCAGCACGTTTCGCGTCTGGCCCATCCGGTACGCGCGGGAGACGGCCTGGTTTTCCGTGGACGGCTTGAACTGCGGCTCGCAGAGGATGACCACGCTGGCGGTCTGGATGTTGAGACCGGTGCCGCCGGACTGGATCTGCGCCGCCAGGACGGTGCCCGCGGGCGCTTTCTCAAATTCGTCCAGAATCTCCTGACGCCGCGCCGGGGGCACGGAACCGTTGATGGGCGGCAGGCAGCGGTCTCCCAGCAGTTCCGTGATGCGCCGCAGCGTCTCCAGGAAGAAGGAGAAGACGATGATCTTCCGGCCGTCCTCCGCCGCCTCGTCGATCAGCTCCAGCATGCGCCGCGCCTTGGACGAGTGCGTGAGATCCGGCGCGGTCCAGGACACCCGCCGCGCCTGGGGGTAGCGGCCCTCCAGCACGTCGGCCTCGTAGACCGCTTCCTCCGCGGGTTCCAGATCGCACCATTCGCGGCTCTCGATCATCTCCGGCAGTTCCGCCAGCACGTCTTCGCGCTTCCTGCGGTAATACACCGGCGCCACCTTCAGGCGGAACTGCGGCGCAGAGGCCATGAATTCCATCCCGCTCACCTGCGACGCTACTTCGGGATTCAGCATCCGGATCAGGGCGACCATTTCGTCGACGCGGTTCTCCAGCGCGGTGCCGGTCATGAACAGCAGGCGGTCCGCGTGGCCGCTCAGCCTCTTCACGTTCCGCGTGCGGCGGGCCGCCGGGTTCTTGATGTAATGAGCCTCGTCCGCCACCAGCAGGGAAAACCGGAAGTCCTCCGGCAGCGGCAGATGCCCCGTGGTCTCATATGTTGTGACGGCCGCGCCGCCGTTTTTCAGCCAGGTCTCAAGGGCTTCTTCCCGCCCGTCTCCGTGGATCTTGACCACGGCCAGCCGGCTCTTGTCGCGGATCTCGCGCACCCAGTTGGTCAGCACGCTGGCCGGGCAGACCACGAGGAAATGCGTGGCGCCGGTGTTGCGCAGGGAGACCATGGCCGCGATGGCCTGCACGGTCTTGCCCAGGCCCATTTCGTCGCCCAGCAGCACGCGCTCCTGGTGCAGGATGTATTTCACGCCCCATTCCTGATAGCGGCGCAGCTCGCAGAGCAGGCCGTTCGGGAAGCATTCCTCCTCGCTAATCTCTTTCGCGAGGTCCTCCGGCAGGCCGTACACCGCGTCGGCGCCGCCCAGCAGGCCGGGGCAGATCTCTTCCAGGATATTGATCAGGCGGATGCTGTTCTGCTCGAAATCCGCCCACGCGGCTTCGTCCGTCATGCCCCGCAGGACGGCGGCGATCTCATTGTAGGAGCCGCGGACGGTGTTGCCGTATGAACCGCGCGACAGCGCCGTCAGGTCCTCGTAAGCCCGCTCGGCCGCCTGCCGCTTCCCGCTGCCCGTGAACAGCCAGCCGATGCTTCTCGTGGCGGGCTCCAGCTCCGTGAGCAGCCGCGGGACCTCTTGCTCCGCCGTGGCCGAAAAATGCGAGCAGGCTTCCGCGTAAGGCCGGATCTTCCGGTACGCGGACAACTGGCGGATCAGAGAGGTCGCGGAAGGCGTCTTATCGTCCGTGCTGAGCCGGATCCGGACGGTCCCCGCGGTCTGATCGGCCATGTCCCGCGCGATCCGCTTCACGGTCCGCGCCCCTTCCGGGCTGATCCCGTTCACGGCCGCCAGTTCCGCCGCGGAGGCGGTGAACACCTGCGCGACGTTTTCGAACCCCGCGTCCCGCAGCGCTTTGACCCGCAGCCCCAGCTTCTCCCGGTTCAGTTCCTCCACCGGGACCGTGCGCAGGATCTTCAGCGCTTCCGCCGTCTGCAGCGTCTTTGCCGCCCCGGCGATCGCCTCCCGCTCCTTGGCCGGCAGGTCCAGGATCTGGCGCAGTTTTCCCTGCAGGGACTCGAGCTCCTGCATCAGTTTTTTCGCGTCCTGTGAAGTGAATGTCCTGGCCATGGACGGATCCTTTCTGTTCCGTGTTCTTCGGTCAATATATCACAGATCAGAGAGGATGTATAGGACGGCCGGCGTTTTTGATTGACAAAAGGCGGAAGGACGCTCTATGATGGGGCGGAAAGAAAGGCAGGTCACGGGAACGGACATGGAATATGAGATCATCCGCAGCAGCCGCAGGACGATGGGGCTGGAGATCAAAAACGGCCGGGTCATCGTGCGGGTGCCCCTCCGGGCGTCCGACAGGAGCATCCGGGCGTTCGTGCGGGACCATGAAAAGTGGATCCGGACGCACCTGGAAAGGATCCGGGCCCGGGAGGAAGCGCTGGGAACGCCCGAGCCGCTCTCGCCCGAGGAACTGCGTGTCCTGACGGCGCGGGCGAAACGGACCATTCCGGAGCGCGCGGCCCATTACGCGCCGCTGGTCGGCGTGACGTACGGCCGCATCACGATCCGCTGCCAGAAGACCCGCTGGGGCAGCTGCAGCAGCGCCGGCAACCTGAATTTCAACTGCCTGCTGATGCTGGCGCCGCCGGAGGTGCTGGACAGCGTGGTGGTGCATGAACTCTGCCACCGGAAGGAACCGAACCACTCCGCGCGCTTTTACGCGGAAGTCCTGCGGGTCTTCCCGGCGTACAAAAAATGGAACAAATGGCTGAAGGAAAACGGCTCCTATCTGATGGCCCGGGCGCGGGACGAAGAATAGGAAGGCCGCGAAAGCCGGAAAGGAAGGATGAGTATGAAGACCCTGATCGTATATTTTTCACTGGAAGGCAATACGGCGCACGTCGCCGATCAACTGGCCGCCCGGCTCGGCGCGGATACGCTGCGTCTGATCCCGAGAAAGGCGTATAAGGACAAAGGTCTGTCCAAGTTCCTGTGGGGCGGCAAGAGCGCGCTGATGTCCGAACAGCCGGAACTGGAGCCGTACGAGGCGGATCCCGCGGCCTATGACCGCATCATTTTCGGCTTCCCGGTGTGGGCGAGCCGCGTGACGCCGCCGCTGCGGACGTTCATTTCCGAGAACCAGCACGCGCTGAAAGGCCGCCGCATCGCCGCTTTCGCCTGCGAAGCCGGCTCGGGCGGGGAAAAAGCCCTGCAGAGCCTGGCGGACTGCCTCGGGCTCCCCGCGCTGGAGAACACGATGATCCTGATCGACCCGCTGAAGCGGCAGAAGGAAGCCAACGAGGCGAAGATCGAAGAATTCTGCAGGAAACTGCAGTAAAGCAGTGGGCGGCCGTCGGCCTCCCGGGCAAATCAAAACGAAGGGGCGGCCGTCCGGCCGCCCGCATTTATGTTTTTTGTGAAGGGCCGATGCTTCATCGACCCTTTTTCACGTCCCGATCAATACGCCGTGGTCATCGCGCCGTCGCACAGGAAAGCCTGGCCGGTCAGGGAACCGTTGGCTTCGCTCATCAGGAAGGCGGCCAGACGGCCGATCTCGTCGACGGTCTGATAGCGCTTCTGCGGGAAGTCCGCGCTGTCGCGCCTGGTGTATTCTTCCTCGGTGATGCCTTCTTTTTCCGCGCGGATCGTGTTCAGGTACTTGATGCGGTCGGTGTAGATGCGGCCGGGGCCGATCGTGTTGACCAGGATGTTGTACGGCGCCAGTTCGCGGGCCAGGGACTTGGACAGGCCCACCACGCCCATGCGGAAGGTGTTGGAGATGATCAGGTTGTCCAGCGCCTGCTTGATGGAAGAGGAGGTGCTGTTCAGGATACGGCCTTCGCCGCCTTCCTTCATGTAGGGCAGGGCCGCGCGGATCGCGACGATGTAGCTGTGCAGGCACTTTTCGTAGCCGTCGGCCCAGTCATCTTCGTTCACGCCTTCAAACTTGCCGGCCTTCGGGCCCGGGCACAGGTTGACCAGGCCGTAGATGCCGCCCAGATCCTTCGCCGCGTCGTCGATCAGCTTCACGATGCTGTCGGGGTCCTTGATGTCGGAAATGTAAGTGTAAGGCCGGTTGCCGGTCTCTTTTTCGATGTAGGCGACGGCTTCGTCCAGGTCCTTCCTGAACGGTTCGGCCGTGGTCAGCACGACCTTCGCGCCTTCCCTGGCCAGTTCGGCGGCGATGCCGCGGCCGATGCCGGCGGCGGAAGATAAGCAGACGATGACTTTGTTCTGTAATCCGAGATCCATTTTATTTCTCCTTTGATTTTGTTTTCTGGATAAGGGCGGACCAGCGGGCCCGCCCCTGCTTTGGTCTGGAAGGCCATTGGGGGACGGTTCTTTTTTGGCCCTGTTTTCAGTGCTTCTTCAGGTCCTTGACCGGGTTCTTCAGGGGCTCCATCTCGAAGCCGTCCGGGCCGTAGATGCGGCATTCCGCGATGTCGCCGTCATTGATCTCGAAGGCGCGGGGCGTGCCGGTGGAAAGGACGTCGCCGGCGTACCAGCCCTGGATGCTCGAGTGCAGGGAGACCAGGCGGGCGGGGCGGTGGGTCATGTTGGCGACCACGTTTTTGGCGTACACTTCGCCGTTGCGGACGCTCTGGACTTCCAGCTTCAGGACGTCCGGGACTTCGTCCGGGGTGACCATGGTGGGGCCGAAGGAGAAGAAGGTCGGGAAGTTCTTCACGATGGTGAGGTAGCGGGGGTTGCCGTTCAAGAAATCATTGCCCTTCAGGATGGATTCCTCGGTCATGTCCAGGATGGTGGTGTAGCCGGCCACGGCGTCCAGCCAGTCCTCTTCCGGCACGTCGCGGCAGTCCTTGCCCAGGATCACGCCCAGTTCGGCTTCCGCGGTGGTGCGCTGCGCCTCTTTCAGGCGAGGCAGTTCGATGTCGTCGCCGGGACCGATCAGGGTGTCGGCCATCTTGAAGAAGCTGCCCGGAAAGCCCTGCGGGGCGGCGGAGCCGATGTCGCCGGCGTGGTCCACATAGTTCAGGCCGATGCCGAAGATCCGCTTGGGATCCCGGTACAGCGGCGCGTACACGACCTGGTCCTGCGGCACGAGGCCGGGCAGGGTCTCCAGTTCGGCCTTCCCGCCGGCATTGTACCAGTCGGTCAGGTTCTTGAGCTGGCCGGTCTTGATGAGCGGCAGCAGCGTTTCTTCCCAGATGGTGTTTTTGGCCTGATTCAGTGCACGGATGGGCAGGATGCCCTTTTCCAGCACGATGCCGGCGAGTTCTTCGTTGTTGAGTTTGATGGTGGCGAGTCTCATGATGACGCTCCTTTTTTTATTATATTCGGACGGGCCGGACGGCCTGCGGACACAGGCGTTTCGCCCTTATTTCTTCAGGTTTTCCACGGCTTCCCGCAGTCTGCGGCAGCCTTCCACAATGTTCTCATAGCTGTTGGCGAACGACATGCGCAGATAGCCTTCGCCGCCGGGGCCGAACACGTCGCCGGGCACCAGCGCGATCTCCGCGTTCTCCAGCAGGTAGTCCGCAAACTCCGCGGACCTGACGCCCAGCTTCTTGCAGTTGATGAAAATGTAGAACGCTCCTTTGGGCTTGAGGCACGACAGCCCAGGGATCTCATTGATGGCCCTGACCGCGTAATCCCGGCGGCGTTCGTATTCTTTCACCATCTCTTTCACCTCGTCGCCTTCCTCGTTCAGCGCCACCGCGGAGGCGGCCTGGGCGAAGGAAACGGCGCAGGTGGTGTTATGCTGGTGGAACTTGTTCAGCACGGGGATGAATTCCTCCGGTGCGGCCACGTAGCCGATGCGCCAGCCGGTCATGGAGTAGGCCTTGGACATGCCGTTCATGGTAAAGGTGCGCTCCTTCATGCCCGGCAGGGAGGCGATGCTGACGTGTTTTTCGCCGTCGTAGATCAGGCGCTCGTACACTTCGTCGGAAATGACGGCCAGATCGTGCTGAATGGCCAGGTCGGCCAGCCCCTGCAGCGTTTCCGCGGAGAGCACGCCGCCGGTGGGGTTGTTCGGGGTGATGATGACGATGGCCCGGGTCCTGTCCGTGATCTTTCCGGCGATCTCGGCCAGATCCAGCTGATATTCGTTTTCTTCCTTCAGTTCATACGCCACGGGGACGGCGCCTAAAAGACGGGGCACGTTCATGTAGTTGATCCAGACCGGGTCGGGGACCAGGATCTCGTCGCCTTCCTCCAGCAGGCAGGCCAGGACCGCGAAGACGGCTTCGGACAGGCCGGCGGTGATCAGGATCTCCGTGGGTTTGTAGTCCACGTGGTTCTCCCGGCGCAGCTTGTCGGCAACAGCCTGGCGCAGCTCCATGGTGCCGAAGTTGGAGGTGTAGAAGACGTCGCCGGCGGCCAGGCGGGCCTCGGCGGCCTTCTTGATGTATTCGGGAGTGTCGAAATCGGGGCGGCCGATCTCAAAATGAATGACCGTGCGGCCGGCGCGTTCCATCGCCAGGGCCTTTTCATTGACCTTGCGGATGCCGGACGGGGCCATCCTGTCCATACGGGATGCAATGCGGATCGCCATGGGAATATCTCCTTGTCTGTGCGGGCTGCTTGACCTTGCAGTCTCTCTTGCTTTCTGCTATGATTTTGACATGATCAGGAAGAAAAGTAAAATACGTAAGAGTTTATCACCTCTTCAACTGATACTTATGGGAGGGCATCATGCTCAGTTATCGTGAATATATCCTGGAGATCAGCCGCTGCCGCAGCTTCTCCAAGGCGTCGGAAAAACTGCACATTTCCCAGCCGTGGCTCAGCGCCGCCGTGAAAAAAACGGAGCAGGAACTGGGCCTGCCGCTGTTCGACCGCTCCACGGCGCCCATATCGCTGACGGAGGCGGGTCGGTACTACGTGGAGCAGGTGGAGAAGATCGGACACATCGAAGAGGAGATGGAGCGGCGTTTCGCGGAAATGCGCGCGGGTTCGGGCCGGCGCCTGCGCATCGGAAGCTCCATGTTCTTCTGCACCTACGTGCTGCCGGAACTGCTGACCGACTTCCGGGGCATGCATCCGGACATCCAGATCACGCTGGCGGAGGGCGAGGCGGAGAACCTGGCCGAGAAGCTGCAGAAAGGCGACCTGGACCTCATGATCGAAGTGGAGGAGGTGAAGGGCCGCCAGCTGGTGACGGTCCCCTGGGCCTCGGAAGAGGTCATCGTGGCCGTACCGAAGCGCGACCCGATCAACCGGAAACTGGAGGAGTACGCGTATGATTTCGACGCCTTCCTCAAACGTGATTTCCCCGGAGGCCGCAGAAAGACCGTCCCCTTCTCCCTGTTTGCGGACGAGGAATTCCTGATCCTGTCGGAAGGTCACGACATCCGCGGGCGCAGCCTGGCCATATGCCGCCGCGCCGGCTTCGAACCGCGCGTCAAGCTCCAGCTGACCCAGATGATGACCGCCTACTACCTGGTCTGCGAAGGCCAGGGCGTGGCGTTCCTGCGCTCCACCATTCCCGAATTCGTCGCCCCCACGGACAGCGTCCTGTTCTACGAACTGGACGACCCGGCGGCGGTGCGCAGCATTTATCTGACTTACCGGGAAAACGCGGAGCCGCTGACGCTGGACCTGGTGAAATACCTGGAAGAACGCACGGCGGAGGCCTGATCCGCCTGCGGGACGCGGCAAGGAGGACCCATGAAATACCGGGCCATACTGTTTGACAATGACGATACTCTGATGGATTTTCAGACCGGCAACCGCAACGCGGTGAACAGCCTGCTGGACGAACTCGGGTATTTCCACCCGGACCGCTATGAGCAGTACGAGGAGATCAACCTTTCATGCTGGGCGGAACTGGAGCGGGGGACCATGAACCAGGCGAAGCTGAAGACGGAGCGCTTCGCGCGGTTCCTGGCACGTTACCGCATCCCCGGGGACCCGGTGAAGGCGGGGGACCGCTTTGTGGAACTGCTGGGGGAGCAGAGCATATTGCTGCCGCATGCGGAGGAAACGGTGCGGCGGATCGCGGCGGAGCGGCCGGTCATCATCGTGACGAACGGGATCACGAAAGTGCAGAGGGCACGGTTTGCGAAGTCCCCGCTGCAAAGCCTGGCGGCCGCGGTCGTGATCTCGGAGGAGATCGGCGTGGCGAAGCCGGATCCGGAGATGTTCCGGATAGCGCTAAAGCCGTTCGGGATCGCGCCGCAGGAAGCGCTGATGATAGGCGACCGGCTCAGCGGTGATATCCTGGGCGCCAACCGCGCGGGGATGGACGCCTGCTGGTACAATCCGGCGGGACTGCCGCTGACGGAAGGCGTGCATGCGGAGTATATCATCTCGGATATCCGCGATTGCGCCGCGATCGCGCTGCAGGAGTGAGGCGGCGCGGAGACCGGCAGGGCCGGGGAATGTCCCCGGCGCATCACAGAAGGAAAAAACAATGATCTATACACAGGAATATATACACGGGGTCACGGAGCGCCAGCGGGCGTTTTTCCGGACGGGCAAGACGCTGGACGTGGAATGGCGCCTCGCGCAGCTGAGGAAATTGAAGCGGGCCGTGCTGGACCGGCAGGAGATGCTGGAGACGGCGCTGGCCGAAGATCTGGGACGGACGCCGGCGGAGGCGTATCTGACGGATATCGGGCCGGTGATCGCGGAGATCAACGAGATCCTGCGGGGCCTCCGCCGCTGGGCCCGCCCGGAGCGGCATTTCAGCGGTCTTATGTGCTTCCCCAGCACGCGGACGACGGTCTA
Organism: Lachnospiraceae bacterium; assembly: GCA_017428105.1. Taxonomy (GTDB): domain Bacteria; phylum Bacillota; class Clostridia; order Lachnospirales; family Lachnospiraceae; genus UBA6987. The sequence goes on along the minus strand of JAFRRM010000033.1, from coordinate 45,915 downwards.
CAAGATGCCGTACGGCGTCAGCCTGATCATCAGCCCGTTCAATTTCCCGGTGCTGCTGACGCTGGGCGTTCTGGCCGCGGCCATCAGCGGGGGCAACACGGCGGTGATCAAGGCCAGCTCCAAATCCGCGGCGTCGACGAAGGCGCTCGGACAGCTGATCGCGGAGACTTTCCCGGAGGAGTACGTCACGCTGATCGGCGGCGGCCACGACGCGGCGGACCTGTGCCTGGCGGAGCGTTTCGACAAGATCTTTTACACCGGCTCTCCGGCTGTCGCGAAGCACGTGATGGAGGCCGCGTCCCGGCATCTGACGCCGGTGGCGCTGGAACTGGGCGGCGAAAACGGCAACTGGGCCATCGTGCGGGCGGACGCGGACCTGAAGGACGCGGCGCGGAAGATCGCGTTCTTCAAACTGTGCAACGCCGGGCAGATCTGCATCAATATCAACCAGGTCGCGGTGGCGAAAGAAGCTGCGCAGGAGTTTCTGGCGGAACTGAAAGCCGCGTTTATCAGGCAGATCGGGGAGAATGCGGAGAAGAATCCCGAGTATCCGAAACTGATCACGCCGGCGGTGTATGAGAAATGCGAACGCCTGACGGAACGGTACCGGGACCGTGTGGTCTTCGGTGGGACGGGCGACCGGGAGGCCTGCCGCTTCGCGCCGACCGTGATCTATCCGGCGGACGCGGAGGAGGAGATCGTGCGGCATGAACTGTTCTGCCCGCTGCTGCCCGTCGTGCCGTTCGCGGACGCGGAGATCGATTCCCTGGCGGAACTGATCGCCTCGCGCGAACATCCGCTGGCCCTGTACGTCTTCACCTCCGATAAAAAATGGGCCCGCCGCTTCCTGGCCTCCCGGCAATACGGCGGCGCCTGCATCAACGAAGTCTGCCTCCACATGATGGTGAAGGGCGTCCCCTTCAACGGCACCGGCCACTCCGGCATGGGCGCCTACCACGGCGTCTGGGGCTTCCGCGAATTCACCCACCCTTCCACCGTCCTCACCGGCCGCACCCGCCTCAACCTTCCCCTCCGCGAACACCCCTACACCGGCAGACGGGGCGCCCGCAAACTCAAACTCCTGAAACTCTTCGAACGCTGACAACCTGACAGGGGGACGGTTCCTTTGTCAGAAATAACCTATATCAGGTCCGGTCCATTTGTCGGAAAATCGGGAAAAACAACAGAAAGGACGGCCTCCATGGCATTTGACTTCAAAAAAGAATACAGGGATTTTTACCTTCCCGGGAATGTCCCTTCCCTGGTCGCCGTACCGCGGATGAATTACATCGCGGTGCGCGGGACGGGGGACCCTAACCGGGAGGACGGAGAGTACAAGCGGTCGATCGGGCTGCTGTACGGGGTCGCGTTCACCATCAAGATGAGCAGGAAGACAGATCACCGGATCGATGGGTATTTTGATTACGTGGTCCCGCCGCTGGAGGGCTTCTGGCGGCAGGAGGGCGTCTGCGGCATCGATTACGGCCGCAAGGATGATTTCCGGTGGATCTCCTGCATCCGCCTGCCGGATTTCGTGACCGAGGCGGACGTTCGCTGGGCCGCGGCGGAGGCGGAACGGAAGAAAAAGGAAGACTTCTCGAAAGTGGAATTTCTCCCGGTCGATGAAGGCTTCTGCGTGCAGTGCCTGCATGTCGGACCGTATGATACGGAGCCTGCGACCGTGCGGCGGATGCACGAATTTGCGGAGCGCGAAGGCTTTGCCCCGGATATCACCGATGTGCGCCGGCACCATGAGATCTACCTGAGCGATGCCCGGAAAACTGCTCCGGAAAAGCTTCGCACCGTGATCCGCCACCCGGTCCGCAGAAAGGAGTAAAGCATGGCGTCCGGCAAAGATTATCTTGATTTCATCCTCGATCAGCTCTCGCCCCTCCCGGACATCACGGTCCGCGCCATGATGGGCGAATTCATCCTGTACGACCGCGGCCGGATCTTCGGCGGCATTTACGATGACCGCTTGCTGGTGAAGGACGTTCCCGCCGCGCGCCGCCTCATGCCGGAAGCGCCGGAGGAACTCCCTTACGAAGGCGCAAAGCCCATGCTGCTGGTGGAGGACGTCGACGATAAGGAATTCCTGCAGGAACTGGTGCGGGCGATGCGTCCGGAATTGCCGAAGCCGAAAACGCGATGATAAAAAACGAAAGACAGAGCGCCGCAGGGATGACAGGGGACGTACCTCTGTCATCTTTTCATTTGCAGAGATCATTGCCAGAAGGGGCCGCAGTGCCAGGAGGCCGGGATGACCCGGAGGATGACATAGGCCTTGGTCACATAAGCTGCGTCGGCATATGATCCGTTAACATGACAGCTCCTTTATTGATGGCAATGCTTTCCGGCCGAAGTCGCAGCAGCCCCTTCACTGAAACGCAATGCTTTTCCGGCCGAAGTCGCAGCAGCCCCTTCGCTGAAACTCAATGTTTTTCAGCCGAAGTCGCAGCAGCCCCTTCACTGAAACGCAATGCTTTCCGGCCGAAGTCGCAGCAGCCCCTTCGCTGAAACTCATTGTTTTTCGGCCGAAGTCACATTGGCTTCTGATAAAAAATCTGACAAAGGAACCGTCCCCCTGTCAGAAAATCTGACAAAGGAACCGTCCCCCTGTCAGAAAAAATGCGGGCGGCTGGCGGGCCGCCCGCGATGCGCGGGAGAGAGAAAGAAGAGGAGCGCATCAGGTGTGTTTCAGGTTTTCCAGGTAATCATTCAGTTCGGCGTTCACGATGTCGGTGATGAACATGTGGCCGGGGGCGTGAGTGATGACGATGGGGGGCTTGGCGTTCTCCACGGCGGCCTGAGGGGTCACGCCGCAGGGCCAGAAGACAGGGATCTCGCCGGGGTAGATGTCCACGGCTTCGCCGTAGTCGGGCTTCATCACGTCTTTGATGCCGACGGCTTCCGCGGGGCCCATGTGGATGGGAGCACCGTGCACGTTGGGCATCTTATAGGTGATCTGGTAAGCCTTCCAGGCGTTTTCCGGGGTCATGGGACGCATGGAACAGACCATGGGGCCGGAGAACGGACCGGCGGGCTTGGTCGGGAAGGCGGGCATTTTGTACATGGGCACGTTGCGGCCCTGCGCGATGTGACGCACTTCGATGCCTTCGCGCATCAGCGCTTCTTCGAAGGAGAAGGAGCAGCCGATCAGGAAGCCCACGTAGCCATCCTTCCAGTATGCGCTCGCGTCGGTCACTTCTTTCACGAATACGCCGTTTTCATAGATGCGGTAGCGCGGGATGTCTGTGCAGATGTTGGCACCTTCGCCCATCGCGTGGGTGAGGGGCACCTCGCCGCGGATGATCTCCAGCACGGGGCAGGGGAAGGGGTTCAGCCTGGTGTATTCCTCAAAGTCCGCGGCGTATTCCGGGGGCAGGATCACCAGGTTGGCCTGCGCGTAGCCGGCGCACATGCCTGCAGTGGGGAAATCGATCTTGCCTTCGCGGATCAGCTGACGCACTTCGGCGGGCTTCATGTTGATATAGGGGGTAATATCGAATGCCATTGATTGCCTCCTTTTAGCATGATTCAATATCGGGGATCACAGACCGCGGTCACGGTCGAAATAGTCCGTGATCATTTTGTAATACGCTTCGTCCAGCATGCGGGAATTCTGCGCCTGCTCGATGGTGACGGGCACGAAATGGACTTTGTCGCCGCCCTTTAACTGGCCCAGATACCGGAAGTCCGCGGAGATCACCGTGGCGATCTTGGTGTAGCCGCCGGTGGTCTGGCGGTCCGCCGCCATGATGATGGGCAGGCCGGCGGTCGGGACCTGCACGGCGCCCATGGCGATGCCGTCGGAGATGATGTCGCCGCCGTTTTTATGCTCGATCACGGTCCCGTCCAGACGGCAGCCCATACGGTCGAACTGCGCGCTGACGGTGTAGACTTCCCGGCAGAACGTCTCCAGGCCGGCTTCGGTGAAATAGTCGTCCTGGGGCCCGAGGATGACGCGCAGGTCATACTGCCTCTGGGGCGTGAAATCGATGCCGATCTTCCGGCGTTCCGGGAAGGGCAGATCCGGCTGGGGCGCGCGGAACTTCAGTTCATCGCCCGCTTCCAGCTTGCGGCCTTCATAGCCGCCGATCTTCGCCTTCATATAGGTGGAGCGGCTTCCCATGACCGCAGGGATGTCCAGACCGCCGGCAAAAGCCAGATAGGCCCGGCAGCCGTTTTTCAGCCCCAGGAAACGCAGCACCTGGCCCGGCTCCACTTTGACGGCTTCATAGCGGGGCATGGGCTTGCCGTCCAGGACGGCGTTCAGGTCGCCGCCGGTCAGAGCAATGTAGTTGGGCTCGGTGAATTCCAGCTGGGGCCCCATGATGGTGATCTCCAGCGCGGCCTCGCCGGGGTCGTTGTCCAGCAGGATGTTGGCCAGCTTCAGACTGCGGGGATCCATGGCCCCCGCCACCGGCACGCCGTACTGCTGATAGCCGAAACGTCCCAGGTCCTGAACGGTGGTCTGGACGCCGGGCTGGATAACGCGGATACTCATGTCAGACCTCCTTTCTCGCGTGGGTCTTCAGCACATAGGTGCCGGCTTCCACTTCCTTCCGGATCGCGTCGTATTCTTCCTGAGTCACGGGGTAAAACTTGATGTACTGGCCCGCTTCGGGCAGGATCGGGGTCTCCCGGTCCGGATCGTACATCTTTACGGGGGTGCGGCCGATCAGCTGCCAGCCGCCGGGGGAATCGATGGGATACACGCCGGTCTGCGTGCCGGCGATGCCGACGGAGCCGGCCGGGATCTTCACGCGCGGCTGCTTCAGCCGGGGCGTCGCGATCTTTTCGCTCATGCCGCCCAGATACGTGAACCCGGGAGTAAAGCCGAGCATATAGATCAGATATTCCGCGGAACTGTGGATCTGAACGACCTCTTCCTCGCTGAGACCGGCGTGCTCCGCCACGAAGGGCAGATCCGGTCCCATTTCCCCGCCGTAGAGAACGGGAATCTCCAGCACGGGGCTGGGCGGGATCTCGATCTCGCCCATGTCGTCCAGCAGTTTCTCCAGCCGCTCCCGCAGCTCCTGATAGGGCAGCACGGCGGGGTCGTAATGGACCATCAGGGACCGGTAGGTGGGGACCAGCTCGACGATGCCGGGCACGCCCGCCTTTTCCAGCGCGATCTTGTACGCGCGGATGTCATGGTTGATGGCCTCGCTGATCTCATTGCCGAATTCCACGGTGAGAGAGGTGTCCCCTGTCAGTAAAAAACGTACATTTTCCATATCAGAATCCTTTTAAAATATCCCTTTCCCCCGCTGAAGGAGAGAAAGGGATGGCACAAGAAGGAATATTACTGGAACAGGTTTGCAAGGTTAGGCAGTGCTTTGATAGCCAGCCACGCTGCAAATGCAGCCACGATCCAGCCCAGGACGCTCAGCCATACGGGGTGCTTGTATTCGCCCACGACGTTCTTCTTGTGGGCGGCGAGCAGCACGCTGGCCAGGGAGATCGGCAGGATCAGGCCGTTGACGGCGCCGGCCAGGATGACCATGCGCTTCGCTCCGCCCAGGATGACCATGATCAGAGTGGAGAAAGCGATGAAGCCGATGATGAACCAGCGGTCGTTCTTCTTGATGAACGGATGCAGGGTGGACAGGAAGGTGACGGAGGTGTAGGCCGCGCCGATCACGGAGGTGATGCCGGCGGCAAACAGACCGATACCGAACAGCACACGGCCCGCGCTGCCGATGGCCAGTTCAAACGCCTGGGCGGCCGGGTTGGCGGCGCTCTTGATGGCGTCGATGTTGGCGGTCACCGCCACGGAACCTGCGGTGCAGACGCCCAATACGGCCAGGAACAGCAGGATCCGCACGGTGCCGGACACGCTGATGCCGGTCAGCACGGATTTGCGGAAGTAGGCGACGTCCTCTTTATTGCCGCCGTAGCCGGCGTCCAGCAGACGGTGCGCGCCGGAGAAGGTGATGTAGCCGCCGCAGGAGCCGCCCAGCAGGGTCAGGATCACGGGCACCATGTCGAGGGGCTTTTCGGGGGTAAAGATGTGCACCACGGCGTCGCCCACCGGAGGCTTGGAACTGATGCAGACGTACAGCATGACCAGGATGATGACGGCGCCCGCGACCTGCGCCACGCGGTCGACTACTTTTTTGCCGCTGCGGGACAGGAAGATGCAGATGGCCAGCGCGCCCGCGATGCCCGCGCCGATCTTTTCATTCAGGCCGAAGATGGCATTGAGGCCCAGGGCCACGCCGCCGCAGTTGCCGATGTTGAAGGCCAGGCCGCCGATGACGACCAGCACCACCAGGAAAATGCCCAGGCCGGGCAGCACCTTGTTGGCGATCTCCGGGCCGCGCAGGCCGGACGCCGCGATGATGGACCAGATGTTGGTCTGCGCGACCATGTCCATGATGATGACCATTACGATGACGAAAGCGAAGGATGCCAGATACGTTGCCGTAAAGTTGCTGGTCTGGGTCAGGAAACCGGGGCCGATGGCGGAAGTCGCCATCAGGAGGGCGGCGCCCAGCATGATCGATGTGTTCTTCTTCTGGACCGGTTTGCCCGGGTTCACTTCGGGAGTTTTGTTGTCGCTCATGATCTTTCTCCTTGTTTTTTTTCGTTCGGGGGCTTCTTTTACACGATCTCGGAAATGGGAACGATGGTGACGCCTTCGGCTTCCAGGCGGGCCCTGATATTTTTCACGAACTCCAGGGCAGAGGGGTTGTCGCCGTGGACGCAGATGGAATCGGCCGAAAGGGGAACTTCTTCGCCGGTGATGGCGGTGACACAGCCTTCCTTGACCATGCGGACGGTGCGGGCGATGGCCAGCTCCGTGTCATGGATCACGGCGCCGGGCAGTTTGCGGGGCACCAGCGTGCCGTCAGCCTGATAGGCGCGGTCCGCGAAGACTTCGCTGGCGACGCGGAGCCCGGCTTCCTGTCCGGCTTTGATCATCAGACTGTTGGCCAGGCCTAACAGGATGATGTCCTTATCCACTTCCGCGATGGCTTCCGCGATGGCGGCGGCCAGGGCCATGTCCTTGGCGGCCATGTTGTACAAGGCGCCGTGGGGCTTGCAGTGCTGGAGCTTCAGGCCCTGTGCTGCGGTGTAAGCCGTCAGGGCTCCCAGCTGGTACTTAACGTAGGCCTTGGCTTCCTTGGGGGTGCAGACCATGTTGCGGCGGCCGAAGCCCATCAGGTCCGGATAACCGGGGTGCGCGCCGACGGCCACGCCGGCGGCTTTGGCAAGCCGGACAGTGTCCTCCATGACCAGCGGATCGCCCGCGTGGAAACCGCAGGCCACGTTGGCCGAAGAGACGAACTCCAGGATCTCCGCGTCCATCCCCAGCTTGTAAGTGCCGAAGCTTTCGCCAAGATCGCTGTTCATGTCGACTTTGTACATCTTTTTCTCCTTTCTGAATATGTAATATTATTATTTTTATTAATAAAACGAACAAGATCCAGAAGATGACGGATTTTTTTAAATTCCTATTGGCGGAACACGATTTATCTGTTATAAATATACTTGAATAATTCTTTTTTTTCTATAAAGATGCTGGGAAAAACTGTAAAGATTCTGCGCAATGCAGGGAGAAATGAGAAAAATGTTCTATGTAGACGAAAATCAGCAGGCCCGCTTCATCATGCCGTACGAGTTTCCGCTGGCGGTCCATGAGACGTTTCTGAAGGACAAACCGCGCGGCTTCAACGACTGGCACTGGCATGAGGAGATCCAGTTTTCCTATATCCTGGAGGGGGAAATGATCACGACCTGTATGGGGAAGGAGCACCGCCTGAAAGCGGGAGACGGGATCTTCATCAATTCCAACTGTGCGCACACGTCCCGGCCGACGGGGCCGGAATCGGCGCGGTTCCTGAGCCTGAACATCCAGCCTTCCCTGCTGATCCTGTTCCACGGAAGCGTCATCGAGCAGCGCTATTTCCTGCCTTATGCGAACGATCCCAAAATGCAGGTCATTGCCTTCCGCGCAGACCTCGCGGAGCACGCCCTGATCCTGGAAGAGATGGTCCGTCTGTTCCGCTATGTTCAGGACCGGGAGTTCGGCTATGAGCTGGATACCTACGCGCAGCTGCTGCACGTCTGGAAACTGCTGATGGTCCTGGCGGAGAATTCTTCCCAGCCGCCTGTGAAACTGGAACGGGAGGAAGCCCACGCCATGCTGAAGTACATTCAGGAGCATTTTGCGGAGCCGCTTTCCATCGGGGACCTGGCTCGGTGCGTCCACCTGAGCCGGGGCGAATGCAGCCGCATCTTCCAGACGACCTACGGCGTCTCCATCGTGGCGCATCTGATCGACGTGCGGATCTCCCAGAGCATCCCGCTTCTGACCGACACCCGGCTGCCCATCGGCCGGATCGCGGAAGACTGCGGCTTCCACAGTTCCAGTTATTACACGAAAGTCTTTCGGGAAAAAGTCGGAGTCCCGCCCCTGCAGTACCGGCGACGCCACCGCGGATCATGATGAGATAAAAAAGATGACAAAGAAACAGACCTTTTTGGTCTCTCCGCCCATCCCATCCCCGGGCTTCGCCGGGCAGTCCCGCATCCCGTCTCAAAAAGTTAAAAAATTCTCGCCGAAGGTCTTGCAATTTCGGTTTTATGCGCTATAATACGATTAGCACTCAAAGAAAACGAGTGCTAACAAACCCGATAATCCATGAGGAGGCATAATGATAATGAAACTGGTTCCTTTAGCAGACCGCGTGGTCTTAAAGCAGGTGGAAGCGGAAGAAGTCACCAAGAGCGGCATCGTGCTGCCCGGCAGCGCCAAGGAAAAGCCCCAGACGGCGGAAGTCATCGCGGTGGGTCCCGGCGGCGTGGACAAGGACGGCAACAAAGTCAATATGGAAGTGAAGACCGGCCAGAAAGTGATCTACAGCAAGTACGCAGGCACGGAAGTGAAGCTGGACGGCGTGGAATACATCATCGTGAAGCAGAGCGATATTCTGGCTATCGTAGAGTAATTCGGAGGATAATGCATCATGGCAAAAGAGATCAAATTCGGCGCGGAAGCGCGTAAAGCACTGGAAACGGGCGTGAACGCCCTGTCTGATACCGTCCGGGTAACGCTGGGCCCGAAAGGCCGCAACGTGGTGCTGGACAAAGCCTACGGCTCTCCCCTGATCACCAACGACGGCGTGACCATCGCGAAAGAGATCGAACTGAAGGACCCCTTTGAAAACATGGGCGCCCAGCTGATCCGCGAAGTGGCCTCCAAGACCAACGACGTGGCCGGCGACGGCACCACCACCGCCACCGTCCTGGCCCAGGCCATGGTCAACGAAGGCATGAAGAACCTGGCCGCCGGCGCCAACCCCGTGATCCTGCGCCGCGGCATGAAGAATGCCGCCGACCTGGCCGTGGAAGCCATCAAGGAAATGAGCAGCCCGATCTCCGGCAAGGAACAGGTCGCCCGCGTGGCCGCCATCTCCGCCGGGGATGACAACGTGGGCACGATGGTCGCGGACGCCATGGAGAAGGTCACCGGCAACGGCGTCATCACCGTGGAAGAATCCAAGACCATGCACACCGAACTGGACCTGGTGGAAGGCATGCAGTTCGACCGCGGCTACATCAGCGCCTACATGTGCACCGACATGGAGAAGATGGAAGCCGTCCTGGACAACCCTTACATCCTGATCACGGACAAGAAGATCTCCAACGTCCAGGAGATCCTGCCGCTGCTGGAGCAGCTGGTCCAGACCGGCGCCAAGCTCCTGATCATTGCGGAAGACATCGAAGGCGAAGCCCTGACCACCCTGATCGTGAACAAGCTGCGCGGCACCTTCACCGTCGTGGGCGTGAAAGCCCCCGGCTTCGGCGACCGCCGCAAAGAAATGCTGAAGGACATCGCCGCCCTGACCGGCGGCCAGGTGATCAGCTCCGAGCTGGGCCTGGAACTCAAAGACGCCCAGATCTCCGACCTCGGCCGCGCAAAATCCGTCAAGGTCAGCAAAGAGAACACCATCATCGTGGACGGCCTGGGCGATTCCGCCGAGATCGAAGCCCGCGTTGCCCAGATCAAGGCCCAGATGGAAGAGACCACCTCGGAATACGATAAGGAAAAACTCCAGGAGCGCCTGGCCAAGCTGGCCGGCGGCGTAGCCGTCATCCGCGTCGGCGCCGCCACCGAGACCGAAATGAAGGAATACAAGCTCCGCATGGAGGACGCCCTGAACGCCACCCGCGCCGCAATGGAAGAAGGCATCGTGGCCGGCGGCGGCTCCGCCTACATCCACGCCGCGGGGAAGGTGAAGGAAGCGGTCGACAAGATGTCCGGCGACGAAAAGACCGGTGCCCAGATCGTCCTGAAAGCCCTGGAAGCCCCTCTGTTCCACATCGCCGCCAACGCCGGCCTGGAAGGCTCCGTCGTCGTCAACCGCGTCAAAGAATCCAAAGAAGGCATCGGCTTCGACGCCCTCAACGAGAAATACGTCGACATGGTCAAAGCCGGCATCCTTGACCCCACCAAAGTCACCCGCTCCGCCCTGCAGAACGCAGTCTCCGTAGCGGCCACCCTGCTGACCACCGAAAGCGTCGTCGCCACCATTAAGGAACCTGCACCTGCCATGCCCGCGGGCGCCGGGATGGATGGGATGATGTGATCACCAGCGGATAAGAACTAAAAAACCCGGGGAACCATGCTCGCATGGGGACCCGGGTTTTTTAGTTCTTAAGCCGCGCCCTTCATGAGCATGCAGCAGGGGAAGGGGCCCCGCGGAATGCGAATGAAGGGGGAGCACAGCGGGAGCGCTGCGCGCGGAGCTGTGCGGTTGGTGATCACATCGTGAAGACGGTTTCTCTCTATCTATTAGTAGTCTATTATTATTAAACTTTCCTACCAGAATCGATTATTGATGGAAATGGTCCGTTTTTACCAATAAAGACTCTATTATTCATGACTTGTTTAGAGGATGCAAATTTGGTATTATATAAAAGATTAGTTGAGGAGGTCTAATGTGGTGGCTTACAGAGATACAAATGCTGCAAAGTTTTATAGAGACCAAAAAAAATATCACAAGAAAATGTCTGCTGGTTGTTCGGAAATACTATTTGAAATTCTCCTACTGCCTTGGACGTTATTTAAAGGCTTAATTAAGGTTTTGTTTGGACGAAAGAAATAATTATATTAGGTATAGTAGGCAACATTTTGTTTCAAATAAAAATAGAATCATTGTCAATAAAAAGTGGCTATTCCATATTATGATGGATTACGGAAACACACATCCAAAAACAGACGTCGTCTCTATGGCACTGATATGGTCCGCTTATGCCGGTATTGGTGCGGTTTACCATTGGAACAAGAATTGGAATGAATTACAGGCGACAGGATTGTTTGAAATCCTTACCCGCGAACGCGGCATATCGGAAATGGACGAGTATGTTCTGGATTGCATTAATATGCCGTTTGGCTCTGGAAAGCAGAAAAAATTCACACAGTTCCTGTATAGTCAGAACTTTCTGAGTCTATCGTTATTGACACCTGACGAAGAAGAGGATCCACTTGAATTGCTGATGTGTGCTGCAAAGGCAATGTTTGTGTTTGGGATGGCATTTGAGATGAACAGGCTCGGAATGATGTGATCAGGAGAAAAAGAAAATGACTTCACCGGCACAATTAAAACAAATAATCATAGATGAATTACTCCCGCCATTGATCGGGAGAGCAGTTAATTACCCCAACTTATTGGCCGAAAAAGAAATCAAGGAAATCCTTAATTACGGCCGGGAAACAATTCAGGCCTTTTCCACAGACGAATACATTCTTTCTGACTTTGGCAATAACAAGCACGATTTATATGCCACTGTCAGTTCGATGGTATTTCAGGCGGGCTGGCTGTATGCCACAAAATGGCATTTTGAGCGAGCTCGAATGGAAAGCGGATTGTTTACTTCCTGGATCAATATGGCCGGAACCTGGGAGGAGTTCAGCCTTCTGATGCGGGGAATGAACTTGAGCCAGGAAAGTTATATCAGATTGTTTGAGTCGGTGTTTTCACGATGGAGTACGTTGACGAAGGCGTATTGGGACACGCCTATTGAAGGAGAGTATATGCAGCAGGCGTTTGAAGGACTCTTTGTGGTGGGGGCGCATGTTCCGTATGCATTTATGAAACTTTGATTCTATGTATAAAGCATTATGAATAATTGAATTGTACGAATCAGGGAAGTATTGTGGAGGTTTTCACAGACTTGTCGGTTTGGGTGGGAATAAGGCGTGCGATTGAACAGGTCAATGCCAATGCGGTGGCTGCCCAAGAGTCTTTAGGAAATGAGAGAGGAAAGGTGGAGAAATGAAAAAGATAATTCGTCTATTGTTGATCTGTGTTTTGCTTATCACGCTTGGCAATGTAGTTCATGCAGGCTTCGTTAAAATCAAAATAGACGATATTGGAATTGAAATCACAGTCCCGGATGGCCATATGTCTTATGACAGGCATTTATCTAATGATAATCCGTTTTTACTTTTCACTAAAGTTTCAAAGGAAGCAATTGTCAGTGAGATGATAAGTAAAGACATTTATTTTTCCATTTGGGAAAACAAAGGAACATATAAAATTGATATCATCAAAAGATCGCAAACTGCGGATGATTTGGATAAAATGGATAATGCAGCATTATCAGCGTTACAGCAATCCATGATTACATCATATAAAGAAAGAGGTATCACGGTAAGACAGTATTCAATCTTCGAGCATAAACAAACACGGTTTTTAAGGTTTAATATTAGTTCGTTTGAAAAAAAAGAAACGATCTATGCTTTGCAGTATTATACGATTGTGGATAATATGATCATCATTGTTTCAATGAAATCCTTTGATGGAGATATTAATGAGGCAAAAGAATCATTTTTAGAGTCCTTTGTAAGTGACATTTCATTTTATAAACATGAAGCAGTGGCTTCCGTTGCACAAACGACAGCGACGTCTGCTTCGGTAACACCAACAAAAACTAGTGAGAGTAAAACTGCAAATAATAACAAATCACAGAATAACGATGACCAAGTCTTGCGTGGCAATTCAGTTGTACAAACTTTGCTAAGTTTAGTCATAACGTTTGCAGTATATTCTGCCCCGATATTGATTTATCGGTTTGGCATCAGAAAGGAACCCGTTTCAAACAAAACAGGCAGAAGGATAACTATTATTTATGCAATAGTCGGCATTTTAATTATGACACTGATTAAGGAAAGCATAAGTGGAAGTGCAGTTGTCGGTGGTGGTGTTCTTCTCTGGAGTTTTGTGAATTATTTTATTCTGACTAATGGTCCTGACGATGAAGAAGCAGAAGATCCAGGTAATGCTGAAAAAGAAACTGCCAATGAGGAATTAACAAGTCAGGAGGCAGTCAGTATGTCTCAAAGCACTGAAATAAGAGTGCTTCCGAATGAAAATGAAAACCTATCTGATTCGCAGATGAATGCTAAGACGAATCCCATCCAGCAGGAGACACCTCTGGAAAGAATAGACTATTATCCGTTTGCATTTGTCACTGACGAGTCGGATAACAGCGTGCACTACATTCCTGTTAAACGCTGTCCGGCCTGCGGAGTGGTGTTAAATGAAGGTGCTGTGTTCTGTCATAAATGTGGAACAAAGATCGATTAGGAGGGGAGAAAAATGAAACAATGCCCTGTTTGCAAAATGGCTTTACCGGATGATAGTGATTTCTGTCAATACTGCGGAACAAAGATAATTGTTCCTGATTCTGTTCAGGAAAAGAACGGAGTGAGCGAAACGACTCCTTCGCCTGAAACAAATCATCCGGCTGATTCCAGCCCGAAGCAGATGAATCCCGGATTTCACAATACGGCTGGCTCGACGTCTGACAAGAAAGAGACATCGATACCTGGTGAAGGAATAGATGAGCCGAAAAAGCGGAGTTTCGGTACAATTGCTTGGATTTGTGCAGGGGTGCTTATTGCAGCGCTTCTTGTCGGCAATATAATTCAATCTGTGAATACGCAGAAAAAAGCCAATCAAGCAAACAGTCAAATCACTGCTCTAGAGGAAGAAGTCAGATCCCGTAAAGAGGAGAATGATTCGTTAAGTAATAAGATCATTACATTGGAGAGTGAAAAGCATGATCTTGAAGAGCAGGCTAAATCAATTACGACTTTAGAGAATGAAAAGACTCTTCTCGAAAATCAAATATCTGAATGGGAAGCAAAAGGAGATGAATATAATGATCTCCTTACAAGAATTCTTGAACTAAATACAGAAAAAACTAACCTAAATTCTCAAATCTCGTCATTGAAACAATCAAATACGAGTTTAAGAAACCAGTTAAATAATTTGAAAAGCACTAGTGGAAAGGCAACAACTGCATATAATGCTATAAAAACCTTCAACTATGGAACGTATTATGATGATTACCACGCAGATACGGAGATAGTTGTGGTAAAAGTTGGTCGTCAAAAAACATTTCATGTTACTGCCAAGATGAATTCAAACATATATTTATATAACAAAAGAAATAATTATAATTCTACTGGTGAATGGGGAAAAGACTGGAACAACAGTACGTGTTCATTTTATGTAACTGGAGAGACAGAGGGGACCACAGAATATACTTTTACTAATGACGCAAATGATCACACGTTTAAAGTCCTCGTAATAACAATACCCTAACAATCATTCTTTTAAAGTGTATGTCGTTGTTGCACCATAACAGATACATATTCAAACCGGAGAAAGAAGATGTCAATTCCTAGAAAAACCACGCTAACCTGTCCAAACTGTGGTAAGCAGTTTAGCACAAATATATATTTAAGCATTAACACAGATTATGCTATAGATTTGCCCAGAAGGATCATTGACGGAACTTGGTTTAACACCACTTGCCCGCACTGTAAAAGCGTGACAAATTTGCACTATGACGTGCTTTATCACGATTTAGTTCATAAGGCAATGATTTGGGCAATAGAGAAGAATCAAAACCCGGATTACCAGAAAAAAGTATCGGAGATAAGAGCAACCAAGAATCCATATGGCTTAACCCGCTTGGTGGACGGAATAGAAGAACTGCGCGAGAAAGTAGCATGTCTCGAAAAAGGGCGGGATGATCGTGTCATAGAGCTTTGCAAGGTTTTTATGACTGTCCAGTTAATGGAACAAACACCTGATTTCTCAGTTAATAAAGTGTTTTACACATTAGCTGGAAATAAAGAAGTTGTATTCTTTTATGACGTTAAAAAGAATGCTATGCATGCTATCCTGGATGATCGGCTTTATGATATTCTTAAAGAGCAGTTCCAAGATAAGTTAGATGCAGCTGAGCAAACTGGTTATCCGGTATATGATTTTGATTGGGCAGATCGGATGTTCTTTCCTTCGAAATACGGAATTAATGAGTCACCTGCTCCGCAAAAACTAAGATTTTGTAGAAAATGCGGTAAAGAATTACCTGAAGATAGTGAATTCTGTCAATATTGCGGGACGAGAATTATTACTGTAAGCCAGACGGCTGATGAGAATAATGAACAGCATGATAGTACCGCAGGTGAAACTGAAATAGAAGAGACTATTGAAAGAGAACCTGATAATTATGCGACACGTTTCTCAAAGCATTATAATTCTTCGATCGATATTTGTGAAAAGAAATTATACAACAGCCAGTATAAGGAGGAACTCCTTCCAGCTTTGTTTGTCATAGCAGATTATGCGGCATTAAGCGCGAATCTGGATAGGTCATCAGTCGCGGATGAAATCCTTTCTGTTATTAGTGATAGTTTTACAGAGTCGTTCACATTGGAAACATTTCGACGCAGGGTCGAAATGTATGGCAAAGCGATTCGTGGGAGGGAACTTCGCGCGGAATGGTTATTTGGCAATTCGGAGCTTTTAGGGAAGAATGCGTTAACAAGAGTTGGTGGTATGCTGGGAGATATTCTGATCAACCCTGATTGCGCAGATGATTATGATAATGCCCCAATTCGTTTATTAGATCCTCAAGAAATTACTGATTTTGGAGAATCGGTTATGTGGCCGATGATAGATGAGATGGCCATATTATTGAGGGATATTTGTGAGGAAACATAAAAAGATGATAATGCTCCTGAAGGAAAGGGAAAAGAAGATATATGACCATCGACCACATTGTCCTCTATGTAAATGACCTCTACGCCGCCAAGTCCTTCTTCGTCACCTACTTTGGCGCCCACCCCAGCGCCCTTTACCACAACCCCACCACGGGTTTCCGCTCCTACTTCCTTTCCTTCACCTCCGGCGCCTGCCTGGAACTCATGACCCGCCCGGACCTCCCCGACCCGGTCAAACCCCTGTCCCGCACCGGCTACGCCCACGTCGCCTTTTCCGTCGGCAGCAAAGAAACCGTCGACGCCCTGACGGCCAGACTCAAAGCCGACGGCTATGAAGTCCTCAGCGGTCCCCGCACCACTGGCGACGGCTATTACGAATCCTGCATCGTCGCCATCGAAGGCAACCAGATCGAACTCACCGTATAACACCCCCCAGGAGGCTCCCCATGACCGAATCCACCCTCACCCGCATCCGCCGCTTCACCTCCGACCGCGACTGGGACCAGTTCCACACCCCCGCCAACCTCGCCAAATCCATCGTCATCGAGGCGGCGGAACTGCTGGAATGCTTCCAGTGGAGCGACGAATACGACCTAGAGCACGTCAAAGAAGAACTGGCCGACGTCCTGGTCTACTGCCAGGACCTCCTGGACAAACTGAGCCTGGACGCGGACGAGATCATTAATAGCAAGATGGATCAGAACGAAGCGAAATACCCGGTCGAAAAAGCCAGCGGAAGCGCGGCGAAATACGACCAATTGTGAGCCCTTGAGAAACAGCGGAGGACCCCATGACATGAAGATCAATGATTACGAAAAAGAACATCTGGCGCGCCTGTACGGCTCGCTGGCGGAATGCACCGTGCTGCTGCGGAACGGCGGGGATTTCCCGCTGGAGAAGCCCTGTCCGCTGGCGGCGTTCGGGAGCGGCGTGCGGCGCACGGTCAAAGGCGGCACCGGCTCAGGTGAGGTCAATTCCCGTGCGTTCGTGACGGTGGAAGAAGGCCTGCAGAAAGCCGGCTTCACGGTGACCACCGGGGCGTGGCTGGACGCGTACGACGCATTGGCCGGCGAAGCGAAAAAAGCCTTCCTGGCGCGGCTGAAAGAGGAAGCGCGCGCGCATCATCAGAACGCGATCATCTACGGGATGGGCAAGGCGATGCCCGCGCCGGAATACGAACTGCCGCTGCAGGCGGCCGGGAACGTGGCGATCTACGTGCTCTCGCGCATCTCCGGCGAAGGGAACGACCGCGATTCGGTGCCGGGCGACATCCTGCTGACGGAGTCCGAGCGGCGGGACATCCTGGCGCTGAACCGGATGTACGGGAAATTCATGCTGGTGCTGAACACGGGCGGACCGGTGGATCTGTCCGGACTGGACGAGGTGCGGAACATCCTGCTCCTGTCGCAGCTGGGCGTGCAGACCGGGGACGTGCTGGCCGACATCCTGCTGGGGCGGCAGAACCCGTCCGGCAAACTGACCACCACGTGGGCGGCCTGGGAGGACTACCCGGACCTGATCGATTTCGGCGACCCTGACGACACGTATTACCGCGAGGGGATCTACGTGGGATACCGCTGGTTCGACAGCGTCGGGAAGCGCCCGTTGTTTCCCTTCGGCCACGGTCTGAGCTACACGGAATTCTCCGTGAAGCCGGAAGCGGTCAGCGCCTGCGGGAGCGGGATCACGCTGCGGGCGGAAGTGGAAAATACGGGGCGGTTCGCCGGAAAAGAAGTCGTGCAGGTCTATCTGTCTGCTCCGGCGGGGCGGCTGGATCAGCCGGTCCAGAGCCTGGCGGGCTTTGCGCGGACCGCGCAGCTGGCCCCGGGAGAGAAAGAGAGCGTGGAGGTTCGGTTCGACCTGCGCGACTGCGCTTCGTATGATATAAAGCAGGCGCGGTATCTGCTGGAAGCGGGACAGTATGTCCTGCGTCTGGGGACGTCCAGCGCGGATACGCTCCCCGCGGCGGTGATCAGACTGGCGGAGGATGTGACGGTACTCCAGGCCGGGCCGTGTTTCGGCGAGCCCGGGTTTGAGGACTGGAAACCGGGACAGGAGACCGGAGAAGAGCCGGAAAGCGGAAACAGCAAAGGGGCCGCCCCGGCGGAGGTCCTTCCCGCGGATCTTCCCGTCATCTCCCTGCATGCTTCTGATTTTACGCCCCGGACGGTGTGCAGCGGCTGCCCGGACGAGATAGAAGAGTCCCTGCGCGGCATGACCGATGAGCAGCTGGCTTACATCAGCGTCGGCGGTTTCCGGGAAAAAGGCGGGCTGCTCCGCTTCGTCGGCGATTCTTCCGTGCATGTGGCCGGCGCCGCGGGTGAAACGGCGTCCAAGGCGGAGGAATTCGGCTTTGAGCCGCTGATCATGGCGGACGGGCCGGCAGGCCTGCGGCTGACACTGGAGTTTTACCGCGACGGGCAGGGGAACGCGCACGGCGTGGGACAGCCCGCGCTGCCGGAGAGCATTCTGGAATTTCTGCCCCGGCCGGCGCAGGGAATGCTGAAGCGGCTGGGCGGACGGACGCCGAAGCATGCGGCCGTGGAAACGCAGTATTGCACGGCGATCCCGATCGGGACCGCGCTGGCGCAGAGCTGGGACGAGACGCTGGCGGAGACGTGCGGCGACATCGTGGGAGAGGAGATGGAGCGCTTCGGCGTGCAGCTCTGGCTGGCGCCTGCCCTCAACATCCACCGTTCCATCCGCTGCGGCCGGAATTTTGAGTATTTTTCCGAGGATCCGCTGATCAGCGGGAAGATGGCGGCGGCCCTCACGAAGGGCGTGCAGCGCCATCCCGGCTGCGGGACCACGATCAAGCATTTCGCGGCCAACAACCAGGAAACGAACCGCTACGGCAGCAACAGCCGCGTATCGGAGCGGGCCCTGCGAGAGATCTATCTGAAGGGCTTTGCGATCTGCGTGCGCGAGGCGCAGCCCTGCGCGGTCATGACGTCCTACAACCTGCTGAACGGTAAGCATACCGCGGAACGGCGCGATCTGTACGCGTTCCTGCGGGAGGAATGCGGCTTCGAAGGGATCGTCATGACGGACTGGGTGCTCGGAAACGGGCTGATGAACCGCAAGGCGGACGTCTATCCCCGGGTGCAGCCGGCACTGGCCGCAGCCGCGGGCGGCGACGTCTTCATGCCCGGATGCAGGGCGGACTGGAAGGACATGCTGGCCGGCCTGCAGGACGGGCGGCTCACACGGGAGCAGCTGCTGGCGAACGCGTCGCGGATGCTCCGGATGGTAAGGAAACTGAAAATCTGACGCTGAAGGAGGAAGGCGGAATTGGCCGCTGGAATCAGGAACAAAAAAGAGATCTTCGAAAATCTTCCCGTGCCCCGCGCGCTCTGGGTCATGGCGGTCCCCACGGTGATCAGCCAGCTGATCAACCTGATCTACAACATGGTGGATGCCTATTTCATCGGGCGGACCGGCAATTCCTATATGATGGGGGCGACCACGCTGACCCTGACGCTGGTCATGATGAGCGTGGCGCTGGCCAACATCACCGGGATCGGCGGCGGAAGCCTGCTGGCGCGGCTGATGGGAGCCGGGAAAGAAGAAGAGGCGCGGCGCATCAGCGCGTTCAGCGCCTGGGGCTCGATGGCCATCGGCCTGGTGTATTCGCTGCTGCTGGGGCTGTTTACCCGGCCGATCCTGGATTTCCTGGGGGCATCGGAAAACACGATCGGGTATGCGGTGCAGTATACGCAGCTGGTGCTGGTGCTGGGCAGCGTCCCGAGCCAGCTGTCGATGACGCTGGCGCACCTGCTGCGGAACGCGGGGTATTCCGGCAAGGCGAGCCTGGGGCTTTCCGGCGGCGGGATCCTGAACATGATCCTGGACCCGCTGTTCATGTTCGTGCTGCTTCCGCCCGGCCATGAAGTGGTGGGCGCTGCCCTGGCGACGCTGCTGTCCAACGCGGCCGCCTGCCTGTACCTGCTGCTGACGTACCGCAGAGCCAGGGGAGCGGCTCCGCTGAGCCTGTCGCCTGCGGACGCGCGCCGGGTGGAGAAGGGAAGCATCCGCGGACTGCTGGCGGTGGGCGTGCCGTCCGCCCTGCTGACGGGGCTGTTTGACGTGGCCAATATCAGTGCCAACATGATCGCGGCTGCGCACAGCGATCTGGTCCTGGCCGGGCTTGGGATCACCATGAAGGTGGAGCGGATCCCGAACGCCGTCTGTGTGGGCATCTGCCAGGGGGCGATGCCGATCATCGCCTATAATTACGCTTCCGGAAACACGGCGCGGCTCAAAAAGACCGTCAATACGGCCCGTTACTGGGGCCTTTGCGTGGCGGCCTGCGCCATTCTGTTCTTCCAGTTCTTTGCCGAACCGGCCACACGCCTGTTCCTGGACACCTCGAAGCCCGGGGTGATGGAGAATGCCCTGCGCACCATTGCCTTTTCCACGATGTTCCTGCGCATCCGCAGCCTGGCCTCCCCGGTCCAGTTTCTCAACTACCACAGTTCCTTCTGCCTCCAGGCCATGGGCCGCGGCCGCGCGACCATGATCCACGCAGTCGTCCGCGAGATCGTCCTGTACATCCCGCTGATGTTCCTCCTGGACAAACTGTTCGGGGAGACCGGCCTTGCCGCGGCGCTTCCGGTTTCGGAAAGCCTGAGCGCCGTGTTCGCGCTGTACATGCTGGGCCGCGCAATCAGGTCCGCGGGGCAGACCTGACAGGAAACAGTTTATTTGTCATTTAAAAAGGGCGGCCGTTAGGGCCGCCCCGTTTTTGGTGCAATGTTGTGTCAGACCTCTCTCTTGCGGCGGCTCAGGATGGCGGCCAGGGCAGTGGAGGCGGTCATGATGAGAAGGACGAAGAGGAGGATGGAACCTTCGTCGCCGGTGGGCGGAGGCGTGACGGGCGTCGTCGTGGTCGGCACGGTGGTGGTCGGCGCGGTGGTCTCCTCAGGGGTGGTGGTCTCCTCGGGAAGGGTGGTCTCTTCGGGGGTGGTGGTCTCCTCGGGAGTGGTGGTCTCTTCGGGAAGAGTGGTCTCCTCAGGGGTGGTGGTCTCTTCCGGAGTGGTGGTCTCTTCGGGAAGGGTGGTCTCCTCGGGAGTGGTGGTCTCTTCGGGAAGGGTGGTCTCCTCAGGAGTGGTGGTCTCTTCGGGAGTGGTGGTTTCTTCGGGAGTCGTCTCCTCGGGAGTCGTGGTCTCTTCCGGCGTGGTCTCCTCGGGAGTCGTGGTCTCTTCCGGCGTGGTCTCGGGGATGTAGGTGTTGGTGAACTCGGCGATGTTGTCGTCCGGTCCGGTCACTTCGGCGACGAGATGGCCTTCGCCGTCGTCGGTCACCTGCACACGGATGGTGTAGACCTGCGTGTCATAGGTCCAGCCGGCGGCGCTGCCGATCTTTTCGGTGATCTCGAAGGTGTAGGAGCCGGGCGTGTCAAATGTGAGCGGAGCGAACCAGTCCTGACCTTCGCCTTCGATCGAGAGGGACTCGATGAGGAAGTCCGCGTCCCCCGTGGTCTCGGTCAGGATGAAATTAAAGGTCAGTGTATCTTCGGGTTCGCCTTCGATGTTTTTCTTCGCACCGAAGACGACGCTGACCGGCTCGGCTTCGTAGACGTTGGTCACGGTCAGGGAACGGGCTCCGTCGTTATACCGGACGTCGGCGGTCAGTTCGTTCGTGTCCGCGTCCTTCGTGACGGTGACGGTCACGTTCTGCGGAATCGTATCGTACGTGACGCCGGGAATATTGCCGTACTGCTCCGTGATGGTGTATTCGTAGGTGCCGGCTTTTTCAAAGATGATGTCGCCGAAACTGACGGCCGGCTCATCCTTCGTGGCGGTGCCTTCGGTGATCTCCGGCATCGGGGCGCCCTCGGACACGGCTTTCAGGACGAAAGTGAAGGCGTCCGTGTCGTTCCAGTTCCGCCCTTCCAGCTCCTTGGTGACTCCGATCTCCGCGGCGGCGGGGGTGTAGGTGTTGGTGATCGTCAGGCTGTCAGCGCCGTCGTAGGACATTTCGGCGGTCAGTTCGCCGGTCTCTTCGTTCTTCGTGACGGTGACGGTCAGGGCATGCGGTGCGGTGTCGTAGGTGACGCCGTCCGCCCCGTCGTTCAGTTCGGTGATGGTGTACTGATAGGTGCCGGGCTCCTTGAAGAGGAGGGAGCCGTAGACGGCCGTGGGTTCGTCCTCGGTGGCGGTCACGACGGTCTCGGCGGGCAGGGGGGCTCCTTCGGTGACGGCGGCCAGTTCAAAGCGGAACGCATCGGCCTTGCCCCAGTCTTCGAAGGCCTTGGTGACTTCGGGCTTCACGGAGACGGTGCCGGGCTTGTCGACGGGGACGTTCTCAATATAGCGGGAGACGACGTCTTCATACACGATGGTGCCGTCCGCGGCCGTGACCGGGTTGGGCAGGGTCACGAAGAACGGATCCGCCACGTATTTGACCTTCTCCGCGTTCAGGCGCTCCACGACCAGGTAGGAGCCGCGTTCCAGCGCCGTGAAGGCGTAGCCGGTATCGTCCGTGGTGATGGTGGCGACCAGATTGTCGGGGACGGCGTAGCGGGCGACGTCTTCCTCGGACGGTTTGGCGGGCAGTCTCTCGCCTTCGTCCGGAACGGCGCGGTACACGTCAAAGCTGATGTCGGAGATGGGGTAGTCCGTGCCTTCCGCGGTCTTGTAGACGCGCAGGCCCATTTCGACGTCCTGATCGAAGGTGAAGCTGTCTTCGGCGTGGATGCGGGTGGAACCTTCGGCGACGCCTACCAGCGGCTGGGATTTGTCAAAGCCGCCCTTGGGCTCGTAGAAGTACACGCCCTTGGCCAGGTCCTGCGTGCCGTCGACCGTGACGGTCACGGTATCGCCGTATTTCGCGGTGATGGAGACCTGGTAGACGGTCTTGCCGCTGACGTCCACGGTCTCGGTGCCGTTGATGCCGGCGGCCTGCTCGCTGGTCACCTTGATGGAGACGTTGTCGTTGGCGGACGCGGCCCCGTGGTTCAGGAAGATGTTCAGGTCGACCTGGTAGGTGTCGGAAGTGCCGGGCACCAGGGCGGTGCGGGCGATGGTGACGTCGGTGATGACGATCTGGTCATCGGACGGCTGCACGCCGGGCAGGGCGGTCAGGAACTGGGTCAGGGAATTGATGCGGGCCGCGATCTCCGGATAATAAGTATAGCTGTAATACCCCACGTAATAGTTCTTGGGGCAGATCACATACCAGTCCCAGATCTCGTTGCGGTAGTCGTGCGTAGACGTCATCGCAAGATAATCTCTGCGGTCGCGCTGCTCCTCCATGATGCCGGTGCCCAGATAATTCGTGTCGTAGCTATAATTGGAATGGTTCCAGATCGCGAACTGGACGCTGGCAATGATGTCGCTGCGGGTCAGCGCGGCCGCGTATTCCGCGTTATAGCCGTTCGCGACGAGCCATTCCTTCATCTCCTCGATGGTGGCATAAGGATAGGAATTCTGCAGGATCGCACGGATGTGGGAGGCGGCCTCCTCTCCGTAATACGGGGCGTCTTCCAGATTGACGCGCTTGTACTGCCAGCGCTTGACCGGAAGCACTTCCGCGTCGCAGCAGTAGACCACTTCATAGTTGCTCTTGCCGTACTCATATACGCCGTCCGGCGTCCAGCCCGTGTTTCCCTTGCTTGCGTCTACCATGACGAGGTTGGAAGGCCAGGCTTCATCTGCAAAGCTGAAGCTGAGCTCGTAGCCGCGCAGATACTCGTAGATATACGGATCGGACTCATCCGTGACGGGATCCACGGCGACGGGATAGTCCAGCTGATCGCCCTTGATCGTGTCAACGATCAGGTCTTCTTTCAGCAGCGGGATCTTCGTGGGCAGTTTGTCGTACGGCGTCAGTTTGGCCAGGTTGGCGGCGGCGGTCTCGTCCGCGGCGATGGCGGCCTTCTGCTCGTCCGTCAGGGCCTCGTAGGCTTCTTTGGCGGCTGCGCGCTTCGCGAACATGTCGTCCAGATAGTCCCGGTAGGCCGCCTGGGCATCCAGATGCGCCTGCGTATAATTGGGGTTGTCATAGTAGCGGTACCCCGAGGTCAGGCCGGCCTCTCTGGTCACGGTGACGCGGTAATACTGCATTTCCGCGAGGGAATCGATGCCTTCCAGCAGGGTCTTGACGTTTTCCACGGCCTCGTCTTCGCCTTCCGCGCGGACGCGGGTGGCGGCGGGAGAGAACAGGGAGAGGAGCATCAGGAAGGCGATGCCGAAGGCGGCAAGTTTCGTCCAGTGGGTCTTCATGTTTTTTCCTCTTATGGTTTATTTTATGCTTTGAAAACAGAGCAACGTTCGGGGAAGGAAAGCGCCCGGAGGCGGCTTTTCCACACAATTTTTTAGTATATATTATTGAAAAGAAATTGTCAACAGAACGGGGGAAAAGAGTATAAAAAGGGGCGCCCGGCGGGCGCCCCTGCGGTTTGGATTTGGGAATCTGACAAAGGAACCGTCCCCTTGTCAGATCAGTCATCAGGCCCGTTTGCGGCGGCTGAGGATGGCAGCCAGGGCAGTGGAGGCGGCCATGATGAGGAGGACGAAGAGGAGGATGGAGCCGTCATCACCGGTGGGCGGAGGCGTGACGGGGGTCGTCGTGGTCGGCACGGTGGTGGTCGGCGCGGTGGTCTCCTCGGGGGTGGTGGTCTCTTCCGGAAGGGTGGTCTCCTCGGGGGTAGTCGTCTCTTCGGGAGTGGTCTCCTCGGGGGTAGTGGTCTCTTCGGGAGTGGTCTCCTCAGGCGTGGTGGTCTCTTCCGGCGTGGTGGTCTCCTCGGGCGTGGTCTCCTCGGGGGTGGTGGTCTCTTCCGGAACGGTGGTCTCCTCGACGTGGCGGTTGGTGATCGTGAATTCGTCGATCTCGGTCTCGTAGCCGTCCACCGGATCTTCCAGGATGGAGTAGAAGATCTCGTCGCCGTCGTCATAGACGGGCAGGTCGGGGAAGGTGTGGGTCCAGCCGGTCTCTTCGCTCAGGGTCGCGGTTGCGATCTCGGAGCCGTCCGCAAACAGGTGGACCGTGATGGTCACCGGGCGGAGGCCGTCGGCGTCGTCGTTGTCGTCCCAGATCTTGACGACTTCGATGTCCTTCAGCAGGGTGTTGACGACAGTCAGGCCGTCGATCTCGGTCTCATACCCATCGACCGGGTCTTCCGTTACGGTGTAGAAGACTTCGTCGCCGTCGTGATAGGCGGGCAGATCGGTAAAGGTGTATTTCCAGCCGTTTTCTTCGGACAGACCCATGACGTCGATCTCGTGGCCGTCCGCGAACAGGCGGACGGTGATGACTTCGGGACGGAGATCGTCCGCGTTATCGCCGTCTTCCCAGATCTTGACGACTTCGACGTCTTTCAGCAGGGTGTTGACGATCATGGTGCCGTCATAGACGGAGGTCTCATATCCTTCTACGGGGTCTTCCTGCACGTAGTACCAGATCTCATCGCCGTCCCACTGATACTTGGGCAGATCGGTGAAGGTGTGGCGCCAGTCGTTTTCCTCGCTCAGGACGACGGTGTCCACGAGGCCGTTGCCGTACAGATGGACCGTGATCTCGGTGGGACGGAGGCCGGCCGCGTCATCGCCGTCATCCCAGATCTTCAGGACTTCGATCTCCGTGAGCAGGGTGTTGGTGATGGCGAACTGGTCGGCATAGGTGTCGGCGTAGAATTCGATCTCGGTGGCATAGCCTTCCACCGGATCTTCTTCAACGGTGTAATTGATCTTGATGCCGTCCTCGCGGTAGGCGTACAGGTCGGCGAAGGTGTGGTGCCAGTTGTTGTCCGCGTTCAGGACCACGGAATCGATCTCATCGCCGTCGGCGAACAGGCGGACGGTGATCTCCACGGGACGCAGGCCGTCCGCGTCTTCATTGTCGACCCAGACTTTCTCGACTTCCACGTCGCGCAGCTCGCGGTTGGTGATGGTGAACTCCAGGATGCCGGTCTCGTAGCCTTCCACCGGATCTTCGGTGACGGTGTATTCGATGCGTTCGGAGCCTTTGAAGACGGGCAGGCCGTTGAAGGTGTGCTTCCACTCGTTGTCCGCGTTCAGGACCACGGAATCGATCTCTTCGCCGTCAGCGAACAGGTGGACGGTGATGGAGGCGGGACGGGTGCCGTATTCGTCGTCGCCGTCCAGCCAGATCTTCTTGACCTGGAGGGACTGGATCAGGGTGTTGGTGATGACGGAGCCTTCGATCCCGGTCCGGTAGTGCTCAACGGGGTCTTCTTCCAGGGTGTATTCGATCGCCGCGCCGTCCTTGTATTTGGGCAGGCCGGTGAAGGTGTGCTTCCACTCGTTGTCCTCATCCAGGGTGACGGCGTCGACCTCTTCGCCGTCGGCCAGCAGGTGAACGCGGACGCCGGCCGGACGGAGGGCGTCGGTGTCATCGGCGTCGTCCCAGATCTTTTCGACAGGGACTTCGGTGAGCTGGGTGTTGACCACGGTGAAGCCGTCGATCTCGGTACGGTAGCCGTCCACGGGATCTTCTTCGACGGTGTAGACGATCTCCGCGCCGTCTTCATCATAGACGTACAGTTCTTCAAAGGTGTGTTCCCAGCCGGTGTCTTCGCTCAGGACGGCGGTCAGGTATTCTGCGCCGCCCTTCAGCAGATGGACGGTGATGGATTCGGGACGGACGTTGTCCACGTTCTCGCCGTCTTCCCAGGTCTTGGTGACGGTGATGTCGCGCAGCTCGCGGTTGGTGATGACGAAGCCCTGGATGGAGCAGGAGTAGTGGTCCACGGTGACTTCGTCGACTTCGTAGAGGATGGGGGAGCCGTCATCCGCGTAGACGTCCAGGTTCGTGAAGGTGTGCTTCCAGTTGTTGTCCGCGTTCAGGGTCGCGGTGCCGGCATCGACGCCGTTCGCAAGCAGGATGACCTGGATGGAGACGGGACGCAGGCCGTGAGCGTTGCCGTTGTCCTCCCAGATCTTGCGGACTTCGATCTCGCGGATCTCCGTGTTGGTGACGGTCGCCCCGGGCTCGAGCCGGTCATCGGGGGAGGCGCTGGAGCGGTAGTGCTCCACGGCGTCTTCGCTGAGGCGGTAGACGATCTCGGAGGCGGTGTCGCCTTCGCCTCTGTTCTTGGGCAGGACGGCGAATTTCACGGTGTAGGTGCCGTCGCCGTTATCCGTGACGGAGCGGTTCTCCGCGTACTGGGAGGTCACTTCCGTGCCGTCCGCGTACAGGTGGATGAAGGAAGCGTATTCCTCGGCGGTGGGGCGGTAGCCGTTGGCGTTGCTGCCGTCTTCCCAGACCTTGCTGATCTCAACGTCGACCGCCTGGCGGACGGAGAGGGTGGTGCGGACGGGCTCCACGGTGAAGGTGGAAAGCATGCACTGAGGATCCTGGGCATAATAGAGGTTGGCGTAATGCGCAATGGCGCCGGGGACGTTCTCTTCACTCCACGCTCTCCAGTAGTTGCGGTCATGGAAGACCTGGGGGTAGTAGATGTAGAGATAGTAATCGTCCGGATAATCGGTCATCTCCATCAGCTCATGCCAGGCGTCCTTGAAATCCTGCGGGAAGACGTAACTGGAATCGCTCCGGTGATCGTTTTTGCCGTGAGCGACGCAGGAGCCGAGGTAGCAGCCGCCGGGTCTCCACTGGTAGTTGCCGTTATCGTCGTAGACGATGGGACCGGAGGTGCCGTCGTTGTCCCGGCGGAGCACCATGTTGTTGCCGTTCTCGTCGTTCGTTTTCAGCGAGTCAAGGTCGCCGTCCGTATACTGCTTGATGGCGATGGCCATGACAAGGTCCGTGATGGTGTCGTCGAAGCCGTATTTTTCCTTGATGTAATCGCGGTGGTAGATGATGGATACGACGTGGTCGTAGAGATCCTGCGGCGTCAGTTCGAGCGAGCCGTCATAGCCTTTCCATTTGTTCTGGGCCAGCTGGTACAGCAGCTCCGGCGAGCCGACCAGGCGCTTGAAGCGGGCATCCTCGTCGTCCGGTTCGGGGGCGTCGTAGTTCTGGTTGAAGCAGAACGCCCGGATATCACCGGTCTCATCCTGGATGAAATAGGATTCGATGCGGTCGCGGTACGTGCCGCCATGGCCGATGCAGTAGGGCTCGTACAGGGGGTTGCCGTATTCCGCGGGGACCGTGATGCCCGGGATGTCGTCGCGTTCTTCAGCTTCGGTCAGGGTGATGGTCAGTTCGGACACGCTGTTGCTGCCGTCCGTCATATAGCCGGCGGCAGGCTGGGAGATCCGCAGCGTGTAGGTGCCGGCCGGCAGGAAGACGGAGAAGGTCTCGTCAACGTTCTCATGCGTCTCGATGACGGCGCCCGAAGAATCCAGCACCTGGACGGAGCAGCCGGAAACGGGATTTCCGAGCTCGTCAAAGACGCTGACATGGACAGGCTTTTCAATGGTGGGACTGGCCGGCAGGTCATCGTCTGCGCGTACGGTGCCGAGCGCAGCGCCGCAGACAAGCAGGGCCAGGATGAGTGCGGAGAGCAGTCTCCAGGTTTTCTTCATGATGATACCTCCTTCGATGCATCGTCCGGAACAAATATATGAGCTGATGCCGGAAAGCAATTTAATGCTTCTTAATTATAGAACACATAAAGCGCAAATGTCAAACGTTTTGCGCGGTTTCTGCCTTGTTATGCGGAAAAACAGAGGAATTTGAAGTTCTTTCGGAAGAGGGGGATGGAAGATCGGCGGAAAGGGGGAAAACCAGGGTGGAAAAACGGCAAAAAGAACGAAAAATGACGATTTTTGGCACTTAATTATATTAGTTGTTTTTTGTTTGGCGCTTTATATAATTATGTGAAACAGTAAAAATGCGAGGGATAAAAAAGTGAAAAATAGATCGGAACGGTTGTAGTTATCTTTTTACGTTTCAAAACAGACAAAAAAACGGTGAAAATTTCCGAGAAATATGTTGTAAAATAAAATTATTTAATTCTTGTGGTAGAATTACACAAATAATCGGATGTGATGTTCCGGTCCGGTGAAAAAACGGTCTTTTTCAGCGAGCCACCATTCCGGGCAGGCTGCGGGAAAGGCGCAGGCAAAATAACGGGGCGAAATGGTTGAAAAATGAGAAATAATAGGGTATATTGAAACGGATTACGGGGTTATAGGGGAAATTGTGCCCTTTGATATAAAGTATAAAACTGAAGCGGACATGTCGTTTGCTTGCGGAAAACCGTACAGGAATCCCCTGTACACCTAACTGAAAGAGTTGTTTTAAGCACATTAATCCCGCCGCTAAAATGAGGAAATCAGCGGCGGAAGGAAGGAGCAAGAAATGATAACAACCAGAAAGCGTTTGCTCTCCCTGGTACTGGCCCTGACCATGGTCATTACCTTGCTGCCGCATACTTCGTTTGCGGCGGAGAAGAAAGAGCAGAAGCAAGACACCCAAGTGTCCACGGAGACAAAGGAAACGAAGGACACGAAGGACACGTCTCAGACGCCTGGCGAGGCGGATCCGAGCAAGCCGCAGGATCCCGTGGTAGAGCCGCAGGATGACGGAATTCCGATCCCGGAACAGATCCGTCAGCTCGCCGATTCGTACTATCTGGATCCGACTTCCAGTACGTACCGCCAGAAGATCCATCTGGAAATTGTCAAGATCACCTTTGAAAACGACCCTCCCCGGGCAGGTGATTCTTTCCAGGTCAAGGTAAAATATACCTTTGACGCACCGGATGAATGGTATGGAGCCGGCTATACGAACCCCCTGGGGCTCTATACGAGTTATGGTCTGGCGGATCCGGATCATTCCATCCCCACCTCGCTGAAAGTCCACCTTCCGGCAGGCATGACCCTGACCGGCGCCGGCAAGGATATCATTGCCATGGACCCGGACAACTACGATATCGGCAGCGAGCATTATTATACGATCGATTTCCCTCAGACCCAGACGGCGTCGAACGTATTCTCCGATATTACCTTTACGATCTTTATTGGTAATAACGGAACGGCAAACTCTCTCAATACGTATAGTTTCCCGGAAGATATGATCACCCTGTACACCAACTTCATGGTTGTTGACCGGGAGGATCCGGAGCATCCGATCGACTTGGCCTGGTATGAACAGTCCACCTCGGTCACGATCGATCCCATCACCACGACTTCCCCCGATGAGTGGAGCGTCAAGAAAAGCAATATCAAACAGGAAGGCGAACTTACCGGCGATCTGGATGCGACCTTTACCTGGGATGTTGGTGTCGGCCTGCTTGCTCTGGGCAGAGACGCCGATATCCTTGTAAACGAGAACCAGTACAGCCGTCACGGCCGCAACTTGGTGGAGAAGATCTTCCTGAAAGATGAATTCCTGCTGTCCCTTACCAAGGCAGGGGCTGATCTCAGCGGAGTGACTCCCACCGTTTTCGATATTCAGAGGTATGGCGAGGGCGGCACCCTCGGAACGGCCGTTTCACTGCTGGAGGATCCGGAAGTGCAGATCTGGGGCACCGGTGCAAACAGCGACCTGGTCATGAACCAGCTGACCTGCATCGACTCCAACGGCGATCCGCAGCAGGCTCCCGATGAGGTCACCCCGACTTATACCAAGTACAAAGTTACGATGTCCTTCAAGATACTGCCGGATCATCCGGACTGGATCGCGGACTTCCCGGAACTGGACGGCTATGTGTTCTCCGACGCAAACACGGCTACCGTAACGACGTATCTGGCGAAGATCGATGATCCTCAGGTGAATGATTCGACTGCCACCCAGCCGGTCACTCTGCCGACCAACCCGCCTGCAAAGCTGACGATCACCAAAATGATCGAACTCTTTACCGGCGGCGCCGCGGTCGACTATGACCAGAACTCGCGCTCCCCGAAGAGCAAGGACGGTTACGGCGATATCGAGTATGTGATCAGCGCAGCGGAAGACTTCTCTATTTATAAGAAGTTAGGCGAGAAATCTTTCGAAGAGATCATGTCCGGCGACAACAGTTATGTTCTCACGACCCACACGGATTATTATCTCGTTCCGGGCATCACGTATACTGTGACTGAAAATCTGAAAGAAGACCAGAGCGCCAGAATGACCCCGGTAGGGTCCGGTTCCGATACGCAGACCCCGGCCGCGGGAGCTGAATGGAATCTGGTGTTCACGAATAAGGAGACCGTCGGCCGTGTCTGGATCCATAAGACGGATGACCACAACAGAAACCTGGGCAATGCTGAATTCGGCCTGTTCCTTCCCGGCAGCGATACTCCGGTCGTGTCCGGCTTTACGGATCCCGGTACCGGCTACCTGACATTTGATAACGTCCCGTACGGCACCTACATCCTGCACGAGATGAATGCCCCTGACGGATACGCGCCTGACTTTGAGGATGTGCCTGTCACCGTCAGTGCGGCCAACCCGATCCCTGAAGTACCGATCGAAGCCTCCAACACGCTGACCGGCGTTTCCATCACGCTGATCAAGTATGTCGGCGGCGCGGAAGGCAATGCTCCCAAGGACATCTCCACAACGGCCAACGCCAGTTTCCCCGGCACCTTTGTGCTGCAGCGCAAAACGGCGGACACCGACTGGGAGGATGTTCCGGATGTGGCCACGTCTGTGAATGAATACGGCAAGATCTACGCGGAAGTGGATGCGTTCACGACCGACGGCAAGGTCTATTACTACCGTTTCGTGGAAACTATTCCGGATGGCTATTATGATCCGGTGACCGACTCCACCACCACGTCTTACGGACCTTCCGAAGAAGGCATCGCGCTTATCGATGACAACGGCGTTGCGGAACCGAAAGAAGTGAAAATGTACAACCGCAAGATCTTCAAGATCAAAGCGGACAAGAACTTCTATAACATCGGTACGAACGGCAATCCGGTGATCGAAGCCAGAACAACTTCCGTCACGCTGTACAAATCCATTAACGGCGGGACTCCTTCCCCCGTCGGAACGGACACGTTCGGCTGGACGAGCACCAGTCCGGAAACCCATAAGTACGCCGAGTGGTCGAACCTGCGCGGCTTTGAAAACGGCCAGAAGGTCACCTACCTGCTGAAGGAGACCGAGGTCGCCGGTTACACGCCTGTTGCCGGTACTCTCCTCAGCAAGTGGAGCGTTGATAATTCCTATTTCGAGATCAACACGAGTTCGCTCCCGAACGACGTGACCTTTAAGCCTCTGATGCAGAACTACCGCCAGATCGTCCGCGTCCGGATCTACAAACGCAACTGGGAAAAACCCGGCAGCGTGATCCTTGGTTCCCAGGCTACGGTCTATGACGCGAACGGCAACGTTGCCCTTGACCCGACCAAGACCGGCGATGACGCCAAGCTGGAAAACCTGGACATCATCTCCGGCGGCACGGAATTCTACCTGACTCCCGGCCAGCGGTACACTTTTGTGGAAACGGTGATCCCGCCCAACACGCACTGGATCGCTTATCAGGACCAGAATCCGGCGAATACGCTGACGTATCAGAATGACCGTCATCTGTCTTCGCCCGGTGTCATTGACCTGACCGGTGTAACGCAGCCTCTTTCCAGCACTCAGAAAGTGTACAGCGTATCGATCTTCGACCAGTATGATCCGATCCTGAAGATCAAGAAGGTCAGCTCGCTGGCTCCCAACGGCTCCCATATCAGCGGCGCCAAGTTTAAGGTATACACTTATAATGAGTCGACCGGGAAGTACGATCCTTATCCGAGCGCTGCAGATCAGTATGAACTCAGCGCGACGAACGGAAACATTACCGGAAAATATTTCCCCGCCGGAACCACTTACTATTTCGCGGAAACCGACGTTCCTGCGAACTACCTCGACCCGAACAAGAACTTTGACCAGTATAAGGCCATGGATTCCAACTATGTTCAGGGTGAGACGTCCGACGGACAGACGCTGACGTTCTATCCGGTCACGCCTACCAACAGCACGACCTACAACGCAGCGAACGTATACTCGATCACATTTAAGAACATTCCGAACTATGGCAACCTGAAGGTGAAGAAGACCGTCGACGGCGTTCCGTCCGCGGGCTTCGACATCACGGTCTCCCCGGGCAATATCCCGCCGGTGACGACGGATGCGAACGGTTATGCCGTTTTCACAAACCTGCCTGTTTATGATGCGAACGGCGACCTGATCCGGTATACCGTCGGTGAGGCAATGAACCCGGCTCAGGAGAAGCAGTACATCCAGGTCAGCCCCGATCAGACTGCGACTCTGACGCTGAACACGACGACGACGGTCGACGTCAACGGCGATGAACTCGTCATCGAAAACGAGACGAGGATCTCCGTCACCACCACCAAGGTCTTCCGCAGAGCCTGGGAGCACGGCTTCGTCGGCTGGGATTACCTGATGCAGGGCGCGACCATCGGCCTGTTCATGTATGACGAGGCGACTGCAAAGTGGGTGCTGGTGGATCCTGCCGATCTTGCCGCCCCCGGCAATGAGAACCCTCAGGTGACCGACGGTGCCGGCCAGGTATGCTTCACCGGCCTGCAGCGCGGCGTGGATTACATTCTGGTCGAGCTGGCTTCCGGCAACGATTCCATGTTCCCTTATCAGGACGGCGTATTCAAGGAATTCCCTCCTGAGAGCGTTCTGAACAGCGGTATCCTGCCTGCGGATCTTTCCAAGTACAATGTCCTCCATCTGGACGGCAGTACCACGGAATTCGATCCGGAGCATCCGCTCTATGAATATGAGACGGATCGGATGATCAACTCCAACCACTGGGTACAGTTCCACATCAAGAAGTGGCTGGATGCGACGTATGATACCGACAGCGACGGCAATCCCATAACGCATTACGCGACTGCGGATGAATTACCGGATCCTTCAGAAGACACGCTGCTCGACAACGCAGTCTTCGAACTGTACCGCATCGTCATGCCGGAAGGCGTGGAGACGGTCACCTTCGATGTAACCGGCTGGACGGATCCTTACAATGTGGATCCTTACCTCTGGACCCGTATCGGCACCTACACCACCGGTACGATGTATTTCAATGACCAGCGCCAGACCGGTGAATTCATGACCGACTCCGACCAGGACATTGATGAACACTATGTCTACCTGCTGGTGGAAAAGAATGCCGGCCCTACCGGCGCTCTGATCAACCCGGCTTGGAAGTATACTTTCTGGCATGCGCAGGGAACACATTACAGTGTAAACGTTCCCGGCTATGAAGCTCGTGAAAAAGTATACACGATCGATACCATCAACGACGACGAGATCCTGAACGCCACTCCTCACGGCCCCGGCCCCGGCAGCATCATCTACCTGGCCAGCGTCCGTATCGCGAAGTGGCAGGACAGCTACGATCTGGGATCCGGCAATCTGAACCGCGATTACCAGCCGCTGCCCGGCGCCGAGTTCGTGCTGACGCTGCCGAACGGCACCGTGATCAGCGAGCTGACGGTCGGTCTGGAAACGGCCATGTCGGGCTCGCACGGCGCCGCCATTGCGCAGAGCGGTACTTTCCTGCTGCAGATCAACGAGGACGGCACTTATGATCTGGTTGACTACGAGGCGTCCGACGATTCTGCCGAAGGCGATATCGTCAGCTATCCCGTCAACGCGGAACCGTTCAACTTTACGCAGAACATTGACGGACAGGACGTGGTCTTCGAAGGATACCGCATCCTGACCTATCTCCAGGAAGTGTATGCCCCTGAAGGATACAGCTACATCCAGGATCCTTATCCGATGTATCTGTGCTTTGTCAACGTCCTGAAGACGGAAGACGGCGCTTCCTGGGTATTTAACGATGCCTACTTTGTCCTGACCAGCGGCAAGAATACGACGGAAACACTGGCTGAGGATCAGATCGGCACCTCTTTCCTGGTCCATCCGACCGCTTCCGGCGATTGGCAGATCAGCTACGGCGACGGCCAGTCCCCGCTGCGTATCGTGGACTACCCGACCGAGAACACGATGGTGTTCCTGCAGAAGTACGGCTACGTGCCGAACGGGAACACCCGCGGCCTGACCAGTGAAGGCCTGGACGGCCAGGATCCTTCCACCATCGGCCGGATCGAGCTCGGCGGTGTTGACTTCTATATTCAGAAGTATGATCCGGAAGAAACGGGACCCGATAAGTGGAAGTACTGGGATTACACCGAGGACAACTACGGCACCCAGGAAAGCGCGAAGTTCTCGACTCCGAATGACGGAAGAGAATACAAATTCCCGAAAGGCCTGCCGGAAGGCACTTACCGCATCTGGGAAGATTCCCTGAATGTCCATGAGTCCGACTACGAGATGGCCTATCCGGAAAGCAGACCTCGTGTCTTTACCGTGACCAAGGCTACCGCGCACATTCACCTGTACAACCCGAAGAAGGTCTCTCTGGAGATCGTCAAAGAGGATATGGACGGCAACGCGCTGGAAGGCGTGGCGTTCGTCCTGACCCCTACCGAAGGCGATCCGCTGAACGCGGTCGAAAACGCCGGCGTGTACACTTTCTATAATATCCCGACCGGCACCTACGTCCTGACCGAAACGAAGGCGGGCTACTCCTCCGCTTATCTGGAGATGTACCTGAATACGCTTTCGTCCGGCCTCGGCAATTTGGCGACCTCCGGCGCCCTGATCGGCTACGAATGGAACTATCCGACCGGCGGCGAAGAGACTGACGACCGGGATGTGTCCATCGCGGAGATCTATCCGCTGACGGATGCCACTCTGGAACTGACCATCGAGAACCCGAAACTGGTCAATATCCAGCTGACCAAGATCAAGGAAGGCGATCCCGACACCAAGATCAAGAGCGTCGGCTTCAACGTGTACTACAAGCCTTTCCCGGCGCTCAGCGGCGATGTGACGATGGGCATTCCGGAAGGAGCTTTCGCGACCAGCGTCAGAGGCGCGCAGACCGCGATGGAGAATGCCGGCTGGACTGTCGTGGGCGGCACCAGCGGTTCTCAGAACAATGCGAAGAGATGGAATACCGATAATAACGGCGTCCTGTCCTTCACCAACCAGGAACCCGGCGTCTACGTCTTCCTTGAAACGGATGCCACTACGGAATACAGCATCATCAAGGACATTGACAACAAGAACATCTTCTACGTGGCTGTCGCGACCGGCGGTCTGGATGTCAATGTGAACTTTACGCCTACCTCCGCCACGATCAAGGATTATGAGACCGGCGGCAACAAGAACATCACCACCTACTTTGAGGCGGCGGACGACGTCAACGCGAACTTCACGGTAGAAAACCGTCCGAAGGTCAAGATCCAGGCCACCAAGACCGTGGATGCGCACGAGCTGACGCTCGGCAACTCCGACGACTGGGCTGTGTTCCTGAATCTGTGGAGCAATATGGACGACGCTTCCAATCCGGAAGCCAGGCCGTACGCGCTCGCGAAACTGACCAAGACCCGGAAGGCCAACGACGCCAACAACTACCCCGGCCCCGGCCCTCTGGACTTCAAGACCAGCCTGACGGGCAGCGCCCGCTGGTTCGCGATCGGCGACACCTACTATCTGCAGGAAGTCATCGTGACGCCGGAAGGCCACATGATGATCCAGAAGGTGAAGCTGAACGGCACAGAGCTGACGGCGAACACCAACGGCTTCTATGAGATCACGATCAGCGGCGATGAGACGATGTCCATCGAAGTCACCAACGACTGGCTGTACGGCCGCATCATTTTCACGAAGTACGATCAGGATCAGCCGACCACCCTGCTGAGCGACGCGAAATTCGAAGTCCGTTATCTGAAGGATGGCGAGTGGATCAAGGTCCCGGATTCCGACGTAGTGGAAAGCCCGACCCTGCCCGGCACTTACATTGCCGACTTCCCGCTGGTCAGCCCGGATGCGACAGAATATCGTATTTTCGAGACAAAGGCCCCGAATGATGATTTCATTCTGAACCCTAACCAGTTTATCTCCGCGACTCTGTCCAAGAGTCACAACCTGGAAGAGACCGGCCTGAGCATGCCGAACAGCAAGGGCAACTGGATCACCATCACCAAGTACGGCAACGTCCATGACGCGACCGGCAAACAGTGGACGGTCGAAGACGGCAAGGTCGAATTTGACCTGTACCAGCTGATCGACGGCGTGTGGACCTGGAAAGAGTCGAAAGGCGTTGCCAACGGCGGTGTCGTCAAGTTCCTGACCGTGCCCGGCGAAAGCTATGCCGTCAAGGAAGGCTACTTCGACCTCAACTTCTACAACGGGCTTGAAAGCGTCTGGCTCGGCGATACTGAACTGCAGCCGACGACCGTGACGGTCGACAGCGGTGAAGAAGTCGAACTCTTCATCCTGGGCGAGAGCACCGGCGCCGTGACGCTGAATGCCTACAACTACCCTTACATCAAGCCGAGGATCGAAAAGGCTGATATCGGTAATTACCAGGGCGAAGAGGAGAACACCAGCGTCGAAGCGTACATGTCTTACTCCATCTACGAGGTCGCGGAAGAGGACGATCTGCCTCTGGAACCTACCCGCGCTGAAGTGGAAGCTTTCATTGCCAGCCACACGGCGCTGATCAGCAGCAGTACCGAACAGTATGATACGAGCATCCTGCCTAACGGTACCTTCACTTACTGGCAGAGCAACGATCCGGCCAAGCGCTGGAATCCGGACAAGACTTACCTGCTGGTCGAGACCGAGATCGGCGCCAACGGCAACGGCGAGTACGATACGCTGCGCAGGGACGATCCACGCGTCAAGTGGTACGACGTGATCAAGCCGGAGACCGACCCGAACCCGGAAGACAACCTCTTCTACAGACTGGAGAACATCTACGGCAACGCCAAGGTGGTACTGCAGAAAGACGCTGTGAACGGCGAAGCCAACGATCCTGAAAACGACATCAGAAACGGTGCCGTGGAGAGCCTGCTGGACGGCGCCCGCAAGGTGGTGTTCACCATCACGCCTACCGTGTCCGGCAAGAACCAGATGCTCCAGAGCTTTGTCATCACTGAGAAGGGCCTGACCTTTGATCCTGCGGTCGAGGGCATGACCTATTCCTACACGAAGATCGTGGTTGGCTCGGCCTCCCACGTGATCGATCCCGATCTGCTGGGCATCAGCGAAGCGCAGATCTCCGCGCTCGTCACGTTCCTGGACAGCCTGGAGGATGGTGCAACTCCTCTCGGCACCGCCAAGATCGAAGACATCAGCAGTGACTTTACCATTACGAATATTCCTTCCGACACCAAGTACTTCACCATCAGCTACTACAGCGATGAAGTGCATGAAAAGGCAAATCCGTCCAATGGTTTCGATGACGAGTACTGGCTCGGCGAATCCTTCAACGTGACGCCTACTACCGTTTACATCACGGTGAATGCTCAGGCGGACGGCACCTTCGGCAACCCGGTGGATCCGGTCGAGCACATCCAGAATGACGTCGCCGCTGCGCTGAGCTATCCGAAGTGGGACAACAAGGGCGAAGGCAGAACACCGGCCGGCAATACGGCTTTGGCTGATGCCGTCGTCGACGTCAACCCTTACCAGATCCCTGCGGTCGCTATCGAAAAGGGCGTGAGCCCGGCCGCCATTACTTTCGGCCAGAACGAACAGGTGACCGTCACTTACAGCATCAAAGTGACCAATAAGGATTTCTCGCCGGTCGACTTCGTGAACCCGATCGTCCTGGATATCCTGCCTACAGCTGTTCAGTATGCGGGCAACGCGACTGTCACCACTTCCGACAATTCGCCTATTTCGATGCGCGTGGAGACGGCACAGGGCGAACCCAGTGTGATCTCGTCGGATGGTGTAGAGATCAGTGAAGCTGAAAATGCGGTCATCTTCTATCTGACCTGCAATCTGGGCCACGGCGCTTCCGCCACCATCACTTTCGACGCGACGGTGAAACTGGAAGCCACGATGTTCGTCGGCCTGTATCTGCAGAACGATGCGTATGTGACCTCCGCGCAGACTTCTCACTACACGACGGAACCGGACAACCCGTACGGCTACGGCTTCACGGATGACAGCGGAACATTCGGCGACCAGCTCGGCGATGAAGCCGGCCAGCGTCCCGGCGATGCCGCCAGACGTGAGCACGGCATGGAAGGCCACCTGGGCGATCTGGACAGCCTCCTCTATGGCTGGATCAGCGATTCCGCCACGCAGGTCGTCAATGACCTCAGCAACATCACGCTGAAGAAGGCCGTCAAGGGCGACCGCGACGGAGGCTTCCATGATGAAGGCCTGGGCTATGCGACCCGTACCAATTCGAACGGCGATACCGTCGGTTCCGTGGAATGGCGTCTCACCCTTGTGAACGGCTGGACCGAGCGCCAGTTCATCAATGACATTGCTTTCGGCGATGTGATCCCGAAACCCGGCGACGGCCGGTCGACCATCTGGGAGAACATCATGGCCGGCGTGGAAGTGGTAGAGAACAACCTGGTCGAGGTAAGCCCTTCCAAGTACACGGTCTACTACTACACGGGCACCCTCGACACCGCCAAGGATGAGATGCTGGATGCCCTGGCCGACCGGTCACGGCTGATCCCGGCCAATAACTGGACGACCACGCTTCCCGACGAAAGCGACGTGGCAGGACGTTCCGCCATCACGGCATTCGTGCTGGTGCTGGATCCTTCCGTGGAACTGCTCAACAACACGTCCATGATGGTCATCTACAAGACTGACGTCTTCGACTGCCCGGACGACAAGACATTCTTTGACAATTATGCGTTCCAGAACGCGACCAACAAGTTCTACGCCAGCTTCCCGTATGACGTGGACGACATGATCACGCTGGAATCCAACCCGGTCACCGTCGCGCTGATGGATAAGCCGGTGGAGATCCAGGGCGACGTCTGGATCGATGAGGACTGGGACAGCGTACAGGATGCGCAGAACCACCGCGACTATACGCAGTACGCCATCATCGACCTGCTGAAGCAGAGCATCTCGTTCAGCATCACGGACAAGCGCAAGAACGGCGAAGGCACCATGTACAATGACACCGGCGACCAGGTGCCGGTGGATGAGATCAAGGCGGAATCCGTCAAGCACTTCCGCTTTGCCGACCTCGGCGCCGCCATGGCGAAGACGCCCGGCGTCCTGTACGTCCACGTCGATCCGACCGATCCGGAATCCGATTGGGTCCTGAGTCCGATCCTGCTGAAAGGCGACGACCCGTACTACTACGTCCTGAGAGCCGAAGTCAACTTCGATGAAACGCTGTCGAAGATATTCTCCCGGTCCGAGCTGGGTCCCGACTATTATAAGTCCGACAGCGTTGACGACTTCAAGACGGTCGATCCTGTGACCGGTGTGGTCACCTGGGAGAACTGGGAGAGCTACAGCGGCTTCCTGGATGACAACTTCTACAACCCCAACAGAGCGGCCACGGGCTACGTTTCCGCACCGTTCTATGTACCTTACGGCCTGATCCCCGACCAGTCCAAGGATATCGGCTTCCGCATGATGCGCGAGCTGGAGGTCCTCAAGGTGGCCGAGGACAACATCGACCTGCCTATCGAAGGCGCGACCTTCAAGATCTACGGTCCTTATGAAGAGGGCGAGGGCACTGCCATCGACAGCGACAAGTTCATCGCGGAAGTGACCACGGATGCGGAAGGCAAGGCTCTGTTCACCGGTCTGAACTGGTGGAAAGAATACGTGATCGAGGAAGTCTCGGCCGGTTCCGGCTATGACAAGGACGGCATGAAGGCCTGGGCTCCCGCCTCCACGAACACGACCATCTCCATGAACGAAGATGGCAGCTTCAGACTGCATCTGCCGGATCAGGAGAAGGTAGACCCGACCGAGCACGCGATGGTCTCCAACCCTCGTTACGTAGAGATCCCGCTGCAGGTCGAAAAGATCCTGAACACCTATTCCGACAAGGATTATACCTTCCAGTATGAACTGCGTCTGGACAGCATCACTCCTGCGGATGGCTTCCATCCTGCGGAGGAGGGCACCACGATGGAAGATCTGGAGCCCAACAAGACTCTGCTGGCTCAGGATCCTATCGAAACCATCAGCATTACCGTGACCGGCAACAAGACCACCGGCCAGAGCAAGAACACCGGCGCCTTCCATGCTGTTGAAGTGAACGGCCCCGGCACCTACGTCTTCTCCATCACGGAGATCGCGCCGGATCCGCTGCCTTCCGGCTGGACTTATGACCCTCAGCTGGTCAAGACGGCTACGGTCGTGGTGGAATGGGACGAAGCCACGAAGCAGCTGGTCGTCGCCAGCATCGATTACAGTGACCCGATCACTGAAGGCGACGAGACCTATGAGAAATTCACCAACTCTTACGAAGCCACCGGCGAATGGATCCCGAACGTTCTGAAGCAACTGACCGGACGTCCGCTGGTCGCGGAA
This sequence comes from Lachnospiraceae bacterium, assembly GCA_017428105.1. Lineage (GTDB taxonomy): Bacteria > Bacillota > Clostridia > Lachnospirales > Lachnospiraceae > UBA6987. The sequence continues at coordinate 4,658 of JAFRRM010000033.1, read as the reverse complement.
GAGTTCACCTTCGAACTGAGAGACGAAGAGGGCAACCTGCTGGCCACCGGCACGAACGATGCGGACGGCAACGTGACCTTCGATCCTGAGAAGATCGAATACACGCTGGCTGACGTAGGCACTCACACCTACACCATCACCGAAGTGGAGGGCAGCGCTCCCGGCGTCACCTACAGCACGCAGGTCGTGACGGCTACCGTGGTCGTTTCCGACAACGGCGACGGCACCCTGAAAGTCGAACCTACCTACTCCCCTGAAGACAAGACCTTCATCAACACCTTCGAAGCGCACGGCGAATTCACGCCCATCGCCTTCAAGGTCCTGAACGGCCGCGACTTCAACGAGGACGAAGTCTTCACCCTCACCCTGACGGATGAGAACGGCACGGTCGTGGCGACCGGTACTGTCAGCGGCGGCTCCAACGGAGTGCCTGCGCAGTTCACCTTCGATCCGGAGAAACTGACATATGATCAGACTGATCTGGGCCCGAACTACTCGCCGAAGACCTTCACCTACACCCTGACCGAGACCAAGGGATCGGCCGGCGGCGTGACCTACAGCGAAGAGCAGTACACGGTCCACGTGACCATCTCGCTGCATCAGAACGAAGACGGCACCTACAGCAACGTGCTTGACGTCGAAGACGACATGCCGGAGGAAGGCTGCTACTTCACCAACACCTACGAGTCCAACCCGGCCAAGCTCGCTCCTGAAGCCGAGAAGTCCCTGGAAGGCGAAGAGACTCAGGAACCCATGACCTTCGACTTCGTGCTGACGCTGAAGTCCCAGAAGGGCAAGGATGACGACGGCAACGAGATCGACCTGACCGACGTGGCCTACCTGACCGACGACCCGACCACCTTCATCGCGGTCGGCGACGAATGGACCAAGTCCGTCACGATTCCGAGAGGCGGCACGACCGGTTCGGTGACCTTTGACGAGTTCACCTTCACCGAGGTCGGCACCTACGTCTTCGAGATCAAGGAGACGCCGGGCACCAACACCCGCATCGAGTACAGCCCCGCTGTCTGGACCTGGACCGTCACCGTCGTGGACGACCTGCACGGCAGCCTGGTCGCGACCGGCGAATACGCCCTGGTCGGCGGCAGCGCCGCCCAGAACGAGCCGCCGGTGTTCGTGAACATCTACACGCCCAACCCGACGGAGCACCCGCTGGAGGTCGAAAAGATCCTGACCGGTGAGCCTCTGTACGACGCCGAGAATACCATCTTCAAGTTCTGGGTCGAATTCCAGAACTCGACGAACGGCAACTCCGGCTACGAGATGTGCGATCCGACCTACGTCGAGATCCCGGGCATCGACGTCGAGAACGGCGGCGGTTCGGCGATCGCGCACTTCGGCAACATCAAGTTCACCAAGGCCGGTGTCTACATCTTCCATATCTATGAAGACAGCACGACGCCGAAGCCGAAAGTGGTCTACGATGACACCGAGTGGACCGCGACCGTCACGGTCGTCGACATCCTGGGCGACCTGGCCGTCACGAACGTCCTGTACAAGAACCTGAAGACCAGCGGCACCAACAACGAGCACGCGATCTTCACCAACGACTACAATCCGGAAGACACATCCTACACGCCTAAGGTGCGGAAGATCGTGACCGGCGAACCTCGTCCGGACGATTACAAGGAAACCTTCCACTTCACGCTGGAACTGATCTCCGCGCTCTACAAGGGCAAGGATGTCAGCGACGGCGCGACCCTCGGCGAGACCACGGCGGAAGTCGTGGACGAAGGCGAAGCCAGCTTCGGCCAGATCGTCTTCACCAAGAAGGGCACCTACGTGTTCCGGATCACCGAGCTTCCGGGCAGCAACGAACATTATGTATACGACGAGCACACCTGGACGCTGACCGTCATCGTCAAGGATGACGCCGAAGGCAACCTGTATGTCTGCGGCAACGACGGTACGAACCCGATCAGCGAAAACAACCCGCTCGACTACGTCCGCGACGACGACGACACCAACGACGCCGCCGAATTCAAGAACAATTACACGCCGGATCCGGTCGCTTACAAGCCTCAGGTCAAGAAGAACATGAGCGAGGACAGCGAGCCGACCGTCAAGGAGAAGAGCTTCACCTTCGAGATCACGCCTGCCGAGACTTACGAAGGCGTGACGATGCCCGCCGACAACACGGTCACCGTGACCGTCCCGGCCGGCAGCACCGTGAGCCCGATCGGCATCTTCGAAGAGGTCGTCTTCACCAAGGCCGGCACCTACACCTTCAACGTAAGCGAAGTGGAACCCGGCACGGGCCTGCCCGGCATCACCTACACGGATGCGGACGTCACGATCACCCTCGTGATCACGGACATCCAGGGCCAGCTGACCATCACCGACGTGAGCACCACGGGCAGCGTGGACAAGGACGGCATCATCATCACGGCGCTGTTCGAGAATATCTACGTGCCTGAACCGACCGAGTATCAGCCGAAGGTCACCAAGGTGATCGAGATCGACTACGGTCCTACCGTGGCTGACAAGGAATTCACCTTCGAGATCTCGCTGGTGAGCGAAGTGAACGCGAACGGCGACACCATCACCGGCGGCGCGATCATCGCGAACGACGGCGCGACCGTGACCCTGACCGTCCCGGCGGGCGAAGTCACCAACGACGCCCTGTTCAAGGCGATCCGGTTCATCAAGGCCGGCACTTTCACCTTCAAGATCGTGGAGACCGCCGAGAACGAAGAAGGCATTACCTACGACGCGGCCGAGTGGACGCTGACGATCGTGGTCCGCGACACCGACGGCAAGCTGGAAGTCGAAAGCTACACTTACGAGAAGGACGGCCAGGTCGTCGCGCACTCCGAAGCGGTCTTCGACGAAGAGACCGGCAAGCTCGTAACGCCGGTGGAAGACGTCACGATCGGCGCCGAGTTCACCAACCCTTACAAGCCTGAACCTACCAACTACCAGCCGAAGGTCACCAAGATCATCGCCATCGACTACGGCCCGATCGTCCGTGAGAAGATCTTCAACTTCGAACTGACGCTGCTGAGCCAGGTCGACGCGGCGGGCGATCCGATCGAGAACGGCGCCATCATCCCGGCGGGCGGCGACAAGACCACGCTGACCATCCCGGCGGGCGGCACTACCGACATCGCCCTGTTCGGCGACATCCGCTTCGACAAGGCGGGCACCTACACCTTCAAGATCGTTGAGACCGCTGAAGATGAAGAAGGCATCACCTACGACGCGGCCGAGTGGACGCTGATCGTCGTGATCCGCGACACCGACGGCGAACTGGCGGTGGAAAGCTACCAGTACATCAAGGACGGCCAGGTCGTGGAGCACTCCGAAGCGGTCTTCGACGAAGAGACCGGCAAGGTCACGACCCCTGTGGCCGATACCGTGATCGGTGCCGAATTCACCAACCCTTACAAGCCGGTACCGACCAACTACCAGCCGAAGGTCACCAAGGTCATCGCCATCGACTACGGCCCGATCGTCCGTGAGAAGATCTTCAACTTCGAACTGACCCTGCTGAGCCAGGTCGACGCGGCCGGCAACGCGATCGAGGACGGCGCCATCATTCCTGAGGGCGGCGACCACGCCACCGTGACCATCCCGGCGGGCGGCACCACCGACATCGCCCTGTTCGGCAGCATCCGCTTCGACAAGGCCGGTACTTACACCTTCAAGATCGTCGAGACTGCCGAGAATGAAGAAGGTATCACCTACGACGCGGCCGAGTGGACGCTGATCGTCGTGATCCGCGACACCGACAACGAACTCGAGGTCGAGAGCTACCAGTACATCAAGGACGGCGCCGTGGTTGCGGAATCCACCGCCACCTTCGATCCCGATACTCTGAAACTGGTCACGCCGGTGGAAGAGGTCGTGATCGGTGCGGAATTCACCAACCCTTACGTGCCTGAACCTACCTATTATCAGCCGAAGGTCACCAAGGTCATCACCATCGACTACGGCCCGATCGTCCGTGAGAAGATCTTCAACTTCGAACTGACCCTGCTGAACCAGGTCGACGCGGCCGGCCAGGCCATGGAAGACGGCGTGATCATCCCGTCCGGCGGCAACATCACTACGGTGACGATCCCGGCCGGCGGCACCACCGACACCGCCCTGTTCGGCAACCTGAAGTTCCAGAAGGCGGGTACCTTCACCTTCAAGATCGTGGAGACCGCCGAGAACGAGGAAGGCATCACCTACGACGCGGCCGAGTGGACGCTGATCGTCGTGATCCGCGACACCGACCATGAACTGCAGCTCGAGAGCTACCAGTACATCAAGGACGGCCAGGTGGTCGAGGAATCCCACGCCACGTTCGACCCCGTGACTCTCAAGATCGTGGAGCCGGTGGCTGACACCGTGATCGGTGCGGAATTCATCAACCCGTACAAGCCTGAACCTACCTACTACCAGCCGAAGGTCACCAAGGTCATCGCCATCGACTACGGCCCGATCGTCCGCGAGAAGATCTTCAACTTCGAACTGACGCTCCTGACCCAGGTCGACGCGGCCGGCAACGCGATCGAGGACGGCGCCATCATTCCTGAGGGCGGCGACAAGACCACGCTGACCATCCCGGCGGGCGGCACCACCGAGATCGCCCTGTTCGGCAACATCCGCTTCGACAAGGCCGGTACCTACACCTTCAAGATCGTCGAGAC
>JAFRRM010000032.1 GCA_017428105.1 Lachnospiraceae bacterium | reverse complement strand
CTGACTTCGCCGCACAATTAAAACTGTATAATCGTCGGGATTATAACAACTTTCCTATACGGCCTTTGCACTGGCTTTCTCCTAACACAGTCCTTCAGGATTTCCTGAATGATGGTGTAATATATGTTTGACAAACCCACAGTTTTATGCAAGCGGAAGGGCGCAAGATGCTTGCAACGGAGGGCAAAGCGTGGTATAGTTTTCAGGCAGTTTTGAGAAAGATGAGGTGACGTATGTCCCGCAATCCCGCTTCCGAACCGAATAAAATGGGGGTCCGGCCCGTCGGCAAACTGCTGTTCACGATGGCGCTCCCGATGACCATATCCATGATGTTCCAGGCTTTCTACAACATCGTGGACAGCTATTTTGTGGCGCAGCTGAGCCAGGACGCCATGAACGCGGTGTCGCTGGCCTTCCCCATGCAGAGCCTGCTGATCGCGTTCGCGATCGGGACCGGCGTCGGCATGAGCGCGCTGGTCTCCCGCTCCCTGGGCGAACAGAAGCCCGACAAGGCGCGGCAGATCGCCGGCACCGGCATTTTCCTGGAACTGATGATGGCGGCCGTCTTCTCCGTGATCGGCCTGCTGTTCGCGCGCACGTTCTTTTCGCTGCAGACGAAGAACGAGACCATCATCCGCTACGGCGGCGATTACCTGGTCTTCGTCATGGGCATCTGCTTCTTCCTGTACGCCCAGGTCACGCTGGAGCGCATGCTGCAGTCCATCGGGCGCACGGACAAATCCATGCTGATCCAGCTCTCCGGCGCGATCGTCAACATCGTGCTGGACCCGCTGTTCATCTTCGGCTACGCGGGCTTTCCGCGGCTGGAGGTCAAGGGCGCGGCGGTGGCCACGGTCATCGGCCAGACGGTCGCGACGGGAATCGGCATCCTGCTGAACCTGAAATACAATCCGGAGCTGAAAGGGGCGTTCCGGATGATCCGCTTCCGCGGGCGCATCGCCGCGGACATCTACCGGATCGGCCTGCCCTCCATCCTGATGCAGTCCATCGGCTCGGTGGTCAACTTCTGCATGAACCAGATCCTGATCGGCTTCACCGAGGCCGCCACGGCCGTATACGGCGCGTATTTCAAGCTGCAGAGCTTCATTTTCATGCCGATCTTCGGGCTGAACAACGCCATGGTCCCCATCATCTCCTACAATTACGGAGCGGGCCTGTTCGGCCGGGTCCGGCAGACGTACCGGCTGTCCATCACGGCGGCGGTAAGTTATATGAGTCTGGGCGCGGCGGCGTTCCTGCTGATCCCGGACCTTCTGCTGGGGATCTTCTCGCCCTCTCAGGAAATGCTGGATATCGGCGTCCGGGCGATGCGGATCATCTGTCTCCATTTCCCGCTGGCCGGGTTCTGCATTATTGCGGGCTCCGTGTGCCAGGCGATCGGGAACCCGTTCCACTCCCTGCTGATCTCGATCTGCCGGCAGGTGGTCATTCTGCTCCCGGCCGCATACCTGCTCTCCCTGAGCGGCATTCTGGACAATGTGTGGTTCTGCTTCCCGCTGGCGGAGATCGTCTCCTTCGCGCTCAGCTTCTTCTTCCTGAGGAAAACGGTGGCGAAGCTGAACAAAGACAGGCCGGCAGCGGCATAAGGGAAAAGCGGAGGAAAAAACGGGGAGAAAAGGGATCATTCCCGGGAACATCAAAGTATGAAAAAACCGCCGTTTCAGGCGGTTTTTTTGATGTGACCGGCAGGGAGGCCGGCCGTCACGCGAGGTCCAGCGCTTCTTTGGCCAGTCGGTCGGCCAGATCATTATAGTGATCGTGCGAATGCCCTTTTACCTTGCGGAAGCGGACGTCCAGGACGTGTTCGATCCCGCGGTAATAGTCGCGGTAAGTCATCGTCCCGGGCTTGTTGGCTTTCCATTCGCCGGTGCACCAGCAGCGGATGCCGGCGTAATCGTGGTAGAGGTACAGGACATCGAAACCGTTCTCCAGGGCGTAGGCCATGGCGGCCATGGCACCGCGGATCTCGCCGGCCACGTTGCGCATGGAGGCGTTTTCGGGGTCGGTAAACTTCGCCTTGAAGCAAAGTTCCTCACCCTCCTGCAGGACCGCCATGCCGTAGGAATACTCACCGGTATCGGCCCGGAAACTGCCGTCTACGTAGATCTCTACAAAGGAGCAGCCGGGACCGGGAAGATCGTCCGGAACGGGACGGGGCGGAGGCGCGGCGCATGGTCCGGGAGCGGCGGGGACGGGGGCCGGCCCTGCGGGTTCGTCTCCGCGGAGATAAGCCGCTGCGTCAGCCTGCAAAGGGAAGCTTTTATACTCCGCGCCGGGGAAGCCGATGACCTGCGCCCGGCAGGCGTCCCAGGAATCGTAGATCCCCGGGACCCTGCCCTGTCTCACCGCATAGTATTTCTGTTTCATGCTTCGGGAGCCTCTTTGTCGGTTTTTTCGGCGGGAGCTTCCTCCGCAGGAGATGTTTCAGGGTCCGCGTCGGGCGTTTCAGTTAAGGAATTTTCCGCATCCGCGGGAGGGTCTGCTTCCGCTTCGGCATTTCCTTCCGGGGAAGGATCCGTACCGGATCCGGCGTCGGCGTTTTCCTCAGCGGAAGTATCCGCATCGGCCTGTGCTTCGGCGCTTTCTCCGGCGGGGATCTCCGCATCAGCCTGCGCTTCGGCGTCTTCTCCGGAGGGAGATTCCGCGTCCGTCCGGGCTTTGGCACCCTCTCCGGCGGGAGTTTCCGGTTCACTCTCTGCTTCGGTCAACTCTTCGGCCGGAGCATCCGCCTCATTCTCTTTAAACTTCTCTTCCAGCACAGGGTCCAGGTCTTCCACCGTCCAGGGGGAGTTGGTCTCCTTAGCCACCGAGTACAGGGAGCCGCTGTTCATGCTCAGGAAGGCTTCTTCCTCGTCCGCGCTCAGCGTACCGTGCGTCTTCAGTTCCTCCTGCAGCCGCTTTTTGTCCCGGGAAAGGGCAAGGATGGCAAAGGCGCCCGCACCGGCCATCACAGCTATCACGGCAAAGATCCACCAGGGGATCCGGCCGGAGCCGGAGCCGCTGCGGTCCGCTTCCGTAGTCGGAGGGACGGCGGACGTAGGGGTCTGCTGCGTTTCGGTGGGCACCGGGGCCGTCGGTTCCGGCCGGGTGGCGGGCTCCGTGGGAGGTTCCGTCGGGGCTTCCGTCGTTTCCGGCGCTTCGGTAGGCGCTTCCGTTTCAGGTTCCGCCAGAAGGCCCATGCGCTGCAGCGTGCCTTCCTTCAGATCGTACAGATAGAAGCCCGGGGTGCCGTCTTCCACCAGGATCCGGGCGGGAGGTGCGGTCTCGTCCATATCCCGGGAAGGATCTTCTTCGGCCGGCGCCCCGGTCTCTGCCGGTTCGGTCTCTTCGGGGTCCGCTTCTTTCATGCGGACGCCGTACAGGACGTAATGGTCGGGCCGGCGGACGCTTTCCGGAACGAGGGCTTCATACGGTGCGCCGTCGTCCGTTTTCATTTCTTTCACGACGTAGCCCGCGGGGATCTCCGCGTCTTCCGGGATGGGGAGGACCTTGAAAAACAGGGGCAGCGATTCCAGAATGGCCGGTGCTTCGGTGGGTTCTTCCGTGACAGGTTCCGTGCTTTCCGGTTCGGTGGTCTCTTCGGTCGCGGGCTCGGTGCTCTCCGGTTCGGTCTCTTCGGGGTCCGTTTCCGTGGGGTCTTCCCGATACGGCCGGACGATGGTCACATGATAGTCGCGCGTGGTGTAGCCGTCCTCCGCGGTCACGTGGACCACCAGTTCGGTCTCGCCGTAAGGAATGTTGTCCGGCAGGATGTTGGAATAGGCCGACGCGCCGCCGTCCCGGGGCTGATAGAGCAGTCTCAAGGCGCTGACGGAAGGATCGATCTCCTGGCGGTAATTAAGCTGTTCCGGGTCAAAAGCCGGGCTCAGAGCGCCGCTGCCTTCCAGGCGGAGGCTGTACAGGGCGGCGTCATGGGACGGCTGGCGCTCGGTGGGGGCCTCGGTGGGCGCTTCGGTCTCCGGAGGCTCCAGTACGAAGGAATAGTCCACGTATTCCGACTGATCCGGCGTAAGGACGCGGATGACCATCTCTTCGCCCTGGGAGAAGACCCAGGTGCCCGGCTCCGCTTCCGAATACGGCCAGTAATAGGAGGTCGCACGGCCGTCGGTAAGCTGGTAGGAATGTCTCAGCCAGGTAGTTCCCGCCGGGACCTGGACCGTATAGTCCGTAATGTCGGGATCAAACGCCGGGGTCAGGTCTCCGCCTTCGAAATATACACTGCTCAGGCTGAGGACGACGGGAGCCGGCGGATCGGTAGGGGCCTCCGTCGGCGGTTCCGTAGGCGCTTCGGTCGGTTCCTCAGTAGGGGCTTCCGTCGGTTCCTCAGTAGGGGCTTCCGTCGGTTCCTCGGTAGGGGGTTCCGTCGGTGGTTCTGTCGGAGCAGGCTCGACCGTGATCGTCCCCTCTCCGACGCTCGAGAGGCTGATCGGGTTCTGGCTGCCGTCTGACAGCTTTATATTACTGATCCCGACCGGACTGGAACCGGCCTGCTTTCCGCGGAAAACCAGCGTATACGACATCTGATGAAGCTCGGCGTCATTGGGAAGCGTTACGATCTCGATACTGTTATTCTGCGAATTTACCGTCGTGTTTTCTGCTTCGATCCGCACAAACTCTATCGTATTTCCCCAGAAATACACCGAGATCTGCGCCGCATTGAACGGTTCCGAAATGGACAGGACGACTTCGACTTCTTCATCCTCATAACAGGAGGCGGAAGAAACAGACGCGACTCCCCCATCCGCACGGACCGGGAGCGTCAGACAGACGGCAGCTGCGAAAAACAGCAAGCACAGCATGAAACGCAATTTGTTTCCGTTCTTCATAAATGAAGCCTCCTATTGTTCGATCCTTGAGACATGAATAATGTCGTTGCGTATTCCCACAAGGTCAAAGATGTCCGCCGTTCCGTCCCGGTTCACGTCGGCCGCCAGAAATGCTTTTCCGCTCAGCACCCCGTTTTCGACCTTGATGACGTGATTCCGCAAAGCCACCAGGTCAAAAATATCGATCCCGCCGTCCCCGTTCACGTCTCCGTAGATCAGGACGGTCCCGGTCTTGTACAGCGCGCCGTTGGGGGCGTAGATGCGGATCTTGTCACCGGTCGCCATCAGCGAGTCCGCGGCCTTCTTCTTGCCGGCGGCGTTCAGCACGCTCAGGGACGCGCCGTTTGCCAGCGATACCTGCGCGCGGAATTCCGCGGCGGTGGTGCCCGGCTCGACCCCGGTCCAGTAACTGCCGTTCCGGTCATATGAGGCGGTGAACACCGCGCTCTCGGTCTTGGCCCGGAAGATATTCACGGTGTATTCCCGCTTGTCGCCGTTGGCGGCGGTCACGGTCAGGGTAATGAGGTTTTCCCCGGCGTTCAGGTCGATCTTCCCGGTCCCTTCGACCGTCGCACCCTCATCGATGGGGACTGCTTCCAGATTCACCGAAGCCTTGTTCACAGCCATCACGTACGAGGTCTTGTCGATCGTCACGGAAGGGTTCTTGACCGCTTCCGCCGCGCCGATGGATCTCAGGCGGTTATTGGGGTTCTTGTTGACCGCGGCGTTTTCGTCCCAGGTGGGCTGCGGCGCAGGCGAGGCCGGCATGTTGTCATAAACCGGGATATCGAAGCGCAGCACCTGCCGGCGGGCGATCTCGTCATAGGCCAGGGACAGGTGGCGGGATTCGGAATAGGCGCCCATGATGTTGGTCATGTACTGGTGCCAGTAGATGCCGTTGGCCACGTTAAAACGCTTGTAGTACAGCGTGTTCTGGCCCATGCGCAAGTAGTTGTAGGCATGGAACATCGCGCCGCCCCAGAGAGCCCGCCTGCGGGTGTTCCAGGGTCGGTTGTAATCCGTGTTGCCCTGATCCTGGCCTTCCGCGAACCAGAGCCCCACGTCATTGGCATCCATACCCATCATCGTGTAGGCGTACACGTTGTAGTAATTGTAATAACCCCGGAGCGGGATCCCGCCCGGCGAAACAGTGGGGCTGTTCCCGCTGATGCTCTTGCTCTGGCCGTCGGCTCCGATCTCCTGCATGATGGAGGCCGCCAGATAGTAGGGGCTGATCTCCAGATAGCGGCCGATGGTGCGCAGCAGTTCGGGATAGGAAAAATCCTCCCCGTAAATCTGACGGCCGTCCTCCATGAATGACCCCGCCACGATGGAGCGGACGCCGTCCGCGGTCTGCGATTCGTCATACAGCAGGTTCAGAAACTGGAATATCCCGTCCTCCTTCAGGAAATTGCGGGGATCCAGATAATAGGCCACGAGATCGTCGGAGGCGAGCGTCCAGCCGGGCCCGTCGTAGACGGTCCTGAAGTCGTTGGCGGCCCAGTCGAAGTTGTCGTGTTTCAGGGACTTGTAGGAATTGGGCCACTGATAGTCGTTATGGATCAGACTGATGCCGATGTGATGATCCGGATTCGCTTCTTCATAGACGGATGTATACCAGTCCAGGCCGGTCTCCGTGCCGTAAAAGAGCCAGTCCGGATACTGCGCGTGCAGTTCCTTGAGTGCGGGGATGTAGGAATCCGGGAAGCCCATCAGACGCAGGAAATTCGCGTAGATGTCGCCCGTGGCGGACAGGGTCACGGAACGGGCATAGGCCTCGGAGATATACCCGGTGGCCGTCCGGTCTTTGCCGACCGCGACGACTTTGTACCAGAGGCTGCCGTCCTTGGCTTTTTTCGAGCCGGTCTGTTTCAGGACCTGGTCTTCGCGGGCGATGGCCACCACGCTGAAGCCGGTGCCGGCGCCTTTCCGGATGTTGACCAGCGGGCCGGTCACGATCACCAGGTCCTGGTCCTGCGTGATGCCGTCATAAACAAAAGGCTGGAACAGGACGCGGAACGGCTCCTCCTCGGCGGGGGGCTCCGTGACGGGGGCAGCGGTCGTCGCGGCGGTCGTCTTCCGCGTCGTTTCCGCGTCCGCGCCGGAGGAGGTCTCCACGGCTTTCGCGGCAGTCAGGGGAAAAAGCAGGCAGAGGGCGAACAGAAACAGCAGACCGGCCAGGCCGCCTGCCCCTTTGCTTCCGCACCCTTTTTTCCGTCTCCTGCTCATTGCGCCGATACAGCCTTTCTGCTTTTTCCATATCAAAATCCGGGCCTTTATTCAAGGCCCTGTCATCTATCACCAAGAGAGACAGCTCAGTTGAGTTCCGTGCCGGCGCTCGGCTTTTCGATCTGGACGATCGCCTGCTTCTGCATGGGGATGCGGCAGTTCTTGTTGTTGCCGAACTCCACGATCACGGTGTCTTCGGTCATGTCGATGATCACGCCGTAGAAGCCGGCCGTGGTCATGACGCTGTCGCCGATCTCCATGCTGCTCATCAGGGCCGCCTGCTCTTTCTTCTGCTTCTTCTGCGGCTTGATGATCATGAAGTACATCATGGCGCCGATCAGCACGACGTAGACGATGATGATCCAGGATCCCATGGGGTTCTGAGCGCTGTCCAAAGCTAATAAAGATCTCATTCTGTCACTCCTTTGTTTCTTCCGCCCGTTCCCGGGCGATATGTTCCGCGCCGCCCAGAAGGCCGCTCAGTTTCTTTTCCTTGTAGGAATGGAACCGGCCGTCATCCAGGGCTGCGCGTATTTCGCTCATCATTGTATTATAAAAATATAAATTATGCAAGACGCAAAGACGCATGCCCAGCATTTCTCCCGCTTTCAGCAGATGGCGGATGTAGGCCCGGCTGTAATGCCGGCAGGCCGGACAGCCGCAGCCCTCCTCGATGGGGGAAAGGTCGCGCTCGTAGGCCTTATTCAGCAGGTTCAGCTTGCCGTGATCCGTGTAGACGTGGCCGTGGCGGCCGTTCCGGCTGGGATAGACGCAGTCAAAGAAATCGATGCCGCGCTCCACGGCTTCCAGGATGTTGGCCGGCGTGCCGACGCCCATCAGGTAGGTGGGCTTATCCTGCGGCAGATGCGGCACGACTTTGTCCAGGATGCGGTACATCTCCTCATGGGATTCGCCCACCGCCAGACCGCCCACCGCGTAGCCGTCCAGGCCGAGCGCGGCGATCTCCTCCGCGTGGCGGATGCGGATGTCGTCGTACGTGCCGCCCTGGTTGATGCCGAACAGGAGCTGCTGCCGGTTGATGGTCTGCGGCAGGGCGTTCAAGCGGTCCATTTCCGCTTGGCAGCGGACCAGCCAGCGCGTGGTGCGGTCAACGCTGTTTTCCACGTATTCGCGCGGCGAGGGGTTCTCGACGCATTCGTCGAAAGCCATCGCGATGGTAGACCCCAGGTTCGACTGGATCTGCATGCTTTCTTCGGGTCCCATGAAGATCAGGCGGCCGTCCACGTGCGAGTGGAATTTCACGCCTTCCTCCCTGATCTTCCGCAGGCCGGCCAGAGAAAAGACCTGAAAGCCGCCGGAATCCGTCAGGATGGGACGGTCCCAGTTCATGAAGCGGTGCAGGCCGCCCAGGTCGCGGATCAGTTCGTCGCCGGGGCGCACGTGCAGGTGGTAGGTATTGGACAGTTCCACCTGGCATCCGATCTCCTTGAGGTCCAGGGAGGAAACGGCGCCCTTGATGGCGCCGGCCGTGCCTACGTTCATGAAGACGGGGGTCTCGATCGTCCCGTGGACCGTTTCAAAGCGGGCGCGCTTGGCCCGCCCTTCGGTTTTGAGCAGGGTGTATTTTGCCATAGGATATCCTTTGCGGTCCGTCCGCGGCAAGTTCCGCGCGCGGTTTTTTCTTGCCGAGCAGGAAGGGAGCGGCCGCGCGGCCGCCCCTGTCGTTTCATCTTTCGTACAGTTCCGTCAGCGACCGGATGCGTCCGGCCAGTTCCGGCGAGGCTTCGCCGGGCAGGAGCCGCCATTGCCAGTTGCCGCTCAGCGTGCCCGGATTATTGACCGTGGCGTCGCGTCCCAGACAGAGGTAATCCTGCAGCTGCGCGATGAAGAAGCCGGCCACCGTCGCCATGCCGCACCGCAGCAGGCTCCAGCAGATGTCCTCGCCCGGTCTTAAGCCGATGTAGCGGGCCGTGTATTCCTTCACGTCCTCCGGAAGGTCTTCCCACCACGCCTTCACCGGCGCGTTGTCATGCGTGCCCGTGTAGCAGACGCAGTTTTTGATCATGCGGTGCGGCACGTAGGAGCTGGGGCCGTACGGATCGAAGGCGAATTCCAGGACCCGCATGCCGGGCCAGCCGGAATCCTCCAGCAGCTTCTGCAGGCTCTCCATGGGCGTGCCCAGGTCTTCCGCGATGAAGTCCAGTTCCGGGCAGTGCGCCTTGACCGTCTCGATCAGTTCCAGACCCGGGCCCTGGCACCAGTGCCCCGGCCGCGCATCCTCCGCGTCCGCCGGGATCGACCAGTAGGTGTCGAAGCCGCGGAAATGGTCGATGCGGATGATGTCAAACAGCTTGCCGGCCCCGCCGATGCGGCGCACCCACCAGGCGTAGCCGTCCGCCTTCATCCTGTCCCAGTCGTACAGCGGGTTGCCCCAGAGCTGGCCCAGTTCGGAGAAATAGTCCGGCGGGACGCCGGCGACCGCCTTCGGGCAGTTCTTTTCGTCCAGCTGGAACAGTTCCGGCCGCGCCCAGACGTCCGCGCTGTCCATCGCCACGTAGATCGGCACGTCGCCGATGATGCGCAGGCCTTTTTCGTGCACATAGCGGCGCAGGTCCTCCCACTGGCGGAAGAACAGGAACTGGAGATAGGTGAAGAACTCGCGGTCCTCCTTCAGCAGTTCCGCGTAATGCGCCAGCGCGGCGGGTTCCCGCAGACGGATGTCTTCCGGCCATTCCTGCCAGCTGCGCATGCCGAAATGCCGCTTGCAGGCCATATAGAGGGTGTAATCCTCCAGCCAGGCCGCCTGGCTGCGCGCAAATGCCTCGACGGCCTCGCGGTCGCGTTCATAGCCGCGGGCCTTGGCTTTGGCCAGGACCCGGAACCGCGCTTCGTAGATCTTTCCGTAATCCACGCGCCGGGGATCGCCGCCCCAGTCGAACGCCGAGACTTCTTCCGAAGTCAGCAGGCCGTCCCGGATCAGGAAGTCGAGGTCGATGAAATACGGGTTTCCCGCAAACGTGGAGAAACTCTGGTACGGGGAGTCGCCGTAAGAGGTCGGTCCCAAAGGAAGCAGCTGCCAGAGCTTCTGCCCGGCAGCCGCCAAGAAATCCGCAAAGTCATACGCCGCCTGCCCAAAACTGCCGATCCCGTAAGGGGACGGCAGACTGGCAACGGGCATGAGAATGCCGCTGGATCGGATCATGTCAGCCTCACTGTGTTTTTTCTTCTTCCTCGAGTCCGGCCTGGATCATGATGGCCCGGGGAGAGATGGGCGTGGACAATACCACGTGGGTCTCGGTGGAACCGTAGCGCTGGACCTTGCTGATGAAGCGGTCCAGGTCCGGAGTGGACTGGAACGCCGCCTTGACCAGCATGGTGTAGCTGCCGGATACGATATGGCACTCCAGCACGCAGGGCTCCTCTTTGATCAGTTGGATGAAAGCCGGTTTTTCCTTGGGGGACATCTCAATATTGATGAATGCCAGAATATTGTAGTTGATCTTCCCCAGGTCGATCGCGGCGTGGAAACCGGTGATGATGCCTTCCCGCTGCAGCTTTTCGATGCGCGACGCAACAGCCGGGGAAGACAGATAGACCTTCTCCGAAAGCTGCTTCAGAGAATATCGGGCGTTTTCCTGCAGATACTTTACTAGTTTGCGATCGTTGAGATCCATAGACAATCCTCCCATTCCTGATACCTATGATAGCACGTTAGAAAAAAAAGTCAACAGGGGAAATCAGATAATTTTATTAGGGCGGATTTCTGCGGATCAAACGCCTCCGGAATAGTCCCGCGCGCCGAAAATGGCCGTCCCGATGCGGACATACGTCGCGCCTTCCCCGATGGCGGCTTCAAAATCGCCGCTCATGCCCATGCTGAGCTCGTCGAAGGCTTCCGGCTCGCGGGTGAGAGGCGCGAATTCCGTCAGCATTTCCTTCAGGCGGCGGAACACGGGGCGGACCGTCTCCGGATCCTCGGCGAACGGCGCCACGGTCATCAGACCGCGCAGGCGCAGATGCGGCAGGGCCGCGATGGCTTCCACCAGGCTGCGGGCCTCTTCCGCGTCCGCTCCCTGCTTGCTCTCCTCGCCGCCGACGTTGATCTCGGCCAGGACGTCCTGCGTAAGGCCGCGGTTTCCGGCCACGCGGTCGATCTCCTTCGCGAGGGCGGCGGAGTTCACGGAATGGATCAGGGCGGCCGCGCCGACCACATATTTGACCTTGTTGCGCTGCAGATTGCCGATGAAGTGCCACTCGATGTCCTCGGGCAGGACCGGTTTTTTCGCAGTCAGTTCCTGTGCATGGTTCTCGCCGAAGAGGCGCTGGCCGGCGGCGTAGGCCTCGGCCACCATCTCCGCAGGCTTGGTCTTGCTGACGGCGATCAGGCGCACGCTGTCCCGGGGCCGGCCGGCCAGTTCGCAGGCGGCGGCGATCCGGGCGTTGATGAGTTCCAGATTATCAGCGATCATATTTTCATTCCTCCGTTTTCGGAACAAGCAGGTTCTCTTCTTCCACCGTAACGGCGGCGAAGTCTCCCTGCGAAGCATCCGGGGCGCAGACGGCCAGTTTCACATATTCCGAGGTGTGGCCCGTCCACCAGCCGGCGCCCCTGTCCGGCAGGGGTTCTTCCAGCAGGACTTCCCGGGAAAGGCCGAGCAGGCCCCGCTCGAAACGCTGCTGATTCCTGCGGCTCAGGTCCAGCAGGCGCGCGCTGCGCTGCGCCTTGACGCGTTCGGGGATCTGGCCGGGCATCGCGTCCGCCGCCGTGCCTTTGCGGCGCGAATAGCGGAACACGTGGGTCTCGTAAAAGCAGGCTTTTTCCAGAAAGCGGACCGTTTCCTCAAACTCCTCTTCCGTCTCGCCGGGAAAGCCCGTGATGACGTCGGTGGTCAGGGCGGGCCGGTCGAAGGCTTCGCGCAGGATGCCCATCTCTTCATAGAACACGGCGGTGTCGTAATGACGGTTCATCCGTTTCAGGACGGTGTCCGAGCCGCTCTGAAGGGAGAGATGGAAATGCGGGCAAAGTTTGTCCACGGCCGCGAGCCGGGCGGCCAGCGGGGCGGTGATGAGGCGGGGTTCCAGGGAACCCAGACGGATGCGGCGGATGCCGTCGATCTCCGCGAGCCGTTCGATCAGTTCCGCCAGCGGCTCGCCGTAGGACGCGCGGCCGCCCGCGTCGCCCGGGAAATCCAGTCCGTAAGAGGCAACGTGGATCCCGGTCAGGACGATCTCCCGGTAGCCCTCCCGCGCCAGTCCGCGCGCCTCCGCGAGCGTGTTCTCCACGGAACGGCTGCGCACCCGGCCGCGGGCATAGGGGATCAGGCAGTAGCTGCAGAACTGGTTGCAGCCGTCTTCGATCTTCAGGTAGGCGCGGGTCCGCTCGCCGCTGCCCGACGCCGGCATCTCCTCGAACTGCCGGGAGGCGGCGATGTCGCGCACGGCGACGCCCTCCCCGCAGCCGGACTCAAACGCCCTGATCAGTTCCGGAAGACGGCTTTTTTCGTCATTTCCCACCACCAGGTCCACTGCAGGGTCCGATCTTAAGTCTTCGCCCGCCACCTGGGCGTAGCAGCCCACGGCGACCACCAGCGCGTCCGGGTTCATGCTTTTGGCCCGGTGCAGCATCTGGCGGGATTTGCGGTCCGCGATGTTGGTGACGGTGCAGGTATTGATCACGTAAATATCGGCCCCCGGGCCAAAGGGGACCGCTTCGTAGCCTTCCGCGGTCATCTGCTGCAGCATGCCCTCGGTCTCATAGCTGTTGACCTTGCAGCCCAGATTGTGGAAGGCGATGCGCCGTCTTCTGATTTCCTGTTCCATAGTCTTGTTTTTTCCGGAATTCCGTTTTATAATATTAATTACCCAGTATGTGTACGGAGAAAGGAGCCCTTACATGAAAACGGTTCAGATCAATTTGGATTCCATTGATAAAGTCAATAAATTCGTAAAGGCCATTACCCCCTTCGAATGCGACTTTGACATGCATTCCGGCCGCTATACCGTGGATGCCAAGTCCAACCTGGGCATTTTCAGCCTGGACCTGTCCAAGCCGGTCAGCCTGGACATTTACGGCGAGGAACCGCTGGACGAGGTCATGAAAGCCCTCGCGCCTTATCTGGCCGAGTAAACGCGGCGGACGTGCTCTGACGTCCGGCCGGATCCGGAGGGCGGCGGTTCGCCGCCCTTTTTCATTGCCCGGATCTCTTCAGCCGCAGACGATCACTTCGTCTTCCGCCAGCGCCTTTTCCACCAGGCCGTTGATCTCCGGCAGCAGTTTTTCCTCGGACCGGCGGATGATCCCCGCGTTGGGCTTGGTCACCGGATGCTTGGCCACGAAGATGGTGCAGCAGTCCTCGTACGGAAGGATCGAGGTCTCGAAGGTCCCGATCTTCTGGGAGAGGTTGATGATGTCCTGCTTGTCGAAGGCGATCAGCGGCCGGAAGACCGGCATCGTGCAGACCTCGTTGGTGCTGACCATGCTCTTCACGGTCTGGGAGGCCACCTGGCCGATGGATTCGCCGGTCACGAGCGCCAGCGCGCCGTTCTGCTCCGCCAGCGTCTGCGCGATGCGCATCATGTAGCGGCGCATGATGATGGTCAGCTCGTCGTGCGGGCATTTCTCATAGATCGAAAGCTGGATGTCCGTGAAATTGATCACGTGCAGGCGGATGGGGCCGGCGTAGGCGGCCACCTGCGTTGCCAGATCCACCACCTTCTGCTTCGCGCGCTCGCTGGTGTAAGGTGGGGCGTGGAAATAGACGGCTTCCAGGGTAACGCCCCGCTTAGCCACCATATAGCCTGCCACGGGGCTGTCGATGCCGCCGGACAGGAGCAGCATGGCCTTGTCCGAGCCGCCCACGGGCATGCCGCCGGGGCCGGGGATGGTCCGCGAGTAGAAATTCACTTTTTCCCGGACCTCCACGCGCAGGACGGTCTGCGGTTCATGCACGTCCACGTGCGACTCCGGCAGACGGGCCAGGATCTCTTCTCCCACCGCCCGGTTGATCTCGTTGGAATCCCAGGGGTAGGCCTTGTTGGCGCGGGTGGCGACCACTTTGAAGGTCCCCGCATAGGCGGGATGGGCCTGTTCGAAATAAACCGCGGCCGCGCGGCGCAGTTCCTCGGGCGGCATCACGGGCAGCTGCACCAGCGGGCAGATCCCGGCGATGCCAAAGACGTGCTGCAGGGCCTCCGCAGCCTGTTCCAGGTCGAAAGGCTCCGCGGCGTCCGCGTAGATGCGCCCGTTGGATTTATAGACCTTGAAGCGGCCCGGGATCTTCCGCAGCACCTCGGCCGCCCGTTTCACCAGGCGGTCTTCAAAAAGGTAACGGTTCTTTCCCTTGACGCCGATCTCGGCATATTTGATGAGCAGGGACTGATATTCCATAAAAACTCCTGTCAGGGGCAGAGGCCCCGGCTGTTTTATCTTTTCCCGGGGCGTGCCCCGGTCTTTTTTATTTCACGGATCCTGCAGGGAGGCTGCCGGAGCGGCCCGCCGGAACAGCCGCCGGCCTCCCGGACCGCGCGGACATCCCGTTCCCTTATCGTCTCACGAATCTTCTCAGCGCGGGCAGCAGTTCGCCCAGTACCCGCACCGTTTCCGTGATCTCTTCCGCCGTGTTGTACCGCGAGAGCGAGAACCGCAGCGTGGATTCCGCCGCCTTCCGGTCCAGTCCGATGGCCTTGAGGACCGGGCTGATCTCCCGCTTGTGCGAGGAGCAGGCGGAACCGGCGGAGGCGTAGATGCCTTTGTCCTCCAGCGCGTGCAGCAGGACTTCGCTGCGGACGTCGTCGAACGTCGCGCTGATGATATGCGGGGCGGTCAGGGCGTCCTCGCCCGGGCCGTTGATGCGGACGCCGTCCAGGCCGGACAGGCCCTGGCAGAACTGATGGCGCAGTTCATACAGCGCCGCCCGGTTGCTGCCGAAATGCGCCAGCGCTTCCGCGGCCGCCGCGCCGAGGCCGGCGATGCCCGGCATGTTTTCCGTGCCGGAGCGCAGTTCCTTCTGCTGTCCGCCGCCGAAGACCAGCGGCAGGATCCTCGTCCCTTCGGATACGTACAGGAAGCCGCAGCCCTTGGGCCCGTGGATCTTGTGGGCGCTGCCCGTCAGGAGGTCCACGCCCCAGGCGCGGGGGTTGAGCGGCAGTTTGCCGAAGGCCTGCACGGCGTCCACGTGAAATGCGGCGACGCCGCCGCGGCGGCGGATCTCGGCGCCGCAGGCTTCGATGGGTTCGATGCTCCCCAGTTCGTTATTGACGGCCATCAGGCTCACCAGCACGGTGTCCGGACGCAGGGCCGCCTTCAGGTCTTCGGGATCGACCAGCCCGCGGCTGTCGACGGGCAGGACGGTCAGTTCGAAACCTTCGTCCTTCAGCTGCGCCATGGGAGCGCTCACCGACGGATGCTCCACGGCGGAGGTGATCACGTGGCGGCCCTGGCGTTTCCGCGCGCGGGCGGCGCCCAGGACGGCCCAGTTGTTGCTCTCCGTGCCGCCGGAAGTGAAAAAGATCTCTTTCTCTCTGACTTTCAGCAGTTCCGCGACGCTTCCCTGCGCTTTTTTGATGATGTTCTCCGCTTCCACGCCTTTCCGGTGCAGCGAGGAGGGGTTGCCGTAGGCTTCCTCCAGGCATGCCAGCATGGCCTCCCGCACGGCGGGGGAAGGCCGGGTGGTGGATGCGTTGTCCAGATAGATCTCAGTCATGTCAATCCTCCCACAGCAGCGTGCACATGGCCAGGACCGCCGCGCCGGCCGCTTCCGTCCTTAGGATGCGCGGCCCCAGCGTCAGGATCTTCCCGCCCGCCCGGGTCAGCTCTTCGATCTCCTCCGGGGCGAAGCCGCCCTCCGGCCCGATGAAGATCCCCACGGACGCACCGGCGGGCACGCTGCCCAGCACGCTGCGCGTGTAAGTCATTTTCTCCGCGGATTCATAGGGGACCAGGATCACGTCCAGTTCCTGCGCCTGCTTCACCGCGTCCGCAAAGCGGCAGACGGGGCCGATCTCCGGGATCACGCCGCGGCCCGACTGCTTGGCGGCGCTCTCCGCTTTGGCCTGCCAGCGCTCGCGGCGGCTCTCCTTCTTCTTCGGCTCCAGCTTTACCACGGAGCGGGCCATTTCCACGGGCACCAGGCCGGCGGCGCCGAGCTCCACGGCTCTGCTGATAATATAATCCATTTTGTCGCCTTTGGGAAGCCCCTGGAACAGGATCACGCGCCGGTCCATCTCGGCGGAGGGGATCTCCTCCTCCAGTACGCGGACGCGCACGAAATCAGGACCGCAGGCCGCGATCTCGCACAGCCGGTTCCGGTCCTGATCGTCGCTGACGATGAGCCGCTCGCCTTCCTTCATCCGCAGCACCCGCGTGATGTGCTTCACATCCGGGCCGGTGATGGTCAGGAAGCCGTCCGTTTCCGGTCCCCCGGGGGAAAAGAAATGATACATACGGTCTCCTCTTTGTAAAACGAGGGCGGACCGTCGGGGCCGCCCTGATTGGCTTAGCGGAAAATGTTCTTTTTCTTCTTGGGGCCCGGACCGTCACCGCCGGACAGGCCGCCGCCCATGGCGGCGTCAAAGGCCAGCAGCGCTTCCTTCTG
The DNA here is from genome assembly GCA_017428105.1 of Lachnospiraceae bacterium. GTDB lineage: Bacteria > Bacillota > Clostridia > Lachnospirales > Lachnospiraceae > UBA6987. The sequence continues at coordinate 2,841 of JAFRRM010000032.1, read as the reverse complement.
TTCCCGGTTCATCTTTTCGGGCACGCGGACCAGGAACGTCACATAGTGATCGCCCCGGACGTTGTTCTGCCGCAGATACGGCACGCCTTTGCCGCGCAGGCGGATCCGGGTGCCGGGCTGGGTGCCGGGCTTCAATTCATACTCCACCTCGCCGTCCACGGTGGGGATGCGGATGGTGTCGCCCAGGGCCGCCTGGGCGTAGCTGATGTTGACGGCGGAAAAGATGTCCGTGTCCTCGCGGGCAAAGACGGGATCTTCCGCGACGCGGACCTCCACCAGCAGATCGCCGAAGGGGCCGCCGTTCGCGCCGGGCTCGCCCTTGCCGCGGATGCGGATGCTCTGGCCGTCGTCGATGCCGGCGGGCACGGAGACCTGCACCTTCTGGCGCCGGGACACGTAGCCGCTGCCGCTGCATTTCGGGCATTTGTCCTTGATGACCCGGCCGGTGCCGGAGCAGGTCGGACAGGCGCGCACGGTCTGCGACATCCCGAAAATGGTCTGCTGGGTCATCGTGATCTGGCCGCTGCCGCCGCACTGCGTGCAGGTGACGGGGCTGGTGCCCTTCTTCGCGCCGCTGCCGCCGCATTCGGGGCAGGCTTCCTTCAGATTCAGTTCCAGTTCCTTCTCGCAGCCGGTGATGGCCTCTTTAAAGGTGATGCGGATGCGCGCGCGGGTGTTGGCGCCCTGCACGGGGCCGCCGCGCGTCCGGGTCCGGGTGCCGCCGAAGCCTCCGAAACCGCCGAAGCCGCCGCCGCCGAACAGGTCGCCGAACAGATCGCTGAAGATGTCGCTGAAGTCCGCGCTGTTGTAATCGTAGCTGACGCCGCCGGTGCCGTCGAAGGCCGCGTGGCCGAACTGGTCGTATTTGGCCTTCTTCTCCGGGTCGATCAGGACAGCATAAGCTTCCGAGGCTTCCTTGAATTTCGCCTCGGCGTCCTTATCGCCCGGATTGACGTCCGGGTGGTATTTCTTGGCCAGCTTCCGGTAGGCGCGCTTGATCTCGTCTTCGGTCGCGGTCCGGGGGATGCCCAGTACTTCGTAATAATCTCGTTTGGATTCTGCCATGGTGTTCCTTTGGGTTGCAGGCCGATGCTGCCCGGTCATGCGGATCTGTTCCCCGATTCGTCAGCGGGGCCGATCACAGGCCGTCAGCAGATCAGCCGTTCTTATTTTGATGCGGAGCCGGCATACTGCATGTCCGGGTCCTTTTTACGGACCGATGTGGGCATCGGCCCCGGCAGGTGTATTTCCGCCGGGACGCGTGCCCACACAGGTCAGGTCATATTCTTTTGAATGCCGGATCAGACTTCCTTGAAATCCGCGTCGATCACGTCGTCATCCGGCTTGCCGCCGTTCTGCGGGCCCTGGCCGTAATTCTGGCCGCCGAAAGGCTCGCCCTGCGGACCCTGGCCGCCGAAGCCCTGCGGTCCGCCCTGCTGCCCCTGCGCCTGCTCGTATACCTTCGCGAACAGCGCCTGCGCGTTCTTCATCAGGGTCTCCTGGCCGTTCTTGAGAGCGCTGATCTGGCTGTCGGTCAGCGTCTCGCTGCCCGCGGTCTCGTCGACCACCTTCTGCAGGGCGTCGATGTCGGCCTGCACCTGGCTCTTTAAGCCGTCGTCCAGTTTGCTGCCCACTTCATCCAGCGCGTTCTTCGTGTTGAAGATCATGGCTTCCGCTTCATTGCGGGCGTCGATGCCTTCCTTGCGCTTCTTGTCCTGCGCCTCGAATTCCGCGGCTTCGCGCACGGCCTTCTCGATGTCGCTGTCGGACATGTTCGAGGAAGCGGTGATGGTGATGTGCTGCTCCTTGCCGGTGCCCAGGTCCTTCGCGGACACGTTCACGATGCCGGTCGCGTCGATGTCGAACGTGACCTCGATCTGCGGCACGCCGCGGCGGGCGGGCAGGATGCCGTCCAGGCGGAACATGCCCAGGCTCTTGTTGTCGCGGGCAAACTGGCGCTCGCCCTGCAGCACGTTGATCTCGACGGAGGTCTGGTTATCCGCGGCCGTGGAGAAGATCTGGCTCTTCTTGGTGGGGATGGTGGTGTTCCGCTCGATCAGCTTGGTGGCGATGCCGCCCAGCGTCTCGATGCTCAGGGACAGCGGCGTGACATCCAGCAGCAGGATCTCGCCCGCGCCGGCGTCGCCCGCCAGCTTGCCGGCCTGGATGGAGGCGCCCAGCGCCACGCATTCATCCGGGTTCAGGGACTTGTTCGGCTCCTTGCCGGTCAGTTGTTTCACCTTCTCCTGCACCGCAGGGATACGGGTGGAGCCGCCCACCAGCAGGACCTTGCTGATGTCCGCGGCGGTCAAGCCGGCGTCGCGCAGCGCGTTCTGCACGGGGACGGCGGTCTTTTCCACCAGGTCGCGGGTCAGTTCGTCGAATTTCGCGCGGGACAGGTTCAGGTCCAGATGCTTCGGGCCTTCGCTGGTCGCGGTGATGAACGGCAGGTTGATGTTGGTGGTGGTCGCGGTGGACAGTTCCTTCTTGGCCTTCTCCGCCGCTTCCTTCAGACGCTGCATGGCCATCTTGTCGCCGGACAGGTCCACGCCTTCGGCACGCTTGAATTCCTGCAGCATCCAGCCGATGATCTTGTTGTCGAAGTCGTCGCCGCCCAGGCGGGTGTCGCCGTTGGTGGAGAGCACTTCGATGATGCCGTCGCCGATCTCGATGATGGAGACATCGAAGGTGCCGCCGCCCAGGTCGTAGACCATGATCTTCTGCTCTTTTTCATTGTCCAGGCCATAGGCCAGTGCCGCGGCCGTGGGCTCGTTGATGATCCGCTTGACGTCCAGGCCCGCGATGCGGCCGGCGTCCTTGGTCGCCTGGCGCTGCGCGTCG
>JAFRRM010000031.1 GCA_017428105.1 Lachnospiraceae bacterium | reverse complement strand
TCTCCAGGCCGATCATTTCAGGGGCCGTGGGCTGCGTAGGGACGGGTTCGGTGGGAACGGGCTGTGTGGGGACCGGCTGCGTCGGCACGGGTTCCGTAGGTACAGGCTCGGTCGGCACCGGCTGCGTCGGCTCCGGTTCCGTAGGCACAGGCTCCGTAGGAACAGGCTGCGTCGGCTCCGTTACGGGCCGCAGGGATTCACTGTCCTTCTCCAGAATGGCCCCGGTGTACGCGTCGATCTCGTATTCATACTCCATTTCGCCTGCCGCGATGAATTCTATATCGTAGATCTGGCGGCCGTCTTCCTTCTCCTGCTTTGCCTTCGTGAAGACCACTTCGGAGGCGCTGCGGCCGGCGTCCTCCAGCGCGATGCTCATGGCCTGTTCCGTGCTGATCATCTCCGGAGCGGCCGGCTCCGTTTCCGCCAGTTCCGTGAGCGGGATCTCCGGCTGCTCCGGCGTCCCGCCCGGCAGCACGATCAGTTCCGTTTCCTTCCCGAGCACGGCGCCTGTCCCGGAGTCCAGCGTGTACGCATAACGGGTCCCGCCGGCCGTAAACGCGATCTCATAGACGAAGCGTCCTTTTTCAAAATCGAACTTTGTACTGACGGTTTCCGCTTCCTCCGGCAGGATGCCGGCGTCCACATATGCGAAATTCAGCGCGTTCTTTTCACTGATGGCGCTGCTGCGGGCGATCTGTCCGGCGGCAAACACGCCGCCCCCGCCCAGGACCAGCGCACCGGCCAGCGCAAGGATGAGCAATGATGTCTTCTTCATGATCTGGTTTCCTCCTTTTATCCTGATCTGTTTTTTTCCTGTTGCGGCTTCATTATGCCCCGTCAGGATTAAAGGATGATTAGAAGGCGGATTTTTTTTCAAAAACCGGGAAAATGATCCGGAAGCAGCTTCCCTTCCCCATTTCACTCTCCAGTTCGACCGCAGCCCCGTGGATCTCCGCGATCTTTTTCACGAGCGCCAGGCCCAGTCCCGTGCCCTGCACGCTGCGCGAAGCGTCGCCGCGGTAAAACCGTTCAAAGATTTTTTCCTGTTCTTCCTTCGGGATCCCGGGACCGTCGTCCTCTACGGAAAGGACCGGCCGGCCGGCCTCTTTTTTCAGGCGGACCGTGATCCGCCCCGCGGGATCCCCGTAACGGTAGGCGTTGCTGATCAGATTCTGCAGAAGCTGTGTCAGCAGGCCTTCATTGCCCTCCGCATACAGCCCATCTTCGATCTCCGACCGGTATTCCCGCGGACTTTCTCCCACCGGAGCCAGCGCGCCGGCCGTTTCCCGCACCAGCGCCGACAGGTCGAGCGGCGCCAGCGGATACCGTTCCGCGGACAGGTCCATGCGGGAATAATCCAGCATGTCATTGATCAGGGCGCTCATGCGCTTTCCCTGGCGCGCCACCACCTCCAGCGCTTCCCGGTATTCCGCCGCGCTGCGTTCCTTCTCCAGCGTATATTCCGTCTGCGCCATGATCACGGAGGCCGGCGTGCGGAGCTCGTGCGACGCATCGGAAGTAAAGCGCCGCTCTCGTTCAAACGATTCCTCCAGCCGGTCCATCATCTGATTGAAGGTTCCGGCCAGCTGCCCTACCTCATCCCGTCCGCCAACGCCCTCGATCCGCCGGTCCAGCCTGTCTCCGGCGGCGATATCACGCGCCGTTTCTTCCACTTTTTTCAGCGGCGAGAGCATGCGGTCCGTCACAAAATGCAGCAGCAGGACCGCCAGCAGGATCAGGATGGGCAGAAGGACCAGGGACAGGCGGGTGATGGCGGAAAGCGGCGCCAGGGACGCGGTCTCCGAAACCATGCCTCTGAGCCACAGGTTACCGGCCTGCGCCAGTTCGATCCGCCGGTCGTACAGGATAAAGGTCTCACCGCCGCTCTTCATTTCATGGATCCGGGTCTCCCCGAACGGAAGCCTGTCCGCACGGCGCGCCAGCGGGTCTTCCCCGTACAGCAGCGTGCCGTCCGCGTCATACAGCGCGGCGGTGACGCCGCCCATTTCATTCAGAAAATCTTCGTCGATCTCCAGGTATCCGGTCGCGTATTCCAGATAAAAATTGGCCGCGGGTCTTTCCCGCGACTCATTAAACCGGATCATCCGGACGTTTTTCTCCACGGCGTCAAGCAGGACGTCCCGGTTGATGCCGAGCAGGACCAGTCCGCTGGCAAAGCGGACGGCCAGAAAGGACAGCCCCACCGTCAGCACCAGGACGGCCGTAGACCAGAGGGCTGTCTTAAAGCGGATACTGCGCCCTTTTTTCACGGCGATCCCCCTTCCGGCGCTTCGTCGCTCAGCCGGTACCCGATGCCGCGCACGGTGCGGATCAGCCGGGCCGGATGGCCGTCGTCGATCTTTTTCCTCAGATAGCTGATATAGACGTCCACCACGTTCGTTCCGCCCTCATAATCGAAATTCCAGATATGGTCCTCGATCTGCTGTCTGGTCAGCACGCTGTTCTTATGATGGAGCATGTAGGACAGCAGGGCGTATTCTTTGGCGGAAAGGTCGATGAGTTTTCCTGCCCGCGTGACACGGTGCGATGCGGTGTCGAGCGTCAGATCCGCCGCTGTCAGCGTACTGCTGGATACGCCGGCCGACTGGCGCGTCAGGGCCCTGACCCGCGCCATCAGCTCGGCCAGGGAAAACGGCTTGACCATATAGTCCGCGGCGCCCAGGTCCAGGCCCCGGACCTTGTCCTCCGTAGAATCCCGGGCAGTCAGGAACAGGACCGGGGTACGGATCCCCTTCTCCCGCATCCGCTTGAGCAGGGCGAATCCGTCCAGGCTCGGCATCATGACGTCCAGGACCGCCCCGTCGTACGGCGCGGCTTCCAGGCAGTCCAACGCATCCCGCCCGTTCAGGCAGGAATCCACGCTGTACCCCTCTTCTTTCAGTTTCGCGGTCAGGATCCGGTTCAGGTCCTCTTCATCTTCAGCAAACAACAATCTCATGGCAGCCTCCTGAAACGGGCGGCGGCCAGACCGCCCTCTTCCTTAATCATAGCGCCGGAAGATTAGAACAGGATTAGAGCTATACCGTCACGCTGTTTTCCGCGCCAAGCGAGCGGGCGAGGGCCGCCAGGTGTTCCCCTTCCGCTTCCGGCGTGATCTCGCCGCCCAGAAAGTCCAGGCCCTCCTGCCGGACGCCGAAGGGACGATAGCGGAGAAGCTTATAGCGCACGTCCGGACGCAGGCGGGAGGCCGCGGCGCGGACGGTGGCTTCGTTCTGCTCCGGGTGGTGCGGGAAAAGGACGGTGCGGACCTCTTCGAGTTTGCCGGCGCGCTGCAGAAAATCCAGGTTGCGGAAGGGCAGTTCCGGGCCGGCGCCGGTGAGAGTGCGGCAGAAGGCCGGATCGGCGGCTTTGATGTCCAGCATGACGCCATCGATGATGCGCAGCAGTTCCGGATCCTGCTCAAAATCGTACGTCCCGTTGGAGTCCAGCAAAACGCCCAGGCCCAGTTCGCGGATCAGAGGAATGACCTCCATCAGAAAATCGCGCTGCTGCGTGCACTCGCCGCCGGAAAAGCTGACGCCGTTGATGTACGGGGCCGTGCGGCGGATCTTATCGCGCAGGGCTTCCGCGGTCATGTACTGGACTTTGGGGGAGGCAAGATGCGGGCAGGTCTTGATACAGGTGTCACAGTCGACGCAGAGGGAAGGGGTCCAGAGGATCGGAGGGACAGGGGCCGTTTCATCCGGGCGGCCGCCGGCCATTCCTGCGGTTTTGCCGGCCTCCACCGGGCGGCTGCCGGCCGCCTCATTCCTCTTCAGCGCCCACTGCGGGCATTTCTCCACACACAGGCCGCAGCCCACGCACCGGTGGATCGTCTCCGGGTTGTGGCAGAACAGGCAATGTAAATTGCAGCCCTGGAAAAAGACGGCCGTCCGGTTGCCGGGGCCGTCTACGTTGGAAAACGCGATGATTTTGTTAATGATCCCTGTTTTCATCCTGTTTCTGCACTCTTCTGTCCAGCGCGCCGCCGAAATCCTTGGCGCCCTTGCCGAACACAGTCACGTTGTTGAGGGATTGCCTGCCGGCGGTCAGCTTGTCGATCTCCGAACGCTTCACCAGGTAGCCGGTGACGCGCACGACGTCGTTGTTTTCCAGGTATCCGCTGAAATAGCGCAGGCCGCGCGCCAGACTGCCCTTGATGATGGGCAGCACCGCTTCCGGCGTCTTCATCCAGGTCTCTTCGAATTTGAAGATGTCGCCCGTGCCGGTCGGAAAATAGGGGTGGAACTGCTCATTCACCGCCAGTTGGTCCAGCATGGCCGGCTCCGCGCCGATCGGGATGCGGGTGCCGGGCGCGTCCTCGCGGCCGTCGGAATCGATGCCGACCTGCGCGTGCAGGCGGTAGCGGTGCCCCGTGGATTCGCAGTACGGCGCTTCATGCGCCTCCACCAGCTCGCTCAGACGGTCCATGATGCGGCGGCCCAGCGCGGTGGCTTCGTCGTTCAGACCGAAGCCCTTTTTCGGGTCCTCGATGCCCAGCAGGTGGTTGCAGCATTCCGCCAGGCCCACCAGGCCGAACATGCCGGTGAAATTCTCGCGCTTCACAAAACCTTCCGTGACCAGGAAATTGGTCTTGAAGAAGCTGGATTCCTCCACGATGAATTTCACGCGCTTGTCCATGTATTCGAACTGCAGGTCCGCGTAATACGGCAGCACGCGGTCCAGGAAATCCTCTACGCTCTTCGCCGCCAGCGAGCACTCGTACAGGCGCAGGCGGGGCAGGGTATAGCCGCCGCCGGCCTGCATCAGGCCGTTGTAGCAGGACGCGATGGCGTATTTTTCGCCCCACTCCTTCACGAACATGCCGTGGTTGGCGAAGGAGGGCTTGGCGGTCTTCAGCATGCAGTTCACGGCCTTTAACGCGAAATCCTCCGGCGTGACCGCCGGGTCGTATTTCAGAGTCAGGTTCGGAATGGCCAGCTGCATCTCCTCGGTCAGTTCCATCAGCAGCTCGCCGGTCACGGAAGCCCCAGGGCCGATGTCCGCATGGACGAAGGAGTCGGTCAGCGTCTTATCGATCTGCTTAAGGAACAGGCCGAGCAGCTTTTTCGCATACGCGCGGTCTTCCTTCAGCACGAACGGCTCCAGCAGCGCGTCCAGATCGCCCAGATACACCGGGAAAGACGTGATGGAGGGGACGTGATGATACAGGATCATCAGGGAGTTCAGGGCTTCCGCCAGATCCTGCGGCGGATCCAGTTCCAGGAACGCGCAGCCCTTCGTGAACAGCAGCGAATAATCCGGGCAGATGTAGCGGGGACGGTACGGCATGACGCCTTCGTTCAGGTCGCACAGCGCGCGGCTGTCCTTGGCCTTGTAGTATTCGTCGCTGTAGCGCAGGGAATCGTCCGTGCTTTCGCCCAGACGGGCCAGCGCGAGCAGTTCCTGGTGGTAAGTCAGGGTCGGATCCTGAATGATATCGAGTGCGGCACTCATGGCGGCTCCTTTCATCGGCGGCAGGCAGGCTACCGGAAAAACAGATAAACAGCTCTCATCTGTATAAATCAAGTTCACAACAGAATAATTATATCACGAATCGTGTGCCGGGGCAACCGCCGCCCCGGCAAAATGTGACGATCTGACGATCTGACAGGGGGACGGTTCCTTTGTCAGAACCCCTGTCACGTCTGAAGTTCGAGGTAAGGGACCGCGTTCAGGTCCCAGCCGGCGCGTTCGCCGCGGCGGTAACGGAAATAGGCGGCGGCGCCGATCATGGCGGCGTTGTCGGTGCAGAGGATGAGGGACGGCGCGTACAGGGCGATGCCGGCTTTGGCGCAGGCGTCCGCGAGGGCAGTGCGCAAAGCGTCGTTGGCGGCGACGCCGCCGGCCAGGACGAGTTTATCCTGGTGCAGTTCTGGCGCGGCATGCATCGCGCGGCTCACCAGGACGTCCACGACGGCCGCCTGGAAGGAGGCGGCGACGTCGGCCTGCGAGACGGTCTCTCCCGTCATCTCCGCGTGGTTCAGATAATTCAGGACCGCGGATTTCATGCCGCTGAACGTGAAGTCGTACGGCGCTTCGTCCACTTTCCCGCGGGGAAAATGAATGGCCTCCGGGTCGCCTTCCCGCGCGGCCTTTTCGATCTTCGGCCCGCCGGGATAGCCCAGCCCGATCGCACGCGCCACTTTGTCGAACGCTTCGCCCGCGGCGTCGTCCCGCGTGCGGCCGAGGATCTCAAATACACCGTAGTCCTTCATGAAAGCCAGATTGGTATGGCCGCCGGACACGATCAGGCTCAGGAAGGGCGGCTCCAGATCCGGGTGCTCCAGGAAATTCGCGGACACGTGGCCCTCGATGTGGTTCACCCCGATCAGCGGCTTTTTCAGCCCGAACGCCAGCGCCTTGGCATAGGCCACGCCCACCAGGAGCGCGCCGACCAGGCCCGGTCCGTACGTCACGGCGACGGCGTCCACCTCCGGCAGCGTCATCCCCGCCTCGTTCAGCGCCTCCTGCACCACCGCGTCGATCCGCTCGATGTGGGCGCGCGAAGCCAGCTCCGGCACCACGCCGCCGTACAGCGTGTGCAGCGGGACCTGGGACGAGATGATATTGCTCCGGATATGACGGCCGTCCGTCACCACGGCGGCGGCGGTCTCATCGCACGAAGACTCGATGGCCAGTATGTTTATCTTGCGTAACGCGTCACTCAACGTCTTTGTCCTCAAAATTCAGTGTACAGCTTAAGCCGTCCTTTCCCACCCTGGTATTGGGAAATATTTCCTGTGCAGTCTCCAGATAGTCCTCCGGACGCGGCATCGCCGGGGAAAAATGCGTCAGCCACAGCTCGTGCACGCCGGCTTCCTTCGCCAGGTCCGCGGCCTCCGCGAAATTCATGTGCTTGTGCTCCGCAGCCCGCTGCTCGGACCCTTTTTCGCCGTACATGCCTTCGCAGATGAACAGGTCCGCGCCGCGCACGCCGGCCGCGATGTTGTCCGTGGGCCGGGAATCCGTGCAGTAGCTGACCCGGATGCCCTTGCGGGGCGGGCCGAGCACCATCTCCGGGAAATAGGTCTCCCCTTCGAATTCCACGGTCTGTCCCTTCTGCAGCAGGCCCCACATCTGCACGGGCAGGCCCAGCGCCTGCGCCTGCTCCACCAGGAAGCGCCCCTGCCGCGGGATGTCCACCGTGTATCCGTAGCACGGGATGCGGTGGCGCGCCTTGAACGCCGTGATATGGAACGCGCCCAGCTGGAGATATTCTACCGGCTCCGCGCCCAGTTCCATGAATTCCAGTTCGAACGGCAGTTCCGGCGCGATGATCCGCAGGCTCTCCACGACCTTCTGCAGGCCGCGGGGGCCGACCAGCGTCACCGGATCGGTCCGGTCCGCATTGCCGATCGAAAGCAGCAGGCCGATCAGCCCGCTGATGTGGTCCGCGTGAAAATGCGTAAACAAAATATAATCGATCGGGTTGAAGCTCCAGCCGCGCTTTTTCAGCGCGATCTGAGTCCCTTCGCCGCAGTCGATCAGCAGCTGCGAACCTTCGTGGCGCAGCATCAGGCAGGTTAGGTGCCGGTACGGCAGCGGCATCATGCCGCCGGTCCCGGCCAGACAGACATCCAGCATCAGTCTTCCCGTTCGGGTTCCCCTTTATTTGATCTCCAGCATCATCATGATGCCGTCTTCCATCGGTTTCTCGTAATAATTCCGGCGGCGCACCACGGGCTTGAAGCCCAGCGACTCATACAGCTTGATGGCCCCGTAATTGCTCACCCGCACGTCCAGGCGCCATACCTTCGTGCCGGGGTTTTCGCGCATCATGGTCTCCGTCAGGGCCTTGCCCACGCCCCGCACCCGGCTGTCCGGGTCCACGGCGATGCGCAGCAGCTCGCCCTCGTCCAGCACGCGGCTGGCGATGAGGTAGCCTACCGGGCGGCCGTCCGACTCCGCGATGCGGATGTAACTGAGAGGGTTGGACAGCGCCGTGAGCAGCCCCCCTTCGGACCAGGGGTCCGTAAAATTCTGCACTTCCATCTTCCGCAGCGCCGGGGCGTCTTCCACGCGGCCGGGCCGGATCGTGACGGTACTCATAAAATCCTCCTGTCATCCGCAGCGGTTCGGCTGCGGATCCCCGCGGTCAGACGTTCCCGCCGGTCGGTTCCTCCTGCCGCAGCCTGGCGTTCCGTTCCCGCTCCGCCTGCGAGATCCGCAGGTAGAACGGCGCGAATGCAGCCGGCGTCACCGTTTCGCCCCGGGCCAGCAGTTCCGCGCCCAGCGCCGCGACCGCCGCCGCCCGCTGACGGCTGACGTGGGACGGCGCGAACAGCGCCTGCCCGTCCAGCGATCCTTCGATGGTCTTCCGAAACACCGGGACGCCGTCGCCCAGGAAGACGACCGTTTCGCCCCGCGCCCGCAGGCCGTCCAGCCTCTCCTCCAGGCTCAGCGCCGCGGACTTTTCCAGCACCGTGAACGTCCCGTCCGCCTCAAAGCGGTACAGGCCCGTGTACACCTGCGCGCGCCGCGCATCCATGATGGGGCAGATCAGGAAACGGCTTCCCCACAGGGAAAACGCCATGGCATCCAGCGTGGGGACCGCGATCAGCGGCTTCCCCCAGGCCAGGCCCAGCGCTTTCGCCGTGGCCGCGCCGATCCGCAGGCCCGTAAAGGAGCCGGGGCCTGCAGACACTGCTATACCGTCCAGGTCCTCCGGCCGCCATTCCGTCCGCGCGAACAGCTCGTCGATGATGGGCAGCAGGGTCTGGGAATGGGTCAGTTTCGTGTTCAGCGTGATCTCCGCCGAAACGGCGCCGTCCTCCGACAGGGCCGCCGAGGCCACCAGGGCCGCGCTTTCGATCGCCAGCAGTTTCATGCGCCCCTTCCCCCTTTCACCGTGATGCGGCGGGCATCGCCGCCTTTTTCCGGGATCCGGTCGATCCGGATCCAGACCGTATCCTCCGGCAGCAGGCCTTCCACCATTTCCGGCCATTCGACCAGAACGGCGCCGTCGCCGCCGAAATATTCGTCGCCGCCCACCGCTTCCAGCTCGGATTCCTCCTCCAGCCGGTAGGCGTCCATATGGCACAGGGGGAGGCGTCCCCCTTCGTAGACCTGCATCAGCGTGAAAGTGGGGCTCGTGACCGCCGCCGTGATGCCCAGGCCTTCCGCGAAGCCCTTGGCGAACACGGTCTTGCCCGCGCCGAGATCACCGCTTAAGGCGAACACCTGCCCGGGCCGCGCTTCGCGTCCGAAGCGCACGCCAAGCGCCCGGGTCTCTCCCGGGGCCGCCGTTTCGATCACAAATTCCTCTCCGTCCTTCCGCAATCCTTCTTACGCCTTTCTGCCGGCTTCCTTGATCAGCCGGCTCACCCGCTTATACAGCAGCATGGTCAGCACGAAAATGATGACGCCCTTGATCAGGTTGAAGGGCGCCACGCACCACAGCGCGAAGCTCCACACCGAATCGACCTGCGGGAAGATCTTGGCGCCGGCCGCGATGATCTGCTCCAGCGGCATCAGTTTCGCATAGAACGGCAGCAGCACCAGCGCGTTCATCACCAGGCCGGCCGCCGCCATCGTGACCGTTCCCGCGCCCATGCCGATCATGGCGCGCTTCTTGGTCTTCTTCAGCTGATAAATGATGCCCGCGGGGATCACCATCGCGCAGCCGATCAGGAAATTCGCCAGTTCGCCCACGCCGCCGGTGCTGCTCCCCTTGATGACGAACTTGACCAGCAACTTGACCAGTTCGATCAGGATGCCCGCCCAGGAGCCCAGGGCAAACGTGCCGATCATTACCGGCACCTCCGAGACGTCCAGCTTGTAGAAATTCGGCGCCACGAACGTCAGGGGGATCTCCACCAGCATCAGCAGACCGGCGATGGCCCCCAGGATCGCGATGACCGCCATGTTGTGGGTCGTTAACTTCTTATCTTTCATAGATCTTCTTGCTTTCTCTGCTCTTTACCGGAACAGCGGGGTCGGATACACGCCCTCGCGCGCCATCTTCGCAAACTCCGCCTGCACCGCTTCCGTGTCTTCCGCGAACGTGATGCCGAACCAGGTATCCGGCGTGGGCAGCACGCTGACTTCCGCGCGGCCGCTCTTCAGCATGTCGTCCACGATGGTGGGCAGCAGGTATTCCGCCTTCAGCGGGTTCTCCTTCAGCGCTTTCTCCAGGAACGGCACGAAGCCCTTCTTCAGTTCCGCCATCATGGCCGGCGTGAAGCCCCACATGTTCATGGAGACCAGGCCTTCCGGATCGATCCGGACCTCCTTGCCTTCGAACGTCCCGGTCACGCGGCCGTCTTCGCGGCGGGCGATGCCCTTGGTCTCATGGATCTCCGCCAGATGGCCGGCCATGTCCTGCACGCAGATGCCGCGCGTCACTTCGCCGTTGTCGCTCAGCGTGTTCTTCACGATGAAGCCCGCCATGGCGAACTGCGCCATCGTCTCTTCCTTCTCCGGCAGCGCGGCCAGGAAGTCGTACAGGATGCGGAACGCCGTCTTTCCGTAATAATCGTCCGCGTTGATCACGGCGAACGGTCCGTCCAGGATGTCGCGCGCCGCCAGGATCGCGTGGCCGGTGCCCCAGGGCTTGGCCCGGTCCTCCGGACAGGTAAAGCCTTCGGGCAGGTCCGTGATCTCCTGGAAGGCGTATTCCACGTCAAAATACTTTTCGATCCGCTGTCCGATGATCTCCCGGAAGTCCTTTTCCAGGGACCTGCGGATGATGAACACCACTTTTTCAAAGCCGGCTTCCCGGGCGTCGAACAGCGAGTAGTCCATGATGATCTCGCCGGAAGGGCCCACAGCCGTCAGCTGCTTGATCCCCTTGCCGAAGCGGCTGCCGATCCCGGCCGCCATCACTACCAGTACGGGTTTTTTCGTCATTTTTTCACCTCCGCGCCGCATCACGCCGCGCATTCCCATTATACACATTTTTTTAATAAAATCTACAAAATAATAGGATTGTTTTTTCGGGGGGTCTGGTGTATAATCGGCTTGGTGCTGAAATAAGGCACAAGTTTTATTGTGAAAAGAGGTTTGTTCCGATATGAGATACGGCAAATGCAGATTTTGGTTCCTGATGACCCTGGCCGTCACGGTTCTGATGTTTGCCTTCCAGCCCGGCCGCATGGCGCAGGCTGCCGGAAACGGCGACGACAGGATCGCCAACGGCGTCTGGATGGGGGACGTGGACCTGAGCGGAAAAACGACGGAAGAGGCCCGGCAGCTGCTGGAGGATTATTTCCGGGAAGCGGCGCAGCGGACCCTGAAATTATATGTCTATGATAATTACATCAACAGGGACACCCCCGGCCGCACGGAAGGCCAGACCCTGCTGAACAGCTTCGTGGTCCCCTTCTCCGAGCTGGGCTTCACCTGGTCCGTGGAAGACACGCTGACCAAGGCCGCGTCCTACGGCAAGTCCGGCAAGCTCATCCAGCGCTATAAGGATCTGCAGAACCTGAAGTACGATACCGTCGTCCTTCCCATGGAATACAGCATCAGCTCGGAAGCCATCCAGAGCTACATCAACCGCGTCATCTGCCCTGAAGTAAACCGCGGCGCGACGGAAGCCAGGATCAGCGTCAGCTACCCCAGCATCTACGTCTCCTCCGAGGCCTCTCACGGCATCAGCGTCGGCGTCGGCGCTACCACGGAAAAGATCCAGCTGATGTTTGCGAACGAGATCCCCGCCGATCCGAGCCTCAACGTCACCGTTTCCTATGAAGATCCGCTGCACAGCACCGGCGATTTCTCCAAGATGAACGCCGTGCTGGGCGAATACACCACGCTCGTGGACTTAACGCCCGAAACGGAAAACCGCACCCACAACATCGCGCTGGAAATGCAGATCCTGAACGGGACCATCGTCATGCCCGGCGAAGTTTTCTCCATCTGGGGCATCATGGGCAATACCACTGCGGACAAGGGTTTCCTGCCGGCCGGCGCCTTCCAGCCCGGCGGCCGCATGGCGGATGAAGAGGGCGGCGGCGTCTGCCAGGGCAGCACCACCATCTACTGCGCGGCGCTGCGTGCGGAAATGGAGATCGTCGAGCGCTTCGCCCACTCCATGGTCATCTCCTACGTCCCGTTCGCGCAGGACTGCGCGCTGGCCTGGGACTATAAGGACCTGAAGTTCCGCAACAACACGGACGCCCCCATCTACCTGGAATCCTTCGTGGAAGGCAACCGCGTCGTAGCCCGCATCTACGGCCATGAGACCCGTCCCGCCAACCGTTCCCTGGCCTTTGAGACCACGGTGACCATGCGGGAAGTCTATGGTCCCCGCTACTACCTGAACCATAATGCCAATCCCGGCAAGCCCGAAGTCACGGGCGGCATCCATATGGAAGCCAAAGCCTACTGCATCAAAAAGGTCCTGGTGGACGGCGTAGTGACCAGTGAAGAAAAGATCGCGGACGATCACTATATTCCCGAGCGGCAGCTCGTATCCATCGGCTGCAACATGCTGGAGCTGTACGTCCGCGGCGAAGAGTATCACGAGAAGATCTATGACGCCAACAACAACCAGCTGCTGGTGGACAACAACGGCGTCCCGTTCTATAACGGCACCAACGGCTATCTGCTGGTGAAGGATTACGAGGCCGACTCGGAAGGCCACGCGATCCTGGACGGTTCCGGCCGCCCGATCGCCCGCTATACGCCGCCGCCCACGGAAGCCCCTACCGAACCGCCCACCACGGAAGCCCCCACCGATCCGCCCCGTTCTCTCCCTGAATATAAGGGCCGTTACGACGTGGACGCCTACGTGGCGGAACTGGAGGCCCTCGGTCTGGAAGTCGTCAAGATCAAAAAAGTCACCAGCCAGCATCCCGCCGGCGAGATCCGCTGGGTGACCTATGAAGACGGCGAGACCGCCGTGCCGCTTCATACGACGCTGGAAGAAGGCACTAAAGTGATCGTCTTTGTCAGCAAGGGTCCCGCTGAAACAACGGAAGCCCCTACGGAAGCGCCTACCGAGGCGCCAACGGAAGCGCCCACCGAAGCGCCTACCGAACCGCCTACGGAAGCGCCCACCGAGGCTCCTACGGAAGCCCCTACGGAGGCGCCCACCGAGGCTCCTACGGAAGCCCCTACGGCCAAAATGCCCAATTATGAAGGCATGGCCGCCGACGAGCTGATCGCCATCCTGGAAGGTTACGGTCTGGGTCTGGATATCAAGGAAGCGAAGAGAGAGCTGACCCAGGACTACGAAGCAGGTCTGGTATTCTTCGTCTCGAAAGACGGAAATGTGACGGGAGAATCGGAAATTAAAGGCGGCACAGAGCTGACGGCCGGCCAGACCATTTACATCCATATCAGTAAAGGCAAAAAATAACGCATCACGATTTCCAAAGCAGCGGTCTCCGGACCGCTGTTTTTTTGCCCGCATTTTATAAACTTTCTTCAATCTCTTTCTTTTTTCTCATTATTATGCTATAGTAAAGACGCAGAAGAGCGGACGGAACTGAAAAACGGGACAGTCTCATCCGCCCGTCTGTAGAACTAGATAAGGAGTGAATGCGATGAATTTCAAACTGACAACAGGAAAGAATTTCACAGCCACCCAGGCCATGGAGGAACTGCTGGGCAAGAAGCTTGCGAAGCTGGATCGTTTCTTCGTGGCACAGACCGACGCGGAAGTATTTATGGACATGGTCAAAAGCAAGGCCAAAGTAGAGATCACCGTTCCCGTCAGATACGGCGTCATCCGTTCCGAAAAGAGCGGCACCGACATTTATGCCCTGATCGATGAAGCCGTGGATTCCATGGAAAAGCAGCTGAAGAAGTACCGCGGCAAGCTGCATGACACTTACCAGAGCGGCGGCCTGGCCAATTACGAGCCGGAAGCGCCCGCGGATGACGATGAGATCAAGATCGTCCGCACCAAGCGTTTCGCCGTCAAGCCGATGGACGCGGAGGAAGCCTGCCTGCAGATGGAACTGCTGGGCCACAATTTCTACATGTTCCTGAACGCGGAATCCGGAGAAGTCAACGTGGTGTACCGCCGCAATGACGGCGCCTACGGCCTGATCGAGCCCGTCCTGGGCGAGGAATGATCCGCTGAACGATAAATACAACGCCACTCCATAAAAAAGGAGCCGCTGCAATCACTGCAGCGGCTCCTTTTTCCGTCATCCGGCCGATCAGTCGGTCAGTCGCCGATCACGTTCTGGATGGTGTGCAGGCCCTCTTTGGGCATTTCCACGACCCGGACCTTCAGGCCTTCGCGCGGCGCTTCCACGATCATGGGCGTGCCGTACTCGTTGCGGCCGATGTACATGGCCACGTGGCCCGCACCGGTACCGGGATCCCAGGTGCGCCAGCAGACGATGTCGCCGGGCCGCGCCTGGTCGATGGAGATGACCTTCACGCCGGTGTACGCGATGTGGTAGGAGTAGTGCGCCAGCTCAATGCCGTAGTGTGCGTAGATCAGGCTCAGGAAGCCGGAGCAGTCCGTGCCCGTGATCAGGCTGTAACCGCCGAACACATAGTCCAGCACGCCGACGTACTGCAGGGCGTCGGTGACCACCCGGCGGCGGAAATCCGAAGTCCCTTCCGGGATGTAGCGGGTGTAATCGCTCCAGGCCGGCTGCGTAGGCGCTTCCCACTGCGTGGAAGTCTCCAGCCAGCGGGACGCTTCCTGCGACTGGCGGATGGATTCTTCGATGGACGCCTGGCGGGCCGCTTCTTCCGCCTGGCGGATGGACTCCGCGATGGACGCCTGACGGGCCGCTTCCTCCCGGCTGGCTTCCGCGACCGCTTCCAGCGAAGCCGCGATGGAGGACTGCAGATACGCTTCATAAGCAGCCGCTTCCGACGCGCGTATGGACTCCATGCGGGATTCCTCGCGGCTCCGGTCGATGCTGGAGAGCTCGTACTGGATCCGGTTGGCTTCCTCCAGGCTGCGCTGTTCCATTTCCTTGGTCACGGCCGTGCTGGTCTCCCAGCTCAGCTTCACCGCGGAGGCGGGCACATACCCGTAGACCGTGCCGAATTCGCCGGACGCGTACAGGATGCGCACGTAACTGTCGTTCCAGTCGTCTACCTGATACTTCTGGCCGGAATACAGGACCGCCAGGGTGACGCTGTATTCGCTCTGCTCGCGGAGCAGGCGCTGCGCGTCGTAATTCATCGTGGCGTAGCAGCGGACGATGGTGCTGATGATGTCAGCCGCTTCCGCGCCGCTCACAAAGAATTCCGCCTTGACGTAGCCGGTCACTTCCCCCGACTGAATGTGGTACCACAGACCGTCTTCCTCATAGACGCTGTCCGTCACTTCCGCGGTGGAATTGTTGCGCATGAGGCCGACCACCTCCGAGGCGGCCGTGGGCTCTTTGCGGACGTTGACGAACCCGCTGGAGCGGTACACGATGACGTTGAGCTCGCTGAGCTCCGCCTGCTTGCGCAGACGCATGCTGCGAAGCAGCTCATCTTCGTACGCCGCGCTCCTGTTCTGGTCGTTGTCCGTGTGTTCGTTGATGACGTTGACGACCTCCTGGCCGTTCGACTGCTGTTCTTTCAGTTTCAGGTAATCATACACCTGAGCGAGATTGACTTCGGCAGCGGCTTCTTCCGGTGCCTTCGTCGTTTCTTCCTGAATTTCCGAACTATCTTCTTCTGTTGTTATGACTTCCGTGGTTTCTTCAGGAACGGCGGTCTCTTCAGGCTCCTCTTCCCCGTAAAAATCCGTGGGAGTGCCGACGATGGGGAGAGTCTCCTCCGCCAGCACCGAGAACTGTGTGAACAGCAGACAAACAGCCAAAAGGCTGATCCATAGTCTTTTTAAAGTTTTGGTCTTTTTGATTTGATCCATCCTTTACCCTTTCTGCAAAGCAGAAGTCATATTTCGATAGTTCGGTTATATTTTACACAAAAACAGCCCAAAAGTCAAGAAAATGGCCATTTTGCGCGGTTTTCGGCCGTTTTTTCCAAGATGTTGGAATGAAAAAAAGAGAAAAATACCACATTTTGTATTTCTAGTTTTACGGGAGGCGGCGAAAAATCGTTTTTTGCGCTTTAGAAATCAAGTTGTTTTGCAGCTTTTACTTAATATAAAAAAGCCGCCGATCCGGAGGCTTTTTTGAGCTCGCTCCCCGAGCAGGGCTCGAACCTGCAACAACCCGGTTAACAGCCGGGTGCTCTACCATTGAGCTATCGAGGAAAATGGATCCGTGCGCTTCCGCACACGACTCATCATGGATACTATACAACGCTCCCGCCCGGGTTGCAAGCACTTTTTTGATTATTTTCCGGGAAATCCCGGCCGTGCCCTGCGCTTCGGCGGAGCCCCGGCCGGATCCGTTTCCGCATCGTCAGCGCCGGGTCTCATATCCGCATCCGTCACAGCGGTAAAGAAGGTTTTTCCGTCCGCGGCCGGCGCTGCTGCCGTAATTCACGGCAAAATTGCCGCGTACCGCGTTCGGGGAAAAGTGCTGCGAGGTATTCAGGGAATTCAGAGAGCCCCGGGAGGGATCGTCGTAGGCATCGTAAACAACGCGAAGAGCGCCTCCGCATTTGGGACAGGTCCCGGGGGTTTTCTTCTTAAACAGTTTGAACACGGCGATCCTCCACTTCCGTTCAGATATTTTTAACGATCACGTCTCTGCTTGCTGAACCACTTGTTTAATTGAGTTAAATACGGCGGTACACGTCGATCAGATATTCTTCTCTCAGCGCTGAAAAGGCCGGCAATCTGCTTGCTTCACTTCCGTTCTTGTCAAAAAAGGACGCTCCTTCCTGATGAAGCAGCTGTTCAATTAGGATCAGATCCTCTTCGTTTAAATAGACATAGATATAATTGCTCATCTTCTCAGTTCATATCATATCATAAAACAGTATCATCGCACAATACCTTTTCGAAACAAGGGACCTTCCGCACAAAAACAGGAAGCGCAGGGCTCCCGTCTACGGCCAGGTCTTGATCTGTTTCTGTGTGACCAGGTCCAGGCTGATGACTCCCAGATAGATCTCATCTTTGCAGGTGGGGCCGGTGCTTGCCTCATATTTTATCAGGATGTCCGCTTCCTTCTGGTTATTCCGATAGGTAATACCGGGTATGATTTCTGCATCTCCGACCACCTTCCAACCTTTATCCTTTTCCAGATGAACGCTTTGAAAACCGACAAAAGAATAGCTTCCATCATCGTTTTTTTCATAGGTAAAATACAGTGTAACGAGACACATGCATTCTTCTTTTTCAGCGGCATCTTCGGTCTTCAGGACCCCATGGAATTCCCCCGTCATATCCTCACGGAAAACAAACGCTTCTTCCGGCACCGGGGAATTGTTCCGACGATGATCCAGCGCCCAGAGCACGGCTAATACCGCGATCAGAAACACTAAAAGCAGAATGATCCGGACCATCCTGCGGCGCATCCTTATTTTTCCCTCATTGCTGTAATCCGCAACCTGCATTACGGTCTCCTTCATTTCCCGGTCCATCCGTTCACTTCTCCTTTCCCCGCTTAAGATCTCGCGGAGGTCAGTTTCATAGAAATCCGATAATTCGATCAGAATATCCAGATCGGGCATGTTGCTCCCCGTCTCCCAGCGGGAAACCGTCCGCTGCGAAACGCCCAACTTCTCCGCGAGCTGTTCCTGGGTCATCCCTTTTCCTTTCCGGAGTTCCTGAAGGAATTTCCCCATTTTGACCAGATCCATAGTCCATTGACCTCCTTTGCGGCTTCAGCATACAAAACATAGTTCTTTTCGTACAGGACAAGAAGCGACTAAACGGCCGGGATCGGCAGAATAGACATGTTTTGTCTTGTTTGTTCGCGGAAAAGGAAGGATTTGAACTTGCTTCGCAAGCCCCTCCACTGTCAACGACACCCCTTCCCTCGTCGGTCGGTTTGTCGGACAGTGTCACGAAAAATGCCTTGTTTCTTCTGCCGCAGGCAGCACTGCGGCATTTTTCCCCGCAGGCAGCGCTTCGGCGATTTTGCCCCCCGCCGCTGCGCGACGCTCGTGTTCAATCCCGCTCCACGAAAAAGGAGGTTGAACCCATCCGACTCGCAGGCGGAGCCTGCTCCCTGGATAAGCTCCGGCTGCCATATCTGCGGCGCTGTTCACTTGCAGCTATGGGCCGTCGCTTACGCGCCGTCGGCGCTCGGACAAATCCCTCCTTCTCCGCTAAAAAAGAGCCCTGTTAGGGGCTCTTTGCGCGGAGAAGGAGGGATTTGAACCCTCGCGCCGCTATTAACGACCTGCACCCTTTCCAGGGGTGTCCCTTCGGCCAGCTTGGGTACTTCTCCGAATGCAAAAAGTAGTATAATGATTTAGAGGGCAATTGTCAAGATGTTTTTTTCAGATATTGTGCGGGGGGGTTACAGGTCGTCGATCTGCCAGTCGATCGGGGAGGCGCCGCGGGCGGAGAGGAAGTCGTTGCAGCGGCTGAAGTGGCGGCAGCCAAAGAAGCCGCGGTAGGCGGACAGGGGGCTGGGATGGGGCGCCTGGAGGACCAGGTGGCGGGGGTTGTTCAGCAAGGCGCGTTTCTCGCCCGCCGGACGGCCCCAGAGCAGGAAGACGATCGGACGGTCCTGTTCGTTCAGGACGCGGATGGCGGCATCGGTGAACTGTTCCCAGCCGATGCCCCGGTGCGAGGCCGCCTGGTGGGCACGGACCGTCAGGATCGTATTCAGCAGGAACACGCCCTGCTCCGCCCATTTCATCAGGTATCCGTTGTTCGGGATCCGGCAGCCCAGGTCATCGTGCAGTTCCTGAAAGATATTGACCAGCGAGGGCGGGATCTCCGTGCCCGGCCGCACCGAAAAGCACATCCCGTGGGCCTGGCCCGGTTCATGGTACGGATCCTGGCCCAGGATCACGGCCTTCACCTTCTCCAGCGGCGTCGCCTCAAAGGCCGAAAACAGGTCCGCGGCGGGCGGAAACACCTGCCGTGTCTGATATTCGTTCAATACTTTCCGGTACAGTTCCCGATAGTAAGGCTTTTTGAATTCATCCTTCAGGGCGGTCTCCCACCCTCCGCTCAGCATGGCCATCGCATCACCTATTTGATCAGTTCGCCGGTGTGATCGTAGAAATTGGCGGCCGGCAGGCCCTCGTACTGCTGCATCGACCATTTCTCCCACCGTTCGGGATTGTATACGAGCTGGACGGAATCCGCCAGTTCCTTCAGGACGAGGTCCAGGTTCTGCTCGCGCAGGTCCTTTTCCATTTCCGCCTTGTGGCGGGCCGTTTCCTCCACCACGTAAGGCGAGAGGCACTGGAGCAGGTAATAACTGGTGTCAACGGAAATGATCGGGCTCCAGCGGCCTTCCTTCAGGGCGAAGGCGATGGTCTCCCATTCCCCGCCGTATGTGCCGCGCACCACGTTTTCCTTGCGGACCGTGATGCCGTCCGTCCCGCGGATCGCTTCGTTCACCGATTTCCCGTCCGCCAGTTCGTTCCCGATCCGCAGAGCCTCCGCGTAGCCGACCCGGTGCTCGATCTCCACGATCTGCAGGGAGATCACGCGGGCCTCCTCATCGCTGACTTCCACGGTGCCGTCCACCATGGTCTGGCGGTAAAAGATCTGCGCGCGGGCAAAGCGCGCGTAGGCTTCCTCAGCTGCTTCCCGCGTGATGCCGGTCGCCGCACGGCCCTGTTCGCCCAGTTCCTGCATATAGGCTTCCGCGGCGCGGTTGACGGAGGACTGCTCCGCATTGCTTAAGGTCACGCCCGCCTTCCGGGCACCGTGATCCGCCAGGAACAGCAGTTCCAGGTAATCCAGCAGGCCGTCCCGGATGTATTCCTCAAAGGTCCCTTCCGCCAGCCGGACGTTCCAGATGCCGGTCCCGTAGGAAGAGGTGTATTTCGTGTATTGGGACAGGATGTAGATCTGCGCTTCCGGCCAGGTGCAGACGATGTCGCCGATCGCCAGGAGCTCGTCTTCGCGCAGCGAAAGATCCCCCTTTCCGCCGCAGGACGTCAGCAGCAGGCAGAGGGTCAGAAGAAGGCAGAGCGCCCTCTTTTTCACGGGCGGGCCTCCCGCTTCCGCAGGATGTCCAGGAACGCGGCGGCGTTGGCAGCGGTATCCCCGCCGAACACGGCGCTGCCGGACACGATCACGTTGGCGCCGGCATCCAGGACGGACTCCACGTTCCCCAGCGTGACGCCGCCGTCCACTTCAATGTCCGTCTGCAGCCCGCGCTCCCGGATCAGGGCGCGCAGCGCGCGGATCTTCTCATTGCAGTAATCGATGTATTTCTGGCCGCCGAAGCCCGGATTGACCGTCATCAGCAGGACCATGTCGGCCATCGGGAGCACCCAGTCGAGCACGGACAGCGGGGTGGCGGGATTGAGCGCCACGCCGGCCTTCAGTCCCAGTTTCCGGATCGCGTACAGCGTGCGGTCCAGATGCGTGACCGCCTCGGCGTGCACGGTGATGACGTCCGCGCCGGCCTTCACGAAATCCGTCAGGTACCGGTCCGCGTCTTCCACCATCAGATGGACGTCAAAGATGAGAGAGGTCTGTCTGCGCAGGGACGCGATCGCAGGCGGGCCGAACGAAAGACTGGGCACGAAATGTCCGTCCATCACGTCCAGATGCAGGTACTGCGCGCCCGCTTTTTCGACGGTTTTCACTTCCTCCGCCAGATGACCGATGTCCGCCGCCAGGAGCGAGGGAGATAGAATGTACCGCATAGCCGTTTCCTTTCTCAGTATTTCCTGCGTGCCCGGATCTCCTCCAGGAACCGGCAGTAGTTTTCATAGCGCTCCGCAGAGATCCGGCCGGCTTCGGCCGCCTCCCGCACGGCGCAGTCTTTTTCTTTATGATGCAGACAGTCCCGGAAGAAGCATTTCTCCCGGTAGGGTTCGAATTCCGGATAGAGGGCCGCCAGGTCCTCCGCTTCGAGGGGCGGCAGGTCCAGCGAGGAAAAGCCGGGCGTGTCGCAGAGGAAGCTGTCGCGTTCCCAGCAGAAGATCTCGGAATGCCGCGTGGTGTGGCGGCCGCGGCCGAGCTTGCGGCTGAGGTCCCCCGTTTCCATGGCGGCGGCGGGCAGCAGGCGGTTGAGCAGGGTCGATTTCCCCACCCCGCTGACCCCGGCCAGCACCGTGGTCCTGCCGCGCAGACGCTCCGCCAGTTCCGGGATGCCTGCGCCGTTCAGGGCACTGAAGGAGCAGACTCCGTAGCCTGCTCCTTCGTAATTGCTCCGTATGCGGTTTTCCGTCTCCGGATCCGGCCGGTCGGCCTTGCTGATGCCGATCAGCACCGGGACCTGCTGCCAGCCCATCCACAGAAGGAAGCGGTCCAGCAGCGCCGGGTGGAAGGCCGGCTTGTGCAGGGAGACCAGGATCAGGGCCAGATCCGCGTTGGCCACGGCGGGCCGGATCAGAGCGTTTTTGCGCGGCAGCAGTTCTTCGATGTAGCCGCTGCCCGGATCCTCCTCCGTCAGGCGGATGCGGACGTCATCGCCCACGAGGGGCTTTATGTCCTGCAGGCGGAAGGTCCCTCTGGCACGGCATTCCACAACGGTCTCGCGCCCGTCGTGCACATAGTAAAATCCGCCGATGCCTTTGATGATCTTTCCCTGCATGGTCCTCTCTGCCGTCAGTCTTCGTTTTTGGTGATGAAGAGGTATATCGTCTGGCCCTGCGTCAGTTCGGTGCCCGGAACGATCTCCGAGGCCTGCTCCACCTTGTCGGTGTAGGAGACGAAATAGACGACGCCGGGTTCGGGATGCTGCTTGGACGTGCCTTCTTTCTGGCGGAGGTCCAGATCTAGGCCCAGGGCCTGCAGTTCGGCGATGACTTCCGCAGCCGGCCGGCCGGCATAGTTCGGCATGGTCGGGGCGGGGGCCGTCGTCGGCTCGGTGGGCGCTTCCGTGGGCGCTTCGGTAGGTTCCTCGGTGGTAGGCGCCTCGGTAGGGGCTTCCGTAGGGGCTTCGGTGGTAGGCGCTTCGGTAGGCGTTTCCGTAGGTTCTTCGGTGGGTTCTTCCGTCTCCTCGGTCGGTTCCGTAGGTTCGGTCGGCTTCCGGTAGGAGATCACGACGACTTCGTCCTCCTCCAGCACGGTGCCGCCCTTCGGGGTGACTTTGGAGACGACCACGGCTTCCGGATCCTTCGGGGCCTTGTCGTCCTTGAAGGAGTACGGGATGCCGGCCTCCTCCAGCAGTTCCACGGCCTCGGCCACGGTCATGTCCACCAGGTTCTTCGGGACGATCAGCGCGCTGATGTGCAGCATGACCACATCGCCCTTCTTCAGGACGGTGCCTTCCGGAATGTCGGTCTTGCCGTCCTTGCGGGTCACCCAGCAGATCTGACCCACCGGGTATTCCGTGGAGGTCTCATATTTCAGTTTGACGGACAGGCCCATCTTCTCCAGTTCTTCCTGCGCCTCTTCGATGTCGTCGCGGCCCAGCAGGGCGGGCAGGACGGGTTCCGGATCGGTCATGGTGATGTACAGGACGGTCCGGAGATCCAGCGATTCGCCGGCGGCGACTTCCCGCGACGTGCCGCCCAGGACGGATTCGACCAGGGCCACCGTGTTGGGCAGATAGGTTTCGCTCGGCACCGTCTCCGTGCGGAACTGCAGGTTCGTGTCGACCGGGAAGCCGGCGTCGCGAAGCGCGGCGATGGCCTGCTCCTTCGTGTAGCCCAGGACGGCCGGGACCTTGAACGTGGCGGGGCCGCTGCTGATGATCAGCGTGACCGGCGCGCCGGGCGTCGCCAGCGAGCCCACGGGCGGGTTGGTGCCCATGACGAAGCCCTTCTCCACCGCGTAGGAATTCTCCCACTCGGTCCCGGAGGAGACCACCAGGCCCACCTCGCGCAGGATGGTGCCCGCTTCTTCCGCGGACTTGCCGATGATGTTGGTCGGGATGATGATGGCGCCGCTGTCGCGCGTGGCGATCCACAGCGTCACTTCGGTGCCCAGCAGCAGCGACACGCCGGGATCGTAGCTCTGATCCACGACGGTATTGTCGTCAAATTCGGAATCGTCCGCCACCAGTTCGTATTCCAGATGCACGCGCAGGCCGTCCTCCAGCAGCAGGTCCATGGCCTCGGCGTAATCCATGCCGATCAGGTCGCGCAGCACCACCGTGCCTTCCGGATAGGTGGAAGAAGGTTCGGTGGGTTCCGTCGTGGCGGGCGCTTCCGTGGAAGGCGGCGTCGTGAACGGCGCGGTGGTCGGGGCCGTGGTGCTCTCGCGCGGCGCGGTGGTCACTTCGGGCGGCACCCAGGCCGTGGTGGTGGGCTTGGCCGGTTTCAGCCAGGCGCAAGCCTTGGACATGATGGCGATGATGATCACCAGGATCAGCACACCGATGCCCAGCATCACGTAGTTCAGGATCTTCTCCGTCCGTCTGGCCTTTTCTTCCGCCAGCCGGTCCTCCTCCTGCATTTCGATGGCCTTGCCGACGCCTTCGTCAAAGGCTTTCTCCCGCTCTCCCTCGTCCCACTGGGTCTTCCGGGGAGAGATGCCGGCCAGCTTCAGGATGTCGGCGTCCTCCGGGCGCATGGCCAGATTGGGGTCGCCCGCGCCCGCGGCCGGCAGGACCACGAAGTCCTCGTCCGGCATGACGATCAGTTTCTTGAAATCCGTCAGCAGGTCCGTCATGGTCGCGTAGCGGTAGGACGGATTCTTCTGCGTACATTTCAGGATGATGTTTTCCAGGTTCCGGGAAAGGGACGGCACCAGCTCGCCCGGCGGCACGATGGGTTCCTGCACGTGCTTGAGCGCCACCGCCACCGACGATTCGCCGTCGAACGGGACCCGCCCCGTGACCATCTCGTACATCGTGATGCCCAGGGAATAAATGTCGCTGCGCGCGTCGCAGGCGTCGCCGCGGGCCTGTTCCGGGGAGATGTAATGCACGCTGCCCATCGAGCTGGCCGTGGACGTCTCGGTGGAGACCATGCGGGCGATGCCGAAGTCCGCCACCTTGATCTTCCCTTCCCGGGAGATGATGATGTTCTGCGGCTTGATGTCGCGGTGGATGATCCCCTGGCTGTGTGCGGCCTCCAGGCCCTTGGCGACCTGCATGGCCACCTCGACGGCTTCCCGCTCGTCCATGGCGCCGGTCTTGTCGATGTATTTCTTCAGATTGATGCCTTCGACCAGTTCCATGACGATGTAGTACATGCCGTTCTGCTCGCCCACGTCGAACACGCCCACGATGTTGGGGTGGTTCAGCGCGCCGACGGCCTGGGCTTCCCGGCGGAATTTGGCCACGAAGCCGGCGTCGGTGCTGAATTCTTCCTTCAGCACTTTGATGGCGACCAGGCGCTTTAACACGTTGTCGCGCGCGCGGTAGACGTCGGCCATGCCGCCGGCGCCCACGGTGCTCAGTATCTCATATCTGTCGTTTAAAACAGTTCCCGCTTTCAGTAACATAGGTCTTTATTCCTCTGATTCAGTCCCGTCCCGGTATTCCGCCAGGAGGATGGTGATGTTGTCCTGTCCGCCCGCTTCCATCGCCAGACGGAGCAGGCGCGAGGCCGCCCGGTCGACGTCCTCTTCCTCACGCAGCACGGCAGCGATCTCATCGTCGCTCAGCATGCCGTGGAGGCCGTCGCTGCACAGCAGCAGGCGCTGGCCGGAGGCGGCGGGGACCAGGAACACGTCCTCTTCCACCACGGGCTCGGAGCCCATGGCCCGGGTGATCTTGTTCCGGTTGGCCAGGTACATCGGGTCGTCCCGTTCCAGGACGCCCTGGCGCACCATTTCCTCCACCCAGGAGTGGTCCAGGGTGATCTGCCGCAGTTCTCCGTCTTCCAACAGGTAGGCGCGGCTGTCGCCCACGTTGATGACGATCCATTCCGTTTTATTGAAATAGGCCATGACCAGGGTGGAGCCCATCCCCTGCAGGGATTCCTCCTCCCGGGAGATCTGGTTCAGGTCCTTGTTGGTGCTCTCCACCGCTTCCCGCAGGGCGTTCATCACGCCGTTCTTCCGGCCGGTCTCCTTCAGACGGACCGGGATCCTGCGTACAACAAAACGAGAGGCGTACTCTCCTCCCTTATGTCCTCCCATTCCATCGGCCACGATAAACAGATTGTTTTCCAGTCCGCCCAGAGGGCAGCCCGTGTAAAAGGAGTCTTCGTTGTTCTGTCTGACCAGGCCGACGTCAGTTCTTGCCGCATAACGAAGCATCGCTACTCCATCAGCCTCCTTCTGAGCTGGCCGCAGGCACCGTCGATGTCCGCGCCCATCTTCTTTCTAATAGTAGCATTTATCCCGTTTTTTTCAAGTATTTTTTGAAAGCGCGCCACCGAGGCCTCCTGCGAAGCCTCGTACGAACGCTCCGCCACGGGGTTCACCGGGATCAGGTTGACGTGGCAGTTTTTGCCCTTGAGCAGGGCGGAAAGGGCCTGCGCGTGCTCCGGCTGATCGTTCACACCGCGCACCAGGCTGTATTCGTAGCTCATGCGGCGGCCGGTGGCGGCGAAATACGCGTCGCAGGCCGCCAGGGTCTCCGCAATGGTATAGCGGTTGGCGATGGGCATCATGGTGCGGCGCAGTTCGTCGCTCGGCGCGTGCAGGGAGAGAGCCAGGGTGATGCCCAGATGCTCCTCCGCCAGCCGGGCGATCTGCGGGACCAGGCCGCAGGTGGAGACCGTGATGTTCCGCTCGCTCAGGTTCTTGCCCGCGGGATGCGTGAGCAGGCGGAGGAAGCGGATCAGGTTGTCCAGATTGTCCAGCGGCTCGCCCGTGCCCATCACGACCAGGTGGTTCACGGTCAGACCGGCATCCTCCTCGATGCGGTAGATCTGCTCCAGCATCTCGCCGGGCAGCAGATCGCGCGAAAGGCCTCCGATGGTGGAGGCGCAGAAATGGCATCCCATGCGGCAGCCCACCTGCGAGGAGACGCAGACCGTGCTGCCGTAATCATAGTGCATCAGGACACTTTCGACCGCCTGGCGGTCCGGCAGCAGGAACAGGTATTTCCGCGTGCCGTCCCGGGAGATCTGGCGGGTATGGAGCGTCAGGGTGCTGAGCGTGAAGTCTTCCTTCAATTTCTCCCGCAGCGCTTTGGGAAGGTTGGTCATTTCGTCCAAAGTGCGGACTTTTTTGCGGTGGAGCCAGTCAAAGATCTGGTCCGCGCGGAAAGAAGGCTGCCCCATGTCCTGGAGGGCGGCCCGCAGTTCTTCCGGGGTCAGGGAACGGAGATCCGTCATGTTTTCTCCTTGGTGAACAGGCTGAAGAAGAAGCCGTCGCCGCCGAAGTCTCCGGGCAGGAGGCGGCGGACGTGCGGCGCGTCTTCACGGCCGGGGAGCGGGGGCGGACAGGAGACGGGCTTCGGGCGGAGGCCTTTTTCTGCGGCCAGCCGGCGGGCATTGTCCGTGTTTTCCTCGCGGGTCAGCGTGCAGGTGGAAAACAGCAGCGTGCCGCCGGGCTTCACATAGCGGACGGCGTTGTCCAGCATCTGCCGCTGCAGGGCGGCAAGGTCGTGTATCTGGGAAAGAGTCACGCGGTATTTGATCTCCGGCTTGCGGCCGGCGATGCCCAGGCCCGAACAGGGCAGGTCCGCGATGACCAGGTCAAAGGCATTTTCTTTGGCGGGATCGAACGCCAGGGCGTCCGAGATCACGGGCCGGATGCAGGAAAAACCGCTCCGGGCCGCGTTCTCTTCGATCAGGCGGCATTTCTCCGCGCTGATGTCGCAGGCCAGCAGTTCGCCTTCCCCGCGCATCAGGTCCGCGGCGTGCAGGCTTTTGCCGCCCGGGGCGGCGCACAGGTCCAGGACGCGCATGCCGGGCTGCGGAGCCGCGGCGGCGACCGCCAGCTGGGAACTGAGGTCCTGCAGCTGCAGCCATCCGTTCCGCACGGCCGTGAGGGCTTCCAGGGGGACCGCTTCCTCCGTTTTGGCCCGCTGCAGACGCAGGGCTTCGGGCAGGAGGCCGGAGGGCTCGGCCGTGACGCCTTCGCTCTTTAAGGAGGCGACGACCTCTTCCGCGGCCGCGCGGCTCGTATTCACCCGGCCCCACAGCGTAGGTGGCGCCAGGAAATGTCCGCCGATCCGCTCCGTTTCCGCGGTCCCGTACAGGGAAACGAGATATTCGTACAGATCCGGCGGGAGGCTCAGGGCAGCCGCGCCTTCCGGCGCCGTCCAGTCCGATTTGCGCGCCGCGGCCCGCAGGACGCCGTTCGCAAAGCCGGTCAGGCCTTCCCCGAAGCGTTTCCGGACGAGTTTGACGCTTTCATTGACCGCCGCCGCGGCGGGGATCCGGTCCATGTAAAGGATCTGGTACAGCCCCATGCGCAGGACGCTGCGCAGATAGGGCTTGAGGCGCGCCGCCGGGGTCCGGCTGATCTGATCCAGATACCCGTCCAGCGTCAGCGCGCGGCTGACGGTCCCATGGACCAGCGCGGTGATCAGATTCCGCTCGCGCACGTCCAGACCGGGGTTTTCCCGGAAGGCGGCGCGCAGCAGCTCGTGGCTTTTGCCGCCCTGCTCCATCGTCTGATCGATGATCGCGGCGGCCAGGGCCCGGCTATTCATCGGTGTCCCCCAGGACGTCGCCCGGCAGCATCGCGTAGCCGCGCAGATAGGCGTCGGCAGGCATCATCTTTTTGCCCTCGGGCTGCAGGGCCAGCAAGCGGAGAATGCCGCGGCCCGTCTGCACGTCGACGCCGTGCTTCGAGACGGCGGTCACGGTGCCGGGGGCCCAAGTCCCGGAAGCGGATCCGGGCAGTACGCAGGCCCGGCCGATCTTCAGGCGCCTGCCCTCCCGGAACGTGTATGTCCCGGGCCAGGGATCGAAGGCGCGGATGCGCCGTTCCAGTTCTTCCGCGGGCTGCGCGAGATCCAGAAGGCCTTCTTCTTTGCGGATGAGGCCCGCATAGGTGCTTTCGCCCTCCTGCGGGCGGCGGGGCAGCGTCCCTTCTTCCAGCATCGCCAGCGCGCGGACGATCAGTCCGCCGCCCAGCGCCGCCAGTTTGCCGGTCAGCGAGCCGCCGGTATCGTCCGGCGCGATCGGAAGGGCTTCCTGCAGGCGGATGTCGCCCGTATCCAGGCCGGCGTCCATCTGCATGACCGTGACGCCCGTCTCCGCCTCCCCGGCCAGGATCGCGGCTTCGATGGGCGCCGCCCCCCGGTACTTCGGCAGCAGGGACGTATGCACATTAAGGCAGCCCAGCCGCGGCAGGTCCAGCACCGCCTGCGGCAGGATCTGGCCGAATGCGGCCACCACGCCCGCGTCAGCCGGATTTTCCTTGCAGAAATCCCGCAGCCACGCCACGTTTTCTTCCCTTCTGAGCCGCTCCGGCTGGAACACGGGGATCTGATGCGCCAGCGCCAGTTCCTTCACCGGCGGGACCTGCATGGCCTTGCCCCGGCCCTTTACTCGGTCCGGCTGCGTGACCGCGAGCACGATCTCATGACCGGCCTCCAGCAGGGCTTCCAGCACGGTCCGGCTCAGTTCCGGCGTTCCCATGAACAGTATCCGCATACGCTTCCCTCCCTCTTCACGATATGACAGGGGCCGATCTCACATCGGCCCGCTCTTGCTTCTTCTCTATTACTGTTCGCCGCCCCGTTCCGCAGCGGCCTGTTCCCGGGCTTCCCGCTCCCGCTGCATCCGCATCTCCCGGGAGATGTTGGCGAAGCGCAGGTTCTGGGGCAGCCAGGCCAGCTCCACGGTCCCCACGGGGCCGTTTCTCTGCTTGGCCACGATCAGTTCCGTGATCCCTTTCTTCTTGCTGTTTTCCTTGTTGTAATATTCGTCCCGGTAGATGAACATGACCACGTCCGCGTCCTGTTCGATGGAACCGGATTCGCGCAGGTCCGACAGCAGCGGCCGGTGGTCCTCCTTCCGGGCGTCCGGCGCGCGCGACACCTGCGACAGCGCGATGACCGGGACTCTGAGTTCCCGCGCCAGGGCCTTGAGGCCGCGGGAGATCTCCGTGATCTCCTGCTGGCGGTTCTCGCTGCGGCGGCCCGAGCCGGTCATCAGCTGCAGATAGTCGATGACGATCAGCTTCAGGTCTCGTTCCAGTTTGATCTTGCGGCATTTGCTGCGCAGATCCGACACCGTGATGCCGGACGTTTCGTCGATGATCAGTTTGGAGCGGCTGATGGTCTCCGCCGCTTCAAACAGTTTGTCCCAGTCCTCGTCGCTCAGTTCGCCGCTGCGCAGGCGCTGGGCGTCCACATGGGCTTCCATGGAGAGCAGGCGGTTCATGATCATTTCCTTGGCCATCTCCAGAGAGAACAGCACCGCGCACTGGTCCTGACGGAACACTACGTTCTGCAGGATGTTCAGGACCAGCGCGGTCTTGCCCATGGAAGGCCGGGCGCCGATCAGGATCATTTCCGACGGGTGCAGGCCCGTCAGCATCTCATCCAGGTCCTTGAAGCCCGTGGCCAGTCCCGTGATGGGGTTGCGGCTCAGGGCCGCCTCGTTGATCACGGCCAGGGCGTTCCGCGTGATCTCGTCGATCGGGACGATGTCCTGCTGCCGCCGGCGGTTCAGCACGTCGAAGATCTTCCGCTCCGTCTCTTCCGCGATGACGTCGACGGACTCCTTCTCCGCGTAGCACATGCCCGCGACGTCCTCGTTCACGCCGATGATGCGCCGCAGCAGCGCCTTCTCCGCCACGATCTCCGCATAATAGCGGGCGTTCGCGGAGACCGGCACGGACGCGATCAGTTCCCCGATGAATTCCGGGCTGCTCACCTCCGGCGCGACGTCCTTCATCTGCAGACGGTTCTGGAGCGTCACCGGGTCCACCGGCTGGCCTTCGTTGTACAGCTCCATCATGGCGTCGAAAATGACGCCGTACATCGGCGTATAGAAATCCTGGCCGGTCAGGGCGCCTTCCAGCTTCGGGATGCATTCGTTGTCCAGCAGCATGGAGCCCAGCACGGTCTGCTCCGCACCCAGGTTGTGGGGGCGGATCCGCTTGATCTGATTGTCCCGTTCTTCCGTGCCGGCCATTTATGCTTCTACCACTGCCACGACGATCTTCGCGGTCACCTCGCGGTGCAGCTTGATCTCCACGGTCTCTTCGCCGACGGTCTTGATGGGCTCCGCCAGCTGGATCTTTTTCTTGTCCACGTCAAAGCCGCACTGCTCCTTCACGGCGTCCGCGATCTCCTTCGCGGACACGGCGCCGAACAGCTTGCCGCCCGCCCCCACTTTCACGGGGATGCTGACGCGGATGTTCTCCATCTCCTTTGCCTTCAGCTTCGCCTTGACCAGTTCCTCGTCCGCCTGGCGCTGCGCCGCGGCCACCTGTGCCTTCAGGGTGTTCAGATTGGCCTGGGTGGCTTCCACCGCCAGTTTGCGGGGGATCAGGTAATTGCGGGCGTAGCCGTCGTTGACGGTCACGATCGCGTCTTTTTTGCCTAAGGTCCTAACGTCCTGTAATAATACGACTTTCATTTACAGTACCCCTTCTTCTTTCATGGCGCGGATGGTCTGCAGGACCTGTTCCTGCGCCTCCTCCACGGTGACGCCCTTCAGCTGCGTGCCGGCGGAGCCCAGATGGCCGCCGCCGCCCATGCGTTCCATGATCAGCTGGACGTTCGCTTCATCGATCGCCCGGGCGCTGACGAATACTTTGCCGTCGACCTCAGTGAACACGAAGCTGGCCTTCACCGAAGAAATGTTGAGCAGGTCGTTGGCCACCTGCGAGCCCACCACCGTCGCGGAATCCAGCCCTTCGGAGGGGCAGACCGCGAAAGCGTAGCAGCCGTCCATGATCTGCACGGTCTGCATGGCGTCTGCCTTGGCCATGTATTCCCGGTAATCCTCGCGGAGCATCTTCTTGACGCGGACCAGGTCAGCGCCGCTGCGCTTCAGGAAGGCCGCGGCTTCAAAGGTGCGGAAGCTGGTGCGGTCCGTGAAGCTGTTGGTGTCCACCAGGATGCCGCTGTAGATGGCGTCCGCCTCCAGCGGCATCGGGGACACGCCCTCGCCGAAATACTGCAGGATCTCGGTCACCATCTCGCAGGCCGAGGAGGCGTAGGGCTCCACGTAGCGGAACTGGGCCGGGATGGCGCCTTCCGCCTGGCGGTGATGGTCGAAGACCACCACCTGGCCGGTCTTTTCCAGCAGCGCGGGGCATTCCACCATGTCCGCGCGGTTGGTATCCACCACCACGACCAGGGAATTCGGCTGGATGCGGGCGAGCGCTTCCTCGCCGGTCAGGAACATGTCGCGCGGGTAATCCGCGGAGGCCTGGAAGGACTCCCACAGGGGCCGCACGGAGAACGAGACCGTATCCAGCACGATTTGCGCGTGCAGGTGCAGGGAGACCGCCGCCCGGTAAATGGCCACGGAAGCGCCGAACGAGTCGTTGTCGCCGCGGGCATGGCCCATGATGTAGATGTTGTCATGCAGCGCCATCAGTTCGCGCAGGGCCTGGGCCTTCACGCGGGCCTTGACCTGCGTCCGTCCCACTTCGCCCTGGGCCTTTCCGCCGAAGTACACCACGTGGTCCGGGTATTTCACCACGGCCTGATCGCCGCCGCGCCCCAGCGCCAGGTCCATCGCGGCCTGCGCCAGTTCCAGGTTCTCGCTGTAATTCTTTCCGCCCTCGCCGAAGGCGATGCTCACCGTGACCGTCATGGTATTGCCGGCCCGGATCTCCTTCACGTGGCTCAGCAGGGGGAATTTTTCCTCCATGCAGCGGGCCAGGCTGCCGTGGTTCATGAAGATGTAGAAACGGTCGCGTTCCGTCTTGCAGACGATCCCGTTCACGTTCTTGAAATATTTCTGGATCTGCTGCTCGATCAGCGCGCCCAGCAGGCTGTGTTCATTGGCGTCCGTATGCTTGAGCAGTTCTTCGTAGTTGTCGATGTACAGGACACCGGCCACGCCGCGTTCCCGTTCCAGGGTCGCCTTCACGGCCAGGTGCTCGGTCTCATCCGTCAGCAGCAGGGTGGTGACGGGGGGATCGCCGCCGGTCCTGCGCAGCTGCGCCGCGAAGATCCGGTCGCCCAGGCCCGCGAAGCAGTCCGCCGCGTCCTCTTCCGCGTTCTCCGCCGGGATGAGGGCGATGGTGGGAAAGATCTCCCGGATCTCCTCCGCCCGGATCTGCTCCGGCCGTGCATATTGTTCCAGCATGCGGGTGAAGGCTTCGTTCTTCCAGAGGATGCGGCCTTCGTCGTCCAGCGTGGCGTAAGGGAGGGACATCGCGTCGATCTTGCGGGAAAGTTCCTGATCCACGCTCAGGCACTGCTCCACCACGCTCTGCTGCAGATCCTTGCGGATGGTGATATGCCAGGCAAGCACGAAGATCAGGGTCCCCAGCGCGGCCGCCGCCACGGGGATGAAGTTATAGCCCGGAGCCGTGAAACGAAGCGCGAAAAAGGCGGCGGCGCATGCCAGGATGAACGCCAGCCATATCCAGGGCCATTTGATCAGCAGGTTTTTCAATTTCTGCATAAGCTCACCTTCCCGTTCTCCGGGTCTCTCATTCCCCTTCCGGCTCATCCGCTCGGGGATAATAAATTTTATCACAGATCAGAATAAAATACAATCATTTTCAGCCTTGCGGACCAGCGGGCTTTGGCGGTAATCGTCCGGCAGGCGGCGGCCGGTCTTAAAGTACACGGCCTGCGCGTACAGCCGGTGCGCCGCCGCATATTCCCCGGCCAGCCGGGGATCCGCGTCCGCCGTCTTGGTCAGGACCGGCAGAGAGGCTTTTTCCTTGACCAGGGCCGGCACGAACGAGCCTTCCCGCAGCCCGAGGATCTTGATCGAGCGCGGCCGTGTCTGATCCTCCGGCCGGATCCCCAGCAGGATGTGCAGCAGGGCGCGCCGGACCCGGGCCAGCGTATAATTGCGGCCGGAGATCGCTTCGGTCAATTCGGAGAAGCGGATCGTGAACGGCGACTGCGCCAGGATGCGGGCCGCCATCTCCGGAGAGACGTCCGCAAACGCGGTCAGCGCGTATTTCCCCTCCCGGGCCAGCCGTTCCAGGACGGCCGCCAGGGCGGCGGAGAAGTCGTCGGGGAACATCGTATAGTCCAGTTTCTCCGGCACGCCCGGCGGCAGGAAGCGCCGCACGGCGTCCAGTCCCGCCCCGTCTTCCAGCGCCTGCCGGACGGCCGCCGCGGACGCAAAACCGTCCTCCGGCAGCTCACGGCTCCGGTATCCGGCTCCGGCCCGCCGGAACGGTACGGGCTTTATGGCCGCCCCCTGCCGCCGGATGGCTTTGATGTACTCCGCGGCGAGCAGGTTGTTGGGATCCTCCAGCAGCGCGGCCGCCGCCGGATCGTCCGCCTCCAGCGCGGCGCCCGCCGCCGCCGGGAACGAAAGCCCCTTCCGGAGCGCTTCCCCGAGGGCCGCGCTTTGCACCGCTTTTTCCGACAGGTCCGCGGCCCGCGCCAGCAGGGCGGGATCGGGGCAGGAAGCGCCGAAAGCCAGCTCGTCCACGCAGCCGCAGGCCTTAAGAAGCGCCACCGCGCCGCGGGCGAACACTTCCGCGCTCCCCGCCGCGTATGCGGGCGGCAGTTCGATCACCAGGTCCGCCCCCGCTTCCAGCGCCATGGCCGCGCGCCGGACCTTATCCGTCAGCGCCGGCTCGCCGCGCTGCACGAAATCCCCGCTCATCACGACCAGGATCCCCTGCTCCGGCCGCCCTTTCCGCACCTGTTCCAGCAGATGGCGGTGCCCCGTGTGCAGGGGATTATATTCGGCTATGATTCCTGTGACAGCCATCCAAAACACCTCTCAGTCAGACGTTTTTCGACAATCTCTTTTTTTGCTGTTTGTAAAAAATCCGCTCCGCAAAACAATTATTTGCAAAGACGGTTGACTTAAACAATCGGAAATGGTACTATATGTAAAACTAAACTCGATCAAGAGTTTTGGGAGGCAATGCAAGAATGAAGGGAACTGTCAAATGGTTTAATAACCAGAAAGGCTACGGCTTCATCACGGATGAAGACGGACGGGATGTTTTTGTACACTTCAGCGGGCTTGTGATGGATGGTTACAAGTCCATCGAAGAAGGCGCTCAGGTGGAGTTCGACGTCGCCGACGGCGGCAAGGGGCCCCAGGCGGTGAACGTAGTCAAACTGTGATCGATCCAAAATCATCCGAGATCATTCCGGGCGCGGCGATGTTTCATGGCCGCGCTCTTGTTTTTTCCGTGCGAAGCGTGTATCTTTATAGCATACGGCATCGTCTCCTTACCGGGGATTATATCAGAGGAAAGGCTTCTCCGCTATGGCAGAACTGCAGAATATCAAAATTATTTTCAGCGACATCGACGGGACGCTGCTGCCCTTCGACGGCAAGGACCTGACGGCCACCGGCCGCCTGATCACGGAGCTGAGCCGCCGGGGCTATATTTTCGTGCTCTGCACGGGCCGCGGCACGCACAATATCCCGCGGGAACTGCTGGACGCCCCCGGCCTGCGCTATGCGGTCACCGCCAACGGCGCCCTGATCACGGACCTGCAGACGTCCGAAGTCATCTACCGCAACATGGTCCCCCGCGAGACGGCGAAGCGTCTCACGGAGTTCCTCCGCGGCTACCGCGGCATCGCCTTCTCCTACCGCAACGGCCGGCATTACCTGGACATGACGCCGGACGGCAGGCGGCCGGACACCAGCAGCGTTTCCCTGAAGGACTGGATGGACACCGCGCGCCTGATGCCGTTCTCCGAATACCTGGCCGAGCCGGAAAGCGAATTCGTGGACAAAGTGGGCTTCGCCACCTATGACGCCGAGGCCCGCGAGGCCGTGATGCGCGATTTCCCGGCCCAGCCCTTCGCCTCCGAGCTGGCCCTCACCACCTCCGGCATCTGGAACGTGGAATTCAACGCCGCCGGCACCAGCAAGGGCCGGGCCGCCCGATTCCTGCTGGATCATCTGGGCCTGACGCCCGGCTGCATGCTGGCTGCCGGGGACAACGTCAACGACATCCCCATGCTGAAGCTCGCCGCCGTTTCCCTGGCCCCGGCCGACGCCATTCCCGAAGTCCTGGCCGCCGCCGGCGTGCATGTGGCGCCCGCGAGCAAGGACGGGGTGGAAAATTTCCTGAAGCAGCTGCTGTAATTTGCATTTTTCCGTCCTCCGAACTTGTTTTTTCGCCGCTTTTTGCTATAATTGAAAGATAATTCGATCCCCGATCAGACCGCATTTC
Organism: Lachnospiraceae bacterium; assembly: GCA_017428105.1. Classification (GTDB taxonomy): domain Bacteria; phylum Bacillota; class Clostridia; order Lachnospirales; family Lachnospiraceae; genus UBA6987. Next base: position 6,651 of record JAFRRM010000031.1, on the reverse strand, counting down.
TCCTCCGGGACCAGAGAAGGAAGATTTTATGAAGATCATCGTTGCCGGTATCGGAAAAGTCGGTACCACCCTGACCGGCCAGCTGGTCGCCGACGGCCATGACGTGACCGTCATCGACCGCAAGACCGACATACTGGAGCGCGTATGCGCCACCTACGACGTGATGGGCCTGGAAGGCAACTGCGCCACGGTGCAGACCCTCCGGGACGCGGGCGCCGCGGACGCGGACCTGCTGATCGCCGTCACCGACGCGGACGAAGTGAACCTGCTCTGCTGCGTCACGGCCCGCCAGCTCAACCCGGGCATCCATACCATCGTCCGTATCCGGGATTCGGAATATGCGCCGCAGATCATCGAGATGCGCGACGTGTTCGGCCTGTCCCTGATCGTGAATCCCGAGCGCAGCGCCGCCGTGGAGATCGAGCGCCTGCTCCGCTTCCCCGGCTTCCTGAAGCGTGAATCGTTCGCCCGGGGCCGCGTGGAGCTGGTGGAATTCCGCATTGCGGAGGACAGCCCGCTCGCTGACGTCGCCCTGCGGAACGTGTCCGGCATCCTGAGATCCAAAGTCCTGATCTGCGCCGTGCTGCGCGGGACCGAAGTCACGCTGCCCAAGGGCGATTTCGTCCTGAAGGCCGGCGACCGCGTCTTCATGACGGCACCGGCCGCTGCGCTGGGCACCATGCTGCGCGACCTGGGGATCATTTCCCACAAAGTCAAGCGCGCGATCCTGGGGGGCGGCGGCCGCGTCAGCCTCTATCTCGCCCAGCTGCTGGAACGCGACGGCATCCAGGTCCAGATCATCGACAACGACATGACCCGCTGCCAGGACCTGGCCCGGCTGCTGCCCGACGTCAGCATCACGTACGGCGACATCACCGTGCCCTCCACACTGGAAAAAGAGGGGCTGTCCACGGCGGACGCCTTCGTGGCGCTGACCGGCCTGGACGAGCTGAACATCGTCATGTCGCTGTACGCCATCAGCCAGAAGGTGCCCATCGTCATCACGAAGCAGGGCCATATCGACGAGCTGCAGAACATCGTGAGCGGCCTGTCCCTGGGCAGCATCGTATCGCCCAAGGAGCTGTGCAGCGACATCGTGGTGCGTTATGTGCGCTCCATGCGCGATACCAGTGGCGACTCCGCCATCACGGTGCAGTCCGTGGCGGGCGGCCGCGTGGAAGCCGCGGAATTCGTCATCGGCCCGGCGTCCCAGCACCGCGACACGGCCCTGCAGGATCTGAAGATCAAGCCGGGCGTCCTGATCGCGGCGATCTCGCACCAGGGCACCACCGCCATCGCGGGCGGCTCCTCCCAGTTCACCCTGGGCGACTCCGTCATCGTCATCTCCTCCGCTGAAATGAACGTTCAGCGCTTCAACGATATTTTTGCCTGAAAGGCCCGGAAAAGCCAAGCCATGAATTACAAGTCCCTGTCCCGTTTCATCGGCCGGATCCTGATCATAGAAGCAGCCCTCATGCTGCCGGCTTTCCTGCTGTCTCTGGCCTACCGCGAGCCCCGCGCCACGGCGGCCTACTGGCAGAGCATCCTGATCATCCTGGCGGTGAGCTTCGTCTTCCGGCTCCTGAGCCGCGGCGAAAAAGTCGGCGATTTCTATGAGAAAGAGGGTCTGGCCTGCGCCGGCCTCTCCTGGATCGTCATGGGCATCACCGGCGCCCTGCCGTTCTTCCTTTCACGGGAGATCCCGGCTTTCATCGACGCGGTGTTCGAGACGGTCTCCGGCTTCACCACCACCGGGGCCTCCATCCTCACCGAGGTGGAGAGCCTGGACAAGAGCATCCTGTACTGGCGCAGCTTCACCCACTGGATCGGCGGCATGGGCGTGCTGGTCTTCCTGCTGGCGCTGGCGCCGCGCGACAACCGGGGCTCCGGCTTCACGCTGCACCTGCTGCGGGCGGAAAGCCCCGGTCCCAGCGTGGGCAAGCTGGTCCCCCAGATCCGCAAGACCGCACAGATCCTGTACATGATCTACATCGGCCTGACGCTGCTGGATTTCGGCCTGCTGGCCCTGGGCGGCCTGTTCTTCCACGACGGGGCGCATCCCACCGGCGTGTTCGACGCGTTCTGCATCGCGGTGGGCACCGCGGGCACCGGCGGCTTCGCCGTCATCAATGCCGGCCTGGGCGGTTATTCCGTCTATACCCAGATCGTCACCACGGTCTTCATGTTCCTCTTCGGCATCAACTTCAGCTGCTATTTCCTGATCCTCCGCGGCGACGTGAAGTCCGTGCTGAAGGATGAGGAGCTGCGGACCTTCCTGGGGATCTCGCTGGCGGCCGTCATCGCCATCACGATCTGCATCGTGCCGCAGTACCGGAGCACCGGGTCGGCCATCAAGGATGCCGCCTTCACGGTCGGGTCGCTGGCCTCCACCACCGGCTACGCCACGACGGACTTTGACCTGTGGCCCAACTTCACGCGGGCCATCGTCGTCTTCCTGACCATCATGGGCGCGTGCGCGGGCAGCACCTGCGGCGGCGCCAAAGTGGTCCGCCTGATCCTGATCGTGAAGAACCTGTTCCGCAACATGCGCCAGATGATCCGGCCGGGCCGCATCGTCAACGTGCGCATGAACGGCCGCGTCGTCAGCGAAAGCGTGCTGCACAACCTGAACACCTACGTGGCCGCCTACGCGGTCCTGCTGTTCGTCAGCTACTTCCTGGTCGCGTTTGACGGGCAGGACGGCACCACCAGCTTCACGGCCGTGCTGACCTGCTTCAACAACGTGGGCCCCGGCCTGGGCCGCATCGTGGGTCCCACCGGCAACTTCCACGGTTTCAGCATCGGCGCCAAGATCGTGCTGATCCTGGACATGCTGATCGGCCGCCTGGAGATCTTCCCCATCCTGGCCCTGCTGTCCCGCGCCACCTGGCGCCACAGCTGAAAGGCGCCGGATCCGCCTGTTACTTCCATGAACATGAATCCATATAAGAAGGAGAATATTATGAACCGCTGCATGATCCAAGACATCAAAGAGCATCTGGGCGAGCCCGTCATGGTGCAGGGCTTTGTGGACAACTACCGCGACAGCAAGGCCATGGCCTTCATCGTCCTGAAGGATATCACCGGCCGACTGCAGATCACGGTGGAGAAGGAGAAACTGCCGGAAGTGGCCGACGCGCTCGCGGGCCTGACCCCGGACAGCGTCATCACCGCCACCGGCACCGTGGTGGAAAATGACTACGTCAAACTGGGCGGCCTGGAAATGATCCCGGACAGCATCCGCGTGGAATCCCTCGCCGAGGCTCTGCCCATCGCGCGAAAGAGCATCCCCGCCACCAAGAAGAAACAGGCCGTGGAGCGCTCCTCCATCGACCAGCGCATCGACTACCGCTGGGTGGACCTGCGCACGGACGAGAACCAGCTGATGTTCAAGGTCCAGACGAAGCTGATCGCCTCCCTGCGTGAATTCTGTCTGGCCCGGAACTTCATGGAGATCCACACCCCCAAGCTGATCGCGGCGGCTTCCGAGAGCGGTGCCGATGTGTTTGAAGTCAAATACTTCGACCGCAGCGCCTATCTGGCCCAAAGCCCGCAGTTCTACAAGCAGATGGCCATGGCGGCCGGCTTTGAGCGGATCTTCGAAGTGGGCCCGGTCTTCCGCGCGGAAAAATCCTTCACCAACAAGCACACCACCGAATTCACCGGCTTCGACATCGAGATGAGCTACATCAACTCCTTCCGCGACGTCATGCAGTTCGAAGCGGAGCTGCTGACCTACGGTCTGACCCAGGTCAAGGAAGCCTACGGCGATGAGATCGAGGCGGCCTTCGGCATTCCGCTCACGGTCCCGACCCTCCCCTTCCCGGAAGTGAAGCTGGCCGACCTTTACAAGGGTCTGGAAGAAGACTTCGGCTTCACGGTGCCCGAAGAAGAAAAGAACGACCTGACCACCGAAGCCGAACGCTTAAGCTACGACTGGGTGAAGAAGCATTACGGCCACGAATTCCTGTTCGTCACGGACTACAAGCCCGAAAAGCGCGCCTTCTACCACATGCGCGACGAGCACGGCATGCCCCTCGGCTACGACCTGATCTGGCGCGGCACGGAGATCACCACCGGCGCGCAGCGCGAACACCGCTTCGATCTGTTAAAGAAACAGGCGGATGAGAAGGGCCTGGCCGACGACGTGAAGTTCTATCTGGAGTTCTTCAAGTACGGCTGCCCGCCTCACGGCGGCTTCGGCCTGGGCGTGGACCGTCTCACGATGCTGCTCGTGGGCCTGCCCATCAAGGAATGCATGTTCCTGTTCCGCAGCCCCAACCGGCTGACACCGTAAACAGACACAGGGAATATCCGGTCCCGGACCAGACGGTCCGCGGAAAGCAAAAAAAGGAGACGGGCGCTGCTGCCCGTCTCCTTTTTTCCGCAGTTCCCGCGGGATCGGATCTTTGTGCCGGAACCGCCGTCCCCCCGTCTTACCTCCTTTCTCAGATTTGGTTGAGATAAAAGTGCCTCTGAATAATTAACACTTGGGAAAGGCAAAAACGGACACGATCCGGTATTTTTTTATTTTCTGATGAACCTGGTGTAACTCTTTCCGTTCGTGCTCACGAACACGTCCCCGTTCCGGCATTCGGCCATGACCCAGAAACCGTTCCCGCTCAGGGTCAGCACGTCGTCGCTCAGTCCGCTGACCTTCACCGGCTTGCCGCCGTCCGTGAAATACAGGCTCCCCTCCAGTTCATAGACGAAACCGCCGTTCAGGCCTGCGGAAGCCCCGTACAGATCGATGGTGTCCGCTGTGACGCGCCGGGCAGAACTGCCGGTCTTCGCGAACCAGGTCTCCCCCTCTTCGTCGATATACAGCAAACTCCGGCCGCTCATGCTGACACGGAAACTCCGCACATTGTCCGCGATCTTCGTCTCGCGGTCTTCGGGCTTTTTCAGGTCCATCCAGTACAGATTGCCGTTCTTGGTGTAGACCATCGTGCGGCCGTCGGACAGCAGGCCGGGCGTCATCACGTTCCTGATCAGGCTGTTCAGTTCCAGTTTCCCGGTCAGCTGATATACGGTCAGGCCGCCGGTCCCGGCCGCCAGATAGCAGCGTTCCTTCAGGCTGTCGATGCCGTAGAAGCCGGCGGAGTCCCACGCGATGCCCTGCGGCGGCAGCAGGATCATCGGCTGGGACGAGATCTTCTCCCGTTCGCCGCCTTTTTCGCTGAAATAGGTGCTGACGCCGTCCGAGACCAGGATCTCGTCGCCCCCGGCGTTAAAGCTCATGTTTTCCGCATGATCCGCCAGCTTCTGACGGGAATCCGCGTCGCTCCCCTTCTGCACGTACAGAATGCCTTTGGCGGAACAATAATATACGTACCGGCCGCCCGCAGAGATCGCGGCGGGCACCGCATCCTTTGCGATCTCCCGTTCCCGGCCGTCATAATAATATGCCTTCGGATCCTCTCCGTCCTCCCGGACGTACGCCACCGCCTTCCCGTCGGGCGAGAGGCAGAAATCTTCGGTCACGCTGACGGCCGCGCGCTGCGATTTACCGCGCCGGTACAGATAAAGTTCGTTTTCCTGCGTCATATACGCGGCGGCTGAACTGTCGAAGGAGAACACGAACCGTTTCACGCCGTCCGCCACATGCGTAAACCGGGAGCCGTCGAACAGCATCAGCCGGTTCTCCGTGGTCAGGAAGAGATACCGCGTGCCGTCCGGGGACAGCTGTCCCTGCAGGATCCCCTCATCCGTTTTATATTTTACCAGTTTGCCGGAGGAAGAATATCCCACCAGTTCCTCGTTGTCCGACGCCATCACGGTCAGACTGTTCCGCTGCTCGCTGCTGCTCTTCCGGAAAAGGTTCCGGATCAGCGAGATCCCCCAGACCAGAGACAGTGCCAGGATCAGTACAGCTGCCGCTCCCAGGATCCAGCGGACCGGGGAACGCCGTTTGCGCGCCCGGGGAGGCACCGGCGCAGGCCCGGAGACACGGGGATGAAGGGGCATCACAGCGGGCACGGCCGGTCTTGCGGGCATCTCCTGTCCTGGAGCCTGGGGACCGTCCTCCGGGATCGGAGCCTTGATCTCCTCCATCCCTTCCGTCGTCACGCGCACGGCAAACACGCCTTCCGGCAGCGGCTTGCCGCATTGGGAACAGAATTTGTAAGTATCGTTAAATCCGCATCCGCAGTTAGGACATACTTTCATCTCATATCTCCTTCAGGAACGCCTGGCCGGTCTGTCCGACACCGAAACGTCCCTCCCTGTCCCAATTGTAAAAGGAAACCGAGGCAATTGCAAGGAGATCGGGGAAAATGAGAGGAAAAAGATTTTCGCCGCAAAAAAAGGGCCAAAGCCCTAAAGAAAGAGGCGACAGCCGGATTTGAACCGGCGCATCAGGGTTTTGCAGACCCACGCCTTACCACTTGGCTATGTCGCCCTATAAAAAAGTGACCCCATCGGGAATCGAACCCGAGTTACCGCCGTGAAAGGGCGATGTCTTAACCGCTTGACCATGGGGCCGAAGAGCTCCCCGAGCAGGGCTCGAACCTGCAACAACCCGGTTAACAGCCGGGTGCTCTACCATTGAGCTATCGAGGAAGGTGCTTTCAAGGCTTGCACCCTGAAAGCCGCATACTGAAGAAGGATCTTAAAGAAGAGTGTCGAGCTGAACGAAATCGTTCAACCCGG
>JAFRRM010000030.1 GCA_017428105.1 Lachnospiraceae bacterium | reverse complement strand
CGATCAGCACGGGGTTGTTCTTGGTCTTGCGGGACAGGATGCGGATCACGCTGCGGATCTCGCCGTCCCGGCCGATGACCGGGTCCATCTTGCCGCTGCGGGCGCGCTCCACCAGATCCGTGCCGTACTTGGAAAGGGCGTCCACCGTGTCTTCCGGGTTGTCGTTCGTCACGCGGAAGTTCCGGACGGAAGCCAGGGCCTTCATGAAGGCGTCCTTGTCCACGCCTTGCTCCTCAAACAGTTTCTTCAGGGCCGGGGTCGGATATTCGAAGATCCCCAGCATCAGGTGCTCCACGGAGAGGTATTCGTCCTTCATGCGGGCGGCGACCTTCTCCGAAAAGCTCATTACTTTTTCCATCTCGCGGGACAGGTACACCTGCCCGCCGGAGACGCGCGGCATCGCGTTCAGGATCCGGTTCGTCTCGTCCAGCAGGCGGCCGGTCTTTAAGCCCATCTTGGAGAACAGGGAGCCGATCAGGCCGCCCTCCTGCTCCAGCAGGGCGTAAAACAGGTGCTCGGGCGTGATGTTCGCGTGATCCCGCTCTACGGCCAGCGTCTGGGAGGCCTGCAGGGCCTCCATCGCTTTCTGCGTATATTTTTCAGCGCTCATAGTTTATCCTCCTCTATGTGATTCGTTCCGTCCCGAAGGACGGCCCGTTGTATTTGTCAGTTCCGTCAGATCGGCCGTTCGGGCCGCTTTCACGTACAAAGAGAGCGGGAGCCGCTCTCTTTGAAGGGATCGTATGGAATGGCGTCCTACAGGATCGTCAGGATGTCCGAAAAGCCGGTGATCTCAAAGATCTCCATCACCGTTTCGTTGGCGCCGGTGATCTGCATCTTCCCCTGCTTCGTCATCCGCTTCTGTGCGCTGAGCAGCACGCGCAGGCCGGCGGACGAAATGTAGTCCAGCGCGCTGAGATCCAGGGACAGGTCCTCGATCCCGTCCAGGGATGCGTTCAGGCATTCCTCCAGCTGAGGCGCGGTGGACGTGTCCAGGCGTCCCTCCAGGATCACAGTCAGTGCATTATCTTCCTTCTTGGTCTGAATGTTCATATATCTCCTCCTTGCTCGTATCCCGTCTTAAATGTTTTGAAGATCACCATCTCCACCGTGCCGCCGCGGATGAAGATCTGCACTTCGTCCGCGAGGTTGGCCACCACGGAGCGTTCCAGTTCGTCCCATTCCTCCAGGCGGGTGCGCTCCAGATGGGAGCGGTACTGGTTCAGGGACCAGCCGCCATAGGAAAGCGGGGGCACGTTCCCGCCCGCGGACACGCCGGCGTCAAAGCGCCAGTCCTCGTAGAAGCCTTCCGCGGGGTCGTCGCCCCGGGCATCCATCGCTTCCTCGAAGATGTCCCGCAGCTTGCCCATGATTCCGCAGGCTGCCTGGTTCCGGCCGCTGGTGGCGGCGGACAGCAGGGCTTCCCGCTTGACGGGGTTCATGAGCGTTTCCGTCTTCATGTGGAGCCGGAATTCCTTCCCTCGGTCCTCGATCCAGAAGACGGCGCAGGTCTCGCCGGTCAGGGCCCGCAGCATCCCCAGCATTTCCTCGGTCAGGAGGCGCAGGTGCAGGCCGTCTTTTTCCGGAAGGCCCTTATACGCGGCGGCGGCTTCCGTCAGGTCCAGGGCTTCCTCCAGGCCTTTGCCGTCGCTGCCGACGGGGATCTCATCCGATCTCATAAAAAACCTCTGTTTCGCAAGTCTCGGGATAATTCTCTTTTATCCCGATTAAAATATACAACATTTCAGCCGGTTTTGCAAGAGCGTTTGCGCGAGTTTGTAAAAAATTTAACAAAGATTTCACAAAGGCACTTGACAATCGTCCGCCGTTCCCCGATAATCTTCTGCGAGACCATCTCACTGCCATACCGTGTGGAGGAAACATCATGAAGCACTTTGATTATCTGACCGAAGGCACCTGCTCCCAGCTGATCAGTCTGGATCTGGACGGGGACCGCGTGCACAATGTCCGCTTTTTCGGCGGCTGCCCCGGCAACCTGACCGCCATCCCGATCCTGGTGGAAGGCATGACCGTGGACGAGATCGAAAGCAAGCTCAGCGGCGTCCGCTGCGGCTCCAAGCCCACATCCTGCGCCCACCAGCTGACCCTGGCCTGCCGCGCCGCGTACGAGGCCGCGAACGCCTGACCGGAGGCTCCCGCCGCCCGGTCCCGCATCGGGAGGAAACCGCTTTTCCTTGAAAGATTTTTCGGAGAAGGGCGATTTCCTCCTTTACTTTTTCCGCGCATATATTGTAAAATAGAAACGCTCACTTTTTGAATCATAACCCCGAGGAGGACCATGCAATGCCCGTTCTCTCCATGGATATCGGCATAGATCTGGGAACCGCCAGCATTCTGGTTTACATAAAAGGCAAAGGCATCGTACTGAAGGAGCCGTCCGTGGTCGCTTACGACCGGGACCATCAGGAGATCGTGGCCATCGGCGAGGAAGCCCGCAAGATGATCGGCCGCACGCCCGGCAACATCACCGCCGTACGCCCCCTGAAACAGGGCGTCATTTCCGATTACATCGTCACGGAAAAGATGCTGAAGTACTTCATCAACAAAGCGATGGCGCGCCGCACGCTGCGCAAGCCGCGCATCAGCATCTGCATCCCGTCCGGCGCCACCGAAGTGGAAAAGAAGGCCGTGGAGGACGCGACGTATAACGCCGGTGCGCGCGAAGTGACCATCATCGAGGAGCCCGTGGCCGCGGCCATCGGCGCCGGGATCGACATCTTCAAGCCCTGCGGCAACATGATCGTGGACATCGGCGGCGGCACCTCCGACATCGCGGTCATCTCGCTGGGCGGCACCGTGGTCAGCACCTCGCTGAAGCTGGCCGGGGACGATTTCGACGAAGCCATCATCCGCTACATGCGCAAGCGCCACAATCTGCTGATCGGGGAGCGTACGGCCGAGGACATCAAGATCCACATCGGCTGCGCCTATCCGCGCCCGGAGACCATCTCCATGGACGTCAAGGGCCGCAACCTGATGACCGGCCTGCCCAAGACCATGTCCATCACCTCGGACGAGATGCTGGAAGCGCTGCACGACCCGGCCCTGCAGATCGTGGAGGCCATCCACGGCGTGCTGGAGCGTACCCCGCCCGAACTGGCCTCGGACATCTACGAGCGCGGCATCGTCATGACCGGCGGCGGCGCGCTGCTCTCCGGCCTGGACGAACTGATCGAGGAAAAGACCGGCATCAACACGGTGCTGGCCGCTTCCCCCATGACCGCCGTAGCCGTCGGGACCGGGCAGTTCGTGGACTACATGAATGAAAGCCGCCGGAACACCGAGCGGGAATAATATATCTGTATGATCACCATAGAGGGTACTCTCGAACACATCATCTATCGGAATGCCCAGAACGGATACAGCGTCATGGAGCTGTCGGATGAGAGCGGCTCCGTCATTATCGTGGGAAATCTGCCGGAACTGAGCCCCGGCGATCTGGTGCGTGTGGAAGGAGATTTCGTGACGCATCCCTCCTACGGCGAGCAGCTGCTGGTGGAGCGGTGCACGCTGACGGTTCCCACCACGGTGCGGGCCATCGAGCGGTACCTGGCCTCCGGGATCATCAAGGGGATCGGGCCCATGCTGGCGTCCCGCATCGTCTCCCGCTTCCAGGAGGACTCGCTGCGCGTGCTGGAAGAAGAACCGCAGACGCTGGCCAAAGTCCCCGGCATCTCTTTAAGCGGTGCGAAAAAGATGTCCGCGCAGGCGCTGGAAAAACGCGAGCTGCGCTCCGCCCTGATCTATATGGACGGCCTGGGGATCCCGCTTCCGCTGACCGCCCGCATCTACGAGCGCTACGGCAATACGCTGTACGGCGTCCTGCAGTCCAATCCCTACCGTCTGATCGACGACCTGACGCACGTGGGCTTCCGCATCGCGGACGAGATCGCGCGCACCTCCGGCCTGGCCGCGGATTCGGAATACCGGATCCGGAGCGGCCTGCATTACGCCATGATGCAGGCGCTGGAAGGCGGCCACATCTTCCTGCCGCTGGCCACGCTGCTGGAGTATTCCGAAAAGCTGCTGGACCTGCCGGAAGGCCCCATCCTGCGCGAGATCGACGCCCTGCATCTGGACAAACGCTTCAAGCTGAAAGACGTCGCCGGCGTCCCGGCGGTCTATCTGAGTTCCTACTATTTCATGGAAACGGCTTCCGCCGCCAAGCTTCTGGAGCTGGACCAGGCTTTCCCGCTGGATGAAGAGGCGGTGGAGGCCGATCTGGCGCGGCTGGACAGCGAGGACGGCCTGCGGCTGGAGGAAACGCAGCGCGAAGCGGTGAAGACCGCCGTGATGCGCGGCGTGACCGTGATCACCGGCGGGCCGGGCACGGGCAAGACCACCATCATTTCCGCCATGCTGCGGTATTTTGAAGCCAAAGAGATGTCCGTCTCCCTGGCGGCGCCCACCGGGCGGGCCGCCAAACGCATCACGGAAGCCACCGGCCGGCCCGCGCAGACCATCCACCGCCTGCTGGAATACATCGGCTCGCCGGAAGGGGACGATAAGGAAGAAACCGGTCTCCTTCGCTTTACCCGCAATGAATCCTATCCGCTGGAATCGGACGTCGTGATCGTGGACGAAGTCTCCATGGTCGACCTGCCGCTGCTGTACGCCCTGCTGCGCGCCGTCATTCCGGGCACGCGCCTGATCCTGGTCGGCGACGTCAACCAGCTGCCGTCGGTCGGGCCCGGCAACGTGCTCAAGGACATCCTCCGGTCCGGCCGGTTTTCGTCCATCGCGCTGACCCGCATCTTCCGCCAGGACGAGCGCAGCGACATCGTGCTCAACGCGCATCGCATCATGGAGGGCGGCGTGATCGACACTTCCCACAGCAGCCGCGATTTCATGTTCATCCGACGCCAGGATCCGGATACCGTCCGGGACGTGGTGGTGAAGCTGGTGCGGGACAAGCTCCCGGATTACGTCAACGCGCAGGTCTCGGACATCCAGGTGATCTCCCCCACGCGGCGGGGCCCGCTGGGCGTGGAGAGTCTGAACCCCCTGCTCCAGGAAGCCCTCAATCCGCCCGCGGAGGGCAAAAAAGAGCGCCGTTTCGCAGGCGGCCTCTTCCGCCAGGGGGATAAGGTCATGCAGATCCGGAACAACTACCAGAAGGAATGGACCGACGGCGCGCGGCGGGGCACCGGCGTGTTCAACGGCGACATCGGCGTCATCGAAGACATCCGCTTTTTCACGGAGGAAGTGGTGATCCTGTTCGACGAAGACCGCCGCGCCGTCTATCAGTACGAGGAAATGAACGAGCTGGAGCTCGCTTACGCCGTTACGGTGCACAAGGCGCAGGGCAGTGAATATCCCGCGGTCGTGATCCCGCTCAGAAACGTGCCGCGCCCGCTCGTGACGCGTCCGCTGATCTACACCGCCGTCACCCGCGCCCGCAGCTGCGTCTGCCTGGTGGGGGATCCGGCCCTGTTCCAGCAGATGATCGACAACAACACGGAGCAGCGCCGCTACTCTTCTCTTCACCTGCAGCTGCAGGAACTGTAAAAAGGCGGGGGCCGTCCGTCTCTTTTGATTCTTTTCAGATCCTTTCATTTATCCGAGAAAAAAGATGAAACAAAATAAGATCCGGGCCCGCTGGGCCCCGGGAGACATACTGTCCCTCTTATTTCCGCAGCGCTGTCCCTTCTGCGACAGGCCGCTGCCGTTTCGGGCGCGGCTCCGCGCGCCGGCAACGCCCGAAGGCGCGGACGATCCGTGGATCCATCCCCGCTGCCGGCCTTCGGACATCCTGCTCCGCGAACCGCTGTGCATGAAATGCGGCCGGAGCCTGGGAGAGGCGGGCGGCGCCTTCTGCCCGGACTGTCGGGACAAAACGTTCCATTTCCGGCAGAACCGCGGCGTCTGGCAGTACGCCGAGCCCGCCCGCGGCGCCGTCACACGGTTCAAGTACCACGGCCGCCAGCAGTACGCCGTTTATTTTGCCCGCGCCTGGCTGGCCGCGAACCGCGGATTTCTGGACCTGATTCGGCCCGACGTCCTGATCCCCGTCCCGATCCACCGCCCGCGCCTCCGCGCCCGCGGCTACAATCAGGCCGCGCTCCTCGCGTACGAACTCGAAAAACTCACCGGCATCCCCTGCCGCGAAGACCTCGTCGTCCGCACGAAGCACACCGGCGCCCAGAAAGACCTCGGCCCCGCCGAACGTCTCCGCAACATGGAAAACGCCTTCCGCCTCCGCAGACCGCCGGACGGCATCACCCGCGTCCTCCTCGTCGACGACATCTACACCACGGGCAGCACCCTCGAGGCGCTGAGCCGGCTCCTTACCGCCGCCGGCGTCCCGGAGATCTACGCCGCCACGCTGTGCATCGCCGGAGACGACCTGCGGGAGTGATCCCCGCCGCAAAAAAGAACGGGCCGATGAAACATCAGCCCGTTCGAACCGCATCATACGCTTCGCATCATTACAGATGCAGCAGCGTCGTCGCGATGCCGAAATACACCAGAAGGGAGACGGCGTCGACGGCGGTGGTGATGAAGGGGGAGGCCATGACGGCGGGATCGAAGCCGAGGCGTTTGGCAAGCATCGGGAGGGTGCAGCCGATCACTTTGGCGACGAGGACGGTAACGGCCAGGGTCAGGCAGACGACGAGGGCCACGAGGGGCGTCACCCCGACGTTGCCCATCAGCAGGCGGTCCACCAGCATGATCTTGGCGAAGCAGGCCACGGCCAGAACGGCGCCGGCCAGAACGGCCGTCCGCACCTCGTTCCAGATGACCTGCGGCAGGTCGCGGAATTCCAGTTCATCCAGCGACAGGGCGCGGATGACGGTGACGGAGGACTGGGAGCCGGAGTTGCCGCCGGTATCCATCAGCATGGGAATGAACGCGGTCAGGACCACCTGGACCGACAGCGCGTCCTCGAAACTGGAGATGATCATTCCGGTAAACGTCGCGGAGATCATCAGGAGCAGCAGCCACGGGATGCGGTGCTTGAACAGGTCCCAGGGCGTGGAGCGCAGATAGGTCTTGTCCGAGGGCGTCATGCCGCCCATGATCTCGATATCTTCGGTAGCCTCTTCCTGCATGACGTCCATGGCGTCGTCGAAGGTGATGATCCCGACCAGGCGTCCGCCGGTATCCACCACGGGCAGAGCCAGGAAATTGTACTTGGACAGCATGTTGGCCACTTCTTCCTGGTCTGTCATGGTGTCCACGGAGATGATGTTGGTCTCCATGATGTCGGAGACGAGCGTGTCGTCGTCCGGCGCCAGCAGCAGATCCTTAACGGTCACCAGGCCCAGCAGCAGGCGGTCCTTCGTGACGTAACAGGTGTAAATGGTCTCTTTGTCCACGCCGGTGCGGCGGATGCGGGTGATCGCGTCCGCGACCGTCATATCGGGCCGCAGGGAAACGTATTCCGTGGTCATCAGCGAGCCGGCGGAGTTCTCCGGATAACGCAGGATCTCGTTGATCTCGCGGCGCATCTGCGGGTCCGCGGCCTTCAGGATGCGCTTCACCACGTTGGCGGGCATCTCTTCCACGATGTCGACCGCGTCGTCCACGTAGAGCTCGTCCAGCACTTCCTTCAGCTCTGTGTCGGAGAAGGACTTGATCAGCAGCTCCTGCAGTTCCGGATCCATTTCCACGAAGGTCTCCGCGGCCTGCTCCTTGGGCAGCAGACGGAACAGAAGGGGCATTCCCTTCTCCTCCATGTCGTCCATCACGGCCGCGACGTCGGACGGGTTCATCGTCACCAGCACGTCCCGGATGGTATTGTACTTTTTGGCGGCCAGCAGCTCCTCAAAAGTCGCCGCCAGCGAAAATGTGGTGTCACTCATGATCTGTTCTTCGGCATGTCCTGCCTGGAAAGAACAGCAGTCAGACGATCAGATACGGGAAAACGACCCGGTCCGCTGGGAACGGATCACTCGTACTTCGGCCTGTACTGCCAGCGTTTCCTGCGTCCACGTCATTTCCTCCTTTTATCGATGTTCAGTCTTTATAACATAGCCTTTTCCAGCCGCTTTGTCAACCCGTTCACACGATCTTCTTGACGTAGGAGCGGCGCTTTTTATGCTCGACGGAATCGAAGCGCTGCTTCCACAAATTGCGGATGGGATAGTTGTGTTCCAGGTTTAGGTTGGTCTCCGCGAACCGGATGCTCTTGCTTTCCCGGAGCATCTTGTCCAGACCGGAAGCCACCATCACGCTGACGCCCTTATTCTCCCATTCCGGATCCACCCCGATCAGGCCCAGGTCCAGGATCTCCGGCGCCTTTATGGCCTTCAGGATCCGGATCAGACAGCCGGGGGTCAGCCGGCCGCCGGATTTCTGCACAGCCCTGGCGATGGACGGGAAGCACAGGCCGAAGCAGACCGGTCTGCCCTCTTCCGTCAGGATCACGGTGACGTATTCTTTCTTGATGATCAGACGGAAGTTGCTGATCAGCATCTTCTTCATGCCTTCGGTAAACGGAACGGTCCCGTACACTTCGGCATAGCTGCTGTCGACCATCTGGAAAAACATGTCCGCATAGCGGTTGATGAAATCGCCGGTGTTTTTCGCGTCGTCATAGTGAAGCTTATAGCGCTTCATGATGAGTTCGCTCAGGCGGGCCATTTTGCCGTCGTCTTCCGCTTTGGGACGCACCATGCTCTCGAACCAGTCCACTTCCTTCCCGTAGCCGCAGGCTTCCACCAGGGCGGGATAATAATCATAATTGTACTGTTCTTCAAAGGTGGCCAGATGCTCGAACCCGTCGATCAGCATTCCTTCGCGCTCCAGATCGCTGAAGCCCAGCGGGCCGACGACTTCCTCCATTCCCTTCTCCCGGGCCCAGTTTTCGACCGCGCCGAACAGGGCCTTCGCGACCTCCGGGTCGTTGACCGCGTCGAAGCGGGTGAAGCGCACGCGCTTCTGTCCCCACTTTTCATTGGCCGCCTTCTGCAGGATGCCGGAGATGCGGCCGGCCAGCTCGCCGTCCCGGTAAGCCAGGTAGTAGACCGCCTCGCTGGTGTCGTAATAGACGTAATCCTTGCGGAACATCTTCTTTTCGTCGCCGTACAGGGGCGGGACGAACTGGTCGCAGTCCTTATATAATTTCAGGGGGAACTCAATAAAATCGCGCTGTTCTTTTCGGGTGCTGACTTCTCGGACGGTAATCATGAAAACTCCTTGCTGGCTCAGGGGAGCGGCCGGAAATATTTGATGTATAACTAAAATAATTATAAACTCTGAACGCAAAAATTCAAGCCTTATCGAAATAAAAAGCAGTGGCCGGAGCCGGACCGAAAGCCATGAGGACGGGGAAAGCTACAGGGATATGAGCCCCGGGCTTATTTATAGTTTTGCTGAAAGATTCTCTTTTTCGGGATCTCCATAGTTTTTGTGTTGTTTTACACGGACTCCTGCGGTCGAATATGGTTTCGTGTCCGTTTCGTGTCCACTCCGCTTGTTTTTGGGGTCACAAAACTGATATTTTTAGTCAAGAAACACCGTAGCGGAAAAAGCCCAAATATGGCACTATATCAGCAAAAATGAAGCGGGGCCTGCATTTCTGCAGACCCCTTTGTTTTGTGCAGTTGAGGGGACTTGAACCCCTACCCAAGTACATGGACATGAACCTGAATCATGCGCGTATGCCAATTCCGCCACAACTGCTTATAAAAGAGCGCGAGACGGGGATCGAACCCGCGACCCCCACCTTGGCAAGGTGGTGCTCCACCGCTGAGCCACTCGCGCATGCACCT
>JAFRRM010000029.1 GCA_017428105.1 Lachnospiraceae bacterium | reverse complement strand
GCTCTGGCATGACTGTCCTCCTAATGTGTATTTCGCGTAACTGGCAGGTCACGCTTTTATTATACACATTAGGAGTTTTTCTGTCTGGCTCATCGCTTAAGCTTTTTGGAACCACGCGACTATCGCGTGGTTTTCATCAGACAAGTAAAGGCCGGCGCATGGCGCCGGCCCTTCGGACTTGCTTACTCGCCGATCGTTCTGGGATAGACGGAAACCTGCTTCCGGTCTTTGCCCAGTCTTTCGAAACGAACTACGCCGTCCACTTTGGCAAACAGGGTGTCATCCCCGCCGCGGCCCACGTTCTCACCGGGGTGGATCTTGGTGCCGCGCTGACGGTAAAGGATGTTGCCCGCCAGAACGAACTGGCCATCCGCCCGCTTTGCGCCGAGACGCTTTGATTCGGAATCCCGGCCGTTTTTAGTAGAACCTACACCTTTTTTATGTGCCATGATAATTCCTCCTCTCTCTTACGCGTTGATCTTGTTGATCTTGAACTCGGTGAAGAGCTGTCTGTGGCCCTGTTTCTTGTGGTAACCGGATTTTCTCTTGTACTTGTAGACGATGACCTTCTTGCCCTTGCCCTGCGCCGTGCAGGTGGCTTCTACGGAAGCGCCGTCCACCGTGGGATTGCCGACTACCATCTTCTCGTCCTTGACAGCCAGAACGCTGTCAAAGGTGTAGGAAGCGCCTTCTTCCACGTCGATCTTTTCCACGCGGATCACGTCGCCTTCCTGTACCCTGTACTGCTTGCCGCCGTTGGCAATGATTGCGTACATTATGTTACCTCCAGATAAGAGACTCGCCGGCTGTGGCGGCCATGCAGGCGCTTAGGGCCTCGCCGAGCGGCATGCGGAAAACCGCAATCCCAAATAAGATAACGCATGAACCGGAAAATGTCAAGCGGAAATTGATGATTTTCCGTCGATTTTCCGCATCATTCCGTCATTTTCCGATATCGCCGCCGGAAAGTGCGTCATTCCCCGTATCTCACAGGTTCCACGGTATATCCCAGGTTCCGCAGACTGTTCACGATGCCGTCCTCTCCCACCAGATGGGCCAGGCCGACAGCAAAGAACACGGTTTCCCCGGAAGCCAGGTACTCCTGCGCCCTTTCGACCATCTTCGCATTGCGGAGGGTCATCATGCCGCGGTTATATTCCTCCACCAAGGCCTGCTCCTCCTCGGTCAGCTCTTCGTCTTCCTCTTCTTCCTCGAAGGATCGCGCGATCTCCTCTTCGTCGCCGCGGCACCAGACGTCAAACAATTCCGCCGCGCCCATGTTGCTGCCGTAGCGGCCGCCGTCGATGGTCTCCTCCAGCATCAAGGCCTGCAGTTCCTCCGAAAAGCCCGACAGCAGGGAAATGTGCTCCACGAAATCCTCCACGTCCCGCACGGGGATCCCGTTCTCCTTCGCCAGGTTCACGAGCTGGTTGTCCACACCGTGCTCATAGCTGTGGAGACGGCCGAGCGGCAGCGTCTCCTGCTCCAGCAGGCTGGTCAGCGTGGCCACGTTATAGTTCAGGAGCGAAGCCATCATGTCGCCGCCGTACAGATGGAGCGCATTTTTCAGTTTTTCGCCCTGTTCCTCATTCAGATGATCGAAGGGGCTGCTTCCGTCCGGATAGAGGATGGATGCCTGATAAGCTTCCAGCAGGTCGTCGTCCTCCTCCAGGCGCTCTTCCATATTGGTCACGTCGATCTCCACGGCCAGGGCGTCGGAACTCAGCAGGGCGTCATAAAGTTCCTGCGGCAGGTAGGACGTACGCAGGTCGCCGATGTGGATGGTGCCGAGCAGCCACAGGGAGCCGCCGTCCGGGGCCGTGACCCGGTAGAACAGCGGGGTGGCGGGCACTTCCGGAGCGCCCTTGTCCTCCCATTTTTCGGTGATCACGTAGTGTGCGTCCGGATCGGCCGGCAGATAGTTCCATTCCAGCTGCGCCGACACTTCCAGCGTTTGTCCCTCGTAGCGGTGGTCGCCCTCAAACTCGATCAGGGAATGGATCGGGAATCCGCTGCCCTTGTCGACGGACAGCCAGAGCGTGGCGGTGCCGGGCCGGAAGGAAACACCCAGATCGTCCATGTAGCCGCGCTGGGAGAACATGAGATATTCCGTGTTTCCGTGGAACCATTTCATGCCGTCCCGGTTCAGTTCGGCCTGTATCAGCCAGCAGTCCTCTTCCTCGGAAAGCGACAGGTTCTCGAGATACGTCAGGTCCGGCCAGAAATCGTACAGGAAGTCCAGGATGCCCTCTTCGATCGCTTCCGGGGAGCCGGCGGGCTCCTGATCCTTGCCGTCTACCTGATAGACGGTCCGGCCGCCGTAATGGCGGTATTCCACGTCGGTGGATTTCGTGGTCAGCGAATAGGTGGTCTTGCTGACCTTCTCCAGCAGCATGGGACCGGCCTGGTCCTCATCGATCCCGTACCAGCCCTGCTGGAGCAGCACGGAACCGGCGGCCAGGGACTGGATGAAGGCCACGTAATTGCCCGTGAAGCCGTCCGTCAGGAAGCCGCAGGAAGCCAGATCCAGGAGGGGGATCGCTTCCACGCTGCCGACCGGGACCGCTCTGCCGGAGCTGATCTTCGGGATCTCGACGGGCTCGCTCCAGTCTTCCAGATCGGCGCTCACATGCACGGCAACGTCGATGCCTTCCAGGGAGAAGACCGCGTCATAGACCGTGCGGGCGATCTGCCCCCGCGCGTCCAGTTCCACGATGCCGGCGGCCTCGGTGATCCCGGTGCAGTTGAGGCCCAGCCATTCCCATTCGGTGTCCTCCGCCTCAGAAAAGCGGATCGCGGAACGACTTTCATCGGTCCATTCCACCGAGCCGTAATTCTCCGGCGTCAGCATGGCCAGGGGCGGGCGGACCGCCAGGAAATCTTCCGCCTTCTGCGCCGCCCGGTAATAGCGGCGGTCCTGTTCCATCACAGTGTTGCCGCGCGCAAACCAGGATCGATATGTTTCTCTCTGATCGATCGCGTTCCCTTCAATATGGCGGTCCCACTGCTCGGAAGCCGTCATGGAAGCGGGATCGTCCGCATTCAGGACGGTCAGGACGCGGTCATCCGTGGTGATGAGCAGTTCTTTGCCCATGCTGCGGCTCATTTCCCAGTGAAGGGTCAGGCGGTAGGAAGAGGGAAGGACCGCGTTTTGGTAGGCGTACAGGGCGGAACCTTCGGGAGGTGCTTCGGTGGGAGGTTCGGTGGGAGGTTCAGTGGCCGGAGGTTCCGTGGGAGAGACTTCAGTCGGCGCCTCGGTGACAGGCGCTTCCGAAGAAGGTTCTTCTGTCGGGACCTGAGTTGCAGGCGCTTCTGTGGCCGGAGCCTCGGTCGGGGCTTCCGTCGCAGGCGCTTCCGTGGCCGGAACTGCGGTCGACGGTGCTTCCGTGACGGCGGGAGCTGTCGTCGGGGCAGCCGTGGGATCTTTTTTCCCGCTGCAGCCGGCTGTCATGCCCAGGAGCATTGCAAGGGCCAGGAACAGGCACAGTGTTTTTTTCATGAACATTCTCCTTTACAGAAAAGGACGGTATTATCACAGGGCTGCCGCCCGCTTTTCTATCCGATATGTTCCCGGCAGAGCGCGAGCGCCGCCCGGAACAGGTCTTCTTCGCCGGCAAAACGGCTCTTGTCGAGCCAGACCGCGTCCTTTTCGCGCCGGAACCAGGTCAGCTGGCGCTTCGCGTAATGACGCGACCCCAGTTTGATCCGGTCCGCCGCCTCTTCCCGCGTGCATCGGCCTTCCAGGAAGTCCAGCATTTCCTTGTATCCCAGCGCCTGCATGGCGGTGGAACCGGCCGGGACGCCCTGTGCCAGCAGCGCGCGGACCTCTTCCTCCAGTCCCTGCGCGAACATCTGGTCCACCCGTTCTTCGATCCGCCGGTACAGCGTTTCCCGGGGCAGGTCCAGCACCAGGTAGAGCACGCGGTACGGGCTTTCCTGTTCCTGCTGCGCCTGATTGAGGTCTGAGATCCGCTGTCCGGTCTCCCGATGGTATTCCAGCGCGCGGATCACCCGCTTCCGGTTGTTCGGATGGATGGCGGCGGCCGCGGCGGGATCGATCTTTGCCAGTTCCCGATGCAGGGCTTCCGGGCCTTCCCGCTCCATTCGCTCCTGCAGCTGCCGCCGCAGTCCGCTCTCCCGCTCTTCCGAAAAATCCAGGCCCTTGAGCAGCGCCTGGATATAAAAGCCCGTGCCGCCGCAGATCAGGGGAAGTCTGCCGCGGGCAAGGATGCCGCGCAGCGCCGCCTCCGCCATCGGGACGTATTCCGCGACGCTGAAATCCCGCGCGGGGTCCGCAACGTCGATCATATGATGCGGGACGCGGGCGCGCTCTTTGGCCGATGCCTTGGCCGTACCGACGTCCATGCCCCGGTAGACCTGCATGGAGTCCGCTCCGACGATCTCTCCGTCCAGCGTCTCCGCAAGCCGCAGGGACAGCGCGGTCTTGCCCACGGCCGTGGGCCCGGTCAGCACGATGACAGCAGGCTTTTCACTCATACGATGCGCTTGAATTTCTTTTCCAGATCCGTCTTGCTCATGCGGATCATCGTGGGGCGCCCGTGCGGACAGGTGTAGGGGTTCTCCAGTTTCAGCAGTTCCTTCAGTAAGGCTTCCGCCTCTTCGTGCGCCAGCGGGTCATTGCCCTTGACCGCCGCCTTGCAGCTCATCAGGGCCACTTTTTCGTCGATCATGGACGGGGCGGTGACGCGTTCCTCGGCCAGTTCGTCCAGCATTTCCGTGAAGAGGTCCTTCGCGGAGAGGGAGAACAGGTTGTCCGGCACGCCGTCCAGGCGGATCTCGCGGCCGCCCAGGGACTCGATCTCAAAGCCCAGCGCGGTGAAGGAGCTTTCAAAGCGCCGCAGGACCTCCTGCTGCGCCGCGCTCAGGGACAGCACCAGCGGCGGCATCAGCTGCTGCGTGGTGGCCTGTTTGTCTTTCAGGGAACGCATGGTGCGTTCGTACAGGATCTTTTCGTGCACCGCGTGCTGGTCCGCCAGCAGGAACCAGTCGCCGTATTCCATGAGCCAGTAGGTGTCGAAGACCTGGCCGATCAGGCGGAAGGCGGTCTCCTTCTCCGGCGAAATGATCTTTTCTTCAAACAGCGTGGCCTGGACGGGTCTTTCTTCCGGAGCGGCCGCGGCGGTCTCCCGGAAAGCCGGAGCAGTCTGCGGCGCCGTCTCCGGGGCCGACAGGATCCGGTCCAGCAGGCGGCGGTCCGCTTCCACGCGGTAATCGACGGTCTCGCGGAAACTGTCCGGTTTCTGCGGGCGCTCCGGCGTCTGCGTCTCCGGGAAGGGGTCGTACCGAACGGGACTGACCGGAGCGGGCGCTTCGGCCGGTCTCATTTCCCCGGCAGGCGGCGCCGGCTGTTTATTCTCCGGTCTTGCCGCTTCTTTTTCCGGCTCGGGGATCAGGTCCCGGGCGAACAGCGCGTCGCGCACGCCCCGGTAGACCAGGTCGAACACCGCTTTTTCATCGCGGAAGCGGACTTCGGTCTTCTGGGGATGGACGTTGACGTCCACGAGTTCCGGAGCCATGGCAAGGCGCAGGACCGCGACGGGGAATTTATGCTGCATGGCAAGGCCGTGGTAGGCCTGCTCGATGGCTTTCATGAGAAGGGGGCTCTTCACGAAGCGGCCGTTCACGAACAGCAGCTCGCCGTTCCGGTTGCCCCGGTTGATCTCCGGCTCGCCCGCGTAGCCTTCCACGCGCATGCGCTCCGTCTCATATTCCACGAGCCGCAGGTGCGCGGCGACTTCGCGTCCGAACAGCGAATAGATGATGTCCCTGAGGCTGTAGGCACCGCTGGTCTGGAGCCGCAGCTTGCCTTCCGCGGTCAGGCGCATGGCCACGCCGGGGCGGCTCAGCGCGAGATGCTCCATCAGCGTGACGACGTAGGACGCCTCGGTCTGGGGCGATTTCATGAACCCGCGGCGCACCGGAGTGTTGTAAAACAGGTCGCGCACGGTGAAGCAGGTCCCCAGCGGGGCGCCGGTCTCTTCCGAAAGCAGTTCCGTGCCGCCTTCGATCACGTAATGCCAGCCGCTCAGAGAATCCGCGGTCCGGGTCACCAGGTCCACCCGGGCAACGGACGAAATGCTGGACAGCGCTTCGCCGCGGAAGCCCAGGGACGTCAGGGAAAACAGGTCCCGCGCGGTCTCGATCTTGCTGGTGGCGTGGCGGAAGAAGGCCAGCGGCACCTGGTCGGCGGGGATGCCCCGGCCGTTGTCCGTGATGCGGATCAGGTCCATGCCGCCGCCTTCGATCTCCACGGAAATGCTGTCCGCCCCGGCGTCCAGGGCGTTCTCCACCAGTTCCTTGACCACGGAGACCGGCCGCTCGACGACCTCGCCCGCCGCGATCTGGTCTATGGTCTGTTCATCCAGAATACGGATCTGCGAAGAAATCACAGTCTTACCTCGTTCCCCCGGAAGCTCACGCGGGCTTCATAGGAGGCTTTGATTGCTTTATAGAAATGCTCCGCATCGCGGCTGCCCATGGTCTCGAAGCTGGAATGCATCGCGAGCTGGGCCATGCCGATGTCGACAGTATACACGGGCGTCTCCCGATCCGCGATCAGGCCCAGCGTTCCTCCTCCGGGCATGTCCGGACGGTTGGAGTAATGCTGGACCGGCACACCGGCGCGGCGGCAGATCTCGCTGAAGACGGCGCCGGACACCGCATCCGTCGCATAGCGCGGCGAGTGCTTGATGACCACGCCGCCGTTCAGGACGGGCGCCTCGTTGACGTCCGCCGCCTCGGGGTGGTTCGGGTGCTTCGCGTGGCCGTTGTCGCAGGACAGCATCCAGCTGTTGTCCAGCAGGTTCAGATGCTGCGCCGGGCTCAGGAACAGGGATTCGGAGATCAGTTTCAGCACGCGGGGCAGGAAATCGGACGCGGCTCCCTGCTTGGTGCCGGAACCGATCTCTTCGTTGTCGAACACGCAGAGCACCGGGACGCGGTCCGTTTCCGCCGCGGCCAGAAATCCTTCCGTGCAGGTGTACACGCAGCCCAGGTCGTCCAGACGCGGGCTGGAGGCGAACTCCCTGTCCGGGCCCCACAGCGTGCCGGGCTGGTTATTGTAAAGATACAGGTCCCAGGAGACGATGTCCTCTTCGTCTTCTCCGAGAGCCTGCGCGATCTCCCATCGGAACGTCCCCGTGTTCTCCGATTCGCAGTACATAGCGATCAGGTCCTTGGCGGGATCGTATTTCACGCTGTCATTGATCCCCTTCTGCATGTGGATGGCCAGATTGGGGATCAAGGCGCAGTCCTTTTTCAGGTCTACCAGGCGGGACACGAGGCCGTCCTCCCGGCGCACCAGCACGCGGCCGGCGACGCTTAAGGGACGGTCCACCCAGCTGGGATTGATCATGCCGCCGTAGCGCTCGGTCTCCAGACGGATGACCGGCCCCTTGAGCTCCGCATGATCGCGGATCTTAAGGCACGGGCTGTCGGAATGGCTGGCGGAGATCACGAAGCCCTTTACGGTGCCGTGCGGCACTTTGAAGGCGATCAGGGAAGACCCGTTGCGGGTGATGTAATACTTGCCTCCGGGCACCAGTTCCCAGTCAGAACCGGGCAGGGCCACGAAGCCGTCCTGCTCCAGGCGGGTGCGGACGTTTTCAACGGCGTGGAAGCACACGGGGCTCTGTTGGATGAATTGCAGCATTTCTTTGATCATAAGGGTCCTCCTTGTGGCGGGGCGGCGGGACGCCGGTATGGTTGGTTTTATCGGGCGGCCGATGACCGCCCCCGCAGTTTGCAAGTGTATACGGGTGGTTCTGCTGATAGGCGGGTTCGATTCCCGTTATCCGCGGTTCCGGATGTCGTCCTGCAGCCGGTACAGGACGTTCAGGGCTTCCTTCGGGGTCATCTCCTCCAGGTCCAGGGCTTCGATCTCGCGGATCACGTCGTCGTCCGTGGCGGGGCCGAAGAGGCTCAGCTGGCCGCGGTCGACTTCGTCCGGGCGCTTGACGAGGGGGGCCGCCTCGGGATGCTTCCCGCCCGGGCCGGCGGAGGCGATCTCGGCCGCGCGGCGGGAAATATCCGCGTCGGAAAGCTCCTCCACGAGTTCGCGGGCGCGCTTCAGCACGCTCTCGGGCAGGCCGGCCAGGCGGGCGACCTGGATGCCGTAGCTCTTGTCCGCGCCGCCGGGGATGATCTTGCGCAGGAAGATCACGGAGTCGCCCTGCTCCTTCACGGCCACGCAGTAATTCTTTACGCCGGCCACGCTGCCCTCCAGTTCCGTCAGCTCATGGTAATGCGTGGCAAACAGCGTTTTGGCGCCCAGAAGCCGCGTGCTGGCGACGTGCTCCGCCACCGCCCAGGCGATGGACAGGCCATCGAAGGTGCTCGTGCCGCGGCCAATCTCGTCCAGGATGATCAGGCTGTTCCGGGTGGCGTGGCGCAGGATGTTGGACACCTCCGTCATTTCCACCATGAAAGTGCTCTGCCCGGAAGCCAGGTCGTCCGACGCGCCCACCCGCGTGAAGATACGGTCGCAGAGGCACAGGTCCGCCTCCGCCGCGGGCACGAACGAGCCGATCTGCGCCATCAGCACGATCAGCGCCGTCTGCCGCATATAGGTCGATTTGCCGGCCATGTTCGGCCCGGTGATGATGGCCAGGCGGTGTTCCCCGCCGTCCAGGTAGGTGTCGTTGGCGATGAACCGCTCCCCCTCCAGCATCTGCTCCACGACGGGATGGCGGCCGTCTTTGATCCGGATCACACCCTTGTCGTTGATCGCGGGCCGCACGTAGCCGTACCGGTCCGCCGCGACCGCCAGCGAGATCAGCGCGTCCAGGAACGCCACGGCCTCCGCGGTCTGCTTCAGGTGCGGGATCCGGCTCACCAGCGTGTCGCGGACGCCGCAGAACAGGTCGTATTCCAGCGCGGTGCTCTTGTCCTGCGCGCCGACGATGATGTCCTCGAGCTCCTTCAGGCGCGGCGTGGTGTAGCGCTCCGCGCCGACCAGGGTCTGCTTGCGGATGAAGTCCGCCGGGACCAGGTCCTTGAAGGAATTGGTGACTTCGAAATAATAGCCGAATACTTTGTTGTATTTGATCTTCAGGTTTTTGATGCCGGTGCGCTCGCGCTCCTGCGTCTCCAGATCCAGGAGCCAGGTCTTGCCTTCGGTGGAAGCCAGGTGCAGGCGGTCGTTCTCTTCGCTGTAGCCGGGTTTGATGATGCCGCCTTCGCGCACGGTGAGCGGCGGATCTTCCGCGATCGCGCGTTCCAGCAGGTCCGTCATGTCCTCCAGCGGGTCCAGCGCGGCGTTCAGCTGCGTCAGGCGGGCGGACCGCTTTAAGCCCAGCACGGATTTGAGCGGCGGGATCATGCGCAGGGACTGCTTCAGGGCGATCAGGTCGCGGGGCGAGGCGCTGCCGAAGGCCAGGCGGCCGATGAGGCGCTCCAGGTCATAGATCGGGCCCAGGTATTCCCGCAGTTCCTCGCGGTCGATGATGGCGCCGTTGAGTTCTTCGATGGCCTCCTGCCGGGCCAGGATCTCCTCCCGGTCCAGCAGCGGCTGCTCCAGGAAGCTGCGCAGGCGCCGGGCCCCCATCGCGGTCTTCGTCTTGTCCAGCACCCAGAGCAGCGAGCCGCGGCGGTTCTTGTCGCGGATCGTCTCCGTCAGTTCCAGATTGCGGCGGGCCGCGGAATCCAGGATCATGTAGCGGGACGGGTTATAGATCTGCAGCCGGTCGATGTGCTGCAGCGAATTCTTCTGCGTCTCCTCCAGATACGCCAGCAGGGCGCCGGCCGCCAGGAGAGCCGCGGGGAGGTCGTCCAGCCCCAGCGCGCTGACACTGGCCACGGAAAAATGCCTCGTCAGCAGGCGGACCGCCTCGGATTCCTTAAAATACCGGCCGGGCAGCGCGTTGAACGTGAAGCCGCCGGAGCGTCCCGCGCCCAGGTCCAGGCCGCTGATCAGCAGGGCTTCGTTGCCCACCACTTCCGACGGGGCGAACTTGACCAGCTCGTCCTGCAGCGCCTGGCGGGACTTCAGCTCCGTGACCAGGAATTCCCCGGTGCTCACGTCCGTGATGGCCGCGCCAAAGCTTCTGCCGTCCGCCGCGACCGCCATCATGTAGTTGTTCTTCCGCTCGTCCAGCGCCTCCGCGCTGATGTTCGTCCCGGGCGTGACGATGCGGATCACTTCCCGCTTCACCAGTCCTTTGGCCTGCTTCGGGTCTTCCATCTGCTCCGCGATGGCGACCTTGTATCCCTTCTCCACCAGGCGGTTCACATACCCGTCCACCGCGTGGTAGGGGACGCCGCACATGGGGGCCCGTTCCGGGAGGCCGCAGTCCTTGCCGGTCAGCACCAGCTCGAGTTCCCGGGCGGCGGTCTTCGCATCGTCAAAGAACATCTCGTAGAAGTCTCCGAGACGGTAAAACAGGATGCAATCTTTATTTTCTTCCTTGGTAGCCAGGTAATGCTGCATCATGGGTGAAAGCATGGGCGGTCTTCCTGTTCTTTGCGTAGGTTCGGGGGCCGGCCGGCGCCGGCCCTGACTTTATATTGTAAGTTTTTTTGCGGCAAAACGCAAGGCGTGCCGCGTTCAGGGAACCATCGTGCCGAGATAATAAAACCCCCGACGTTCTTCCAGTTTTACGTTCACGATACGGCCGGTCAGATCCGGGCCGCCGTCGAAATGCACCATCACATTGTTGCCCAGGCGGCCGGTCACACGGCCGGGACGGGCCTCGTCCGGGCCTTCCACGAGGGCGGGCAGGGTCTGCCCCAGCTCACGCAGGCTCTCTTCGCTGCCGATGGTCTGCACCAGATCCAGCAGCCGGGCGAAGCGGTCCTTCACGGTTTCGGGCGGCACCCGGTCCGGCATGGACGCGGCCGGCGTGCCGGTGCGGGGACTGTAAATGAAAGTGAAGGCGCTGTCAAAGCGGACGCGGCGCACCACGTCCAGCGTCTCTTCGAAATCCTCTTCGGTCTCGCCCGGAAAGCCCACGATGATGTCCGTGGTCAGATGGATGTCCGGGATCGCCGCCCGGATCTTCTGCGCCAGCGCCAGATATCCTTCCTTGGTATACCGGCGGTTCATGGCCTTCAGGATGCGGGTGGAGCCGCTCTGCATGGGCAGATGAAGATGGCGGCAGACCTTGGGCTCGTGCGCCATCACGGCGATCAGCTCGTCCGAAAGATCTTTGGGATGGGACGTCATGAAGCGCACGCGCTCGATGCCCGGCACCGCGCAGACCTGCTCCAGCAGCTGCGCGAAGCTCACCGGTTCCGCCAGCCCCTTGCCGTAGGAATTCACATTCTGGCCCAGCAGCATGATCTCCAGGACGCCGTCCGCGGCCAGGCGCCGCACTTCCTCCAGAATGTCCTCCGGCCGGCGGCTGCGCTCCCGTCCCCGCACGTACGGCACGATGCAGTAGGTGCAGAAATTGTCGCAGCCGAAGCTGATGTTGACGCCGGACTTATACGGCACCTCGCGCTTTTTCGGCAGTTCCTCCACCATTTCCTGCGGCGCGTCCCAGACTTCGAAGACGTGTTTTTCCCCGCTCAGGCGCCGCGCCAGCAGTTCCGGGAAGCGGTATAGGTTGTGGGTGCCGAAAACAACGTCCACAAAAGCGTATTTCCGGCGGATGCGTTCCACTTCGTCCGGCTCCTGCATCATGCAGCCGCAGAGCACGATGAGTTTCTCCGGGTGCTCCCGCTTCATGCTGTTCAGGTGGCCCAGGTGGCCGTACAGCCGCTCATTGGCGTTCTCGCGCACGGTACAGGTATTGATGACCACGGCGTCCGCGGTCTCGTCCGCGCCTTCCGCGAAACCGGCTTCCTGCAGGATGCCCCGCAGTTTTTCCGAATCCCGCGCGTTCATCTGGCAGCCGAAGGTCTGCACGAAAGCCGTGGGGGCGTGCCCCAGCCGGCCTGCGTACCCCGCCGTTTCCCGCGCCAGTTTTTCCATGTCCTGTTGTGTGAACTGATATTTTTCCATAACGATTTATTTTACCGCATTCTCCGTCCGAAAACAAGTAAAGGCGGCCCCCAAGGCCG
The DNA here is from genome assembly GCA_017428105.1 of Lachnospiraceae bacterium. Lineage (GTDB taxonomy): Bacteria > Bacillota > Clostridia > Lachnospirales > Lachnospiraceae > UBA6987. The sequence goes on along the minus strand of JAFRRM010000029.1, from coordinate 62,784 downwards.
CCTTTTTTCTTTCGTTTTCGTTACTGTCTCAGCATCGGCATCATGGAGTAGAGCACGTTGCCCATCTCCTTCTTCATTTCCAGGGCTTCATGGATCTCGTAATCCACGATCCCGTCCTTCCGGTAGGCGACCACGCGGTTCAGTTTCCCTTCCGCGATCAGGTCCACGGCCCGGCCGCCCATCAGAGTGGCCATGATGCGGTCCCGGCAGGTGGGGGAGCCGCCCCGCTGCAGATAGCCCAGGATCGTGGCCCTGGACTCCACGCCGGTCGCGGCCTCGATCTTCTTCGCCAGTTCTTCGGAATGTCCCACGCCTTCCGCATTGATGATCAGGGAGTGCTTCTTGCCGAGATTCCGCCGTTCCAGCACGTTGCGGATCAGTTCCTGCTCATCGCCGTGCCAGCGTTCCGGCATCAGGACGTCCTCCGCTCCGGTGGAAATGGCGCAGTAAAGCGCGATATAGCCCGCGGACCGCCCCATGACTTCCACGATGCTGCAGCGCTCGTGAGAAGAAGACGTGTCGCGGATCTTGTCGATGGCCTCCATCGCCGTATTCACAGCCGTATCAAAACCGATGGTGTAATCCGTGCAGGGAATGTCCAGGTCGATGGTCCCGGGAACGCCGATGACCGGGATCCCCAGATCCGCCAGGGCGCGCGCGCCCCGGAACGACCCGTCGCCGCCGATCACGATCAGCGCGTCCAGCCCCATCTCCCGGCAGTTGGCCGCCGCCCGGGCCTGTCCGCCCAGGCTCATCATTTCCTCGCTGCGGGCGGTATACAGGATCGTGCCGCCCCGGCCGATGATCTCGGACACGCTGGTCGAAGTCATCTCGCGGGTATCTCCGCTCATCAGCCCGACGTAGCCGCGGTTGATCCCCACCACGCGCCAGCCGTGGTACAGGCCGGCCCGCACGATGGCCCGGATGGCCGCATTCATACCGGGGGCATCCCCGCCGCTCGTCAAAATCCCTATGGTCATGATACTTCTCCTTTTCTTCTGTTTCTCCCGGCTCATTTCAGTTCCTGGGCCCGCTCCAGCGCGGCGTAGGCCCCGTTTAACGCCAGCAGTTCGTCCCGGCTGCCCTCTTCCGCGATCCGGTGTCCGTCCACCACGGCGATGCGGTCGGCCCGCCGCACGGTGGACAGCCGGTGCGCGATCACCAGGCAGGTCTTGCCTTCGCTCAGCCGGTCCAGGCTCTCCTGTATTTTGACCTCTGTGACGCTGTCCAGCGCCGACGTGGCTTCATCCAGAATGATGATGGGCGGGTTTTTCAGGATGACCCGCGCGATGGACAGGCGCTGCTTCTGTCCGCCGGACAGCTGCACGCCGCGCTCGCCCACAAACGTCTGATAGCCGTCGGGCATCTGCATGATGTCCTCATGGATCTCCGCCTGCACCGCCGCCGCATAGACTTCCTTGTCCGTCGCGTCCGGCCGCCCGTAGCGGATGTTTTCCATGACCGTGCCCGCAAAGATGAACACGTCCTGCTGGATGATCCCGATGTTCCGCCGCAGCGAAGTCTGCGTGAGGCTCCGCACGTCATGCCCGTCCACCAGCACGCGGCCGGCGTTCACGTCGTAAAAGCGCGGGATCAGGTGGCAGAGCGTCGTCTTGCCGCCCCCGGAGGAGCCCACCAGCGCATAGGTCTCGCCGGGCGCGATGTGCAGGGACACGTCCTCAAGCACCGGCCTGTCCTTCGTATAACGGAACGTGACATGGTCCAGTTCGATCTCGCCGCGGACGTTCGACAGTTCCGCCGCATCCGGCGCATCCTCGATGTCCGGCCGGGTCCGCATGATCTCCAGGAAGCGGTCGAAGCCCGTCATGCCGGAGGTATAGATCTCCATGAACTGCGCCAGTTTCCGGACCGGCGAGGTGAATGTGGAGATGTACAGCGTAAAAGTGATGAGGTCGATGTAATTCATCTGGCCCCGCATGATCAGGAACCCTCCCGCCGCGATGACGGCCACCTGCATGATGCCGACGGTCGCTTCGATGCCGCCGTTGAACAGCCCCATCGCCTTGTAGAACGCGTTCCGGCTGCTGCGGTAGGCCTCGTTGGCCCTGTCGAACTTGGCGTCCTCTTCCGCTTCGTTCGCGAACGCCTTGGAGGTGCGGATCCCGGAGATGCCGCTCTCGATGGCCGCGTTGATCTCGCCCACCTTGACCTTCACCTCGCGGTTGGCCTCCTGCATGCGCCGCCGCTGCCGCAGCGTGAACCAGATCAGCACGGGCATCAGCACCAGCAGGACCAGCGCCAGACGCCAGTTGATCAGGAAAAGGATGACCAGGGCACCCACGATGGTCAGGCTGCAGATCAGAATGTTCTCCGGGCCGTGATGCGCCAGTTCCACCACCTCGAACAGGTCGTTGGTCACCCGCGCCAGCAACACGCCGGTCCGGTGCCTGTCAAAGAAGCTGTACGACAGCTCCTGCATATGATTGAACACGTCGCGGCGCATGTCGGTCTCCACCTTCATGCCCATCCCGTGGCCGATCACCGTGATCAGGTAGTTGAACACGGAGCGCAGCAGGTACGCCGCCAGCATGCACGCCATGACGGCAAAAAACGCGCCGAACAGACGGTTCGGCAGCAGCGTGTTCATGGACCAGCGGGACACGTAGGGAAAGACCAGATCCACCGCCGCGATCAGGACGGAGAAAAACATGTCCAGCGCGAAATCCCGGCGGTGCGGCCGGATATAGGAAATAAAGATGGATAAACGGCTTTTGCTGTAATCCCTCGTCATAGATCTTCCCGTTCGAAAGGCATGCTCATGCAGCGGGGGCCGCCGCGCCCGCGGGACAGTTCCGAGCCGTTGAAGGACAGGACCGTGATGCCCGCATCCTCCAGCAGACGGTTCGTTACGTAGTTGCGGTCATAGACCAGCACTTTGCCGGGCGCGATGCAGAGCGTGTTGGAACCGTCGTTCCACTGCTCGCGGTCCGCCGCGATCCGGTCGCCTCCGCCGCAGCGGATGAGTTCGACCTTGTCGAGGTGCAGATAGCGGGCCAGCGCTTCCTGCGGACTTTCGTCCAGTTCCCGGAAGCGCGGTTTGCTCTCCCCGCGTCCCGTGATCTCGAAGATGCGCAGGGACGGCAGGATGCCCGGATGCACCGTGAATTTATCATGATCCACCTGGGTAAACACCGTATCCAGGTGCATGAACGCGCGGGTATGGGGAATGTAGAAGGCCAGGACCGTATCGATGCGTGATTCCTCGTCGCGGAAAATGTTCCGGGCGAGCCGGTCAACGGCCTCCGCCTGCGTGCGTTCGGAGATCCCGACCGCCAGCACGCTCTCGCTGAGGTTCAGGATGTCGCCGCCCTCCAGGCTGAAGTGATCGTTCCGGGTATAATACTGCTTCACGCTGTCCCTGTACTCCGGATGATAGTTGAAGATATACTGGCCGAACAGCACTTCGCGGTTGCGGATCTCCGTGTGCATGCGGTGCAGGCTGACGCCGGTCCCGATGACGGCGAAGGGATCGCGGGTGAAATACAGGTTCGGCATGGGCGGGATCGCGAAATCCGTGCTGTCGTCGATCAGATCCGCCAGATGGCCCGTATGGCCGGGAAAGAGTTCGCGCCGCGGCACGCCGGCCATGATGCGGTGGATGAGTTCCAGGTCGTCCCCGATGCCGTTCAGGTATTCCTCCACCGGTTCGCGGTAGCCGCGGGCGGTGGGGCCGGCCTGCTGGACGGCATCCCGGATGAACTGCTCCCGCAGGCCCGGGTTCGCCTTCAGCGTCTCCGCCGTCAGTTCGTCCAGATAAAGCACCTGAACGCCCTGGCTGCGCAGCAGGGCGGCAAACTCGTCATGTTCCTCCTGCGCGCGGTGCAGGAAGGGAATGTCGTCAAAGAGCAGGCTTCCCATGGTCTCCGGGACCAGGTGCTCCAGTTCCTTTCCGGGGCGCTTCAGCAGGACTTTCTTTAAGGGACCGATCTCACTCCGTACACATACAGGCATGGCACATCTCCTTTTTTCATTCTTTCCGGGGGGCCGGATGCCGCTCCCGCCCGGGTCTTACATGCTTCTCTGTCTGACGACCTCAAACATCAGGATGCCGGCCGCCACCGAAGCGTTCAGGGAATCGATCCGTCCTTTCATGGGGATCGAGACCACGAAGTCGCAGTGCTTCCGGACGTTGGGGGAGATCCCGTCTCCCTCGCTGCCGATCACCAGGCCGATGGGGCCTTTCAGATCCTGCCGGAACAGCACCTGTCCGTTCATGTCCGCGCAGGCGAACCACAGGCCTTCCTTTTTCAGTTCCTCCATGGTGCGCGACAGGTTCGTCACCTGGGCCACCGGAAGGAAGCTGACCGCTCCCGCCGACGTGCGCGCGACCGTGGCGTTCAGGCCCGCCGCGCGGTTTTTGGGGACGATCACCCCGTGGGCGCCGGCCTGGTGCGCCGAGCGGATGATGGCACCCAGATTATGGGGATCCTCGATCCCGTCTAACAGGACCAGGAACGGATCCTCGCCCTTCGCGCGGGCGTCCGCCAGCATGTCGGAGACTTCGGCGTAAGGCAGCGGTTCCATTTCGGCGATCACGCCCTGGTGCCGGCCGGTCGCCGAGAGGGCGTCCAGTTTGTCCTTCTCGCAGAGGCGCACGCGGATCCCGGCCTGTTTCGCCGCGTCCAGCACGCTGTTCTTCTGCTCTTCCTTCAGGTCTTTCTGCAGGTAGATGAGATCCAGTTTCAGACCGGCCCGGATGGCTTCCGTGACCGCATGGCGGCCTTCCAGTCGTTCATTGTTCGGCATAGGGCATTCCCGCTTTCAGTAGTTCCGTGATGCGCTCTTCCCGGTCCTGCAGGTACAGGTAGCCGAAAAGCGCTTCCAGACCGGTGGCCAGATGGTATTCCCGGGTGCTGGCGTTTTTCGCGCCGTGCTCCGGCTTGGCATTGCGGCCGCGGCGGAAGACCGCCGTCTCCTCTTCCGTGAGCATCTCCTGCAGGCCTTCCGCCATTTTGGCCTGGCCTACCGCGGAGACATAGGGAAGCGCCCGGCTGTGCAGGGCGCCGTTGGGTCCGTTCCTCCGTTCCAGAAGCAGGGTCCGGACGAACAGGGCAAAGACCGCGTCCCCGACATAGGCCAGCGAGAGACTGGGCACGCGGACGGGATCGGTCTGTTTCAGCCCGAAGGCTTCTCTTATGCTCTTTTCCATTTGACGCCGTCTTTGCTGTCTTCCAGCAGGATGCCCTGCGCCGCCAGCATGGCGCGGATCTCGTCGGCCCGGGCGTAATTCTTCGCCTTCCGGGCGGCCTGGCGCTCTTCGATCAGGGCTTCCACCGCGTCGTCCAGCAGTTCCTGCTTCGGCTCGCCGATGCCCAGGATGTCCGCCAGTTTCAGGATGGTCCCGCGCAGATACTGCCAGTCCCCGGCCGGGGTCTCCTCCGGCGCCAGGGTATTGGCATAGCGGATCATTTCAAAAAGGACGGAGATCGCGTCCGCGGTGTTGAAATCGTCGTCCATGGCTTCTTCGAAGCGGGCGCGGAGGGCGTCGGTCTTTTCCCGGACCTCGGCGGAGGCGGGGGCGTCGGGGCATTTGGCCGCTTCGTCGCGCAGGCGGACCAGGCCGGTCTCGATCCGGTCCAGGCCGTTCTTGGCGGCTTCCATCAGTTCCGCGCTGTAATTCAGCGGGCTGCGGTAATGCGCGCTCAGCATGAAGAAGCGCAGCACCTTCAGGTCATATTTCGCGGCGATCTGCCGCACGGTGAAGAAGTTGCCCAGGGACTTGGACATTTTCTTGTTGTCGATGTTCAGGAACGCGTTGTGCATCCAGTAGCGCGAGAAGCTCTTGCCGCTGACGGCTTCGCTCTGCGCGATCTCGTTCTCATGGTGCGGGAAGATCAGGTCCTCGCCGCCGCCGTGGATGTCGATCTGCTCGCCCAGGTATTTCTTGGACATGACCGAGCATTCGATGTGCCAGCCGGGCCGGCCGTCGCCCCAGGGGGACTCCCAGAAAGGCTCGCCTTCCTTTTTCGGCTTCCACAGCACGAAATCCGCGGGATTCTCCTTCTCCTCCTCGCCGGTCACGAGCAGGGCGCGGTTGCCGCTGATCAGGTCGTCCAGGTTCTTCCCGGACAGTTCGCCGTAGCGTTTGAAATTCCGGATGCGGTAATAAACCGTGCCGTTCACTTCGTACGCGTAGCCTTTGTCGATCAGGGCCTGTATCATTTCGATCATGCCGCCGATCTCCTCGGTGGCCTTCGGATGCGTGGTGGCCGGACGCACGCCCATGCCCTCCATGTCGGTCTTGCATTCCCCGATGAAGCGTTCGGAGATCACGGAGGAATCCACGCCTTCCTCAAAGGCGCGCTTGATGATCTTGTCATCCACGTCCGTGAAATTGGAGACGTAGTTCACGTCGTAGCCCTTGTATTCCAGATAGCGGCGGACGCTGTCGAAGAAGATCATGGGGCGGGCGTTGCCGATGTGGATGAAGTCATAGACCGTGGGGCCGCAGACGTACATTTTGACCTTGCCGGGCTCCCGAGTGACAAATTCTTCCTTCTGACGGGAAAGAGTGTTGAAAATTTTCATGGATGCGTCATGACCTCCCGGATCAATAGTAGAAAATATGGTCGCCGAGCTGGATATACTCCGTGTACGGGGGATGGAAAGCCTCCCAGGTGCTCGGCGCGCAGAAATACAGCCAGCGCGTGTCAAAGTGATGGATGCCGTTAAAGCAGTCCTGCGCCGCCTGCATGCAGGATTCGCGGGCGCCCCGCGCGAGGACCAGGTCCAGCAGTCCGTTGATGGTCGGCGTGAACTGGTTCGGGGCGTAGACCACGTCGTAGATCGTCATCTGGAAGCGGGGGTCCAGAATGCGGTTGAAGATCACGTCCCCGACCCCGAGGCGTCCCTCATAGGGCTGGCCTCCGGCCTCCGCGTCGATGATGGCTGCCAGGAAATACAGGTTGGTATAACCGCTGGGGTTGAGCCAGTTGGGGTCTATCTCCAGCGAGCCGACGCCGCGCTCATCCGAGATCATCAGATAGCGGCGCTGCAGATCGCTCATTTCCTCTGTTGGTTCAGGCGGGTCGGTCTCCGGCGGATCAGTCTCCGGCGGGTCGGTCTCCGGCGGGTCGGTCTCGGGCGGGTCGGTCTCCGCAGGCGTGGTTTCCGGCGGGTCCGTTTCCGGCGGCAGAGGCTCCGATTCCGGCGGCTGCGTGGGCGGGACGGTTTCCGTTTCGGGCGGTTGCACAGGCTCCGTGGCCGGCGGATCCGTTTCGGGCGGTAAAGTCTCCGGTGCTTCGGTGATGACCGGGAGCGTTTCGGGGACTTCCGGGGCCGCGGTGGTCTCGGCCGCGCGGCTCTCTTCTTCCCGGCGCCGCGATTCTTCCTCCGCGGAGATGCTCTCCGCCTGGCGGCGTGCTTCCTCTTCCTCTTCCTTCTGCCGGCGGGCGATCTCCGCTGCCTTCCGGGCGGCTTCCTCCTCTCGCTTCAGGCGTTCGGCGATCTCCGCGATCTCCTGATCCAGCGCCGCCGCTTCCGCGGAATAGGCTTCCGCCTCCCGGTTATATTCGTCGATCTTCTTCAGGAGATCGTCCGTGATCTGCTGATAGTCGTCCAGTTTTGAGGCGGTATCGGACAGCAGCGAGCTGAGCCGTTCCTCCTCCGAACGCATCTCGTTCAGTTTTTCTTCCGACTCCGAAAGGGCTTTTTCGAACTCTTCCTTCCTCTGCTCGTCGTATTCGGAGATGGAGCGGATATATTCCGCGTTGTTCAGGATCTCGCTCAGGGAGCGGGATCCGAGCAGGAGTTCCAGATACGTGCTCGGGGACTGCTCGTAGGCGAACTGGATGCGCATGGCCATGGAGGCCTTCTGCTGTTCCAGGTCCGCCTCCTGTTCGACCCGTTCCTGCAGGATCCGGTCGATGTTGGCCCGGACTGCGGCGATCTGGCCGTCCAGGGAGATCATGTCATCCATCAGCGCGTCAGCTTCTCCGCGTTTGGCGGACAGCTCAAGAAGGAGGTCGTCCCGGAGGCCGCTGATGCGGGCCGCCTGGGATTCCGCCTCCTGCTTTTTCCGCTCCTCTTCCGAGAGCTGATCTCCGTCAGCCCGCGCGACCGGGGCGAACGCGCCGATCAGCATCGCGAGGAGCAAAAGAAAGCCGATCAGTCTTTTCTTCATCTGCCCTCCCCGGGGAATTCTCAAAGATCGAACTTATCGGAGAACCACTCCTTCAGTCCGGCGATCGGGACGCGGACCTGCTCCATGCTGTCCCGTTCGCGGATCGTCACGGCGCCGTCCGTTTCGGAATCGAAATCGTATGTCACGCAGTACGGCGTGCCGATCTCGTCCTCGCGGCGGTAGCGCTTGCCGATGTTGCCCGTCGCGTCGAAATCGCAGTTGTAATGCCTGCTGAGGGCGGCGTAGATCTTCTCCGCGGGCCCGCTCAGTTTCTTGGAGAGCGGCAGCACCGCGATCTTCACCGGCGCGATGGCCGGGTGGAAATGCAGGACCGTGCGGACGTCGCCCTTGGCTTCGTCCAGCACCTCTTCGTCGTACGCGCCGCACAGCACCGCCAGGACGCTGCGTTCCACGCCGAGCGAAGGCTCGATGACGTACGGGATGTAGCGCTCGTTCGTCTCCGGATCGAAATAACTCAGATCCTGGCCGGAGGTGTTCTGGTGCTGCGTCAGGTCGTAGTCGGTGCGGTCCGCCACGCCCCAGAGCTCGCCCCAGCCGAACGGGAAGAGGTATTCAAAGTCGGTGGTCGCCTTGGAATAGAACACCAGCTCTTCCGGATCGTGGTCCCGCAGGCGGATGTCCTCTTCCTTCAGTCCGATGCTCAGCAGCCAGTTCCGGCAGAAGCTGCGCCAGTAATCGAACCATTCCAGATCCGTTCCGGGCTTGCAGAAGAATTCCAGCTCCATCTGTTCGAATTCGCGCACCCGGAAGATGAAGTTGCCGGGCGTGATCTCGTTGCGGAAGGATTTGCCGATCTGGCCGATGCCGAACGGGACTTTCTTTCGGGTCGTCCGCTGGACGTTCACGAAGTTCGTGAAGATGCCCTGGGCCGTTTCGGGGCGCAGATACAGCGTGTTCTTGCTGTTTTCGGTCACGCCCTGGAAGGTCTTGAACATCAGGTTGAACTGGCGGATGTCCGTGAAGTTGTGCTTGCCGCAGGTCGGGCAGGGGATCTGATGCTCTTCCACGAAGGCTTTCATTTCGTCCTGGGAGAAGGCGTCGATGGGCTTCGGCAGTTCAAATCCGCTGCCGGCGCACCAGTCTTCGATCAGCTTGTCCGCGCGGAAGCGCTCATGGCATTCCCGGCAGTCCATCAGCGGATCCGAGAAGCCCTTCAGGTGGCCGCTGGCCTCCCAGGTCAGCGGGTTCATCAGGATGGCGGCGTCCAGGCCCACGTTGTACGGGTTTTCCTGCACGAATTTCTGCCACCAGGCCTTCTTGACGTTGTTCTTCAGCTCCACGCCGAGGGGGCCGTAGTCCCAGGTGTTGGCCAGGCCGCCGTATATTTCGGAACCGGGGAAAATGAAGCCCCGGGATTTGCACAGTGCCACGATCTTGTCCATTGTCTTTTCCATGTGATCTAACCTCTTTTTCTTCAGGATTCGGACATAATGAAAGATTCCGTCTTCCGGGCCGGGCTCAGCAGGCCGCGGCCATTCCGGAGATCAGCGGAATACGATGTAGGAATAATTCACGTCGTCTTCGCAGCGGACCATGTTCACGCCGGTCAGGGACATGCCGGAGGACATGTAGCAGATGTCGCCGTTCAGCGTGATCAGCGTCTTGCCCGTGATGACCAGGACCTGGACGTCGGTATCCTGGAGGGCGATCAGCAGGTCGGTCTTCACGCCGGCCGTGTCCACCAGGTTGTTGATGTTGTATTTGCGGACGGCGTCTTCCCGGGAAAGCAGCGTCAGGTGCTTAACGCCGAAGTCGGCGCCCTGGAACTCCAGGAAGCTGTCAAAATCCGCGTAATTCAGGATCAGCGTGGCTTCGCCGCCCTTCACGGTCAGGTCCTCCACGGTCACGGCGTTCTTCTTTTTCGCTTCGTTGAAAGCCTTGACTTCCGCGTCGATGAATTCCTTCAGTTCCGTTTCGTCATAGCGCACCTGCGGATACTTCCGGTTGTCGAAGGAAGTGACTTCCGCGCTCTTGATCACGCCCTCGCGGGTGACGTAGATGCCGGACCCGGTCGGCTCGAACGGATGATCCGCGATCGGCGGCTCCGTGGTAGGCTGGGTCGTGGTGGCCTTCGTCCGCGACGCCGTGGTGGTGGGCTGCTTGGTGGTGCTGCCCTCGGAGCCCGGATCGCCGGTCGCGGACTCGGTGGTGGACGACGGTCCCGGAAGCGTGGCGGGGTCCGGATCTTTGTGACACGCGGTCAGCAGAAGAAGCAGGCTCAGGATCAGTACGACGGGGATCAAACTCTTTTTTAACATAAAAAGCCTCCTATAAGCCATAGGCAGTAAAATAATACCGCAGTCCGGGGATAAAATCAAGCCTTTTTATCCCGTATCCCAGGGGCGGGCGGGCCGGGCGCCCTGCCGGGGCTCCCGGGGGATCCTCCTTGTTCCGGGCAAGCAAAAAGCGGGGAACGGCGTCCCCGCTTTTGCTGTTTGATTCCGTCCGGGATCAGGCCTCGGTCTTCTCCTCGGGGGCTTCTTCGGGAAGCACTTCCTCCAGGCTGGGAAGGGCGTCGCCCAGGGTCTGCACGGCCTCTTCGGGCTTCGCTTCGCTCACGGCTTCGACGACTTCTTCGGGAATGGTGATGGGAGCGCCTTCAGCGGGCTGCTCGCGGTCCATTTCCAGGGCCTTGATGGAGATGCTGATCTTGCGGTCGTCCGGGTTGTACTCCAGGACCTTGGCTTCGATCTGCTGGCCGATCTTCAGGACGTCCGAAGGCTTCTCCACGCGTTCAGAAGAGATCTGGGACACGTGCAGCAGGGCATCCACACCGGGAGCCAGCTGGACGAAAGCGCCGAAATCGGTCATGCGGGCCACGGTGCCGGTCACGATATTGCCGATGGCGTACTTCTCATCCGCATGCAGCCACGGGTTCTGATCCGGGAACTTCATGGAAAGGCTGATCTTCTTGCCGTTGATGCTCTTGACGAACACTTCGACTTCCTGGCCCACGGACAGGAGCTTCTTGGGCTTCTCGAAGCGGCCCCAGCTCATCTCGGAGATGTGCAGCAGACCGTCCGCGCCGCCCAGGTCGATGAAGGCGCCGTAATCCATGATGGAGCTGACCTTGCCGGTCAGGATCATGCCGACCTCGATGCGGGACAGCAGTTCGGACTCGGCGGCCTCGCGGCGCTCCTGGATGACTTTCTTGCGGTTGCCGATCACGCGGCGCTTGCGCGGCACACACTCGGTGATGACGAATTCCACTTCCTGGCCCATGTAATGGGACAGATCCCGCTCAAAGCGGGGAGACACCATGCTGGCGGGGATGAAGACGCGGACGCCGTCCACCATGACGGACAGGCCGCCTTCGGTGACCTGGGAGACCGTGCCGGACAGGACGGTACCGTTCTCGCAGGATTCCTGCAGCACTTCATAGGCGCGGTCCGAAGCCAGTCTGCGGTAGGAAAGCAGGACCTGGCCTTCGCCGTCGTTGACTTTCAGGACCTTGACGCGCAGCTGGTCGCCGACCTTGACGGCGCTCTTCAGGTCCAGAGAAGGATCCATGGTGTATTCCGACTTCGTGATGACGCCGTCGGCCTTGTAACCGATGTTCAGGTTGATCTCGTTATCTTTCACACCGATAACGGTACCCGTAACGATCTCGCCCGTACGTATCTGGTTCAGGGAACCTTCTTCATTCAGCATTTGTTCAAAACTTACTTCCGACAAAATTTTGAACCTCCTCAATAATTTTCTTTGGGGTGCTGGCCCCTGCTGTGATGCCCACAACACGTACCGGTACAAAGCCTTGATGATCCAGGTCCTCGGCGGACTGGACGTAGTAAGTGTTAGCACAATGTGCCTCACAGATCTCCGCAAGCTTGGCCGTGTTGGAACTTTGCCTGCCGCCGATGACGATCATGGCGTCCGCGCCGGCCGCGAGTTCCTCCGCTTCCTGCTGCCTTTTCTGTGTGGCATGACAGATGGTATTCACAACAAGCGCATTATAATATTTCTTTTTAATATTTTCAACTATTTTTTGAAATTTTTCCAACAGGAATGTTGTCTGACTGAGGACCAGGAGCGGCGTATCGGCCGGCAGGTCCGGAATTTCCGTCTCCGCCCCGATCACGAAGGGGGGCCGGCCGCACCATCCCACGATGGCGCGCACCTCCGGATGGCGCGGGTCGCCGGTGATGATGACCTGCCGTCCGTCTCCGTCCGCCTGCTGCGCCAGATGATGGATCTTCTTGACGAAGGGGCAGGTGGCGTCCTCCAGTTCAAATCCCAGCGCTTCCATGCGTTCCTGCTCCGCGCGGCTGATGCCGTGGGACCGGATCACGAGCGTGCCCGGCGGAACGGTCTGCGCTTCTTCCAGACTGTGCAGCACCCGCACGCCGCGGGCGGCAAAGTCCTCCACCACCTGCTCGTTGTGGATGATGGGGCCGTAGGTGTACAGCGGAGATCTCCCCTGCCGCAGCAGGGATTCCACGCGGTCCACCGCGCGTTCGACACCGAAGCAGAAGCCGGCGGTCCCGGCGACCCTGATCTCCATCACTTCTCCCGCCCGTACAGCTGCAGGACCGCTTCCTTGACTTCTTCCACGGTCATCTGCGACGAATCGATCCGCACGGCATCTTCCGCCTGCCGGAGCGGGGCGATCTCCCGGTGCATGTCGCGCCAGTCGCGCTCTTCCAGTTCTTTCCGGATCGTTTCCAGATCGGCCTCCTGGCCTTTTTCGAGGAGCTCGCGGTAACGGCGCTCGGCGCGCACTTCCGCGGAGGCGGTCAGGTAGATCTTCAGATACGCGTCCGGCAGGATGACGGTCCCAATGTCGCGGCCGTCCATGACGACATCCTTCTCCCGGGCCAGTTTCTGCTGGAGCCCCTTCATTTTCTCACGCACCGGCGCGTACACGGAAGAGGCGGAAGCCATCTGGCCCGTCTTCTCCTCGCGCAGGTACGGCGTCACGTTTTCCCCGTTCAGATATACCTGCTGCACGCCGTCCTCGTAGGCGATGGTCACGTCCGCGTCCGCGCAGGCGGCGGTGATGCCCGCCTCGTCCGAAGCGTCCAGGCCCTGCCGCAGGAAATGGATGGCCATCCCGCGGAACATGGCGCCGGTGTCCACGTAGATCAGGCCGGTCTCCTTGGCCACGAGCTTCGCGATGGTGCTCTTGCCCGAACTGCCGGGGCCGTCGATGGCGATGTGCCGGTTCTTCCGTTCTTCCCGCTTCTCTTCTTCCATGTTCTTCTCCTTTTGTCCCGCCGCCCTTCCGGCCGCAGCGCCCGTCGACCAGGCGATCTGCAGATTGTAGCCGCCGGTGGCCGCGTCCAGATCCAGCATCTCGCCAGCCAGATACAGGCCTCTGACGAGTTTCGACTCCATGGTCCGGGGATCCACCTCTCTGACCGAGACGCCGCCGCGGGTGATGACCGCTTCCGGGAAGCCGCGCAGGCTGACGTCCGTCATGATCAGGCCGCGCAAGGCGCGGATGAGGGCGCTCCGCTCCTCCCGGGAGAGACGCGCCGCCTTCTCGGCGCCGTCCAGTCCCGCCTGGGCCAGGATCACCGGGACCAGGGCCCGCGGCAGGTAGCCGCCCAGCATCGTGGAGAGGGCGGTCCTGCCCGCTTCCTTCTGGTCGCGGATCAGGCGCTGGTCCAGCTGGTCCTCCGTGAGGGCCGGCTTCAGGTCGACGGACAGCTCCATCGGCTCGCCTTTCAGCACACAGTCGCCGGCGAAGGCGGAGGCGCTGAGCACCAGGGGGCCGGTGATCCCGAAATGGGTAAACATCAGCTCGCCCTGTTCTTCATAACGTTTTTTGCCGCCGGCGGTCAGTTTCAGGGATACGTTCTTCAGGGTCAGGCCGGACAGGCCGCCCGGCGTCAGGCCCGCCGCGCGCACCGGTTCCGAAAACGACGCGTTGAACGGGACCAGGGACGGCAGCGTTTCCGTGACCGTGTGGCCGGCGTTCTTCGCCAGGCGGAAGCCGTCGCCGGTGGAACCGGTGGAGGGATAGGACAGGCCGCCCATGGCCAGGATCACCTTGTCCGCCGGGCGGGCTGCGATCCGGCCGTTCTGGCGCGTGATGACGCCGCGTATCCGTTTTTCCTTGATGATCAGGGAGACGGCCTCCGTGTTCAGCAGGACCCCGACGCCCGCGGCCCGCAGCAGTTTTTCCAGCGTGCGCGTCACGTCCGAGGCGGTGTCGCTCTGCGGGAACACTCTCCCGCCCCGCTCGGTCTTCAGGGGAAGGCCGGCGTCCTCCAGCAGCGACATCATCGCGGTATTGTCAAAAGAAGCGAGCGCGGAACGTAAAAAACGGGGGTTCCGGAAGACTTTTCCCAGAAACGCCTCCGTTTCGGCCGTATTCGTCAGGTTGCAGCGCCCCTTCCCGGTGATATACAGTTTTTTGCCGAGTTTTTCGTTCTTTTCCAGCAGGAAGACCCGTTCTCCCTCCCGGGCGGCGAAGAGCGCGGCCATCATGCCCGCCGCGCCGCCGCCGATCACCAGCACGCTCATGTCAGTTCTCCCAGGTCCTCCGCCTCCAGCTGGCTCAGCACCTTTTTGGTGCGGGCCTTCTTGGGCAGTTTCGTCACGCGGCCGGCGTGGTTCAGCATGGCGTCTTCCAGGAAATTGCGCACTTCGCGGGCGTTGGCGAAATTGTCGGGTTTATCCTCGCAGCGCTCCGTAAAGATGGCCAGGGCTTTCTCTCTGGCCTCCGGAGACAGCGTGTATTCGTTCTTTTTGCACATCAGTTCCAGGATGGCCACCAGTTCTTCGGGGGTGTAGTCCGGGAATTCGATGAAATAGTTGAAGCGGGATTTGAGGCCCGGATTGGATTCCAGGAATTCCTGCATCAGGTCCGTGTAGCCCGCGGCGATCACGATGAGCTCGTCCCGGTAGTCCTCCATGGCCTTTAAGATGGTCTCCACCGCCTCCTGGCCGAAATCGTTCTGACCTTTGTGGGCGGTCAGGGTGTACGCCTCGTCGATGAACAGCACGCCGCCGACGGCCTGCTCGATGACTTCGCTGGTCTTGATGGCGGTCTGCCCCACGTAGCCGCCCACGAGGCCGGCGCGGTCCACTTCCACCAGCTGGCCTGTGGGCAGAAGGCCCAGTTCGCGGTAGATGTCCGCCAGCAGGCGGGCCACCGTGGTCTTGCCGGTGCCGGGGTTGCCGTAGAACACCATGTGGCGGGACGTGCCCTTATTCTGCAGGCCGAATTCCTGGCGCATCTGCTGCACGCGCAGCAGGTTCACCAGACGGCCGATCTCTTCCTTCACGCTCTCCAGGCCGACGAGGTCGTTGAGTTCCTTCATGATCTCGTCCACGCGCCTGGGATCCAGATCCACCGGGCGGGGCGGGACTTCCGCGGCGTCCGAAGCCGCCGGGGCGCCGGTCTCAGCGCCGGACGGGGCCGCTTTGCCGCCGGTCTTTTCCGTGGTGATGCGCACGCCTGCGGAGGGTTTCGTGCCGTCCGCGTTCGGCCTGCCGCCGCTGATGCGCACGTTCTTGTTGCGGAACAGGCCGTAGCCCTCCACGAACTTGTCCAGCATCTTCACGTAGGCGGCCGCGGCAGCTTCCACGGCTTTGCTGCCGCTGATGAGCGCCATGCCCTTGCCCAGTTCCTCGTAGGTCTGGATCAGGTAAGCCGTCTTCTGATGGCGGTACGGGTCGTTCGGGACGCGGCGGCCGGCGTCGGCCAGGATGAAATATTTGATGGCGGTCGGGATCTTTTTGGGGAATCCTTCCACTTTGTTGAGCTCGGCCAGCGCGTCCGCGCGGGTGGCCCAGTTGAGGGGATAAGAAAACATGGTGCTGATGAAGCGCTCCTCGTCCTGGGTCATGACATTGTCCTCATACGCCAGGTACACGCAGAAATTCACCATGTCCACGCGCAGCATGCTGCGCAGGTTCCGCTGCTGGGAATCGCTGACGCCCGCGGCCGTGATCAGGTCGCACATGCCGAAACAGTTTTCCACTCGGTCCTTTACTGCCATTGGTCTTTTCTCCTCACGCGGCGCTCCGCACCAGGGCGGGGATGCCGTAAGTTATGACGCACATGATCACCGTCGCCATCAGCAGTCCGAGAAAGATGGCCGGAACGGCTTTCTTGAGTTTGATGTTGAGCAGGGAAGCGATGAGGCCGCCCGTCCACGCGCCGGTGCCCGGCAGCGGGATCCCCACGAACAGGAGCAGGCCCCAGAACTCGTATTTCTGGATGCGGTCGCTCTTGCCCATGGACTTGGCCTCCAGTTTCTCCACCAGCGGACGGATCCGCTTCGTTTTCTTGAGCCGGTCGAAAATGGGGGTGATCAGCAGCAGGATGAAGGGGATCGGCACGATGTTGCCCGCCAGGGCGAACAGGATGCCCCGTTCGATGGGAAGGCCCAGCAGGGCGGAAGCGATCAGGCCGCCCCTGAGCTCCAGGATCGGAAACAGGGAAATGATAAACACCACCAGCTCTTTCGGCAGGCCGTTCAGAGCGTCGGCGATGGACCGGATGATGGAATCCATACGGAAAACAGGTTCCTTTCAGTTAGTTTACGGAAGCGGAAGGTCACAGGATCTTCGCGTCCAGCAGGCGGTAGCGGTCGATGCCGTAGAGCTGGTAGTTGTTCCAGACGCCCTGCACGACGACTTCCGTCCCGACGGCCGGATACGCGGTCCCCTCCGGCAGGACGAATTCGATGCCCTGCGAGCAGCACTTGGTGGCGTCGAAGATCACGCAGGAATACAGGGTGTCCACCTGCACGCCGCGCTGCGTGACCGGGATCTCGTTGACGACTCCCGCCATGCGGACGACCTGGCCCTCGTAATTCGCGCCGTTGTTCACCATGTCATAGACCTTGCCGTAGACCACGGCGCCGCCCATCTTGCTGAGGTCCACGTCCACGCCGTCTGTCTTCTGTGCGGTGCCCGACTGGTTCCCGCAGGCGGTCAGAAGCAGGACGGTGATCAGCATCAGGATCGAAAGCGTTTTTTTCAGGGACATGTCCGTTCCCCCTTTCTGTACGGAAGCGGGGCGCTGAAGCCAGCGCCCTCCGTTATTCGACTCCTAACAAATTATTATATCACAGTATAGCGCAAATGGAAAGCGGAATCACAGCCGGGCCACGCCGCTGTCCCGGGCGGCCTGCGCCACCGCGGCGGCCACTGCCGGTCCGACGCGTTTGTCGAAGGCGCGCGGGATGATGTAATCCGCGGACAGTTCTTCCGGGCTCACCAGGTCCGCCAGCGCGTGCGCCGCAGCCATCTTCATCTCTTCGTTGATGTCGCTGGCGCGCACGTCGAAGGTCCCGCGGAACACGCCCGGGAAGGCCAGCACGTTATTGATCTGGTTCGGGTAATCGCTGCGGCCGGTGGAAATGACTTTCGCGCCGCCCGCTTTCGCGTCCTCGGGGAAGATCTCCGGGGTCGGGTTCGCGCAGGCGAAGATGATGGCGTCGCGGTTCATGGTCTTCACCATCTCCGTGGTCACCATGCCGGGGGCGGACACGCCGATGAAGACGTCCGCGCCGACCAGCATATCAGCCAGGGTCCCGGCTTTGCGCTCCAGGTTCGTGACTTCCGCCATCTCCTCCTTGATCCAGTTGAGGCCGTCGCGGCCCTTGCAGATCGCGCCTTTGCGGTCGCACATGGTGATGTGCCGGAAGCCTGCGGAGAGCAGCAGCTTCACAATGGAGATCGCCGCCGCGCCGGCGCCGGAGGTGACCACGCGCACGTCTTCTTTTTTCTTGTCCACCACTTTCAGGGCGTTGGTCAGGCCCGCCAGGGTGATGATGGCCGTGCCGTGCTGGTCGTCATGGAAGATCGGGATGTCGCATTTTTCCTTCAGTTTCCGCTCGATCTCGAAGCAGCGGGGCGCCGCGATGTCCTCCAGGTTGATGCCGCCGAAGCTGCCGGAAATGTTGTAGACGGTGTTGACGAACTCGTCCACGTCCTTGGTCTTCACGCAGAGCGGGAACGCGTCCACGCCGCCGAAGGCTTTGAACAGCACGCATTTGCCTTCCATGACGGGCATGCCGGCTTCCGGGCCGATGTCGCCCAGTCCCAGAACGGCGGTGCCGTCCGTGATGACGGCGCACAGATTGTGGCGTCTGGTCAGTTCATAGCTTTTATTGATGTCCTTCTGGATCTCCAGGCAGGGCTGCGCCACGCCGGGCGTGTAGGCCAGGGACAGGTCGTCCTTCGTTGCGACGGGCACGGTGGCCACCACTTCGATCTTGCCTTTCCATTCTCCGTGCAGGCGGAGTGATTCTTTCGCGTAATCCATGGATCGTTGCTCCTTTATATGTCGATGTCGATGTCGGTCTCAGCGTCAGCCGGGCGGCTGTCAGTCTTCAAACGGGAAATGATACGGCAGGCCGAACTTGTCGCGCAGGCCGGTCAGTTCTTTCTGGATGGTCTCCCCGACGGGAACGCCTTTGTCCCTGCGCTCCTGCCAGGCATCCCATTCCTTCTCGCCGGCGGTATAGATCCGGTCCGCGCCGGGGGCTTTTTCGGAAGCGCGCAGGCCGCGCAGGATGCCGCCGGCCGTCTCTTTGAAGGTATCCAGGCCCATGAAGAATTCGGGGTTGATCACGAAGAAGAAATGGCCCAGGCGGTACATGCGGTTCGTGCCGTCGGGGTTCTTGCCGGAAAGATCCTTCATGAACGGGCCGCCGGTGAGCGCCGCGGAGAGGATCTCCACGATGGTGGTGAAGCCATAGCCCTTGTAGCCGCCGGTCGCTTCGCCCAGGCCGCCGATGGACAGCAGCGCGCAGTTGCCGGCCCGCATGGTCTTCAGGATCTGGCCGGAATCGGTCATGGTGCCGCCGTCCTTCGTAACAACCAGGCCGGGAGGAGTCTCCTTGCCGCTGCGTTCGTAGAATTCGATCTTGCCGTTCTGGACGATGGAGGTCGCGCAGTCGAAGTTGAACGGGAAGTCCTCGTCGGTTGGCATGGTGAAGGTCAGGGGGTTCGTGCCCATCATGGGCTCCACGCCCCAGGTGGGGGCGACGGACGGGCGGGCGTTGGTGCCGGAAATGCCGATCATGCCGGCCTTTTCCGCCATCGTGGTCCAGTAGCCCGCGATGCCGTAGTGCGTGGAATTGCAGATGGCGCCGCCGGCCATGCCGTAGACTTTCGCCTTTTCGATCAGCTTTTCCATCATCCGGTAGCTGGCCACCATGCCCATGCCGTTGTTGGCGTCCATGACGACGGTGGTCGGCGTTTCCTTCAGGATGTCGATCTTCGTGACCGGGAGCAGCGTGCCGTTGTCGATGCGGTCCAGATAGATGGGTTTGAAGCGGTTGCAGCCGTGGCTCTCAATGCCGCGGCGGTCGGATTCCAGCAGGACGTCCGCGCAGATCGCCGCGTCCTCTTCCGGGACGCCGTACGCCTTGAAGACGTCGATCATGAAACTGTTCATCAGGTCCCACGGGACGTAGGGACGGGTTTCCATATGATAAGTCCTCCTTGAGAAGAATTATTTGCCGGTTCTTTCGCGTTTCGCATTGCCCCAGCGGAGCGCGCACTCCACGGCCAGGTGCCAGTCGTCCAGCAGCTCGCTGCGCTTGTCTGCGCTGATCTGCGGGCGGAACAGGGCGTCCACGGACCAGAGCTGCTTGATCTCCTCTTTGTTTTCCCAAAAGCCGACGGCCAGGCCGGCCAGGAAGGCCGCGCCCATGGCGGTGGTCTCCACGCAGGCGGGACGGCAGACCACAGCGTTTAAGACGTCGCTCTGGAACTGCATCAGGAAATCGTTCTTGGACGCGCCGCCGTCCACCTGGATGCTCATTAAGTCCAGGCCGGAGTCCTTCTCCATGGCTTCGCAGACGTCGGCGGTCTGATAGGCGATGGCTTCCAGCGCTGCCCGTACGATCTGCGCCTTGCTGGTGCTGCGGGTCAGGCCCACGATCATGCCGCGGGCGTACTGGTTCCAGTACGGCGCGCCGATGCCCGTGAAGGCGGGGACCATATAAACACCGCCGTTGTCCTTCGCTTTCACCGCGAAGTATTCGGAATCCGGGCTCGCGTCCAGGATGCGCAGTTCGTCGCGCAGCCACTGGACTACGGCGCCGCTCACGAAGACGCTGCCTTCCAGCGCGTATTCCGGCTCGTCGCCGAGGGAGGCCGCCATGGTGGTCAGCAGGCCGCTCTGCGAGGCGACCGCCTGCCTGCCGGTGTTCATCAGCATGAAGCCGCCGGTGCCGTAGGTGCTCTTGACCTCGCCGGGCTGGAAGCAGCACTGGCCGAACAGGGCCGCCTGCTGGTCGCCCGCCGCGCCGGCCACGGGGATCTCGCCGCCGAACCAGAAGGGCTTGGTCATGCCGTAGACGCAGCTGGACGGCTTCACCTCCGGCAGCATCGAGCGGGGGATGCGGAACAGGTCCAGCAGTTCGTCGTCCCAGCAGCGCTCGTGGATATTGTAAAGCATGGTGCGCGAGGCGTTGGTATAGTCCGTGACGTGGACACCGGTCAGGTTCCAGATCAGCCAGGTGTCCACCGTGCCGAAAAGCAGCTCTCCGTGCTCCGCTTTCTCACGTGCGCCGTCCACGTTTTCGAGGATCCAGGCGATCTTGGAAGCGCTGAAATAGGCGTCCGGGATCAGGCCGGTCTTGGCCTTGATCTTTTCGCTCCAGCCCTCTTCCACCAGTTTGTCGATCATCCCCGCCGTGCGGCGGCACTGCCACACGATGGCCGGATACACGGGCTGGCCGCTCTCCTTCTCCCACACGATGGTGGTCTCCCGCTGGTTGGTGACGCCCACGGCGGCGATCTGCTCCGCCCTGATGCCGAGCTGCTCGATGGCCAGGCGGCCGGTCTTCAGCTGGCAGCGCCAGATATCCCGGGGATCGTGCTCCACCCAGCCGGGTTTCGGGTAATACTGCGTAAATTCTTCCTGCACCATCGCGCGGATCCGGCCCTCATGATCGAACAGGATCGCACGCGAGCTGGTTGTTCCCTGGTCCAGGGACAAGATAAATCGTTCCATGAAAGTTCCTCTGCTGTTTTATGACAACGGCAGGATGCGCCGGGGCGCGGCGCATCCTCTGTTTATGTTCCGGACGGACGGTCAGTCTTTGACCGTTTCCTTCAGCGCGGTCAGCGCGCCGGCCAGTCCCTGGATCTCCGAAGGGATGATGATCTTGGTGGCCTGGCCTTCCGCCGCCTTGGCGAAGGCTTCCAGGCTCTTGATCTGCAGGACCGCCTGGTCCGCGCCGGCTTCCTTGATCAGCCGGATGCCTTCGGCGTTCGCCTGCTGCACCTTGAGGATCGCGGCCGCCTGGCCTTCCGCCTCGCGCATCATGGCTTCCTTCTTGGCTTCCGCCCGCAGGATGGCCGCTTCCTTTTCCGCCTGGGCGTCCAGGATCGCACGCTCCTTGTGACCTTCGGCCACCAGGATGGTGGACTTCTTTTCACCTTCGGCCTGCAGGATCTTCTCGCGGCGTTCGCGTTCCGCCTTCATCTGCTTCTCCATGGAATCCTGGATCTCGCGCGGCGGGATGATGTTCTTGAGCTCGACGCGGTTCACCTTGATGCCCCAAGGGTCGGTGGCGACGTCCAGCTGGGTCCGCATCTTGGTGTTGATGATCTCGCGGGAGGTCAGCGTCTGGTCCAGTTCCAGCTCGCCGATGATGTTACGCAGCGTGGTGGCGGTCAGATTTTCGATGGCCATGATGGGGTTCACGACGCCGTAGGCGTACAGCTTGGGATCCGTGATCTGGAAGAACACGACCGTGTCGATCTGCATGGTGACGTTATCCTTGGTGATGACGGGCTGCGGCTTGAAGTCGATGACCTGTTCCTTCAGGCTGACCCGGCGGGCCACCTTATCCACGAAGGGCAGTTTGAAATGCAGGCCCACGCCCCAGGTCCCGATATAGGCGCCCAGGCGTTCCACGACGAACGCGGTGGCCTGCGGCACGATCTTGATGCAGGATACGATAATGATCAGAACGACCAGGACGACCGCGATGATCGCGATGCTGCCGAAAAGTTTCTCCGTAATTGCCATCGTCAACATGTTATTCTTCCTCCTTTGACTGGGCGGGTCCCGATTCCGCGGGACTCAGTTCTTCTATTTTGCTTTCCAGGGGTTTTACGATCAATTTGACGCCCATCAGCTGCTCGATCACGACTTCCTT
Organism: Lachnospiraceae bacterium; assembly: GCA_017428105.1. Taxonomy (GTDB): domain Bacteria; phylum Bacillota; class Clostridia; order Lachnospirales; family Lachnospiraceae; genus UBA6987. The sequence continues at coordinate 40,539 of JAFRRM010000029.1, read as the reverse complement.
TCCGGCGGGGATGGTCCCGTCCGGATCCGTGCTGCGGGCCGTCCAGGGCATGCCGTCCACCGTGACCTTGCCGGTGGCCAGGATATTGTTGATCTCCTCCGTCACCAGGGCGGTACGGCCGATGATCTTATCCAGCACGTTGGTCTTTTCGGTCTTCCGGTTCAGGTACTTTTTCGCCATCGGACGCGTGAAGGCCAGGAGCAGCAGGGACACCGCCACGAACGCGACCACCTGCCAGATGATGTCCACCTTCAGGACCGCCAGGATAAACGCGACGAAAGCGCCGCAGGCAAACCAGATGGTGGCCAGCCCCGCGGTCGCCACCTCGATGATCACAGCCAGGACGAATATGCCCAGCCAGACATACAGGCTATTCATACTGTCACCTCCTCTCGGGAATCATACCAGAAAAACCGCGGGTATGCAAGGCGTTCGCCGGCTCCGCGCCGCTTTTTTGCTCCGGTCCTCATGACGCATCACCTCTCTTTCTTACAGCCATCATACATGACGCGGCGCCCCGGATAAAGGGCCGAAATAGCAAAATAACCGGGCGTATTTTGCCTGCGGCAGCCGATCCCGCGTCCGATCCGCGCCTGCAGAAACAATTTTGCTGCGGGGTATTCCAATTCTCAACAGGAGTGTGTATAATATATTTTTGGCAATCAACTTATTTTGAGGTAATAGAAATGAAAAGAATCCTTACCATCCAGGACATTTCCTGCTTCGGGAAATGCTCCATCACCATCGCCCTCCCCGTGATCTCCGCCATGGGCGTGGAAACGACGATCCTGCCGACCGCCGTCCTGTCCACGCACACCATGTTCAAAGGCTTCACCGTCAAGGACCTGACGGACCAGCTGCGGCCCATCGCCGCCCACTGGAAAGCCGAGGGCATCCATTTTGACGCGATCTACACGGGCTACCTGGGCTCCGCGGAGGAGATCGAGATCAGCAAGGAGATCTTCCGGACGTTCCGGGAAGACGGCACGCTTATCTTCATCGACCCCGTCATGGCGGACAACGGCAAGATGTACCCGGCCTTCGACGAAAACTACGCGCGCCTGAACGCGGGGCTCTGCGCCGAGGCGGACATCATCGTCCCCAACATCACCGAGGCCTGCTTCATGACCGGCACGAAATATAAGGAAGTGTACGACGAAGCCTACATTCTGGGCCTGCTGGACAAACTGGCAAAGCTGGGCTCGAAGATCGTGGTTCTTACCGGCGTGTCCCTGTCCCCCGGCAAGACCGGGATCTATGGTCTCAACACGGAGACCGGCGAACACTTCGTCTACCAGAACGGCCGCATCGACGCCTCCTACCACGGCACCGGCGACCTCTTCTCCAGCGTCGCCGTCGGCGGCCTGGTGCAGGGCCTCTCCCTCACCGACGCCTTCCGCATCGCCGCGGACTACACCGCCCACACCATCGACGTGACCCTCCAAAACCCCGAACGCCCCTGGTACGGCGTGGACTTTGAGACCACCCTCCCCGACCTGATGAAAATGCTCGGAAAATAACAGAAACCTGACAGAGGGACGGTTCCTTCGTCAGGTTTCGACTTCCGCGCGGCAGGCCGGCGACAGACAGCCCGGCCTGCTTTTTTCTGACAGGGGGACGGTTCCTTTGTCAGATTTTTTGTGCCGTTCGGGGACAGTCCCCCAATGGCACTCTTTTTTACTCCGTCATCTTTTCAATGACCTTTTCCCGCATGGCGCGCCACTTGCAGGCGGTCAGGGCCGTTCCCGGCAGACCGTAAAGATAGATCTGGTGTTCGCTGATGTACGCCTGTACGTCCGCATCGGTCACCGCTATTCCGTAATGCTCCGCGATCGCCTGCACCAGCAGATATTCCCGGATCGCCGCTTTCGCCATTTCCGGGTCTGTCATTTTCTCCCGGATCCGGTCCTCATCCAGTTCAAACTGACAGGCCGGGAGCAGTTTTTCCAGCACCTGATGCCAGGCATCCGGCACGGATCCCCAGCTCATTTTCTCCCGGATCAGCGCGTCACGCCATTCTTCCACTGAGGAATATTCCGTAAATTCCTGCACGAAGGCGTCGTCCAGTTCATGCGGTTCCGCCCGGTATATATAGAGGATCGTGATGTCACAGAAGACCGGTTCGTCCGTGTCGTACGGCGCGCCGGCGTAATCGATGGTATAGGACTCTCCCACCCGGCGGCCCGGGGTGACGGACGACTGGATCGCTTCCAGGCCGGGAGCTGTCTCTCCGCCGCACCGGCAGGGCAGTTCGATGCTGTTCATTTCCAGGAACTGTGTTTTTGTGTAGGGCCGATAGCTGATCCTGACCAGATCGCCTTCTTCCACGACCTGTTTGTCCAGTCTCGTGACCGTGAATTCGCTTTCCGCTTTATACTGCATGTATTCTTCGATGTCCTGCAGCATTTCCGGAGGCAGTTCCTGCGCCGGCGTCCTGGCGGCCTCCACGTCTCCAAGCTGCGTCAGGCGGCAGCTTTCCAGCAATCCCTCCGCGGCAAGATCATTTGCCAGTTTCAGATCCGCGTCCTCCTGGTCTCTGATGATCCAGACCGGTTCGGAATCAAATCCGAACAGATCGATCTTCCGGACATCCGCGTCCAGCCAGGTCAGAAAGCGATATTGCACATCAATGGCATCCTCGGTAAAACTGAGATCGATCCGGTTCTCCTCCACATTTACCGAGTAAGCGGCAAGTCCCTGAAACGGTTCTGCTTTCAGCCTTTCATGGATCGTTTCATATGCGTCATACAGTTCGTCATAGCTGTATTTCACTCTCCGGAACTGCACGCGGTCGAAGCGCAGGACGTCCTGAAGCACTTTGGTGACCTCCGAAGAATCGTCTGTCACCGCCACGACCAGGTCCTTTTCTCCGTTCAGCCACGCGCCGCCGAAAACCGGCCGCCAGGCTTCGCCCTTCGGATCCCGGTACCGGTCCCTCTGGTCCGGCGTGCCGCCCAGGAAGCGAAGCAGGCGGTCATAGGCTTCCTGGGCAGTGGATTCGATCCCCAGGATGTTTTTCATCCAGTCCGAGGCTTCCGCGCGTGCCGTTTTGTCAAAGGCCAGCCAGCTGCCGATCAGGACGATCAGCATGGCGACCGCGGACAAAGCCCAGCGGAGCACCGGGCGGCGGGGCGCCCGTTTCTTCTCCGGCTCCGCTTTCCCTGTCTGCTCTGCCTGCGCGTCCCGGTACGCCTGCGCCAGCCGTTCCTTCATCCCGGCGGGCGGCTCCGCACCGATCCCGCCGATCTCCTCGTCCAGTTCGGCCAGCCAGGCATCCTGCACGGACGAGGCGGCTTTTTCCAGTTCCCGTTTTTCTTTATCTGACAACATGATCTAATCCCCCTCCTCCAGATGCCGGCGGATCTGTTTCCGGGCCCGGTACAGCGTTTTCCGCACGGTTTCCTGTTTGACATCCAGCAGGTCCGCGATCTCGGCCGCCGTGAAGCCGTCCGCGAAATGCAGCAGGACCATTTCCCGTACGGAGGACGGCAGCGACGCCACCGCTTCTTCCCAGGAAAGTCCGAACGTGAAGGACACCTGATCGCCCGGCAGATTCCGGTCCGTCAGTTCGCTGTCGGCGATCTCGCGGCGTTTCCGCAGGATATTGAGCGCCCGGCTGCGGGTGATGACCGTCAGCGCCGCCTTCAGAGGGCCGCCCGTCAGCGCGCCGTAGAATCCGGGTTTCCGGGCAACAGTCAGGAAAGCCTCCTGGACGGCATCTTCCGCGTCCTGCGGCTGCCGCAGGATCGCAAAAGCCAGGCGGTACATCCATCCGGCATGCTGTTCGTAAAGCGCTTCAAAATCCATGACGGTCACTCCCGGGGAAGGCAGGCGGACGATCCGCTCTTTGCTGCCCTCACTTATCATACAAGCGAATAAGAGGAAACGGGACAGGGAGTAAAAAATTTTTTATTTCCCCGAAACGCAAAAGGGAAGGGCCTGAGCCCTTCCCCTTGCGGACGTGCCGACGTTATCAGCACTTTTCAAATACGGTGGCAACGCCCTGGCCGCCGCCGATGCACAGGGTGGCAAGGCCCTTCTTGGCTTCGGGACGCTTGGCCATCTCATGCAGCAGGGTGACGATGATGCGGGCACCGGAAGCGCCTACGGGGTGACCGATGGCGATGGCGCCGCCGTTCACGTTGACCTTGCTCATGTCGAAGTGCAGCTCACGGGCGACCGCGATGGACTGGGCCGCGAACGCTTCGTTGGCTTCCACCAGATCCATGTCCTCGATGGTCACGCCGGCTTTCGCCATGGCCTGACGGGAGGCGACCACGGGGCCTACGCCCATGATCTTGGGATCGACGCCGCCCTGGCCCCAGCCGATCAGCTTGGCCATGGGCTTCAGGCCGTACTTCTCAACGGCTTCGCCGGAGGCCAGCACGATGGCGGCCGCGCCGTCGTTGATGCCGGAGGCCTGGCCGGCGGTCACGCGCTGGACGTGCTTGCGGGTGTCGGCTTCGTGGATCTCGGTGGGCTGGAACGTGTGGACGATCTCATCTTCCACGCCTTCGGGGCCGGCCGGGAACGCGCCGCGCAGCTTGGCCATGCCTTCCGCCGTGGAGCCGGCGCGAGGGAACTCGTCGCGCTTGAATTCCACGATCTGCTTCTTGACCTTCACGGGAACGGGAACGATCTCATCGTCGAAACGGCCGCTGTTCTGGGCCGCTTCGGTCTTTAACTGGGAATTCAGGCCGAACTCATCCAGTTCTTCGCGGGTGATGCCCCAGACGTCGCAGATGTTCTCGGCGGTGGTGCCCATATGGTAGTTGTTGAACGCATCCCACAGGCCGTCCTTGATCATGGTGTCGACCAGCTTCTTGTCACCCATGCGGGCGCCCCAGCGGGCTTCCATGGAGGCGAAAGGAGCGGCGCTCATGTTTTCGGTACCGCCGCAGACGACGATGTTGGCGTCGCCGGCCAGGATGGCGCGGGCCGCTTCAATGACAGACTTCATGCCGGAACCGCAGACCATGCCGACGGTGTAGGCGGGAACGCTGAAAGGCAGACCGGCCTTCACGCCGACCTGACGGGCCACGTTCTGGCCCTGGGCAGCAGTCAGGATGCAGCCGAACATCAGCTCATCCACGTTTTCGGGGGCAACATTGGCACGCTTTAAGGCTTCCTTCACCACGATCGCGCCCAGGTCGGCAGCGGGGGTGTCCTTCAGGGAACCGCCAAAAGAACCGACGGCCGTACGGCAGCAGTTTACTACATAGAGGTCTTTCATGTTGTTCTCCTTTATTTGGGTTTGGATTGGATCACACATCGTCGTTTTCCGCAATAATTATATCGGATTATACGGGGCTGTTCAAGGGGAAATTTCCGAAAAAACGGTTAATCTTTTTTATACTTTCGCGGATGATATAACATTTTTGCAGGAGCCGGTCCGCGGGCGGACGGACGTCTTCTGCCGCTCGCCGGTCCCGTCTTCCGCCTCTCACCCGTTCCGTCTCTGCCGGTACGCCTCGTACAGCAGCAGCGCGCCGGCCACGGCCACGTTCAGGGATTCCGCGCGGCCTTCCATGGGGATGCGGATCCATTCGTCCGCGAGGCCGCTGACCTCGTCCGACAGGCCGCTGCCCTCGTTGCCCAGCAGGAACGCGCAGCGCGCGGGATATTTCACCCGGTCAAAGGCGGTCTGTCCCTGCAGATGCGCCGCGTAGACCCGGACGCCGGTCTGCTTAAGGCGCTTCACTTCGTCTCCGATGCGCGGGACCGTGCGGAACGGCACGCGGAAGATCCCGCCCATGGTCGAGCGCAGCACCTTGGGGCCGTAGGGATCGGCGGTCTCCCCGTCCAGGACGATGCCGCCCGCGCCGGCCGCCTCCGCGGTGCGGAAAATGGTCCCCAGGTTTCCGGGATCCTGCACGCGTTCCAGCAAAAGCAGCGGGCCGCCGCCCCATTCCTCCGGGGCCGTTTCCCGCATGCGCACCAGGGCCAGGATCCCCTGCGGGGACTGCGTGTCCGACATTTTCTGCAGCACAGCCTCGCTGACCGTTTCCGCCTGCAGACGCTCCGCCAGGGCCGCGCCTTCCGTCGTGTCCCGGAAAGCCTCCGTCACGAAAGCCCGCTCCAGGCGGTCCGCGGGGATCTCTTCGGCGAAGCGGCGGCCTTCCACCACAAAAAGGCCCTCTTCTTTGCGAAGAGAGGCCTTTTTATTCAGCAGGCCGACCTGCTTGACCAGGGGGTTCGACAGGGAAGTGATCACTTATTTCCCCTCGTAGGCGATGCAGCTGGCCACGTCGTAGCCTTCCAGGACCTTGCGGCCGTTCAGGCCGGCCAGTTCCAGGACGAAGCACATTTTCACGACTTCGCCGCCCAGCATCTCCACCATCTGCGCGATGGCCTTCACGGTGCCGCCGGTCGCGATCAGATCGTCCACGATGACGACCTTCTGGCCGGGCTGCACGGCGTCTTTATGCATTTCCATGATGGCCGTGCCGTATTCCAGCGCGTACTCCACCTGCACGGTCTCCCGGGGGAGCTTGCCTTTCTTGCGGGCCGGGACGAAGGCCTTGCCCAGCTTATATGCCATGGCGGCGCCGAAGATGAAGCCGCGGGCTTCCGCTCCGACGATCACGTCAAAATCCAGATCCTCCACCAGAGCGCACATCTGGTCGACCGCCAGCTTGAAACCGTCCGCGTCCTGCAGGATGCCGGTCACATCGCGGAACATGATGCCGGGCTCGGGGAAATCCGGGATCGTCACTACGTATTCTTCTAATCTCTTTTCCATTTCGCGCTCCTTTCGCACAGAATTTATTGTAGCCCCGCCCCCGGTGTTTGTCAATGAAAAAGTGCACCGGAGCAGGGGCTGCCGGTGCACGGATTTGTGGTGGCTGGCGGGCTCGAACCGCCGACCTCTTGGTTGTCGACCAAGCGCTCATCCCAACTGAGCTAAGTCACCGCCTGAAAATGCCGGATCTGGAACTGGATGCCCGTCAGGCCGTTATACTCGTGGAGCATCGGCTGATAGGCCAGGGCCATCTTCGCTTTCATCTGGCTGCGCTCCAGCATGGTGAAGGCTTTTTCCCCGAAGTGTTCCCGGAGATAGTTTTCCCATACCGTGACATCGCCGAACCAGATGCCTTCGAAGGTTCTGCCGCTTTCGCCTTCGAAGCGGAGGCGGAGGGCGTTCCGTTTCTGTCCCAGAACCGTGATGCGGGTGACCGCCAGGCCGCTCCGGCCGAACAGCGGGCGTTCAAATCCGTTTCCGAAGGGTCCTAAGGAGTCCCATTCGCGGATCCGGTCCGCTGTGGCGTACTCGGGAGGCATCGCCGCATCGAGTTTTATTATAGGACATAAATCGTCATCTGTCAAACAGGAATTTTCATTTAGTTTTTTTCGCAGGATATCGATATTTTCTTCCGGCAGCGAGAATCCTGCCGCCAGTGCGTGGCCGCCGAATCGGGTGAACAGATCTTCGCACTCCATCATCTTTTCGTACAGCGGGTAAGCCGCGATAGAGCGGGCGGAGCCCTTACAGTTCTCCCCTCTCCCGGTCACGACCAGCGCAGGTCTGTTATATTTTTCTTTGATCCGGCCGGCCACGATGCCCGCAATGGACTCGTGAAGGTCCGGCAGATGCAGCACCAGGACCCTGTCCGCCGCCTTTTCCCGCACCAGTTCGTCCGCCGCCGCGGCGCCTTCCTCCGTCAGGTTCTGGCGCTTTCTGTTCAGCTCGATCAGGCGGGAGGCGATCCCGGCCGCGCGGTCGTCATCCGTCTCCGCCAGCAGTTCCTGCGCCAGGTCCGCGGTCTCCAGCCGCCCCGCCGCATTGAAGCAGGGTCCGATGATGAAGCCGATATGGTAGGGCGTCAGTTTTTTGTCCGCAAGACCCAGTTCCCGCATCAGGGCTTGCAGGCCCCGATTGCGGCAGCCGGGCAGCCGCTCCAGCCCTTCGCGGACGATCACGCGGTTCTCCCCGCGCAGTTCCATCAGATCCGCCACGGTCGCGACCGCCGCATACGGCATCATCTCCCGCAGCAGCGCCGTTTCGTCCCGGCCGAGCTTCCGGACCAGCAGCTGCACCAGTTTCAGCGCCACGACCGCGCCGCAGATGCCCGCGTACGGATACCCGCAGTCGGGCCGCTTCGGGTCGATCACCGCATCCGCCGGCGGAAGGACCGTCTTCCCGTCCTTTTCCGGGACCTCATGGTGATCCGTCACGACGACCGTCAGACCGCGCTCCTTCGCGTAAGCCACGGCATCCTCCGCTGCGATCCCGTTGTCGCAGGTAACGATCAGACCGGCCCCGAAGGCCGCCGCATCGTGCACGATCCGCCGATTGATCCCGTAGCCCTCCGTCACCCGGTCAGGCGCGAAGACTCGGACTTCCGCCCCGAGCGCTTCCAGGCTCTCCTTCAGGATCTGGCCGGCAAACACGCCGTCCACGTCATAATCCGAAGCCACGGCGATCTTCCGCCCGGCCTTCAGCGCTTCCGCCAGCAGCTCCGCCGCCTTCTCTCCGTCCCGCAGCAGCGCGGGATCATGCAAATCGGCCAGCGTCCCTTTCAGATAGGCGCGCGCCGTTTCCGCGTCTCTCACGTCCCGGTTCGCCAGGATGCGTGCGGTCAGCGGGTCGATCGACAATGCGCGCGCCATTCCGTCAAAATCGCCTTTTTTATTTAAAATGATCCATTTTTCCTGCATGAATGCTTCTCCTGATCACATTTTTTCTGTTATTCCGGCCGCCTCACAGCCGCTCCCGGAAAGCCTTGAATGCCGCCGGCAGCGCGTACCGCGTCTCGATCTCCCCGCGGTCCGCATACAGGAACCCGGGCAGTTCCGCCTCCGTTTCCGCTTCCCAGGCGGTCATTTCCCACTCCACATGCGTAAACACATGCCGGGCCTGTCCTGCCCCGCGCAGATCGCGGAACGGGACGCCGAAGCTGTTCAGCCAGGGAACGAGATCCGTCCGTCCCAGTTCCCCGTCCAGTATCGGAAAGCCGTACAGACCGGCCAGCAGGCCTTTGTCCGGCCGTTTTTCCAGCGCGGTCCGGCCGCCGCACCGCAGCAGCAGCACGGTCTTCTTTTCCAGGCGGCGCGGCCTGGCTTCCCCGCGGTTCGGCAGATCCTTTTCCGTCCCCGCGGCCAAGGCGCCGCAGGTCCCGCCAAGCGGGCACCGGCTGCAGCGGGGAGACCCGTTCGGCAGGCAGATCACTTCGCCCAGTTCCATCAGCGCTTCATTGAAGACCCCGGGCCTCTCCTGCTGTTCCAGCACCGCTTTCAGCAGTGCTTCCGCCTCTTTCTTCACGGCCGGCTGCAGCACGTCGCGCTCGTCATTCAAAAACCGGGCCAGGATCCGCAGCACGTTCCCGTCCACGGCCGGCGCCGCCTCCCCGAAAGCCAGCGAGGCCACCGCGCCGGCGGTATAGGCGCCCACGCCGGGCAGCCTTTTCAGTTCCGCCGCCGTCCCCGGCAGCGCGCCGCCGTACTGCTCCAGGCAGATCCGCGCCGCCCTATGCATGTTCCGGGCGCGCGAATAATAGCCCAGGCCTTCCCACAGTTTCAGCACCTTCTCCTCCGGCGCCTCCGCCAGCGCGGCCAGTGCGGGGAATGCCTCCGTAAACCGCGGATAGTACCCCAACACCGCTTCGATCCTTGTCTGCTGCAGCATCGTCTCCGACACCCAGATCCGGTACGGATCCCGCTCGCCCCGCCACGGCAGCGGGCGCGCGTTTTCCGCGAACCACGCCTGCAGCAGCGGCGCCGCCCGCAGCAGTCTGTTCCGGTCTTCCGGCGGGTATTCGGTTGAGGCATTCGTCTTTTTCATACTGCAGATTGTAGCAGGCCGGGCAAGATCTTGTCAATCGAAAAGAGCCCCGGAGGGCTCTTTGCTGTGTGCTTTCCCTGCGGCGCGGAAGCGAGCCCGCTGCCGTATCTACCGGCCCGATTGATACAGGTCGGTCAGTAAAGAGGTCAGCTTTGTGAGATCCGCCTGAGACATCTGACCTTTCATCAGTAATTCCTTCTCAGCCGTCTCAACAAAGACGACTCCGTTCTCTTCAGAAGATTCCCGGCAGACGCCGTCCGTTCCCATGGCATAGGCCGTCGTCAGGACCTTGCCAAGCGAGACCAGGACGCGTTTCCCGTCTTCCCATCTCAGTTCCGCTTCCGCCTCCGGTCTGATCCCATCCACGCTCAAAGACGTGTCGGTCAAAGCCAGATTATTCAAGCAATGCACCAGTTCTTCCGCTTTCCCTGCATTTTCAATGGCCCGTTTTTTTGCCATGCTTTTTTCGGAAAAGCGGAGGCTGACCGATCGGAGTCCCTCCGTTCCATAGTCGTCCCACGTCAAGGGGCGGCCGTTTTCCGAAGACGGCGTTTCCTGTTTCTGCGCCCCGCATCCGGTCAGGACACAGGCGGACAGCAGGATCGCAGCCGTCAGGAGAAATGCCGTCATACGATACGCGTGCTCTTTCATGATCCGCCTCCTTTCCGGGCGATGGATGCTCCTGTTTCACCTGATTTCAAAATAACATGCTACTGCTTCTCAGTCAAGCAATTCCCTGACTTTCTCACAGAGCGCTTCCGCGAGTTTTCTGTGGTCATCAAGTCCCAGATGCAGCGAATCCAGCGGACTCGCTTCGGCGACCGAAGCGGCATCGAAGAAAAAGCATCCTTTTTCCCGGGCGACGCGCCTGAATTCCTCCGCGAACCGCTCCGACATGGCAGAGGCATTTTCATCAAAGGACAGCCGGAAAGGCGACTCCGTGATCTCCGGCCGGATCTGCGGCGGTGCGACCAGCAGGATCTTCGGCGCATACCCCTGCTTCACGGTCAGAAACTCATGGATCACGTCCGCCAACTTGCCGGCCCCGTCCGCGCTGTCCGCGGCCGTCGCCCGGGTAAACCGCTTCAGGTCGTTGCTCCCCAGCATCAGGATCACCAGATCGATGGGTTTGTGGGAATTGAGACAGGGCTTCAGATAGTCCAGTCCGTTTTTCCAGCCTTCCTCCGGGTCGGTGAACACCGTGGTCCGGCCGTTGCAGCCTTCTTCGATGACGAGGAATCCGCTGCCCAAAAGGCCGCGCAGGACGCCGGTCCAGCGGACGTGGGGAGGATAACGGAGACCGGTCGAAGGGTCATATCCGTGGGTGTTGGAATCGCCGTAGCAGAGAATGGTTTTCATAAGATTTCTTCTTTCTGTTTCTTCAGGGGCGCTGCCCGGCACAGCGGTCAGATCCGCTCCGCCAAAAAAGGACCCGAATGGGTCCTTTTTCGCGGAGAAGGGGGGATTTGAACCCCCGCGCCGGTTGCCCGACCTGTCGGATTTCAAGTCCGATACCTTCAGCCTCTTGGTTACTTCTCCCCGGGGAACGATCCGGGCCGGGGGACCCGTCCGGTCCCGGCCGCCTGCCGTCTACCCGATTGTAGTCAGTTTGAGGGCGTTTGTCAAGATTGTCCCAGATACGCGAGGATCTCTTCCGCGTTCGTATCCGGTTTGACCTTGGGCATCACTTTCTCAATGACCCCCTGCTCGTCGATCACGTACGTGGAGCGCACCACGCCCATACTGACCTTTCCGTAGTTTTTCTTCTCCTGCCACACGCCGTACGCTTCGATGGCGATGCGCTCCGGGTCCGCCAGCAGTACGAAAGGCAGCCCGTACTTCTCCGCGAAGCGCTGGTGCGAAGCCACGGAATCCTTGCTGATCCCGATCACCGCGACGTTGGCGGCCTTAAAGCCCTCATACCGCGCCGCGAACGCGCACGCCTGGCGGGTGCAGCCCGGCGTATTGTCCTTCGGATAGAAATACAGCACGACCTTTTTGCCCCGGAAATCCGACAGGCTCACGGGGTTTCCGTCCTTGTCCGGCAGCGTGAAATCCGGCGCCGGGGTGCCGGTCTGTAAAAACATGGGATACCTCCTGTTTTCAAAAAGGGCCGATGAAACACCGGCCCCCGCGGAGCGTCGCGCCCCGATCCCGTTCCTGCAGCGGGGAACCGCCTCAGCCTTTCAGCTGCGCCAGCCGCTCTTCCACTTCACGGAACATTTTTTCATATTTTTCCAGTTTTGCCTTTTCCTCATCGATCTTGGCCTGCGGGGCTTTGCTGAGGAAGCGTTCGTTGCCCAGCATGCTGCGGCTGCGGGCCAGTTCGCCGGTCAGGCGCTTCAGTTCGCCGGTCAGGCGGTCGATCTCCTTCGCCTTGTCCACCAGTTCGTCCATGGGGATGAAGAGCGTGGCCGCGGGCGTCACCGCGCTGATGGCGTCGGACGGGATGCCGGCCTTGTCCGCCTGCACGGCGAGGCCGGAGGCATTGGCCAGAGAGCGGATGAAGCCGCCGCTCTTTTCCAGACTTCCGCGCACCTTCGCGTCTTCGCTCACCAGGCTGAGATGGACCTTTTTGGACGGCGCCACCTGCATGTCCACGCGGATCTGCCGCACAGCCTTCACGATGTCCTTCGCCCAGGCGATGCGCTGCTCTTCCTCCGGGAAATCCAGCGCAGGATCCGGGACCGGCCAGTCGGAGCGCATAATGGTCTCCTCACCCGTCTCCAGATAGCCGTAGATCTCCTCCGTCACGAACGGAATGAACGGATGCAGCAGCTTCAGGGCATTCCGCAGCACGTGGTACAGCGTGGCCGCGGCCGCTTCCTTGGAGGCGGCGTCGCTCTCGCCGTAGAAGCGCGGCTTCACCATCTCGATGTACCAGTCGCAGAATTCCTCCCAGACGAAATCGTAGATCTTCTGCAGGGCGATGCCCAGCTCATAGCGCTCGATGTTGTCCGTGACCTCGCGGATGACCTCGTTCAGGCGGGACAGGATCCACTTGTCCTCGTCCAGCAACGTCACGTCGGACACCGGTTTTCTTTCCATGCCGTCGATGTTCATCAGCATGAAGCGGGACGCGTTCCACACTTTATTGATGAAGTTGCGGCTGGCTTCCACGCGCTCCCAGTAGAAGCGCATGTCGTTGCCCGGGGAGTTGCCGGTCACCAGCATCATGCGCAGCGCGTCCGCGCCGTACTTTTCAATGACCTCCAGCGGGTCGATGCCGTTGCCCAGGGATTTGCTCATCTTGCGGCCCTTATCGTCGCGCACGATGCCGTGGATCAGCACGGTGTGGAACGGATCCTTCCCGGTGTAGGCCAGGCCGGAGAAGATCATGCGGCTCACCCAGAAGCCGATGATGTCGTAGCCGGTCACCATCACGTCCGTGGGGTAGAAGCGGCGCAGGTCTTCCGTATCGTCCGGCCATCCCAGGGTGGAGAAAGGCCACAGGGCGCTGGAGAACCAGGTGTCCAGGGTGTCCGGATCCTGCGTCAGATGCGTGCCGCCGCACTTCGGGCACACCGCAGGCGCTTCCGCGGCCACCACGGTCTCGCCGCAGTCGTCGCAGTACCAGGCCGGGATCTGATGGCCCCACCACAGCTGGCGGGAAATGCACCAGTCGCGGGTATTGTTCATCCAGTTCAGGTAAAGTTTGGTGAAGCGTTCCGGCACGAAGCGGATGTTGCCGTCTTCCACCGTCTTGATGGCCGGCTCCGCCAGCGGGACCATCTTCACGAACCACTGCTTGCTCACCATGGGTTCGATGGTGCTGTGGCAGCGGTAGCAGGTGCCCACTTCATGCTTTAAGGGCTCGATCTTTTTTAAATAGCCGCCGGCTTCCAGGTCGGCCACGATGGCCTTCCGGGCTTCTTTGACGGTCATGCCCGCGTATTTGCCGCAGTCCAGCACCTCGGGCTCGCCCTGGGCCGCGCGGCCGCTCGCCAGCAGTTCCGCCGCTTCCGCTGCGTCCGCCGCGCCGGTCATCCGGCCGTCGTAGGTCAGCACGCGCACGCGGGGCAGGTCATGGCGGTTGCCCACCTCAAAGTCGTTGGGATCGTGGGCCGGAGTGATCTTCACCACGCCGGTTCCCTTTTCCATGTCCGCGTGCTCGTCCAGCACGATCGGGATCTCTTTGTTGAGCAGCGGCAGGATCACATGGCAGCCGTGCAGGTGCAGGAAACGCGGATCCTCCGGATTGATGGCCACGGCGGTATCGCCCAGCATGGTCTCCGGGCGGGTGGTCGCCAGTTCCAGCATTTCGCCGGTCTCCTTCACCGGATACAGCAGATGCCAGAAATGGCCGTCCTGCTCCTCATGCTCCACTTCGGCGTCGGAGATGGAGGTCCGGCAGTTGGGGCACCAGTTGACCATGCGGTTGCCGCGGTAGATGAGGCCTTCGTCGTACAGCTTCACGAACACGGTCTTCACCGCGTGTGAGCAGCCCTCGTCCATGGTGAAGCGTTCGCGGTCCCAGTCACAGCTGCAGCCCAGCTTGCGGAGCTGCTGCACGATCTTCTTGCCGTATTTCTCCCGCCAGGCCCAGGCGCGCTCCAGGAAGCCCTCGCGGCCCAGCATCTCCTTGGTGACGCCCTCCTCCCGCATGGACTCCACCACCTTCGCTTCGGTGGCAATGGACGCGTGATCCGTTCCCGGCAGCCACAGCGTCTCGAACCCCTGCATCCGCTTCATGCGGATCAGGATGTCCGGCAGCGTATTGTCCAGAGCGTGTCCCATATGCAGCTGGCCCGTGATGTTGGGCGGCGGCATGACGATGGTAAAAGGCTTCTTCGAGGACTTCGCGTCCGCCTTAAAGTATCCGCTGCTCTCCCAGCGGGCGTACTGTCTGTCTTCTATCCCGGCGGGGCTGTAGGTTTTTTCCATGTCTTTCATAATCATATCTCCGCTTCGATCATTCTATCCCCTCCATCGTCATCGAAAAAACTCCCCTCATCATTCATTTTTTCGGACGATGTCACATAAATCGTCTCGCTTCTCCTGCCGCAGGCAGCGCTTCGGCGATTTATACCATTTTTTCCAGATGCCAGATATCGTGCACGTACTCCTCGATCGTCCGGTCGGACGAGAACTTGCCGCTGCAGGCAACGTTGCGGATGGCCATGGCGGCCCATTTCTCGCGGTCGCGGTAGGCGGCTTCCACGGCTTCCTGCGCCTGCGCGTAGGAGGCAAAGTCGAGCAGCGTGAAGTAGATGTCCGCGCGGCCGTTCACTTTGTCGGTGAGCAGGGAGTCGTACAGCGGACGGAACAGTTCCGGGTCCTCGGGGCTGTAGAAGCCGTTCACCAGCTGCATCACGACGCGGCGCAGTTCGTCGTTCTCGCGGAAAACGGCGACGGGGTCATAGTCGCGGTTGCGCTCATGCGCCATGACTTCGTCCGCGCTCATGCCGAAGATGAAGGCGTTCTCGCGGCCGACTTCCTCCACGATCTCCACGTTGGCGCCGTCCATGGTGCCCAGGGTCAGCGCGCCGTTCAGCATGAACTTCATGTTGCCGGTGCCGCTGGCTTCCTTGGAAGCGGTGGAGATCTGCTCGCTGACGTCGCTGGCGGCGAAAATGATCTCCGCGTTGGAGACGCGGTAGTCCTCGATGAAGACGACTTTCAGCTTGTCCTGGATGCGCGGATCGTTGTTCACGACCTCCGCGACGCTGTTGATCAGCTTGATGGTCAGCTTGGCCAGCTTATAGCCCGACGACGCCTTCGCGCCGAAAATGAACGTGCGCGGTACGAACGGCATGTCCGGGAAATCCGACAGTTTGTTGTACAGATACATCACGTGCAGGATGTTCAGCAGCTGGCGCTTGTACTCGTGCAGGCGCTTGACCTGGACGTCGAAAATGGAGTCCGGATTGACTTCGATGCCGTTGTTTTCACGGATGTATTCCGCCAGGCGCAGCTTGTTCTGGCGCTTGATGGCCATGAATTCGCGCCGGGCCGCGGGATCCGCCGCCAGCGGAAGCAGGCCCTTGAGCTGATCCAGGTCGGTGATCCAGCCGGGGCCGATATGGCGGGTGATCCACTCGGACAGCAGCGGGTTGCCGTGCAGCAGGAAGCGCCGCTGGGTGACGCCGTTGGTCTTGTTGCTGAATTTCTCCGGCATCATTTCGAAGAAATCCTTGAATTCGCGCTTTTCCAGGATCTCCGTATGCAGTTCGGCCACGCCGTTGACGGAGTAGCTGCCCACGATGGCGAGCGGCGCCATCCGCACCTGGCCTTCGTACAGGATGGCCATGTTCCGGATCTTGCTCTCGTCGCCGGGATAGCGGTGACGGACCTCGCTGACGAAGCGGCGGTTGATCTCGTCCACGATCTGATAAATGCGGGGCAGCAGGCGGGAGAACAGGTCGATGGGCCATTTCTCCGACGCTTCCGCCATGATGGTGTGGTTGGTGTAGGCGCAGGTCTTCGTGGTGATGGCCCAGGCCTCGTCCCATTCCAGGTCGTAATCGTCCAGCAGGATGCGCATCAGCTCCGCCACGGAGACCGCGGGGTGCGTGTCGTTCATCTGGATGCAGACCTTCTCGGGCAGGCCGTGGATGTCGTCGTGAGTCTCCATATAGCGCTCCACCGCGCGCTGCAGCGTGGCGGAGACGAAGAAATACTGCTGTTTTAAGCGCAGTTCCTTGCCGGTGTAGTGGTTGTCGTTCGGATACAGGACCTTGCAGATGGTCTCCGCCGTGTTCTTGGCGGCGTCCGCGCCGGCGTAGTCGCCCGCGTCAAAGGAGGACAGCTCCAGCTGTTCCACAGGCTCCGCGCTCCAGATGCGCAGGGTGTCGATGATGCCGTTTTTGTAGCCCACCACGGGCATGTCGTACGGGACGGCCAGCACGGAATAATAGCCTTCGTGATAGAAGCGCACGCGGCCGTTCTCGTCGTATTCGCCGCGGGTATACCCGCCGAAGCGGATCTCCTTGGTATGATAGGCGCGGCGGACCTCAAAGGGGTTGCCGTACTTGAGCCAGTCGTCCGGGACTTCCTTCTGGAAGCCGTTTTCGATCTTCTGGCGGAACATGCCGTATTTGTAGCGGATGCCGCAGCCGTAGGCCGGATAGCCCAGCGATGCCAGGGAATCCAGGAAGCAGGCCGCCAGACGGCCCAGACCGCCGTTGCCCAGCGCCCAGTCGCGCTCCTGGTCCTCGATCACGTTCAGGTCGATGCCGTACTCGTCCAGGATCTCCTTCACGGCCTCCTGCGCGCCCAGGTTGATCAGGTTGTTGCCCAGCGCGCGGCCCATCAGGAACTCCATGGACATGTAGTAGACCATCTTCCGGTCCTCGGCCTTGACGCGCTTCTGGGTCTCGGTCCAGGCGTCCATGAACTGCTCTTTCAGGGCCATGGACATCGCCATGTAGATCTGTTCCGGCGTGGCCTCTTCTATGGAGGAGACCATCTGCAGCTTCAGGAATTCCTGGATGCGCTGCTTCAGGATCGCTTTATCGATTTTCAATTCTGCCATTTTTCCACTCCCAACGTCACGGTCTCGCCGTTGATGTTCCATTCCTTGCTGTAGCCGCGGATCTCGCCGCAAAGCAGTTCCTCCGCCAGCACTTCGCCGGCGATCACGCCGCCCCGGCGGGCGAAGATGCCTTCGATCACCTCATTGCCCGTGTGCGAGAGCCGGATGCGGTCCATGACCTCGAAGCCGGTCTCCTTGCGCATGGTCTGCACCTTGCTGACGATCTCGCGCACGAAGCCTTCCTCGATCAGTTCCGGCGTCAGGGAAGTGTCCAGCACCACCGTGCAGTCGCCGTCCTGATTGGAGACGAATCCTTCCTTCTGGCTCACGGCGATCAGCAGGTCATCCTCCGCCAGATCCACGGGGCCGGCGGACAGGTCCAGCGTCAGCTTGCCGGTACTCTTCAGTTCGGCCATGGCGGCTGCGCCGTCGATCTGCTCCAGCTGCTTTTTGACTTCGCCCAGCAGTTTGCCCAGGCGCGGGCCGAGGGTCCGCATCTGCGGCTTGAAGGAGTAGTCGATGAGGTCCTCCACGCTGTCCGTGAACTCCAGGTTCTTGACGTTCAGTTCTTCCGCGATGATGCCGTCGTAATACTGGCTCAGCTCAAACGGCGCCTTGACCAGCATGCGGGACAGCGGCTGGCGGTTCTTCACGCCGGCCTCGTTGCGGGCCGCGCGGCCCATTTCGACCAGCTTCACGGCGTGGTCCATGTCCGCTTCCAGCGCGGGATCGATCAGGCTCTCGTCCGCGACCGGGTAATCGCACAGATGGATGCTCTCCTCCGAGCCCGGGATCACCGGCCGGATGATGTTCTGGTAGATGGCCTCGGTCATGAACGGGACCATCGGCGCGGACAGCAGGCTGACCGTGCGCAGCGCTTCAAACAGCGTCATGTACGCGTTGATCTTGTCCTGCTCCATGCCCGGCGCCCAGTAGCGCTCGCGGCAGCGGCGCACGTACCAGTTGGAGAGTTCCTCCACGAACGCGGCCAGCGCGCGGGACGCCTCGGTGACGTGGTATTCGTCCAGCGCCTTGTCCACGGTCAGAATAAGGGTATTCAGTTTAGACAGCAGCCAGCGGTCCATGACCGGCAGGTCCTTCGGTTCCCACTTGCCGTTTGTCATATAGTCCGCGGGATTGAACTGATCGATCTCCGCGTACAGCGTGTAGAACGCATAGCTGTTCCACAGCGTGCTCATGAATTTGGAGCGGCCTTCCAGCACGGCTTCTTCGGAGAAGCGCTTGGGCAGCCAGGGGGCGGAGCTGTTGTAGAAATACCAGCGGATCGCGTCTGCGCCGTACTTCGCCAGCGCGTCGAACGGGTCCACGACGTTGCCCTTGGACTTGCTCATCTTCTGGCCGTTCTTGTCCTGTACCAGGCCCAGCACGATGACGTTTTCGTACGGGGATTTGTCGAACAGCAGCGTGCCTTCCGCCATCAGCGAATGGAACCAGCCGCGGGTCTGGTCGACCGCTTCGGAAATGAAGGCGGCCGGGAACTGCTGCGCGAATTTGTCCTGATTCTCGAACGGATAGTGATGCTGCGCGAACGGCATGGCGCCGGAGTCGAACCAGCAGTCGATCACCTCCGGGACACGGTGCATGGTGCCGCCGCATTTCGGGCAGGGGATCGTGACGCCGTCCACGTACGGGCGGTGCAGTTCCATTGCTGCCGCCGCGGGATCGCCGCTCTTCTCCGCCAGTTCCGCGCGGCTGCCGATGCATTCGCGGTGGCCGCAGGCGCATTCCCAGATGTTGAGGGGCGTGCCCCAGTAGCGGTTGCGGGAAATGGCCCAGTCCTGGATGTTTTCCAGCCAGTTGCCGAAACGGCCGGAGCCGATGGCTTCGGGCAGCCAGTTGACGGTGTTGTTGTTCTTTACCAGCGCGTCCTTGTAATCGCTTTCGCGGATGTACCAGGAGTCGCGGGCGTAATAGATCAGGGGCGTGTCGCAGCGCCAGCAGTGCGGATATTCGTGCTCGAACTTCGGCGCTTCATACAGCAGGCCGGCATCTTCCAGATCCTGCAGGATCACCATGTCCGCCTTCTTGACGAACAGGCCTGCGTACGGCGTTTCTTTCGTCATCTCGCCCTTGCCGTCCACGAACTGGACAAAAGGCAGGCCGTAGTGGCGGCCGACGTTCGCGTCGTCCTCGCCGAAGGCCGGCGCGATGTGCACGATGCCGGTACCGTCGGTCATGGTGACGTAATTGTCACACGTCACGTAGAACGCCTTCTCCTGCCGCTGCTCCGCCACGAATTCCCCCGTGAAGTCAAACAGCGGCTCGTACTCCTTGTATTCCAGTTCCTTGCCGGTCCAGCGCTCCCGGATCTCCGGAGCGGGGTCGCCTTCCTTGGTCCTGATCACGTTCAGCAGCGCTTCCGCCAGGATGTAGTTCTTATCTTCCGCCGGTACGTACACCTTCACGTAGTTTTCGTTCGGGTTCACGCAGAGCGCCACGTTGGACGGCAGCGTCCAGGGGGTGGTGGTCCACACCAGGAAGAACGTGTTGTCCTCGCCCTTCACTTTGAAGCGGGCGACGGCGGAGCGTTCCTTGACCAGCTTGTAGCCCTGGGAGACTTCCGCGGTGGACAGCGGCGTGCCGCAGCGCGGGCAGTAGGGAACGATCTTGAATCCCTTGTATAGCAGTCCCTTCTTCCACAGTTCGGACAGAGCCCACCATTCGGACTCGATATATTCGTCGTGATAGGTCACGTAGGGATCGTCCATGTCAGCCCAGAAGCCGACCATGTCCGAGAACCGCTCCCACATTTCCTTGTATTTCCAGACCGATTCCTTACACTTCTGGATGAACGGCTCGATGCCGTACTCTTCGATCTGTTCCTTGCCGTTCAAGCCCAGCGCCTTTTCCACTTCCAGCTCCACGGGCAGGCCGTGGGTATCCCAGCCGGCCTTGCGGGGCACGTAATAGCCCTTCATGGTGCGGTAGCGCGGGATCATGTCCTTGATGACGCGGGTCTCCACGTGGCCGATGTGCGGCTTGCCGTTGGCCGTGGGCGGCCCGTCATAGAAGGTATAGCACGGGCGGTCCTTGCGGCCCTCCTCGGACTTCTCGAAGATGTGGTTCTCCTTCCAGAATTTCAGGACTTCCTGCTCGCGGGAAACAAAATTCTGATCGGTAGGGACTTTTTTATACATGCGGTTTCCTCTCCTTTTTCCGGGCCGACCCCACATCGGCTCCTCTCCTACAAAAAAACTCATCCCAAACGGGACGAGCCGACTCGCTGTACCACCCATTTGGCGTCTGCAGACACAGACCCTCCGCGCTGACGGGCGGAACCCGGCCGGGCCTACTGACGAGGGATGCCATCCGGACCGGCGCCGTGCCGGCCCCGCACCTCTCCCTTTCGGGCGGCGACTCCGGAGTGACCTTCCCGCTGCCGCTACTCGCGCCGGTTCTCAGCATTCCCGGTTCTCTGTGCCTTTGGCCGGCAGGGTACTCTCTCCATCACTGTCTTTGGGGTATTCAATTTACCCGGTCATTATAGGGAAAAAACGTCCCCCTGTCAAGCCTTTTCGCACGGCAGGGGGACACAAGGTGACAGGGGGGACGCAGGTGACGGGGGACGGTTCTCCTGTTGCCTTTTCTCACGCTTTTTTCCAGCAGGTTCTGTCCAGCAGCTTCATCGATCCCGCCAGATCCGTCAGTTCCATCTGCAGCGTGAACAGGTTGACGGCGGTGAGCGGGAAGTCCATGAACACGTTGAGCGCCAGCGCGATCCCGATCGCGTCTTCCGGCACGCCCAGCTGCCGGAACAGGATCGTGAAGCAGACGGCGGTGCCGCCGGCCACGGGCGGGGCGGACACAGACAGCAGGATGCCGGTCACGATCAGGATCAGGACCCAGTTGGCATCCATGGGCACTCCGTACAGCTCCGCCACCCCGAAGCCGATGCAGAGGAAGCGGGCCATGCCGCCCAGCTTGAACAGCGTCTGCCCCAGCGGGACGCCGAAGCTCACCAGCCGCTCGTCCAGGCCGAAGCGGTCGCGGCAGTCCTCCATGTTCTGGGACATGGCCGCGGCGGAAGACGCGGTGGTCAGGCCGATCAGGAAGACTTTCATGCTTTTTTTCAGCAGCTGCCCCGCCGGCAGCTTCTGATGCCAGGCGGTCTTGAGCAGCATGGCCGCCATCAGGATCAGGCACAGGACCAGAAAGGCCGGCAGGATCTTGATGGACCGCGTCAGCACCGAGACCTGGCCGCCCAGAATGATCTTCAGGATGCTCAGGAATACCATCATGGGAATGACCTGATTCGACAGGATCATCAGCCGGTGGCAGAACAGATTGACCTGCTCCACCCCGCGGGTCAGCATGCCGACCCGCTCCCCGAGGATGAGCAGGATGATCCCCGCGATCACCGCCATGAAAATGATCTGCTGCGTATCCCCTTTCACAAAGGGATTCAGAATGTTATTCGGGACCACGTTCAGCAGCATCTGCACGAACTCTTCCGCCCGGAAACTGCCTCCGCTGCCGGAGCCGGTATGGAAGAAAGGCCAGACGATGAAACCGAAGATCGTCGTGAACACGAAGATCAGCAGCATGAACCGGCCCAGCATCCGCTTGCCGATCCGGCTCAGCGTCTCCACGTCGCCGATCGTGCAGATCCCCCAGCAGAGGGAGAAAAAGATCATCGGAAGGGACACCGCGGTGATCACGCCCAGCAGCATGTTCAGGATCGGGCCGACATAATGCTGCGCCAGCGTTTTCTGCAGGTCCTGCGGCAGCAGGGTCCCCAGAAATCCCAGGATCACGCCCAGGGCTACCGCCGTCATCGTTCTGGCCGCGGAGGACATCTTCCTTTTCCGCAGCAGCGCGAAATCCACGACGTTGCAGTCGTTATGACGGCTCCATACCGCCGCGGCCGGTATGGGGGACTGCAGGCGACGCAGCATCTCGAATTCCCCGCCTTCCCTGGCGAACGGATTTTTTTCCGCGCCGCGGACTTTCAGTTTCATCGCCCGGCGGCCCGGCAGTTTCCGGAATCGGATCTCAAACTCCTGCTCCTCACCCATCTCGCGCTGATAATACAGCAGCACTTCCTCCAGAAGCAGCAGGATCCTCAGCCGCTCCTTCTGGTCCATGTTCTTTTTCGGCAGAAACTCCTCCGCCTGCTGGCAGATCCGCGAAATAGTATCATTTGTCAGTTTTTCCATAAGGCTCCCGTATGATCGATAGATTCAGGGATAAACGGACGATCATTTGTTATGTTTTCTCACGGGGAAGAGGGTTCGTCAAGGGAGAAGGCGGAGTGAATCCGATGCCGGACGAGATTTCGATCCATAAACTGTGTCCGGTCCGCAAAATAAAAAAACGGAAGCGTCTGCTTCTTGATTTTTATCCCGGCGCTGATTAAGATGGAGAAAACAACGCAAGATCCGGAGGCCTGCCATGTCTGACGAACGAATGAACGGCGAACTGAAAAAAGAAGACTACGCGGAGCCCCAGTGCCTCCTCAACATGCACGCGGCTCTTCCAGAGGCTCCCGCCCGTCCCGTTCCCATGTCCCGCATCATCGAAAAGCTGGACGAGCACTTAAGCCGCGACGACTGGGCCGCCGCGGAGCGCCACCTGGATTACTGGCTGGCGGACGCCCTGGCCGGCGGCGACAAAAAAGGCGCGCTGGCCATCCAGGGCGAGCGGATGGGCCTGCTGCGCAAACGCGGCCGGGAAGCGGAGGCGATGGCGGCGGTGAACGCCGCGCTGACCCTGCTGGAAGAGACCGGGATGGAAGGTTCCCTCACCGGCGCGACCGCATGGGTGAACATCGCAACGGTGTATAAGACCTTCGGCCGTTCTGCGGAAGCGCTGCCATATTATGAAAAGGCGCAGGCGGTCTACGAGGCGCACCTGAGAGCGCCGGACTCCCGCCTGGGCGGCCTGTACAACAACATGGCGCTGGCGCTCATGGACCTGGGCCGTTATCCGGAAGCCCGGTCGTATTACGGGAGAGCCCTGTCCGTCATGGAGAACATACCCGGCGGCGAACTGGAAATGGCCGTCACATACCTCAATCTGGCCGATCTGGTAACGCTGGAAAATGGGCCGGAGGAGGCGGAGGAGGCCGTTCAGGACCTGCTGGATCAGGCCCGGACGGCGCTGGACACGCCTTCCCTGCCGCGGAACGGGTATTACGCCTTCGTTCTGCGCTCCTGTGCGCCGACGTTCCGGTATTACGGGCGGTTCATGGATGCGGAGGAACTGGAGGAGACCGCGCGGGAGATCTACGGCCGAAAGGAATGATCGCTGTGAACGGACTGGAAATTTCGCGGAATTATTTTGAAGAGTTCGGCCTGCCGATGCTGCAGGAGCAGTTTCCCGAATGGGCGGACCGCATCGCGGCCGGACTGATCGGCAGCGGGTCGGAGTGCTTCGGCTATGATGACGAAGTCTCGCGGGACCATGATTTCGAAGCCGGCTTCTGCCTGTTCATCCCGGGCGAGGAGGAAATGGACCGGCAGACGACGTTCCGCCTGGAGCGGGCTTATGCGAAGCTGCCCGGCGAATTCATGGGTCTGCGGAAAAGCCGGCTGGATCCCGTGGGCGGCAGCCGGCACGGAGTCATCCGCGCCGATGATTTCTTCCGGGAAAAGACCGGCACGCCGGACGGGATCCTAACCGTGGGGCAATGGCTCACCCTGCCCGAGCAGAACCTGTTCGAGCTCAGCAAAGGCACTCTTTTTCTGGACCGCAGCGGTTTGATGAGCGGACCTCTCTCCCGTCTTTCCGTCATGCCCGAGGACATCCGCCTGAAGAAGCTGGCGGGCGCTCTCCTGCTGATGGCGCAGGCCGGCCAGTACAACTACCGCCGCTGCGTCCGCCGGGCCGACACCGGCGCCGCCGCCCTGGCCGCCGGCGAATTCGTCCGCGCCGCCCTGCACGCCTGCTTCCTGCTGAACGGGGCGTTCATGCCCTACTACAAGTGGCAGTTCCGTGCGCTGCGGGATCTTCCGCTCTTCAGCGAACTCACCGAACCGTTCTCCTTCCTGATCAGCAGTCCGAATGATGCGGAGACCGCGGAAGAAAAGATCACCCTGATCGAGGATCTGGCCGGCGTCTTCATCGCGGAACTCATGGAGCAGGAGATCACGAAGGCCACCTGCGGCGATCTGGAGAAGCACGCGTATTCGGTGAATGATCAGATCCAGGACGGGGAGATACGAAATCTGCACATACTGGCAGCAATCTAGGGAAGTATTCCATCAATAAAACAGGGCGGACTCAGGTCCGCCCCTTTTTTAGTCTGTGTTCTTTGTTTCAGAACGAATCCATCAGGGCGTTCAGTTCTTCCACCATCACCTTTTCCTTGGCTGCCGCTTCCGCGTCGGTCTCGCCCTTCACGCCGCAGTACAGCTTGATCTTCGGCTCGGTGCCGGAGGGACGCAGGCAGACCCAGGCGTCATCCGTCAGTTCGAAATACAGGACGTTGGAAACGGGCAGCGTGGTCACGCCTTCCTCGCCGGTCACGAAATCCTTTGTGGTCTTCTTCAGGTAATCGCGCATGGCGACGACGGGAAGGCCGCCCAGGGTCTTCGGCGGATCGTTCCGCAGGCTGTTCATGATGGCGGCCATCTTGTCCTTGCCGTCCAGGCCCGGGAAGTTCTTGGAGATGTTGATGTCCTTGTAATACCCCACCTGCGCGTACAGCGCCTGCAGGCCGTCCCAGAGGCTCATGCCTTTGGTCTTGTAGTAGCAGACCGCTTCACACAGCGCCATGACGGCGGCGATGCCGTCCTTGTCGCGGCAGTAAGGGCCGAAGGAGGAGCCGAAACTTTCCTCAAAGCCGTACAGGTAGTCCACGTCGGGCTCGGTCTGCTCCAGGTCGCGCAGCTTGCCGCAGATGTGCTTGAAGCCGGTCAGCGTCTCGTAGAAGCGCACGCCGTATTTGCGGGCGATGGCGCCGGCCATGTTGGACGTCACGATCGTGCTGATAAACACGCTGTGCTCGTTCAGGCCGCGGGAATCCCGAATGCCGCCGATCTCGTAATCCGCCAGCAGGCAGCCGGTCATGTTGCCGGTCAGGCGCATGTAGTCGCCGCCGTTCTTCAGGAACACGCCCAGCCGGTCCGCATCGGGGTCGTTGGCGATGATGATGTCCGCGTCCACCTTGCGGGCCAGTTCCAGCGCCAGTGCGAAAGCCTTGGGATCTTCGGGGTTCGGATAGCTCACCGTCGGGAAGTTGCCGTCCGGCTGCGCCTGCTCTTCCACCACGAAGACGCGGGAGAAGCCCAGATCGCCCAGGATGCGTTTGGCCGGGATCAGGCCCGTGCCGTGCAGGGGCGTGTAGACCAGCGTGATGTTGTCCTTTTCCTGCGCGATGGCTTCCGGATGACGGATCAGTTTCTTGAGTTCGGCGTAGTAGTGCTCGTCCACTTCCGGGCCGATGATGTGGTACAGGCCGGCGGCCTGCGCCTCTTCCATGCTCATCGTCTTCACATCCGCAAAGCTCTGGATGGCGTTGACTTCCTCGATGATGTTTTCATCGTCCGGGATGGTCACCTGCGCGCCGTCGTCCCAGTAAGCCTTATAGCCGTTGTAGTCCGGCGGGTTGTGGCTGGCGGTGATGTTGATGCCGGCCGTGCAGCCCAGGTCGCGCACCGCAAAGCTCAGCATGGGCGTGGGATGCAGCACCGGGAAGATGTAGATCGGGATGCCGTTCGCGCACAGGGTCAGGGCTGCCTCGCGGGCGAATTCGTCCGAGCAGCGGCGGGAGTCGAAGGACAGGGCCACGCCGCGCTTCTGCGCGCCTTTTTTGATGATATAATTGGCCAGGCCCTGGGTGGCTTTGCGCACGGTGTATACGTTCATGCGGCGGGTGCCCGCGCCGATCAGGCCGCGCATGCCGCCGGTGCCGAATTCCAGGTCGCCCTCAAAGCGCTCCCGGATCGCGTTTTCGTCGTTTTCGATCGCTTTCAGTTCTGCTTTGGTGGCTTCGTCAAAGACGGGGTCCGTCAGCCACTGCTCAAATCTTTCTCGTGCGTTCATGGTCACCTCTTTCTTCCGGTCCTCCGGAGATCTGTCTGATATTATATCAAATTTCCCTGAAAATTCATAGTTTGATCTGCAGCCATTTCCGTTTTTTTATGCGCGTATAATTCATGACCAGGCGGCACAGCTGGTCCAGCAGAACGGCCGCCCAGGCGCCGTACAGGCCCCAGCCGACCGGATAGGTCAGCAGATACCCGAACAGCGGCCGCACCACGCCCACGCTCACCACGGCGGTGACCGCCGTGAAGCGCGTGTCGCCCGCGCCGCGCAGACAGCCGGTGAAGATCACCTGCGCGGTCTGGATATACGTGATCACGGCAATGAAAAGCAGGACGCGGCTTCCCATTTCCACCACCTCGGGCGTGGAAGAATACAGACCGATGATCTGCCGCCGCAGCAGCACCATAGTCACACTCAGCATCACTGCTACAAAGAATACCACCCGCTGGCCGATATTGCAATAGATGACGGCCTTGTCCGGCCGTTTTGCCCCCAGGCTCTGCCCGGCCAGCGCCGTGGACGCCACCTGGAACCCGTCCCCGCAGCAGAAAGACAGCCCCAGGAAATTCATACAGGCGATATGCGTGGCATAAGCCAGCGTGTTCAGGTCCGCCACGATGCGGTTGAAAATGAAGAATCCCGCGCGCATGCAGAGCTGTTCCACCAGCGCACTGCCCGCGACTTTCACCATGGGGCCCAGCACCTTTTTATCCGGACGCCAGGGCGCCTTGCAGAAAAAACTGATGTAATTCTTTTTCTGGAACAGGCGGGAAAGCGACACCAGGAACGAAACGAGCGCGCCGAGCGCCGTGGCCAATGCGGCTCCCCTGACCTCCAGCCGCGGAAACGGGCCGATCCCGTTGATCAGCAGATAGTTGAAAATGATGTTGACGATGTTGCCGGCCACGTTGCTGATCATGGAGATGCGGGTATTGCCGCTCCCCTTCTGCGCCGCGTTGATCGAGCCGTTCAGGCACTGGAAAATGACGGAGATCGAAATGATGCGGAAATAAACGACGGCGTCGGCGATATAATCGTCCTTCGCGCCGGCCAGCCGCAGGAAGGGCTCCGCGAAGCGGTAGCCCGAAAACGCGAGCAGGATCACCAGGACCAGCCCCACCAGCAAACCGTTGCGCGTGGCGTGGTTGGCGCCTTCCCGGTTCTCCTCCCCTTTTCGCCGGGCCACCACCGCGGTGATGCCGACGTTCAGGGCAAACAGGAAGCACATCAGAACGAACTTGGGCTGCTGGGTGATCCCCACCGCGGCGATGGCGGCATCGCCCAGGGACGCCACCATCAGGGTATCCACCACGCCGACCAGCCCGATCAGGACCGCCTCGATCACGGACGGCCACGCCAGGCGCAGAAAAGTCCCGTACAGTTCCTTCTCCGGCGGCAGCTCCCCCCGGACCGGCTCGCCGCCCAGCAGGGAAGAGATGGAAAATACCCTTAACATGATGCTCCTTTGTGTTCCGGCAATTTTATCAGTTAAAGTTTACCTTCTCCGAACGGAAAAAGCAATCCCCGGAGAGATGTTTTGGGACGCCCGGGCTTCGGTCCCCGTTTTGCGGCAGACGGGTCTTTTCCGCCAAAACAGAAGGCGGCGGGTCTCCCCGCCGCCCGGTCCTGTGGCCATGAAATGGTCCCGGTCCCCCCGTGAATTGTATTTTTCATGCCTTCTAAGGGATCTGGTTGATCTCGAAAAACTGGTTCCAGACCGTCCAGACATCATCCGTTTCCATGCCCAGACGCCAGGCCGCGATACCGGCCAGGCCGTAGGTGCTGAGTCTGTCCAGGCGCAGTGACATCGACTCCACGTCTTCGATCCAGATACGGGCCTGCTCGCCGTCCAGCGTGAATTCCGCATAGGACTGCCCCAGTTCCGTGTTCCACTGCGGTTCCGCTTCATAGCGTTCCAGATAGGAAGACACGGACCGCATGTCCAGCGGCGAACTGCTGGGCGTCCGGCCGCCTCCCACCCATAGCCGGGTGAAGAAGGGCACGCCGCAGATCAGTTTGTAAGCGGGGATCTGCTCCAGCGAATCCTCCACGCCTTTGATCACGAACGGCAGCGAAGCGGTGGATCCGGCTTCCGAACCGGCGTAGTGCTCGTCATAGGCCATCACGATCAGGTAGTCCGCAAAGACCGCCTGCTCCTTCCGGTCGTAATGAGCAGTCCAGGCGGAAGGCACGTAGTTGTCCACGGAAAGGATCAAGCCCTCTTTGTGACAGGCCAGGGACAATTCCCGCAGGAACTGCAGATAGCCCGGTCCCCCTTCCGCGGGAAGGCTCTCGATATCCACGTTGATCCCGTCCGCGCCGCATTCCCGCAGCACGTCCATGATCCCGTCGATCAGGTGCCTCCGGTGGCTGGTCACGTCAAAGACGCTGCGCAGTTCGTCCCCGTAAATGGCGTTGTCCATGTTGTTCAGGAGCGCCCAGACCAGGATGCCTTTCCGGTGAGCCGCGTTCACGTAGTCCGCCGAGGCGGAGGAGTCGAAATTGCCCTCCCCGTCCTTGAGGAACAGCCAGGTCGGCGCGACCGCGTCCACGCCCTTGGATTTGGCCAGCAGCCGCTCCAGGTCGCCGTTTTCCGCCTTCACCTGGACCTGCTGCCACACCAGCCCGATGTTCTGCATGGGTTCCGGCATGGAATAAGCCGGCTCCGCATAAGGCGAAGGGATGTTCCGGATGACCGGGTCGCTCACTTCCGCCTTGGAGACGTAGCCCAGGATGCCGTCCGCCGTACAGACGTAATCCCACTCGGCCTGCTCTTCCAGATAGAACAGCGGCACTCCGCTCTCCACTTCGGCCATGATCGGCTTGGTCTGGGACGCGCCGGACCGGATGGTGGCCGGCCGGATCGTCTGCACTTCGCCGTGGTCCCCGAAGACCGTCCGCATCACCAGACGCTGCGGGTCCTCGAAAAGCTCCCAGGTCAGCGCCGTGTACTGCTGGACGTAACTGAGCTGCACGTACGTGCCGCCGTTCTCTTCCAGCAGGATGCTGGCTCCTTCGTACAGGGACTTCATGTCAGCTTCCCGGGTCCCGGAGGGATGCGAGTAAAGCAGCAGTTTTTCTGTTTCGTCGTAGTAAAAGCGCTTATTCAGTTGTTCCTTCAGATAGGTCACGGAAACGTAGACGACGCCGTCCCGGAGGATGACGTCCTCGTGGGTGAGCTGATCGTTGCACACCACGGCAAACGCACCGTCCCGGGAGGAGAAATAGTTTTCCAGATCCACACGGAGCGTGCTGGGCTTGTTGTTCGTCAGCACGGCGATCCCCAGAAGGACAGCCACTGCGGCAAGTACGATGATGGTCGGTAATACGGTCTTTTCTTTCTTCCTGCTTGAAGCCATGGAGTCCTCCTTTCTCCAGCGGATTATACCATAAAGGGATCCGTCTGTAAACCGGAAGGCTCGATTTCCGCTAACTCGGAAGGGTATTACCATGGCGGGAATCGGTAAAGCTGATGCCCAGCAGAGATCCGTCGTCCGCCTTCAGGAACGTGCCGACCCAGTCCGCGTCCTCTTTCAGAAGCAGGGACCCGGTCAGCATCTCCCCGGTCTGGGGTACGCCGTCCAGCCAGACGCTCAGTCCGCTGGACAGGCAGGAAGCCAGCGCGTCCGTAAAGTCGTCGTTCTGTCTGTGACATATCAAACCGTTTTCCATGAACACGGCTCCTCCTCTCTCACCGTCTTGTCAGGACCTGCCCTTACCCTACCACGGCAGGAGAAGCATGCCTGCAACAGCGGGGCGTTCCGCGCGTCTTTTCGACACATCCGCGGACAACAAAAAGACCGGCCCCGCGGGACCGGCCGTTTTTGAAGAGAGGATCTTACTCCGCTACCTCAACGATCTGTTTCTTGTTGTAGGAGCCGCAAGCCTTGCATACCTGGTGAGGTACCATCAACGCGCCGCATTTGCTGCATTTGACTAATGTAGGATTGCTCATTTTCCAGTTGGCTCTGCGGCTGTCTCTTCTTGCCTTAGAGGACTTATTCTTGGGACAAATAGACATATGACCTTACCTCCTTACCCCAAATTTCACGACGGCTTTAACGGCCTGAATAAATCGTGCTTCGCCATTATAGCGAAAGAGCATCGGTCTGTCAACCGCTTTTTTGTGAACTTTTTCATTTTCCTTGCCGCCTGTTGCATGATTTTCAAAGATTTTTCCGGTGCCTTCCGCTTACGGTCTCCCGGACGAAGGAGGAATGCCGGAATTGTGGATAAAATGCAGTAAATCGCAGTTGCAAAACCCGCCGGCCCGGCTTACCGTAAAAAAGCAGATCCGTCCATCATCCCCGTAAATCACGCCATCCTTCTTATTCCGCCGCGGCTCCGGCCCGGCCGTTTCCCGTCTTTTCCGCTTCTCTTCCGTTATCCGTACTCCTTCGGTTATTCTCCCGCCCCGTGCGGGTTCATGGATATATAAGCCTTCCCGGCCGGGGACGCCGGGGCATGGCGCATTTCAGGTCCCCGCCACATTTTCTTATGATGAGAAAGGAGAAAAAAGCATGTTTCACACACGAGTCCGACGCATCGGCGCCCTGCTGGCAGCCCTGCTTCTGACTGCCGGGATCTTCCGAATCCCGCTGCCCGCCCGCGCGGCCGGCGGCACGCTGATCACCCCCTATCTGGCCTTAAACGAATGGGGCGCTGCCGACAGCAGCTGGGGCAGGCCGAAAGACCTGGAACTCATGAGCGGCTGGCAGCTGGGCAGGAGCAGCACCTTCACCGTCTTCGTCATGAACGGGTCGGCGGCCTACTGCATCGAGCCGGGCGTCTCCCTGGGCGCCAGCACCGCCGTGGACCGGATCGCCCGGGACGATTACTGGAACGGATACCCGGAGAGCCTGAACGAGACCATTCCCCCGGACGTGACCAAATTTCTGCTCGGCCAGGTCATGCTGCAGGGGTATGACGGCCCGATCGAAGTGCAGCAGACCGCCGACGGCAGCGGCTACTACATCCCCGCCGATTTCGACCGCAGCATCCTCAGCAAGTGGTACGCCACCCAGATCCTGATCTGGGAAACCATCGTGGGAGAACGCGATGCGGACTTCAGCCACGTCGCGCCGCCCTCCGGCAGGAACGCGGTCCGGGAGGTCCTGAACCCCTCCTGCCCCAGCCTCAGCCGGATCGGCAGCGAGTACGACAGCATCGTGACTGCCGTCAAAACCGCCCTGGTCAACCCCGCCATCCCCTCCTTCATGAACCGGAAGGAAGCGGAGGCACAGGTGGTGGACCTGGCGAAGAACGGCTCGCAGTACACGGCTTCCCTGACGGATGCCAACGGGGTGCTGGACGGATTTGCTTTCACGGCATCCGATCCCGCCGTCACCGCCGTGAAGAGCGGCAATGTCCTGAAGATCACCTCCTCCCGGGCGATCCCCGGCGGCGTGACGGTCGCCGCCTCGCGCACCATCACCACACCGCAGTTCGTGGTCTGGACGGACCGGGCGGCCAGTTACGGCGAACCGCCCCAGGCCGTCATCACGCTGACCGGCGAGCAGGTGACCGATACGCTGAAAGGGTACGTGAAGGCCAAGTCCGCCCCGCTGCCCTATGACCCCGTCGGCATCCTCCTGCAGAAGAAGGATGCCCAGTCCCAGGATGACGTGCGACCCGTTGCGCTTTGAAATCCACAGGAAGCGCCGCTTATGACAAGCGAACTGATCCTGCGGGGAGGAGCGATCCTCCGGCCTTGGCCGCTGCCAAAACGGGGTGACCCGGACGGCAAAGCGCGGCGACGGGGAATGCCCGGCCTAAACCTGACGGCACGGACGGGCGGACCGGCTTCCGATGCGCACGGTGAGAATGATCCCGCTATTGTGCGGCGGGACCTGACGAACCTTCGGATACACCGGCGGGACCCTGCCGGAAACGGCAGGCCGCACGGGAGGACGAGTAGCGGCCCATCCTCGTGAAACTCCTCTCCGGCTTTCGGCCGGACGTCCGTGCGGACCGGGGAAGGCACCTAAACGCACCGCATGACCGCGGGACCGGAACAGGGAAAGGTCCGGTTTCCGGAAGGGACCGGACTGAGAGCCCCGGGCACGACTGACGATCGCCTTTGCAATGAAGGCGGGAGGAACAGCCCGGGAGCCATTGAACAAAGGAACGACATGAAAAAGGAACCGACCTGGCGGGAAGCCCGGCACCGCTGCCGCCTGAGCCCGGAAGAACTGGCCATGGCACAGGAACTGGGGCTGGATCCCCGCGCGCTGATCCGCAGCATTCCGCCGGTCAGCGGCAAAAAGGAACGCTGGAAGGATCCGCCGGGCGTGCGGATCCGGAAGCTGTATGAAAAGAAAAAGAAAAAGGAGGAGGAAAAAGATCATGAAGGGAAGCAAACGGAATGAAAGAAAAGACGCGGAACGGGAGTCCGTCGTGCTCAAGGCCGCCGCGGTCACGCCGGCAGGCCTGATCCTTCTGCTGCTGGCGCTGGCCGTCAGAGGATGCGGGATCGGGCGGAAACCCGCGGGACAGAGTTCCGAAGCGGAAACGGTCTGCGAATCTTCGTCATCCACTTTTGCAGTAAATTTATCTGATATTCCTTCATTCCGAACCACTTATCCGGATATTTCCGGAACGATCTATTCTTTTCTCTCCCCTTCCGAAAATTCGGCCGAATCGCAGAGCGCCCCGTCTTCCGCAGTTTCTGCTGCTTCAGCGGCGTCTTCCGTACCGGCCGGTCTTCCGTCAGCCGCTGCGCCGGCCGCATCACAGACTTCCGCTTCTCCAAGCACTTCATCAGCAGTGGAAGCGCAAACCGCTCCGCCGACAGCCGCAGCGCAAACTGCTCCGCCGACGACCGCGGCACCGACTGCTCCGCCGACGACCGCAGGGGCCGAACCGAAGACGACCGCCTCGGCAGCCGCCCCGTCATCCACGGCCGCGCTCCCTTCCGCCACCGTCCACGAGCACCGCTTCGGCCCCTGGACCGTGACCGCAGCCCCCTCCTGCACCGCCGCAGGCGCCGAGACCCGCACCTGCTCCGTCTGCCGTGCCTCAGAGACCCGTCCGATCCCGGCCACGGGGCATGACTGGTGCACGGAGACCGTCGTGATCCGCGAAGCCGGGATCGAGTACGTCAAGACGCAGGACGCGTGGGACGAGCGGATCCTCCTGCAGGAAGCCCGGACCGAAGAAGTGACGGAAATGCACTGGTTCTGCGAGGGCTGCGGCATGGATCAGACCGTTTACGGCCGTGAGCACGGCCTTCTGGACGCGGACGGCCGCTGGACCGAAGAAGGCCTGGAATGGGACGCACAGCACGCGAAGGAGCACGCCCTGCGGGGCGAGAGCGACCGCACGTACTCCGCCCTCGTGGTCATCGGCGTCATCGAGCATCCCGCGGAATACGCGGTCATCCGCCATGACGAGGAATACAGCCCCGTGATCATTCCGGAAGAGACCGCGGAGATCCGGAGATGCTCCCGCTGCGGTGCGGAAGAATGACCCCCGCCTTGTTCCTTTCTCCATTTCAATGGCTGAACGCCCGGTGCGGTGAAAGCCGCACGCCGGGTGTGCGCCGGAGGGAACCCATAACCTCCGGCTATGAAGCGCGCAGGGAGCCCTCTCCCTGGCCGATGCACAGTACGAAATGAAATTCACCGCGGAAGACGGCGCCGTCACGGTCTGGACCTTCAAAACGGACGCCGACGGCTTCGTCTATTACCGCGATCCCTGGAAAGTCTCCGGCCCCGCCCTGCTGACCGACGCCTCCGGCAAGCCCGGCTTTCCGGCCGGCACGCTGACCATGCGGGAGACCGCCGCTCCGGCCGGCTACGCGCTGGATCCCTCGGTCCATACCGTCCGCTTCACGATCGGCTCCGACGGTTTCATCCATGCGGACAAGGGCCGCTGGAACCAGGAAAACGAAGCGGAGGATCTGGAGATTCTCTCCGCCGAACAGCCCCAGAAGATCGCCCTGTCCGTCAACAAAAAGGCAGCGGGCGACATTCCGCCCGGCGCTTCCCTGAATGGCATCCGTTTTGCCGTCGTGAACGCTTCCGCCGCCCCTGTGACCGTCGGCGGCACGGACCGTGCCCCGGGCTGCGTCACGGAGATCCTGACCGTCTCCGGCGCATCCGGCAGTTCCGCCGCGCTCACCACCGGGAAGAATTATCCGGCCGGCTCCTATCTGATCTGCGAACTGCGCCGGGACGCGTCGATCGTCCCCGGCGACCGATATGAAGGTTCCGGGAAACTCGGCACCTCCCTGCTGGCCAACGATCACTTCCTGTGGACCGAAAACGTCCTGTCCGTGAGCGTTTCTGCCGAGGACGCCGAAGCCGGCACCGCGAAGCCGGCCGGCACCGTCTCGGACCGGGCCGCGGCAAAATATCTGCAGGCTTCCGTGAGAAAGACCGATGACCGGGGCTGTCCCATCGCAGGCGTCGTTTTCAGCCTGATCTATGACGGCACGGACCACCGGGCCGTCACCGACGCCAATGGCCTCGCCTCCTGGTCCGGCATCCCCTGGGCCAAAAGCGGCATCCCCGCCCGTCTGATCGAAGTCTCCGTCCCAGACGGCCGCTATGAGATCGATCCGGCTTATCAGGCCCCGGACGGCCAAAGCGTAACGCTTCGGGGCGATCCGGACACTGTTTTCGACCTCGGCACCGTTACCAACGTCCGCCGCGGGAGCGTCACCCTGCAGAAGGCCGACGAGAACGGCCGGCCCGTCGCAGGCGTCGTCTTTGATCTGAAATATGACGGGGAGAGCCACCGGCAGACCACGGACGCCGACGGACGCATCGCCTGGACCGGGATCCTCTCCGGCACCGCCGCCCGCCTGATCGAAGTCTCTGTCCCCGACGGCAGATACCGGCCCGACCCGGCCTATAGCGGGGACGGCATGGCGCTCACCGTCGAGCTGGACGACCGCTTCACCTACGATCTCGGCACGGTCACGAACCATTCCCTGGTCAGCGCCCGTCTGAAGAAGACCGACGACGCTGGCGCCCCGCTCGCCGGCGTCCGCTTCAATCTCCGCTACGAGGAAACAGATCATGAAAAGACCACCGACAGCCGCGGCGAGATCGTGTGGACGGACATCCCCGCCGGTACGGAAGCCGTCCTGATCGAGACCTTCGTTCCCGCCGGCTATCAGATGGACGCTTCCTTCGCGGCGCCCGGCCGGCCGGTCACCATTACCGGCGATGCCGGCACGACTTACGACCTCGGCACCGTCGTCAATTCCGTTCAGAGAGGCTCCGTCACCGTCGAAAAGCACGTGGTCACCGCGGACGGCGCTCCTGAGCCCGGGATCGTCCCCGCCGGCTTTGTCTTCCGTCTGCAGGGCCGCTCCCTCCTGGGAGAGTCCGTGGAACTGACTGCCGTGACCGACGAAAACGGTCTGGCCGCCTTTGAGGCCGTCCCCTTCTCCGACGCGGACGGCTACACCGTCACCGAGGAGCCGGCCGACCCCCGCTCCGCGCTCTTCCGCCCCGGAACGATCGCCCCGAACCCGGTGATCCTGGACAGTGCTCACGAGGCCATCACCGTCACGGCGGAAAACATTTTCCTCCGCGGCGGCCTTTCCGTCACCAAACGCGACAGCCGCACCGGCGCCATCCCGCAGGGAGACGCCTCCTTCGCCGAGATCCGTTTCGCCGTGATCAACCGCTCCGAAGAAGCCGTGCCGCTCCCCGACGGGACGATCATCCCGCCCGGTGCCGTCGCTCTAGTCCTGACCGCGGATGAGACCGGCAGGGCCTCCTCTTCCGCCCGCGCCCTGGCTCTCGGGACCTATGAAGCGGCGGAACTGCGGATCGACGACACCGCCGTCATCGGCCAGGAACTCATCCGCGGCACAAGCGAAATGGCCAACCCCTCCTATCTCTGGCACGACACGCATTACACCGTGACTCTCGCGGAGGAAGGCTGCATCGTCGAAGCCGCCGGCCCGGACGGGGAGATCTTCGAGAACGAGCCCGCCGCCCCCGAGCCTCCGCAGCTGTTCAAATACGACGCCGATCTGGGCGCCGGCCAGGCCCAGGGGGGCGGCAGTCTTGCCGGCATCCGCTTCGCCCTGGTCAATCGCTCCGCCGGCCCGGTCTTCATCCGGCAGTCTGACAGGCTGTTTGCCCCCGGCCAGGTCATCGATATCCTGCTTTCCGGCGAGGACGGCGTCATCGGACTTCCTTACGCCCTTCCCTACGGGACCTACGGCGTGACGGAGCTGCCCGTCAACACCTCCGTGAAGCAGGGCGACCTGTTCGACGCGCTTTCCGACCGGGAAAAATACGGCGCCGGCAGCGACCGCTTCGGCCAGCTTTATGCCAACGCGTCCTATCTTTATACCGACCGCGAAGAAAAACTGTTCCGCGCCGTCACCGGCGGGGGCGGCCGGCCGGTCTATACTCCTGATCTTCTCCATTTTGACAACAAGGCGGTCCGCGGCGGGATCTATTTCGAAAAGAAGGCAGCCTCCACGCAGCAGCATCTGCCCTGTCTCCTGTTCAGACTGACGCTGAAGGAGACCGGCGAGAGCCACTATATCTTCCTGAACCCGAACGCCTTTTACGGCACGGACCAGCTGTACAACCCGCATACCCTCAACACGAACGGCCTCGACGCCGTCCTGGCGCCGTACGCGGACGCCGCGATGGTCCCGCAGTCCGTGATCGACGATCTGACCGAACGGGAAGCCTGGACCTGGGGCACCTGGTTCGGCGAAGCCCCGGCCGACGACGGGGACTACGCCCTGCCTTACGGTTCCTACTATCTGGAGGAGATCCGCTCCCCGGCCAACCGGACCTATTTCATGTTCCGGGACGACGCCTTCCGCATCTGGTACGGCGGCCAGTACCATTCCTTCGGCACCATCTTCAACCGCGAGGCCGGCATCCTGACCGAAGCGCGGGACGCCGGATCCGGCACCCGGGAAGGCATCGCACGCAGGAACGCCGTGATCCGGGACGAAGTCACCGCCGACGGCCTGGTCCCCGACAGGGAATACCGCCTCGTCGCCTTGCTGATGGTGAAGAACGGCGACGGGACCGGTACGCCGGTCCCCGGCGTCCGCGTCGAAAAGGCCTTTACCGCCCGGGCGGCCTTCTGGCGCGAGACCATGGAGATCCCCTTCGACGCGCTTCCCTATGCGGGCCAGAGCATCGTCGTAACGGAGGAACTCTGGGAAGCAGAGGCAAACGTCCTGATCGCGGAGCACAAGTCCCTGACCGACGAGGCGCAGACGGTGCACTACCGTCCCGCTCCGGTCTCCGCCCTGAGCCTTCTAAAGGAAGCGGTCTCCTCCCCCGCCAACGGCATCGCCTACATTGCCGGCGAGACCGTGCAGTACCGGATCACCGTCACCAATCCAGGGGAAACGGACCTGCGCAAAGTCCGCGTCACGGATGCCATGACCGGCCTTGACGAGGTCATCTCTTTCCTGGGGGCCGGCGCATCGCAGGAATTTTTCACGGCCCACACGATCACCGAAGAGGAGGCGAAGCAGGATACCTTCCGGAACGTCGCCGTGGCGGAAGCGGAGGATCCTTATGACCCCGAAACGCATCTCCGCGCGGAGGATCCGGAGGAAGTCCCCGTCATGCCTTATGCCCCCGGCTACGTCCAGGACAAGAAAGTGCTCAGCGTTCCCGCGAACGGCGCCGCGTTCGTACAGGGCGAAACGGTCCGGTTCCGCCTGCATCTGAAAAACACAGGCGATCAGCCCCTGCGCATCGCCGTGTGCGATGAGCTGGTCGGATTGGAAGAGGCCGTCAGCCTGGCTCCGGGCGAAGAATGGGAGAAGATCGTCACGTACACCGTGACCGCGGAAGATGCGCAGCGCGGCCGCGTCCGCAACGTGCTCACCTCAGAAGGGAGGACGCCGGGCCGTCCGGAGGACCCCATCGTCCCGCCGCCCGCGGAAACAGAGGTCCCCACGATCGTTCCGGCTCCGAAGCTGTGGATCGACAAATCCGTGACGGAGTCCTCCCATATCACCGCCCAGTCCTCTTCCGTTTCTCCGGACGGGGAGATCCACCGCCGCGTTTCCCTGACGCCCTTCCGTCCCGGCGAAACGGTCAGATACAGCATCCTGGTGGGCAACAGCGGCAACATGCCCCTGTACCGGGTCGAAGTCACCGATGAGCAGACCGGTTTCCATACCGTCATCGGCGTCCTGCAGCCCGGTGAGACGCAGGAATTCTTCACGACACACGTGATCACGCGGGAAGACGCCGAAGCCGGCGAATTCGTCAACATCGCCGCGGCACGTACGCAAAACCCGGACGCCGTCCACGATCCGGACCGCCCGGAGCTGACCGCGGAAGATGATGAGCATGTCCCCGCTTTCCTGCCTCATCCTTCTCTCCTGACCGTCAAGGAAGTTCTTTCCGTTCCGGCCAACGGGTCCGCTTATACAGAAGGCGAAACGGTCCGGTACCGCCTGACCGTCACGAACGACGGCAACGTGGCCCTGACCGGCGTGACGATCGACGACGCCCTTGTGGACCTTCACCTTGTTTTGGATATTCTGGACCCCGGCGAGACCTGGACCCGTGACGCGGAATACACCGTGACCGCGGAAGATGCGGCAGCCGGCCGCGTGCTTAACGTGCTGGCCGTCTCCGCAGCCGATCCGGAGGATCCGGAAACGCCGGTCACGCCGCCCGAGCAGAAAGTGGAAGTCCCCGCCGTCCGGACCGGGACCGTCACGGTGATCTATGTGGAC
The DNA here is from genome assembly GCA_017428105.1 of Lachnospiraceae bacterium. Lineage (GTDB taxonomy): Bacteria > Bacillota > Clostridia > Lachnospirales > Lachnospiraceae > UBA6987. Next base: position 1,581 of record JAFRRM010000029.1, on the reverse strand, counting down.
GAAGACGGCAAAGTCCTGATCGAGCGCGCCGTCGTGCTGCAGGACGTCCCGGTCGGCACTCCTTACCGGACCGTTCAGAAGACCGTGGACGGCTACAGATACGTACGGATGGGCAAAGATTCCGCGCCGCGGAAAGGGACGGTCGCAGCCGGCCCTCAGGAAGTCATTTACGTATACCGCAAAGCGGAGGAACCGGCGCCTCCGGAGCCGCCCGTCCCGCCCATGGGCGATACGGAAAGCCTCGGCATGCACGCCGCCGTCTTCCTGGCGGGTCTGGCCGGCCTCTTCCTGCTGCTGCCCCGCCGCAAAAGGAGAATGCCATGATGACCTTTGAAGAATTCGCCGACACCGCCGCGCAGCAGATCCGCGACTATTTGCCCGCTGAATATGCCGCCAGCGAAGTCACGCTTCCCCGCATCCGAAAGATCAACCAGTCCTATACGGGGCTTGTCGTCCGGAAAAGCCGGCAGCAGTTCACACCGGCCATCCGGCTGGATCTGTTCTATCAGGACCTGCTCAACGGAAGCGAACTGGAGGACGTCCTGCAGGAAATGGGAAACATGATCCGCCAGATCTCTTTCCCCTCGCAATACGGAGAACTGTGTGAAAAGCTTTTCTCCAGCGACAGGATCGCCTCCCGCCTCTTCGTTCGCATCTGCGGCCGGAAAGGCAATGAGGAGCTGCTGGGCCGCGCTCCGCATCAGACGTTCCTGGATCTGGCCGTGACCTGCCACGCTTACCTGGGCGAAACGGACGGCGGCAAAGCCAGCATCCTGATCAGCCGGGAAATGCTGCAGCAGTGGGGCATGACGGAGGAGCAGCTGTTCGGACAGGCCTTCCGGAACAGCGTTTCCCTGATGCCGGCCGTCATTCGTCCGATCCGCGACATCCTGGAGGAGAACTGTCTCCCGGACGCAGACCTGCCTCCGCAGGACATCCCCCTGTACGTGATCACGCGCCGTGTCTGGGGATCCGCCGCCGCTCTATTCTATCCGGGCGTTCTGGAGCAGCTTTCCGGGATCGCCGGCGGCAGCTATTTCATCCTCCCCTCCTCGGTGAACGAATGCATCATGGTGCCCGAGAGCATCCATACGGACAGCAGCTCCCTGCGGAAAATGGTGCGGGAGATCAACCGAAACGTGGTGGAAAACGCGGAGATCCTGTCGGATAATATTTATCACTATGACAGGGCTACAAAAGAATTAACGATCGTGGAGTGACTGCTCCGGATCATTCGGCATATTACTGCTGAAAAAGAAACAGGGCGGGTGCTTAAAAACACCCGCCTTTCCGTATAAAAAAAGAGCCAACGGCCGGATTCGAACCGGCAACCTGCTGATTACAAATCAGCTGCTCTGCCGTTGAGCCACGTTGGCCTGTATATAAAAATTAAGAGCCCTCTGGGACCAACAGGGCTCGAACCTGTGACCCCTTGCTTGTAAGGCAAGTGCTCTCCCAGCTGAGCTATGATCCCCTTTTCAGGCTCTTGCGAGTGGGGGAAGGTGGATTCGAACCACCGAAAGCACTGCTAACAGATTTACAGTCTGCCCCCTTTGGCCACTCGGGAATTCCCCCAATTGT
>JAFRRM010000028.1 GCA_017428105.1 Lachnospiraceae bacterium | reverse complement strand
GCCGCAGCGGAAACCGAAGCCCAGGGCCACGGAGGTCTCGGGCTCATAGGTCAGCGAGGCGTCGTTGAGCTGAAGGCGCTCCAGCGCGTCGCGCAGGTCCGGATATTTGGCGCCGTCCGCGGGATACATGCCGCAGTAGACCATGGACAGGACTTTTTTGTAGCCCGGAAGGGCCTTTTCGCAGGGACGGGCCTGTTCCGTGATGGTATCGCCCACGCGGGTGTCCTTCACGTTTTTGATGCTGGCGGTGAGATACCCGACCATGCCGGCGGAGAGCTCATCGCAGGGGATCAGCTGGCCCGCGCCGAAGGTCCCCACCTCCACCACGTCGTAGGCGGCGCCGGAAGCCATCATTTTCACGCGCGTGCCCTTCCGGACGCGGCCGTCCATGACGCGGAAAAAGACCACCACGCCGCGGTAGCTGTCATAGAACGAGTCGAAGATCAGGCAGCGCAGCGGGGCGTCCGGGTCGCCCTGCGGGGCGGGCAGCTTGTGCACCACGGCCTCCAGGACTTCGTCGATGTTGATGCCGTTCTTGGCGGAGATCAGCGGGGCGTCGTGCGCTTCCAGGCCGATCACGTCCTCGATCTCGTCGATCACGCGGGCCGGGTCGGCGCTGGGCAGGTCGATCTTGTTGATGACCGGAATGACCTCCAGGTCGTTGTCCAGGGCGAGATACACGTTGGCCAGCGTCTGGGCTTCGATGCCCTGCGCCGCGTCCACCACCAGCAGCGCGCCGTCGCAGGCGGCCAGCGCCCGGGAGACCTCGTAATTGAAGTCCACGTGGCCGGGGGTGTCGATCAGGTTCAGCATGTATTCCTCGCCGTTTTTGGCTTTATAGATCGTGCGCACGGCCTGGGCCTTGATGGTGATGCCGCGCTCGCGCTCTAAGTCCATGTTGTCCAGCACCTGCTCCTGCATCTCGCGCGCGGTCAGCAGGCCGGTCCGTTCGATGATCCGGTCCGCGAGCGTGGATTTGCCGTGGTCGATGTGGGCGATGATGCTGAAATTGCGGATATGGTCCTGCGGGATGATCATATTCGGTTCTCCTCAAGTTGATGTGGCGGGCGGGAATGCCGCAGGTCCTTACGTGAAATACTTCAGATTTTCCTTGCCGCAGGACAGCTCTCCCGCTTCGATCCGGTGGACGAGTTCCACGATCTTATCGTTGACCGGGGTGGGCACTCCGGCCTTGCGGCCGGCGCGGCAGACCACGCCGTTAATGGCGTCCACCTCGCAGGGCTTGCCTTTCTTGACATCCTGCAGCATGGACGGCTCGATCAGCCGGTGCTTCTTCATCGCGATAGGCAGCAGCGCCCGCGCGAACGCCTTCTTCAGGCCGTTCCTGTAATAAAACAGTTTGGTGATGTCCTTCCCCTGCACCGGCGCGAACGTGACGCCCGAGGCACGCCCCACGTCCATGCATTCTTTCATGCAGGCCAACGCGATCGGCTGCGCTTCCTTTGTCTCCGAAACGTCGCCGAACGTGCCGCCCATGACGGTCCCCAGGCCGGAGAACGTCGCGTTGATCAGCAGTTTGGACCAGCGGGCGCCGAGCAGGTTCTCCTCGATCTCCACCGGACACATCAGTTCCAGCAGGCTCTTGACCTCCTGCACTTTTTCCGGTGCCACGCCTTCCATGCCGCCCATGTGGAAGGACAGCGAGGCGGGATCCGAGGTCAGTTCGCACACGCCCGGTGCCTTCAGGGTGGCGCCCCATTCCACGACGCAGCCGAGGGTGCGGGGCGTCCCGAGGATCTCCGCGATCTCCGGCTCCGGCAGTCCGTTCTGCAGCGTCACCAGCACGCCGTCGTCCGCCAGCAGATCCTTCAGCCGCATCACGACCTCATGGTTGTGCAGCTGCTTGGTCATCAGGAAGATCACGTCGTACGGCCCTTCCATCTCCTCCGGCAGCAGCGCGCGGACCGGCACGTTCATGTCCAGCGTCCCGCAGACGGTCGCCCCGTTTTTCCGGAGGGCCTCCACGTGGGCTTTATTGCGGTTGACCAGGTCGACTGCCTGGCCGTTCTTCGTCATATAGGCTCCGAGCACGGTCCCGAGGGAGCCGGCTCCATAAATGGCACAGCGCATGATGATATCCTCCTTTTTCAGCGGCGCGGCCTCCTGCCTGAAACCGTGCCCTGTTTGTTACAGCAGCGACTTCGGCACGTACGCCTTCAGCCGGATCCCTTCGGGCGTGTACTCCTCCGAGACCACGTTGCCGTATTTGCGGATCCGCCCCACCAGAGAGGATTCTGCGTAGGAGAAGGTCCGGTCGATGTATACTTTCTGCTCCCGCAGGACGCGGGAGACGGCGTCTTTCAGTTCCGCCAGACCCAGGCCGGTCTTCGCGGAAATGCGGAGGACCTCCTCCGCGTGCGAATCGTACAAAAACGCGTCGCCGAGCGGCAGGTCGCATTTGTTGAAGGCAGTGATGACGGGCTTGCTCTCCGCGCCCAGGTCTTTCAGCGTGTCATAGACCGTCTCCATCTGCTGCTTCATGCGGGGCCCGGAGGCGTCCACGACGTGCAGGATCACGTCCGCGTAGGCGGCTTCCTCCAGCGTGCTCTTGAAGGCGTCGATCAGATGGTGGGGCAGCTTGCGGATGAAGCCGACGGTATCCGTCAGCAGGACTTCCTCGCCGCCGGGGAGCGGGAGGTTCCGCGTGGTGGGATCCAGCGTGGCGAAGAGCTTGTCCTCCGCCAGGATGTCCGCGCCGGTCAGGGTGTTGAGCAGCGTGGATTTGCCCGCGTTGGTGTAGCCGACGATGGCCACGACCGGAACGGCCGAATTCTTTCGCTTTTCCCGCTGCAGTTCGCGGTGGCGCACCACTTCCGCCAGGTCCGCCTTGAGCGTGGAGATGCGCCGGTGGATGGCCCGCCGGTCGCTTTCCAGCTTGCTTTCGCCGGGGCCGCGGGTGCCGATGCCGCCGCCCAGCCGGGACAGGGCCGTGCCCTTGCCGGTCAGGCGCGTGGCGCGGTAGCGCAGCTGGGCCAGTTCCACCTGGATCTTGCCTTCGCTGGTTGCCGCGCGGCCCGCGAAGATGTCCAGGATCAGGAGGCTCCGGTCGATCACCTTGACGTCCAGGACGTCCTCCATTTTCCGGGCCTGGGCCGGGGAAAGCTCGTCGTCGCAGATCACGCCGTCCGCGCCCAGTTCCTTCACGCGCTCCTTCAGTTCCTCCAGGCGGCCGGAGCCCAGGTAAGTCCCCGGGTGGGGCTGCTCGCGGGACTGCAGGAACAGTTCCAGGACCTCCGCGCCGGCGGTCTCCGCCAGTTCCTCGAGTTCCTTTAAGGAGGCCAGCGCTTCGTCCATGTCTTCGCCGGCGATGCCGACCAGGATGTATTTTTCAGCTTTCTGCTGGGTATCTGTCATATTTCACTCACTTCACTCATCGGTCAAAAGCTTATCGCAGGCTCACTTCGATCAGGGCCATTTCCACGGCGAGCGTCTCGTCCATCCTGCCGCTGCGGTTCGCCGTATCGTAGGCCAGGCAGCGGCGCCATTTCTTTTCCCATTCCCGGGAAGAGAGCGTCCGGCAGCGGGGCAGGCTGTTCTTGACGGCGTAGTAATTGTATCCGGTGGCTGCCTGGATCTCCTTCATGCTCAGGCCTTTTTCATCCAGCTCGCGGAGCACGAAGAGGCGTCCCACCTGGGAGGTGATCATGCCCATGATCTTGCTGTTGGGTTCCTTCAGGGCCTTCAGGTCCGCATACAAGCGGAAGGCTTCCTGCGGGCGGCCCGCCGCCATCGCGTCCACCATGTCGAAGATCCGGTCGCTCAGGCCCTGGTGCGTGATGACCGCGACGTCCTCCCGGCGGATCTTCCGGCTTTCCATCGTGTAGGCCAGCAGTTTTTCCTTTTCGCAGGCGATGGTGTTCATGCTGCCGCCGCAGCGGGCCAGGAAGAATTCCAGCGTGTCCCGGTCGATCTCATAGCCCTCCTGCTCGAAGGCCTGCTTCAGCGACCGCAGCAGGTCCGCCTCCGAGGGCGGCTCGCACGCCGCGCAGATGCCGCGCTCCCGGGCAGCCCTAAACAGCGGGCTCTTCTCGTCCGCTTCGCGTTCGATGAAGACCAGCACCGTGGAATCCGGCAGGGCGTCCAGGTCGCTCACCAGGCCTTCCGCGCCTTTTTTCGCCCAGCCGGTATTCTCCAGCAGGATCAGGCGCTTTTCGGCAAGGAACGGGACGGTCCCGGCCAGGATGCGGATCTCGTCCTCATCCGTGCCCGGCCCTTCCCGGTAGGTGTAGTTCAGTTCGTCCGACCCGGCCAGCGCGTTCCGGAAGGAGTCTTTGATCTTCTGCCGCAGAAAATCCTCCGGTCCGTAGACCAGATAGATCGGTTTGTATTCTCCGGTTCTGATGTCCTTCTCGATGCGTTTCATGGGGTCGTCCCGCGGCCGCTTTGCCGCGTCATTGCTCGTCCGGCGGCCGCTTTGCCGCGTTATTCATCTCAGATACTCGATGGCCTTTTCCAGCAGTTCGTCTTTGTCTTCCGTCAGCACGTCGTCCTCGCCCGTGATGTCCGGTTCGAGGCCCACGCCGTGGAAATCACGGCCCAGCGGCGAATAATAATGCGCGATGGTCAGCTTCACGATACTGCCGCTGCCCGTTTCGGTGTCGTAGTATGACTGCACGATGCCCTTGCCGAACGTGGTCGTTCCCATCACCGTCGCGATGTCATAGTCCTGCAGGATGCCGGTCAGCACTTCCGCCGCGCTGGCCGAGCCCTTGTCCACCAGGACCACCATGCCGCCCTGGAAAATGGGATCTTCCGCCGCCTTTTCCGTGTAGGTGTCGCCGTCCTTGTAATCCATGCGGAAGGTCAGTCTGCCGCGTTCCACAAAGTAATCCGCGACGGACAGCACGCTGTTCAGCAGGCCGCCGGGGTTGCCGCGGAGGTCCAGGATCAGCTTCCGCATGCCGCTCTGCTGCAGGGACTCCAGCGCTTCCCGCGTCTGGCGGATGGTCACGTTGTCGAATTCGGTGAGCTGCAGGTATCCGATCCGGTCGGTCAGCATCTCGTACGTCACCGTGTCCACTTCCACTTTCCGGCGCACGCAGGTGATGTCCAGCGTCTCGTTCGTGGCGGGGCGGTAGACCGTGAGGGTAACCGGCTCGCCTTCATGGCCGCGCACATAGGTCACGATCTGCTCCAGCAGCATCTGGGTGACGTCCATGCCGTCCACTTTTTTGAAGATGTCCCCGGCCAGCATGCCAGCTTCCCGGGCAGGACTGTTATTGAACACACGGGTGACGGTGGATTCCATCGTTTCCGGATCCTGCATGATCTGGACGCCGATGCCGCAGTAGGAGCCGTCGGATTCCTGCTGCGTGGATTCCCATTCCTCAGCCGTGAGGTAGTCGGAATACACGTCGCCGGAGGCGGCGACGAACTCCTTCAGGGTCCCGATCTCGATCTCAGTCTTCTGCTCGTCGGTGAGGCCGATGCGCTCGTCCACCAGTTCGCGGATCTCGCCCATGCGGTTGAGGAAGTCGTCGTTCCATTCGATGACCGTGACTTCCGGGCCGTAGGAGGGCTTCAGGCTTTCATATTCCGCCCAGCTGCCGCCGGCCAGCTCCACGTAAGTCTTCAGGGCTGCCTGCTGCATCACGCCCATGTCATAGGGCATCACTTCTTCCTCCTCGAACAGCGACGCGACATCCTCCAGCTCGCGCAGGAAGGCGTCCCGGACGCGGTCGATGGTGCGGGGCTCGCCCGCGGTCGTCTCCGCCGGCGCCGGCGTTTCCGTGCTCTCGGAAGGACGGTCTGTCGGGATCGTCACCGGGGCGATGGCGGTGGAAGAAGGCTGTTCGCCCGGGGCCGTCGTTTCGGCCTGCGCCTGCGTCGGGAGGGTCGCCTCCGTTCCCGGCATGCTGCCGCGCTTTTCCGCGATGCTTTCCAGGAAGCGGGTCATGCCGAGCACGGCCAGCGCGCCGATCACGAAAAAGCACAGCGCGCCGATCAGAAATCCTTTCCAGAATTTATTGTTCTTCTCTTCCATTTCTTTTCCCTACACTTTCAGATGTTTTTTGATGGAAAACGCGCTACCCGCCAGACCGATGCCCAGGCTTAAGGCGAGGGAGACCGGGATGATGACGGCAAAGACCTTCTGCCGCGGCAGGAAAGCGAAAATGTTTGCCAGATTGACGTACCGGCTGCGGATGCCCTCCACGACGGGCGGGTATCCGAACCAGGTGGCGAGCAGCGGGATCAGCGCGCCCAGCAGGCCGATCAGCGCGCCTTCGATCAGGAACGGCCCGCGGATGAACCCGTTGGTGGCGCCCATGTAGCGCATGATACGGATCTGCTCCTGGCGCTGCGAGATGGTCACGGCGACGCCGTTGCCGATCAGCACCACGGCCACGATCACCAGCACGGTCAGGATGGCGATCGTCGCGATCCGGACCAGCGAGGAGGCGTTCTGCAGCGCGCCGGTCACGGCGTTGCTCACGTTGACCTTCCGGACGCCGGGCTGGCCCTCCAGCCACGACGCGAACATCTTCTGCCCGCTCATGTCCTCCAGGAAGATCTCATAGGAAGCGGAATTGGCCAGCGGGTTGTCATCCGCGAAGCCCTCCGCCAGTTTTTCGTTGCCGGCAAAATAGACCTTCTTGTAATTCTCCCAGGCCTCCTCCGCGGACGTGTATTTCACGCGGCGGACCTCCGGGCGTTCGCTGATGCGGTTTCCCAGGTCCAGGATGTCCTGTTCGCTCAGGCCTTCGCGGAAGAACACGGTGATCCCGACGTTCTCCTCGGCCTCCTTCACGAAGTTGCCCAGATTCAGCAGGATGGCGGCCGCGCCGTCAAACAGAAAAATGGTGAAGACCATGATGGCCAGGGAAAACAGGGAGGTGCCCAGATGCTTGCGGATGCCCTTGAAGCTCTGGCTGATCATGTAAGGCAGGTTACGCATCTTCGTAGCCTCCTTCCTCGCGATCGCTGACCACCCGGCCGTCGCGCAGGGTCACGACCCGCTTCCGGGCCCTGTCCACCACGGCTGCGTCGTGCGTCACCACGATCACCGTGGTCCCGCCGCGGTTGATGCTTTCCAGCAGGCGGAGCACTTCCGCGGAGCCGGACGGGTCCAGATTGCCGGTGGGCTCGTCCGCCAGCAGGTACATCGGCCCGTTCACCACGGCGCGTGCGATGGCGGCCCGCTGCTGTTCGCCGCCGGAGAGCTGGGCGGGCAGGCTGTCCGCTTTATCCGCCAGGCCGACCTGTTCCAGGATCTTCGGGATGCGGCGCTTCATGCCCTGGGGCGACGCGCCGACCACCCGCTGCGCGAAGGCCACGTTCTCATACACCGTGTAATCCTTCAGCAGCCGGAAATCCTGGTAGACCATTCCGAAATGACGGCGGTAATACGGCAGCTTGGCGGGACGGATGCGCCCCACGTTCACGCCGTCCACCACCACCGATCCCTTCGTGGGCTTTTCCTCTCCCATCAGGAGCCGCAGCAGCGTGCTTTTGCCCGCGCCGCTCTCGCCGATGATGAAGACGAATTCGCCGTCCTCTATGGTCAGGTCAAACTCCGTGAGGGCGGAGCCGGCGGTCTGGTCGTCATATCTTTTTTCCACATTACGGAACTCGATCATGCGCCTATCGTTCCTCCGTGTCCGCAAATACTGAAAAGGCAGGCAAAAAGGCCGCCTTTCCGCGGATCATCTTATTATTTTACACTATAATAAGGCCGGGGTCAAAAGGTTTTTTGCCCCGGCTGATGCGCGCGGTCCGCGCGATGGTTTTTATGGTCCGACCGGCCGTTTCACGGCCGGTCTCCGACTGAGTTTCCGGACGGTTCACGGCTGATGGTCCGCCGCTTCGATCCGGTCGTCGTAAATGCGGATCTTTCCTTCTTTCAGCAGATGCCCCGCAGCCCGCTTGAACGCGTTCTTGCTGAGCGAGAGCTCCGTCCGGATCAGTTCCGCGTCGCTCTTGTCACCGACGCCCAGGATGCCGCCCGCCGCCTGCAGGTGTTCCAGGATCACTTCCGCATCCGGGCCCATCTGCGCGTACGCCTTCTTCCGGGGCGACAAGTCCAGTTTGCCGTCCGGCCGCACCCGTGTGACGCGGGCTTCGACCGGGTCGCCGGGCTTCAGGCGCGCATACAGTTCCTGGCGCGGGATCAGCCCGAAATACCGGTCGTCCACCGCCACGAACGCGCCGATGTCGTCCTTCACCGCATAGACCGTGCCCGTGATCCTATCGCCCGCCCTGTACGGGCTTTCCGCGCTCAGCAGGCGGTCCACCCGCATGCTCGCGGCCAGCCGGCGGCTCTTGTCCACGTACAGCGTGACCAGGACCTGCTGGCCCGGCCGGATCTCGCCCTTCGTCTCCTTGAACGGCAGGAACAGGTCCTTGGCGAGCCCCCAGTCCAGGAACGCGCCGATGGGGCTGGTCTGCTTCACGGTCAGCAGCGCGATCTCCCCGCGCTGCAGCCGCGGCGTCTGCGTGGTCGCGATCAGCCGGTCCTCGGAATCCCTGTACAGGAAGACCGTCAGCAGACTGCCGGCGTCCGTGCCCTCCGGGACCTGTTTGCCCGGCAGCAGCACGGTCTCGTCGCCGCCGCTCTCCTTCAGGAACGCGCCGGCTTCCGCAAAATGATCCACGATCAGTGTCTGAGTTCCGCCCAGATTAAACATGCTGCTCTCCTTTGTGAAAAAAAAGAGCCGGGACAGGTCCGCGGCTTTTTCCAGGGCTACAAGGATTCGAACCTTGAAATGACGGAGTCAGAGTCCGTTGCCTTACCGTTTGGCGATAGCCCTCTGCGCTTTTCAGCGACGAAAAAGATTATACAACCGGGTTTTGGAAAATGCAAGAGGTTTTTTTCAAATTTCGCAGAGTTTTTTGCACTTTTTCCGTTTTAATCCCGCCGCGCGATGAGGTCCCGGATCAGCGGGTCGCGGATCAGGTGCTTCCAGACGGTGTAGGTGGCGTGCAGGAAGGCGGGATCCAGGCGGGCGGCGGATTCGATCAGGGGACAGCAGTAGGGGAGCGATTCGTCCTGCCAGGCGAGGGCGAGGCTGCAGCCGGGCTCCCGGTAGACGACGGGGACGGAGCGGTCCTCTCCTTCCTCCAGAAGCACGGGCTTCAGCGGGAAGGTGCGGCACTGGATCGGGCGCAGGGAGCGCCGGCAGTGCTCCGGGCCCGCGCAGTTGACATAGCAGACGTTTCCCTGCCAGGATGGCGGGAAGTCGTATTCGTCCGTGCTCTGCAGTTCCCAGCTCAGCCAGGGATCGCGGCGGTCGTGGATCTTTTCCTCGCCGGGGAGGAGGTAGAGGCCCATGTTTTCCGGGTCGTCCGTACGGCAGCAGGCCGCGCCGCAGATCGTGCCGCAGTCAAACGGGACCGGGGAAACGCGGTCCAGGAGGCGGTAGATGGCACGGTAGGTGTTTTTGCGGGTCTTGCCTTTGATCATGGGAGCGGTGGGCGGGCGGCCGCCTCTGCGGGGCATTTGTATCTCAGCGGCGGGAAGCCGCCTCTGCGGGACATTTGTATTCCGGGCGGTCTATACCGGGCGGCGGATGCGGCGGCGGGTGATCTCCACGAGGCCGAGGGGGGTCATGTCGACGACCTGGGTGAAGACGGGGTCCTCCCGGACGAGGCTGCGCAGCAGCGCCAGGAGTTCATCGTTCGCTTCGGGGCGTTTCATGTTGATGAAGTCCACCAGGATCATCCCGCTGAGATTGCGGAGAAGCAGCTGGCGGGCGACCTCCGCGGCGGCTTCGCGGTTGATGCGTTCGATCTGGCCGGCAGAGCCTTCCTCGTTCTTTCCGCTGTTGACGTCGATCACGGTCATCGCCTCGGTGTGTTCGATCACCAGGTATGCGCCGGACTTCAGCCAGACTTTGCGGTCCTTTGCTTCACGGACCGCTTTTTCCACGTTGTAGAGAGCGGTCAGGGACAGGTTTTCGTCCCGATACAGGCGCAGGCCGTCCTCCGGAAGGCGGCGGGCGCGGTAATAGGCCAGCAGGTCTTCATAAACGGACGGGAGATCCGTGATGACTTCGGTCTCTTCCTTATTCAGGCCCTGGAGCCATTCGCGGTACAGGGGCTGGCCCTGCGCCAGGCGGAGCGGGGCGGGGCTGTGTCCGGCCTTCGTGAGCAGGCGGCGGTACTCGTCCGCCAGCTGCGCGGCTTCCCCGGCCAGACGGTCCAGGGACACCTGCTCGGCCGCGGTGCGCAGGATGAATCCGGCTTCTTTGAAAAACGGCAGCAGCAGTTCATGGATGGCTTCGCGCTGGGGGCCGTCGAAGCCGGCGCGGCGGGAAAACCCCAGGAAGCCGGCGTCCGAGCTCAGGACCAGCCATTCGCCGGGCATGGTGATCTCCCGCGACGCGGAGGGCAGTTTGTCGCCGATGCCCTCCTGATTGATCATGACCGTGATCTCCTGTCCGGGGCGGATCGAATCGTCCTCCTCCGTCAGGTTCATGTAGGCGCGATGCCCGCCGCCGAGCTCCAGGAACGCGTTTTTGAGACCCCGGCTCACGTTCTGCACACGGGCGCGGTAAACGTCGCCGACGGCGGGAGCGTCCGCATCCGCCTGCCGCGTGACCGCGATGCGGACCGGGCGGCCGTCCTTCAGATGCAGGGCCAGGATCTCCTCCGGGCCGCGGGCTGTGATCAGCAGTTTCTCCATGTCAGACCTCCTCGCCGGCGGCGCCCAGGGAAGTGCCGTCCTCCTGCATCAGGTCCAGACGGCGGATGGCGGGCGGGACTGCGTCTTTTGGCCCTTCCCCGGCCCGGATCAGTTCCTCCCAGACCCGCTCCGGCTTCACGTTGGCCTTGCTGCCGGCCGCGATCTCCAGGAACAGGGCGTCCGGCTGCACTTCTATCCGGTACAGACACGGCCGCAGATCCATCTCTACAGTCCGGGTCTTGGTCTCTTTCTCGATCGGGATGCTTTCGAGCGCCATCAGCGTCTCCGCACCGCGCCGCAGCATTTCCGCCCACTCCGGGCGGATGTCCAGGCGGTAGGACGCGCGTCCCACGCTGGCCATCGCATTGCCGCTGCCTTCGGGCAGGATCCGCACCGCGTAGACGGGCAGGTCGGCGGACGTGGCGGCACGCAGGCGAGGGAGGAGCTCACGGACCGGGAACGGTCCTTCGGCGCTTCCCTCCGGGTTCTGCCCGGGACGGTCCAGGGCGATCTCCGCATCCAGATACTCGCCTTCCGAAGAAAGGCCCAGTCCCAGCGGCAGCGCAAAACTCATGATGGGATGCGGGGAAAACCCCTGTGAAAAGGCCATCGGGATGCCCGCGCGCCGGAATATTTTCTGAAACGTGCGCAGCACGTCCAGGTGGCCGATGAAGCGGAGCGCGCCTTCTTTGCCGAATTTTACCCGGATGATCATACGCGCGCCTCCTTTGCCGACGGGCAGATGCCGCAGCCGTAGCTTCCCGCCCCGCATCCGCTGCACCGTTCGCGGCAGTTCGGCGTCACGACGCCTTCCATGGCGCGGTCCCATTCGCGGCGCAGGAATCTCTTCGTCACGCCGATGTCGATGAAGTCCCAGGGGAACAGTTCATCCGCCGGCCGCTCGCGCAGGGTGTAAAAGTCCGGATCCACGCCGCATTCGCGGAACGCCTGCTGCCATTTGGCGTCGTCGAAGCGCTCCGTCCAGGCGTCGAACAGGCAGCCCAGCTCGTACGCGCGGCGGATCACGCGGCCCACCTTCCGGTCGCCGCGGGCGAATACGCCCTCCAGCACGGTGACGTCCGCGTCGTGGTATTCATAGTGCAGGCAGCGGGCGTTGACCTGGCGGCGGAAACCGTCCTTGACGCGGTGCGCGCGGTCCAGGTATTCTTCCCGCTTCTCCATCTTCGCCCACTGGAAGGGCGTGAACGGCTTGGGCACGAAGAACGAGGAACTGGCCGTGATCTGGATCTTGCCGCGGCGCTCCTCCTTCGGGATCTCGTCAAAAAACAGCGTGGCCGCGCGCTGGCACAGTTCGGGGATGCCCTGGCGGTCCTCCTCCGTTTCCGTGGGGAGGCCAAGCATGAAGTAAAATTTCACCTTTGTCCAGCCGCCGTGGAACGCCATGGCCGCGCCGCGCATGATGTCGTCCTCGGTCAGGCCCTTGTTGATCACGTCCCGCAGACGCTGCGTGCCGGCTTCCGGCGCGAAGGTCAGGCTGCTCTTCTTGACGTCCTGCACCTTGCTCATCACGTCCAGGGAGAAGGAATCGATGCGCAGGGAGGGCAGGGAAATATTGACGTGCTCCGCGGAGCAGCGCTCCATCAGACCCGTCACGAGCGGGGCGATCCCGCTGTAATCGCTCGAACTCAGGGAACTGAGCGAGATCTCGTCGTACCCGCTGCTGCGCAGGGACCGGTCCGCGATCGCCATCAGCCGGTCCAGATCCCGCTCGCGCACGGGGCGGTACACCATCCCCGCCTGGCAGAAACGGCAGCCGCGGATGCAGCCGCGCATGATCTCCAGCGTCACGCGGTCCTGCACGGGCCGCACGAAAGGGACGATGGGGTTTTCCGGATACGGCACGCTGTCCATGTCCTTCACGATGACGCGCCGCACGCGTGCTGGCGCCTCCGGGACCAGCGGTTCAAACGACGCCAGCGTACCGTCCTCACGGTAGGCCGGTTCGTACAGGGACGGGACATAGATCCCCTCGATCCCCGCCGCGGCCTTCAGGAACTCCCGCCGCGAAGCCCCCGCCTTCTTCAGGCGGACGTACAGGTCGAACAGGGCGTCGTACACCACTTCGCCCTCGCCGATGTAGAACAGATCGAAGAAGTCCGCGATGGGCTCCGGGTTGTACGTGCAGGGCCCGCCGCCGATCACCAGCGGATCCGCCTCCGTCCTGTCCGCCGCGCTTAAGGGGATGCCGGACAGGTCCAGGATCTGCAGGACGTTGGAATAGCACATCTCGTACTGCAGCGTGATGCCCAGGAAATCAAAGTCCTTCACCGGATCCTGGGACTCCAGCGCGAACAGCGGGATCTTCCGCTCCCGCATGACCCTGTCCAGATCCGGCCAAGGGGAATAGACCCGCTCGCACCACACGTCCGGGCGGCGGTTGAACATATCGTAAAGGATCTGCATGCCCAGGTTCCCCATACCGATGTCGTACACGTCGGGAAAGCAGAAAGCAAAGCGCAGATCCACCTCGTCCTTGTTCTTCATCACCGCGTTGAGTTCGCCGCCCACGTAGCGGGCGGGCTTTTCCACGGTATTCAGAATGTCTTCCGATAAAGCCAGTTTTCGCATAAACGTTCCTGTCGTACGGCCGGCGGGATGCGGCGCGGCCGCCCCGTCCTCATTCTCTTTCATCCAGGTCCTTCTGCAGCAGCGGAAGGAAATGCGCCGGCGCGCCGGCCCCTTCCGGGATCACGTAATCCTTGTCCAGTTCCGCATAGAGGAAGCTCTTGCGGCCGCCCTGCTCCGCGCGTTCCCAGAAGTGCTTCAGATCACGGAACGGCAGGTAGATCATCTCGTCCCGCCCCGTGAAGAACAGGAGCAGGAACGCGACGCCATCCTGGGCTTCAAAGTCGCGCATGAAGCGGTACTGGTGCCCGTGGATGTTCTGCAGCGGGAAAGTGTCCGTCTTGCATTCCTTTGCATCAAAGCACACGGGAATGCCCTGCACCGCGCCGATGTAGTCCACGGTGCTTTTCGCGTCAAAATACGCCAGCGTGATGTGGCGGGTCTCTTTTTCGATGCTGATCGGGGTGATGGGGGTGGGGATCTTCTGGATCACGGCCAGCCCGTCTTCCCGGTACCGTTCGATGGTCAGGTTGACCATGGCTTCCAGCGTGGAGCCGCGCAGTCCGTGATTATTCGCCATATCTGCCTCCCAGGGCCTCCAGGATCCGCCGGAAATAGGCGGGGAGCGGGGCCGTGAACGACCGCCCGGCCAGGTCCCGCCAGAGTGCGCGGGCCGTTTCGGACAGGCTCTCCTCCGGCGCGTACGGCGGGAACACCACCTCGCGGCTGTGCAGGAGCTGAAGCCTTAAGTCCAGGCCCGTCCGCTGCGAGACCGCGCGCGTGAACGCCGCGTCTCCGTATTTGCCGTCGCCCAGGATCGGATGGCCCAGATACGCCAGCTGCGCGCGGATCTGATGGCTCCTGCCGCTGATCAGCTGCACCCGCAGCAGGTCCGTCCCTTCCCGCAGATGCGCCAGCGGCTCCGCCCGCAGGATGATGGGGCGCGCCCCTTCCTCCGGCCGTTCCGAGATGAGCGCCCGGTTCTCCTCTTCTTCTTTCCGCCAGTACAGCGTGGATGTGAACGCCTGCTCCGTCCGGCCCTTCGCCAGGCAGACGTAATACTTCTCCGTCAGCCGGCTCCGCAGCAGGAACGACAGCAGCTGCTGGCCCGGCAGCGTTTTTCCCGCCAGCACCAGCCCGCTCGTATTGCGGTCCAGCCGGTTCGCCGCGGCCGCCGTGAACCCGGACGACGCCGGCCCCGCCTGCGCCTTTACATACGCCGCGATCCGGTCCGTCAGCGAATCATCCCCCGCCGCCGCCTTCTGCGTCAGCAGTCCCGCGGGCTTGCTGACGATCAGGATATGGCCGTTCTCAAACACGACAGCCGACGGATCCAGCGCGCGCGGGGGCGCCGTCTGCGCCGGAAGCCGCCCCGCCGGAAGCGCTTCTTTCCGCTCCCCGGATGAGCCGGCTGCCAGCGGCTCCGCTCCCTGCATCTTCGCGAACGTCTCTTCCGAGAAAAATACGTTCACCACGTCGCCTTCCGCCAGTTTTTCGCCGCCGGCGGCTTTTTTGCCGTTCAGGGTGATGTTTTTCTTCCGGAGCATGCGATAAAGGAAGCCTTTGTCAGCTTCCTTGAAATAGCGCAGCAGATACTTGTCCAGACGCTGGCCCGCGTCCAGGGGACCGATGGGCAGATTCCGCAAAATGCTCTCCGTTCTTTACAAACTCATGCCCAGCATCAGTTCCTGGGCCTTTTCCACCAGCTTGACCTGATCTTCCGGGATCTCCTTATTGATCTCCAGCAGGCGGTTCCAGTACTCCTGCCAGTCCGTGTAGACTTTCAGGCGCAGACTCACGCCTTTCTTCCGCAGGCGGGTGATGCAGTCGGATTCCAGCGCCACGCGCTCCGCCTCCTTCACGGACGGGGCATACGCCACGACGGCGTTCTGGTACACCGTCACGTGTTCCATGAAGTGGCGCTTGCCCTTCTCATCCACGTACATCAGGTGGAAGAGCGCCAGCCCGTTCGCTTCATATTCCCGCGCCTGCTCGCGCTTCACCGGGTCCAGAGGTTTGCCCTTGAGCAGAGCGAGGTAGGTCACCAGGAAGTTG
Organism: Lachnospiraceae bacterium; assembly: GCA_017428105.1. Classification (GTDB taxonomy): domain Bacteria; phylum Bacillota; class Clostridia; order Lachnospirales; family Lachnospiraceae; genus UBA6987. The sequence goes on along the minus strand of JAFRRM010000028.1, from coordinate 12,376 downwards.
GCGGTGGGCAGCACCATCAGGATGCCGGGGATGCTCAGGACGTTCTTGGTGGTGTGATAGACGATCAGGCCCGCGCCGACGAAAGCCGCCACGACAAAGGCGCAGACCAGCGTGATGTGCAGCTGCTGGCGCTTGCGGGCCTCCAGATATTCATATTGTCCCTTGGCGTAGGGATTACCGAAAAATGATCTCATAAAATCTCCATAAAAAAGAGACTGCGGACAGGGCGGCCCCTCTTCGCAGTCTGCTGTCTGTCAGGATTTATGCCTCTTCCGGAGCCGCGGCTTCCGGCTCTTCCGCCTGCGGCTCTTCCGCCGCGCCGGCCTGCTGGTTCTGCAGTTCCTGGCGGTTGGAGGTCACGACGTCATAGCTGGCCTGCATCTGGTTGAAGAAGGAGTTGAAGCGGCTCTTCAGGCTGTCCATGGAGTGGCCCAGGAAATCCTGAAGACCGGCCAGGAGGGAATCGGTATAGCTCATGGCGCTCTGACGGATCTCGGCGGCCTCCACGGTCGCTTCGTCGATCATGTTCTGGGCCTTGTCTTCCGTTTCGGACATCAGCTGGCGGGCTTCGGCGTAAGCGGTCCGCATGATCTCGCTGTTGCTCACCATCTCGTCCTTTAAGCGCTTGGCTTCCACCAGCGTTTCCTCCGCCTGACGGCGGGCTTCGGTCAGGATCTCGTCCTTGTTGGCGATGATCTTCTGATATTTCTTGATCTCCTCCGGCGTGCGCATGCGCAGTTCCACCAGCATGTCGTCGATCACGTCTTTTTCGACGACGATGCGCTTATTGTTGGAGAAGGTCTGGGATTTGCAGCCATCCAGGTACTCTTCCATCTCATTGATGATCTGTTCGATTCTGCTCATAACTTGTTTCCTCCGGCTCCGGGCCCTTGCCTTTTATTATTCTGCCTTCCGTGATTTTCCGTATTTTTCCGCCACGAGCGGGGCGATCCCCTCCGGCACGAAGGCGCTGACGTCTCCGCCTCCGGAAGCCACTTCCCGCACCATGCTGGAACTTAAGAACGCATAGCGGAGGTCCGTCCCCAGGAACACGGTGTCCAGTCCGGGTTCCAGCACGGTCAGGCCCTGCGCCACCTTGATCTCCGCCTCAAAATCCGCGGAGTCCCTGAGGCCGCGCAGGATGTGGCTGATGCCCAGCTGCCGGCAGAAATCCACCAGCAGACCGCTGAAACTGACCACTTCCACCCGGGGGATGTCCTTCGTTATATTCCGAATTATTATAACACGCTCTTCGACGGAAAACAATGATTTTTTATGCGGATTCACCAGGACCCCCACGTAGACCCTGTCGAAGATCCGAGCCGCCCGGCGGATCAGATCCAGGTGGCCGAGCGTCAGCGGATCGAAGCTGCCGGGGTACAGGATCGCCTTTTCTTTCGCGCTTTTCATGGCGTCGTCTCCTTTAACTGCAGGAACATGTGCTTATTGCTTTTATACTTTTTTTCACGCGTGACCGCAAGTCCCCAGCCGTCCAGTCCGGGGATCTCCCGCTCCGCCCGCGTCTCCAGGATGATCAGCGTGTCCGGCGTCACCAGGGGCGAATCCGCCAGCAGCGGGAGGACGGCGGTCTCCAGGCCGGCATCATACGGCGGATCCAGGAAAATGATGTCGAAGGGCTCGTCTTTGGCGGACAGGCGCCGGACCGCGGCCGCCGCGTCCGTCTGCAGGAGGACGGCTCTGTCCGCCAGGTGAGTGCGTTCCAGATTGTCCCGGATCACGGCGCAGGCCTGCCGGGAATTGTCCACCAGGACCGCCGCGCGCGCGCCGCGGCTCAGCGCCTCGATGGCGATGCCGCCGCTCCCGGCGAACAGATCCAGGAAGCGGCAGCCCTGCACGATAGGCTGCAGGATATTGAACAGCGTTTCCTTGATCTGGTTGGACGTGGGCCGGGTATGGTCTCCCGGCAGCGTTTTCAGTTGTATCCTTCTGGCCGAGCCCGCGATCACCTGCATGACGTCATTTCTCCTTGATTTTTAGGATACTCTGTCCGGGTCCTCTTGTCAATAGCGGCCACTTCCCGGGAAAAACAAGAAAAATTTCCCGATATTGACATCTTTTTCTTGTAAAACAAATAAAAAGATGCTACAATGTTGATGAATACAGTGGAATATCAGCAAAGGAGGAGCTTATGTTGACCGAAGGCAGCATGGTATACTACGGCATAAACGGCGTATGCTGTGTCATGGGGACCGTCGAGGAAAAATTCGACGGTACTTTAAGCCGCTATTATGAGCTCCATCCTTATTTCCGCAGGAGCGAAGTCATCTATCTGCCGGAGAACAACGAGACCCTTCTCGCCCGTCTCCGCCCGCTCCTCAGCCGCGAAGACATCGCCCGCATCCTCGAGGACTGCCCGCAGGTCAAATGCCCCTGGGTCGAGCCCGAGCCCGTGCGCCGCGACGCCTTCAAGGCCATCCTCCGCAGCGGGGACCAGCTGGAGATCATCCGCCTGATCCGCACTCTTTATGAGCGAAAGATGCAGCTGACCGCCTGCGGCAAAAAGCTCCGCACCAGCGACACCGCCTTCCTGAAGGACGCGGAACGTCTGCTGAACGAAGAATTCGCCTACGTCCTGGAGATCGCCCCCGCCGAAGTGCCGGCCTACATCAGGGCGCATATCGCGGAGTAAGTCCGGCGCACCGCCGGAGCACAGAAAAAGACCTGTGACAGTCTTTGCTGCCCCAGGTCTTTTTCAGCGTTCCTGCACAGGCGGACCGCTGCCGTCGTTACTTAATTCTTTCCGCTTCTCCTGCCAGGCCTGTCCCCGGCCGCGATCTGTCACTGCACGCCGAGTTCCGCGCATTTTTCCGTGTTCCAGGCGGTCCACGCCGCGTAGACATCCGCGAACGGACTTCCCCAGACGGTCTCAAAATCGTCCGGGTCCGTGCTGATGTTTTTCATGACCTCGTCTTTCGGGTGCGTGTCGAACAGGTAAGCCAGGAGGCAGGCGGCTTCGAAATGGGAAACGTGCCGGACGGACGGGTTTTTCTGGATCTGCTCCGTACGCACTTCCATGATGTCCGACACGGAGAAATACCGGCTGCCCAGAAGGCCGCCCTGCGCCGTAAACCCGGCATAACCAAAATAGTACTTTTGCAAATCGGCGCAGTTTTCCGTTTCGTCCCAGGCGCCGTGCCCTTTGACGAAGGCGACGTCTTCTTCGGAGAGCGTCCCCGCCGTATTGATGCTCCGCTTCATCCGGTTCCGGCAGGCGATGTTCGCGACGTATTCCGCGATGCCCTCCGCATAGAGCCCCTCGGTCACGGACGCCTCCAGGCAATGCAGCGTGAGATAGTGGACGTACTCGTGCAGCAGCGTGCCGTTCGCCATCTCCCATCCGGAAAAAATTTTGATGAGATTGCTCACCTTGTGATAATACGCGCCGTAATTCTCCGAGGCAGCGGCATTTCCGCTGAAATCCGTGTAGATGTCGATCGCGGGGACCTCATCCGGAAGATATCCCTTCAGCGCTTCCCTGGCGTCGGCGAAATCCTGCTCCTGCTTCTCCAGGATTGCGTACAGGCCGTCATAGTAAGCCTTCTCGCCCAGCTGCGCGATGTCGTCCGCGGACAGATGCCAGGTTGCGGACGGAGTATGCACCACGTAGGGGTATTTTTCCCGGTCGAAGTCCGTGTTCTCTTCGATCACGGGTCCGGCCGGCCCGGCCGGTTCAGTCGGCTCGGTCGGCTCGGTCAGTTCCGGCTTGGCCGGTTCTGAGGAAGAGGCGGGGGTTGATCCGCCGCAGGCAGAAAGCATCAGAGACAGAAGCAGCACGAGAAGGCTGCAGACGGTGCGTACCGGAAAAAAACGATCGTGTTTCATCATGGCTCCTTTGTGACAGGGGACGGACCGGACCTCTGCCACCTTTTTCTTTGCGGCAGGGAACGGGTCTCTGTCAAATTTTTACTTTATTCATGACAGAGGACGAACCTCTGGCTTTTTGCAGTTTTCCCGCGCCAGCGCGGTGATGACCGCTTCCGCGGTCTTCATGCCGTCCACGGCGGCGGAAGTGATGCCGCCCGCGTAGCCGGCGCCTTCTCCGCAGGGATAGAGGCCCCGGAGGGAGCTTTCGCCCGCGGCGCCGCGCAGGATGCGGACGGGGGAGGAGGTGCGGCTCTCCACGCCGCACAGGAGGGCGTCGGGCCGGTCAAATCCGGGCAGACGGCGCGCAAAATGCGGCATGGCGTCGGTGAGCGCGCGGGTCACAAAATCCGGAAGGACTTCGCGGAGGTCGGCAAAGGCCCATTCGCCCCGGCAGGCGGGACGGACTTCGCCCAGCGCGCGCGAGGCTTCTCCGGCGGCGAAATCGCCCCAGAGCTGCAGCGGGATCTTCCCGCCGCCCGCCCGCCAGGCCGCCGTCTCCAGTTTTTCCTGAAGCTCCATGCCACCGAACAGGCCGGCCTCCGCGGTATCCTCGGGACGGATCTGGACCGCCAGCGCGGCGTTGGCGTTTTCGCCGTCCCGCGCGGCATCGCTCATGCCGTTGACGCACAGGCGGCCGTCTTCCGAGGAAGCGTTCACCACGTAGCCGCCCGGGCACATGCAGAAGGAATAGACGCCGCGGCCGTCCGCGGCGCTTGCCGTCAGCTTATAATCCGCCGCGGGCAGGAGATCCGGCGCGCCCTCCCCGTACTGGAGGGCGTCGATCTGCGCCTGCGGATGCTGGATGCGGACGCCCATAGCAAAAGGTTTCGACTCCATCGCGGCGCCTTTTTCCCGCAGCAGGCGGAACAGGGCGCGGGCGCTGTGGCCGGGCGCGAGGATCAGGGCGTCCGTCCCGGTCTCCCGCCATTCCTGAGTTTCCGTATTCTCCGTCACGATCCCGCGGACGCGGCCGTCCCGGATCACCAGGTCCGTCAGGCGCGTATGGAACAGGATCTGGCCGCCGGAGGCCAGGATCTCCTCCCGCAGGCCCTTCACCACGCGGCGCAGCACGTCCGTGCCGATGTGGGGCTTGGCTTCATAGCGGATGGCTTCCGGTGCGCCGGCGCGGATGAACGCGTCCAGCATCCAGGCGATGCGGCCGTCCGCGTCGCGGATCCCGCTGGAGAGCTTCCCGTCCGAGAACGTCCCGGCGCCGCCCTCGCCGAACTGCACGTTCGACCAGGGTTTTAAGGGCCCGCCTTCCCAGAAGCGCTCCACATCCTGCTGCCGCTCTTCCACCGGCGCCCCCTGCTCGATCAGCAGCGGCGCCAGCCCGGCCTTCGCCAGGATCAGGGCGGCGAAAAGCCCCGCGGGGCCGGCACCGACCACGGTCACGTGCGGCGCGGCCTTTCCTTCAAACCGGGGCGGCTGATACCGCTTTTCCTGCACGGGCGCGGCTTTCAGCGCGCGGTTCCGTTCGCAGAACGCCTTCTCCTGCTCCGGGCTGCCCCAGGCGGCGTCCACGGTGTAAACGGAGAAGATCTGCGGTTTTTTCCGGGCATCCAGACCGTGCCGGACGATCTGATACGCCGGCAGCCTGCCTCTGAACAGTTTTTTCAGCCTGGCCTCCAGCGCGGCCCGCTCCGCTTCGGGCGGCCCCGCCGGGACTTTGATCTCCGATATTCTCAGCATTCTGACTCCATACGTTAAAACGATCGGCATGCGGCCGCATCCTTCACGGAACAAAAACGGCCGCGGCCGCTCCTGCGGCCTTACTTATGATACGGTTCCCCCCGGATGATCCGGAAGCTCCGGTAGATCTGCTCGAGCAGGATCACCCGCATCAGCTGGTGCGGGAACGTCAGCCGGGAAAAGCTCCAGGCCTCGTCCGCCCGGGCCATCACCTCGCGGGAAAGGCCCAGCGAGCCGCCGATCACGAAGCACAGGTGGCTCTTCCCCGCCAGCCCCAGATCCGCGATGCGGCGTGCCATGGCCGGCGAGTCCTGCTGCTTCCCTTCGATCGCCAGCGCGATCACGTACGCATCGCGCGGCATCCGGGCCAGCAGCCGCTCGCCCTCCCGCTGCCGGATCTGCTCTTCTTCCTTATCCGAAGCGCGGTCCGGCGTGGGCTCGTCGTCCACCTCCGCCAGCTCCAGCTTCGCATAACGGCCCAGGCGCCGGGCGTATTCCGCCAGGGCCTGGGTCCAGTATTTTTCTTTGATCTTTCCGACGGAAAGGATCGTGATCTTCATGGCAGGGTCCGTTTATTTCCGGCTCTTTTCCTTCGAGCGCTTGTCATTGATGATCTTCATGTGTTCGGCCGTGATCAGGTCCACGCCGTTTTCCTTAGCCCAGGAGACGCAGCCCCTCAGCACGACGGGCAGAAACACGCGGGGCACGTTCAGGATGGTCTCCAGCGCGTCGTCCGTGAATTTCACTTTGTCGTCCGCCCGGTCCGCGGCGTAGCGCACGGATTCCAGGGAGGCCTTCCGGACGGGCAGCAGCTCGGCCCGCAGGCGTCTTTTGCGGTGGAACCAGAAGTTTTTGCTGTCGCGATAGCCGTAGTCCACCGGCAGAGGCGGGAAATCGCGGGCTTCCACGCCGTTGATGATGGCGTCGCTGTAGCGCTTCTTCATCAGGATGCGGTCCACGCGCAGGATGAAGTGCGCGCCGAACAGGGACGTGATGCCGTTGAAATCGTGATACGGCGGCTGATAGCCGTCCAGCACGCCGGGCTTGTCGTCCTGGGCGCCGTCCAGTTCCCGCATCCAGATGCACTCAATGACCTGGATCGCGTCGGTCAGGACCTGCGGGCGCTGCTCCCCGGTCTCCTCTTCGATCTGGCTCTTTTCCAGGCGGAAATTGCACCGGGGCATCTTATCCTCCGGTTTGTCGCCCGGCCAGGACAGTTTCACGCATTCCCTGAAGGTCGCGGGCCGGTCATCCACGAAGTTGATGGCGCATTTGCCGCTGCGCAGGATGTTCTGGGCGGTGTTGGATGAATTGCGGCAGCACAGCAGCATGGCGTAATAGTCTTTCCCGGCCACATAATAGGGCTGGCACAGGGAATAGGGTCCCAGCGTGGTGGAACCGTCTTCGCACAGCGTACTGATCACGACCGTCGGCATGGGGAAGAACAGGGACGTCTGGTAGAAATTGTCTACGATACGCAAGTTCTCAAAGCTGCTCATTCATTGTCTCCTTGTTCTCTGTCAACAGTATCTCGGATCAAGGATACTATACCACGGCGCGCCGGGACTGGCAAGGACATGCGGGCCGCCGGCGCATCAAAAAACAGCGCCGCACGCGCAGCGCTGTTTTCGGTTTCCGGTCCGTTTTTACACCAGACGCCCTTCGATCTCTTTGCCTGCCAGGAAATCCAGCACGTTCTGCGCCGACAGGCGGGAGGTCGCGACGGCCGCTTCCCGGGTGGTGGGGGCGTAATGCGGCGTCAGCAGCACGTTGGACATATGGAACAGCGGGTTCTCCGGCGGGCAGGGCTCCACGGCCGTGACGTCCAGGCCGGCTCCGCCGATATGGCCGCTCTGCAGCCCGGCGATCAGCGCTTCCTCATCGATCAGCGGACCGCGGCCGCAGTTGATGAAGATCACGCCGTCCTTCATCAGGGCGAATTCGCGGGCGCCGACGCTTCCCTGCGTCTCCTTGTTCAGGATCGGATGGAGCGTCACGAAATCGGACTCCGCAAAGACCCGGTCGCGGTCGCTCACCAGTTCCACGCCCTCAGGCGCTTCGGTGATATAAGGATCATAGGCCAGTACTTTCATATCGAAGCCGCCGTGCGCCATTTTGGCGATGCGGCTGCCGATGCGGCCGCAGCCGATGATGCCGAGTGTCTTCCCGGTGAGCTCGATGCCCGGCGCGCAGTTCTTCGCCGCGAAGCCGATCTCGCGGTACTTGCCGCAGACGGTCGGCAGATTCTTCGCCAAGGCGATCAGCATAGCAAACGCGTGCTCCGCCACCGACGTGCTGTTGGCGCCGGGGGCGATCGTCACCGCGATGCCGCATTCCTTCGCCGCGTCCATATCGATATTGTCCACGCCGACACCGTGCTTGGAGACCAGTTTCAGCTTCGGGCAATTTTCCAGCAGCCGGCGGGTCACTTCCGCGATGCGCACCAGCAGGATATCCGCATCACCGACCTGTTCCGGCGTGATCTCCACGCCGCCGCCCAGGCCGAGTTCGGTCACTTCATGTCCGGCGGCCGTCAGCAGCGCGACGCCGGCCGGATCGATCTGTTCCGTAATAACGATCTTTGCCATTTTTTATGCCTCCTTCAGTTCCAGCCCGTAAGGCACGCCCAGGGAAACCAGTTCCGCGTACACTTCATCCGGAATGTCGATCCCGGTTTCCGCCCGTTCTGCGGCAAAGCGCAGTTCCCGCTCGCCGGGCATCAGGATCTCGCTGAAGCCGTCCGCTTTCTTTAAGGCTTTGACTTCGGCCGACGTAGCGGAAACGCCGCCGCGGAATACGTCCAGGTCGATGAAATGCGAGACGTCGATCGCGCCCAGGAAATGGCCGACGCCCTGCGGCGCATCGAATTCATACAGGTCGTGCAGATGGGTGGCTGTGCCCGCGCCGGACAGCACGCCGGCCAGCAGCTCCACGATCATCGCGATGCCGCTGCCCTTGGGGCCGCCGATCGGGACCAGGGAGCCCTTGCGGCCTTCCGCCGGATCCGTCGTGGGCTTGCCGTCCTTATCCAGCGCCCAGCCTTCGGGGATCGACTGGCCGAGTTTCTGCGCCAGGATCAGTTTGCCCAGCGCCACCACGGACGGGGCCATATCCAGTACCACGGGCAGGCCTTCCGACGGGACCGCCACGCAGACGGGGTCCGTGCCCATGAACGGCTCGGAGCTGCCGAACGGCGCGATCTTCGCGGTCAGGTTGGTGCAGCAAAAGCCGATCATGCCGGCCGCCGCCGCTTTCTTGGTATAAAAAGCCGCCGCGCCGAAGTGGTTGGAATTCTTCACGGTCGCGAAGCAGGCACCGGTCTCCCGGGCCTTCTCAATGCAGCGGTCCATCGCGTAGCTCGCGCTCATGGCGCCGAGGGTATTGCCCCCGTCGATGGCCAGCGCCGAAGGGCTCTCCTTCAGGACTTTGATCTCGTTGCCCTTGGCGACCAGGCCCTTCTCCACGCGTTCCATATAGATCGAAAGGCGGCTGACGCCGTGCGTGCTGACGCCGGTCAGATCGGCGTCGATCAGCATGTCGGCGACGGCCGCGGCACATTCCGGATCGATTCCTTTTGCTTCCATGACTTTGCGGCAGTATTCGTTCAGTGCGCCGGCAGTAAAGTGTTTCATCCTCAAGCCTCCTTTGGTTTGCTTTTGGTCTTATTATAAGGGAATGCACGGCACGGAGGAAAGACCCAAACAGGCAAAACATTATGCCAAAACAGTTATAATGTTCCGCCCCGGCCCCGGGCCTGCCAAAAAGGATCACGATCCGATCAGGTTCCTTGTTCGTCATAAAAAAAGACAGGGCAGGCCTTTCGGACTGCCCTGCCCCGTCCTTTCCTGTTTTGATGAAAGCGGCTTTACATCATCTGCTTGGCGAAAGCCAGCGCCGTCTTGCCGCCGTCGTGAATGATATCCACGCCGGTCAGATACCCGTGGCCGGGCGCCACCAGATGACAGATCAGATCTGCCATTTCTTCGGACGTGCCGAAGCGCTGGTATACGGTGCCGCGCTTGATCGACGCCTGCATGGCCTCGTCATTGCCGTCCGCCAGCATCGGAGTGTAGAAGGAGCCGGGCGCGATGGAGATGATGCGGCTTTTGTTCTTCATGGCGACGCGCAGTGCGTTGGCCTGCGTATAATACTGGACGTAGCGCTTGCTCATCGCGTAAGTCATGTAACTGTCTCCCAGGGCAGCCATGCGGGGATCATTGGGTTTGGCAGTCAGTTCCAGCTGGCGCTTCACGAATTCTTCCTCACTGAGGGTCTGGGTACTGTCCCAGAGTTCCTTTTCCTCTTTCGAAGGACCCGGATAGAAATTGCCGGTAATGGAAGAAAAGTTCACGACGGTGGAGTCATCCAGATACGGCAGGAAGGCTTCCAGCACATAATGGGTACCGAGCATATTGATGCGGATGATCGGCTCCTTCGGCATGTTGGAATAGTCGACACCGGCTGCGTTGACCACGTTGCCGATCTTGCCCAGACTGAGGGCATGCTCCACGAAAGCCTTCAGGGAGGCCTTGTCAGACACATCACACGTTTTGCCGCAGGCTTCCACGCCGGCTTCCTTCAGTTCGGCCAGTGCTTTCTCCAATCTCTTCTCACTGCGGCCGCCGATCAGGACCGGTCCATATACACTGAGTGCCCTGGCAGTGGCCAGTCCCATTCCGGAAGTACCTCCCGTGACGACCTGTACGCGTTTTTCCATCTTGAATTCTCCTTTTCCACGCGAGTGTTTTCGCGTTCTATTCCGTGTAGATCATACGATCTCATCCCGGATAAGGCAAGGCATCCGGCAGTTCTTACTCAAATTGGCAAATAGTGTGACAGCTGTTCGCCCCTTCAATTCTATGTGTTTTTGTGATAAAATGATTCCATATGTCAGGAGGTGTGACATGTATAATACTTCTTCTCATCCTCAGGTCCGCTACTCGCTGGAAGCCCTGACCAAAGGACTCTTCTTCTATCTGGAAAAGGATCCGCTGAACAGGATCACCGTTTCACAGATCTGTGCACAGGCCGGGCTGACCCGCAGGACTTTTTACCGAAACTGCAGCTGCAAAGAAGATCTGATCTTCTATGCGTGCGACCGCCTGACCGACCGGCTGCTGGATACCGTGGACTTTGGATCCGAAGACGCGAGGACCCTTTACCTGAATTTCTTCACTTTCTGGCTGGAGCACCGCCGCTTTCTGAGTTGTATTGTCCGTTGTGATTTTTACGGCTATTTTGTAGAGCGCTTCATCGCACTTTGCAATCAGAAAATGCGGTTTCCCTTGCAGGAGCGGGCTTTTGAGGGACAGGAACACCCGGACACGCTGCGGCGTTTCTGCAATTCCTTCCTGCTGGGCGGCATGTCCCGCATGCTCTACGCCTGGGCAGAGGAAGGTTTTATTTCAACTGCAGATGAGATCTCCCGGTCCATTCTGTTTCTGGTGCCGGCAAAATAAAAAAAGAGGGCTTATTCAGCCCTCTTCCTGATACAAGGTCCCTCGGGCCCCATGCAGAGCCTGTCGATCCGTCCCCGTAAGGCTGTTTTTCCTTAAGGACACAAAAAAAGCTGCTGACCGGATTTGAACCGGTGACCTCATCCTTACCAAGGATGCGCTCTACCGACTGAGCTACAGCAGCAGGCTTTCGCCACGCAAACGCCACTATACAAAAAAACGAGGGGCTTGTCAAGGATTTTCTTCAGAATTCTGAGGATTTTTTTCGGAAGGATCCGCCGATGCCGGCGGTTCTGTTCCGGCCTCTGGCCTCATCCTTACCAAGGATGAGGTTTCCGCGGCCTTCCGGGCTGCTTTTTCTTCCTTCACCCGGACCCGCAGGTCCGCGAAGAAATCCGTCAGGACGGCGCTGCATTCCTGTTCGCAGACGCCGTAGGTGATCTCCACCTGATGGTTGAACTGCGGCATCTGCAGGATGTTCAGCAGGGAGCCGGCACAGCCCGCCTTGGGGTTCATGGTGCCGATCACGACGCGATCGATGCGGCTCTGCACCAGGGCGCCGGAACACATCTGGCAGGGTTCCAGCGTGACGTACATGGTGCATCCCTCCAGGCGCCAGTCGCCCAGCTTGCGGCTGGCCCGGTCGATGGCTTCGAGCTCGGCGTGAGCCAGCGTGGAGTGCTTGTGCAGGCGCTGATTGAAGCCGCGGGCGATGACCTTTCCGTCGCAGACGATCACACAGCCGATGGGGATCTCCCCGAGGGCGGCGGCGCGGCGGGCCTGGTGGATGGCTTTCTTCATAAACTTCTCATCGATCGTCATACGTCACCTTTTTGTCAAATAAGCTTGTTTTAACTGTTTCGAGTGAAAAGGACTCGAACTGCGACTCGCACTGCGTGCTCCCTGAATAAGTTCCGGCTGCCGCGCTGCTCCTGAACGTCGCATTGCGGGCCGTCACTTACCTCGACTGCGTATCGGGTCCGGGGCCCTCATCGCTCATAAAAGGGGAGGCTCTGCCTCCCCTTTTATGAGCGATGAGGGACTCGAACCCTCGACAACTTGATTAAAAGTCAAGTGCTCTACCACCTGAGCTAATCGCCCGCTATGAAAATGAGCTTTCTCCCGGCGGCAGGCAGGACAACTGGGCTAGCTGGATTCGAACCAGCGAGTGCAGGAGTCAAAGTCCTGTGCCTTACCGCTTGGCTATAGCCCAAGGAGGGTGGGTGGTGGGACTCGAACCCACGACCTTCAGAACCACAATCTGACGCGCTAACCAGCTGTGCTATACCCACCAAGTAGCGATCAACATTGCGTCTTTTGCAATGTTGATGGGAAGCGCGATG
>JAFRRM010000027.1 GCA_017428105.1 Lachnospiraceae bacterium | reverse complement strand
TCATTCAATCCGATTTCATTTCGCAAGTATCGTTCCACCAGTTCAACCTTTAATGCTGGATCAAACTTACTCTTTCTTGACATAGAAATACCCCCAAGTAGGTTTTATATTTCAGTGTCCTACTTGGGGGTAGCATATCAGATGCTTCGATATATTCTTCGAAAAATAAGGCGGCAAATCGATTGACCGGCCGTTTTTTGTCTGGTATACTTAAAACAGTCGATCCGGCGGCATGTAAAAGACCGCCAAGAAAGGAAGCCGCCATGCCGAAGATCATACCCGTTTCCGACCTGCGCAATTACGGAGCCGTACTGGAGGAAGTCTCCTACGGCCAGCCGGTCTACCTGACCCGCAACGGCCGGGGTGCCTACAGCCTCCGGGACATTCAGGATGAAGAGCGTTTCCAGAAAGCCGACGCGATGATCCGCTTGTTCTGTGAACTGAACGCCGGGATCCGCTCGGCGGAAGAAGAAGGATGGATCTCCGAAGAGGACCTTCTGGCCGGAATGGAAAACTGGCGGAAAGGGGACTGACCCCATGCCGTACGCAGTCTTTTACTCCCCCCTGGCTCGAAACGACCTGCGGCAGATCTTCCGGGACGTCCTGACTGCCTCCTCCGATCCGGACACCGCATTTCGCTATGTGCGGGATCTCACGGAGGAAATCAGTTACCGGGCCGATTATCCGAAAACCGGGTTTCCTTTGTATTACGAGGGGCTGTTCACCGGCTTTTATTCTGTCAATTTCACGGCTTACAAAGCTTTTTACCACCTGCGGGACCTGCGGATAGAGGTTGTCCGGATCCTGCCTGTCCGCTCGGACTACGGGCGTATTTTGTTTCCGGATGAGGGTTGAACCATGCTGCAGTTATCTGATTATGATGAAAAGAAGATCCGGGCGATCCTGAAGTCCGGGGAGATTTTTGAGGGCGAAGCGCTGTACGACGGCCCGGAGTACTGTCTCCACGAATACGGCGAAGAATTGGAAGCCCTGCGCTTCGGCGTGAGCGACGAGTTGGAAGACGACAGCTGGCTGATCTGGGAGGACGAGATCGAGCGGATCGAAGTGCTGGAGGACAACAGCCCGGAGTTCGGGCTCTGGCTGCATTTCGCCTGCCGGGACGATTTCGTCGTGACGCCCTGGTCCGGCGGCACCACCACGCAGTTCCTGATCTTCCCACGCTCCGCGGACTACGCCAAGCGGGATTTCCTCTGGCGCATCAGTTCCGCCGCGGTATCGGACAGCACATCCGATTTCACTTCCCTGCCGGATTATAACCGCTTCATTACGCCGGTGGCCGGTTCCATGACGCTGACCCGAAGCGGTGCCGGCAGCGGCGAAGACAGCGTCAGCGGCCCGGTCCTGCTCCGCCCGTACGACGTCCTGGCCTTTGACGGCGCCGACTCCACCCACTCCGAAGGCGTCTGCACGGACTTCAACCTGATGCTCCGCAAAGGCCGCGCCTTCGGCCGCATGGACGCCTTTGATCTGACCGCCGATCCCCGCCCCCTGCCCCTCCTGCCCGGCATCCGTGATCTCCTCCTCTGGTGCCCGGACGCCGACTGCCGCATCCTGACGCCCTGGTCCGGGATCCTTCTCCCCGCCGGCGAATGCCTCATCGCCGAAAACATCCGCACCCTCGCCCTCTCCGCCTGCGCCGCCGCCCCCGCACACCTCCTCATCGCCCAGGCCGGGGAGATCTGAGCGGCGCCGCTGATGACAAAGGGACGGTTCTTTTGTCAGGTTTTCTGACAGGGGGACGGTTCCTTTGTCAGATTTCTCCGCCCCTCCTCATCCAGCCAGCTCTTTAGCGGTCTTTTTGTTTTCTGATCACCGGTAATTTTTACGGTTTCATCTTGCACTTCATTTAAAACTGATATATGATAATTCCCGGGATATTTCTGTCCCGGATCTTTATTGACTCCCGCACATACCATTTATATCTGTTTCAATATTTCTTTTTTGCGTTCTGATTATTCACTAAAACCGTTTCATCACCTGTACTTTCGCCTGCCAACATTGTCAGAAAAGGAGATCCTATGCCCCGCCGCGCACGAAAACGCGGAGCTCTCGATATTTATCATGTGATCTGCCGCGGGATCGGAAAACAGATCCTGTTTGAGGAAGAAGCCGACTGCCGGTATTATCTTGAGCTCCTGCAGCAAGCCAAAGAATCATTCCCCTGCGAGATCTATGCCTATTGTCTGATGGAAAACCACATCCATCTGCTCCTGTATATCCCGCGGGACCTCGACCGTTTCGTAAAAAGCGTTTCCGGCCGGTACGCGATGTACTTCAACCGGAAATACGACCGCTGCGGTCATGTTTTTCAGGACCGCTTCCGGAGCGAGCCGATTGAAAACGGCGGATATCTGCTGTCCGTGGTGCGGTACATCCATAATAATCCCGAGGCGGCCGGCATCTGTCCCCGGGAACAGTACCCCTGGAGCAGCTGGCAGGAATACGTGGGGACAGCGGTGCTGATCGATGCAGGAAATGTGCTGGCAGCATTGGGCGGCCGAGAAGGTTTTCTGGCGTTCGGAAGGGCGGACGGCAGTCCGGCGCCGGGACCCGCGGACCCGCCCTCCGGACCGCGCATGCCGGATCATGAAGCGCGGAGGATCATGCAGGAAGTGCTTTGTGCGGAGAGTCCGACCCGTCTGCAGAGCCTGAAAAAGGCTGAGCGGGATGAGTTTATCCGGATCCTCCGAAAGCGCGGGATCTCCGTCCGGCAACTGGAAAGGTTGAGCGGGATATCGCGCGGGATCATTCAGGAAATCAAATAAAACCTGACAAAGGAACCGTCCCCCTGTCAGAAAACCTGACAAAGGAACCGTCCCCCTGTCAGAAAAACAAGGAGGTTTGTTATGAACGAGATGGAAATGCTGGAGAAGGCCAGGCTCTGGACGGAGCGGATGGCGAGAGGGTTCGACCCGGTCACGGAGGAAGCGGCCGGGGAGACGGAATGCATCAACCGGGTCGAGGTGTCAAGGTGCCTGTTTTATGTGTGCGGGGTGCTGGACAAGGTGATCGCGGCGGGCGGCGCGGTGACGGCCGGGAGAGGCGCGAAGCCGAGGAAGAGGCCGTTCGGGATCACGCAGGAGGCGCTGAACGGATTTGCGTTCTCCGGAGCGCCGATCACGATCAGCGAAATGACCCGGCGCATCAACGACCTGGTGGATACGGAGAACATGGCCGCGCTGAAATATTCGAGCCTGACCGCATTCCTGATGCGGCACGGGTATCTGGAGGAGACGCTCCGGGCGGACGGAGGCAGAGCCAAGACGCCCACGGAGCGCGGCCGCGCCATCGGGATCGCTTCGGAAGAGCGGTCCGGGATGCGGGGGATCTACCAGGTGACGGTGTATGGCCGGGAAGCACAGCAGTTCATCCTGGACAATCTGGATGGCGCGATCGAGATCAATAATAACAAAGCGTGAATTTGAACAGGACCTGACAAGGGGACGGTTCCTTTGTCAGGTCCTGTTTGATTTGAGGAGGAAGCAGCCCTGTCAGATCAAGGGCGGGCTCCCATTTTTCTTTCTAAAAAAGAAAAAACTGCACCTTCTGCGCAGCCGCCGCTGCACCGGCGGCTCAAACGATCTGACAAAGGAACCGTCCCCTTGTCAGAAAACCTGACGAAGGAACCGTCCCCCTGTCAGAAAATCTGCAGTTCCGGGCGGAGGCCGAAGCGGGCGGCGAAGGCAAGGGCGGTCTCAAGCTCCGCGGGGTCGGCGACGGCGTCGGGGCTGTGGGCGTCACAGCCGAGGACGGTGCGGCAGCCGGCGGAGGAGGCGATCTCCCAGAAGACGGGGGAGGGGTAGTTGCGGTCTTCGCGGATGCCCAGGAGATTGATCTCCAGGGGGATGTCCAGGGCTTTCGCGCCTTCGCAGAGGCGGCGCATCTCGCGGCGGTAGAAGTCTTCGTCGCCGCCGGTATAGTACGGCAGGTCCGGATGCGCCAGGTACAGGAAATGACCGGTGGCCAGACCTTCCAGGACGCGGTCCACATAGCCGCGCAGCTGGCTGCCGTCCGCAAACGGCCGCGCGTTGTACGGCCGCTCGGTGCTGTCATTGAAATGCTGGCCCATGATGAAGTAGTCCACCGGGTACGGCGCGGTCAGCTCCCGCACGCGGTCGAAATAATCCGGGTAGTACTCCGCTTCAAAGCCCAGCAGGATGCGGATCCGGTCCCGGAATTCCTCACGCAGGGCCAGCACGCTCCGCACGTAATCCTCCAGACGCGCCAGCGGCACGCGGAAGTAGGACTCATGGCCGTCCGCAAACGGCAGCGGCACGTGCTCGGAAAAGCCCAACGTCTCCAGGCCGCGCTCCACCGCCCGTTCGACGTACTCCCGGTCTTCTCCCCGGGCGTGGCCGCAGCGGGCGGTGTGCGTGTGATAGTTGGCGATCATGGATGCTTAATCCTCCTCGCCCAGCGCTTCCAGGCCGCGGGCGTTGGCCACTTTGTTTGCCTTGATGTTTTTGACGAGCAGCGTGAACACGGCGCAGCTCAGCACGATCAGGATCATGCAGTACACCGGCAGCGTGTTCCAGGCCAGACTGGCGTTTAAGACCAGGCCCAGCAGCACGGGCGTGACCGTCTGCGCGGACATGCTGGCGGTGTAGTAATAGCCGGTGAATTTGCCGATCTGGCGGGACGAGCACAGTTCCACCACCATCGGGAACGAGCAGTTATGCACCAGGGCCATGCCGAAGCCGCGGATCACACCGACCAGATACAGGAGCGCCGGGAACGCGAACTCGCCGTTGGCGCCGGTCACCTTGCCCGTCGGCGTCACGAAGCACATGATCAGCAGACCCAGCGCGGTCAGCGCCAGACCGCCGGAAACGGTCCATTTGCGGCCGATCTTGTCCGCGACGAGGCCCGCGATCGCAAAACCCGCCACCGACGCCACGCCGCCCAGGATCGTCAGGATCATGGTGGCGCTGGAGACGGAGTTGAGGTAGTAGATCACGTAGTTCCCCATGTACGTGCCCAGGGCGTTGTCCGCCATGAACCACAGGAATTCCGCGCCCAGGATGGCCAGCAGCATCTGTTTGTTTTCTTTGGACATCGGTTTGGAATCGTCCACCGGGGTGGCGATCGCGGCCTGCCGCTCGCCCTCCTCCATCTGGTCCTTCATCTCTTCCGCGATCCGGTTTTCCTTGACGGTGGCGAACAGGACCAGCGCGGAGATCACCATCAGCACGGACGCCACGATGAACGGGATCTCGATGATCCACAGCTTCCGGGCCTCGTCCGCCACGTTGATGTAATCCGACAGCTTCAGGAAAATGCCCAGCACGGTCGCGAACGCGCCGCCGAAGTAGCCCATGATGTTGATGACGCCGTTCGCCTTGGCGCGCAGCGGCTTCGGCGTGATGTCCGGCATCAGCGCGACCGCCGGGTTGCGGTACATCATCATGAACAGCAGCACGACGCCCATCATGATGACCATGCCCGCGATATTGTTCTTATGGAAGAACAGCGGGATGAACGGGAACGCCACCGCGGAGACCAGCGTGCCGACCAGGATGAACGGCATGCGCTTGCCGATGGGGGTCTTCGTCCGGTCCGAAAGCCGTCCGAAGATGGGCAGCAGGATCAGGGCCGCCAGGTTGTCGCAGGCCATGATGATGCCGACCAGCCACTGGACGTTCAGGATCTTGTCCGGGTCGCCGGCCTTGAGCTCCGCGGAGGAGAGGCCGTACATCCGGCGCGCGAAGATGTCCGTCAGGAAGGTGGGGCACCAGGAATCGTAGACCTGCCACAGCAGCAGGATGCCGAAGAAGGCAAAGCCGATCTGGGCGGTGCGTTTATAATTGAGTTTGAGCTGGGTCGTTTGTGCCATGGTCGTATCTCCCGCCGTTTTTGTTGCTTACAGTCTTTTTCTCAGTTCTTCGCCGGCGGCTTCGTAGCCGGGCTTGCCCAGGAGGGCGAACATGTTTTTCTTGTAGCTTTCGACGCCGGGCTGGTCGAACGGGTTCACGCCCAGGATGTAGCCGCTCACGCCGCAGGCGTATTCAAAGAAGTAGAGCAGCTCGCCCAGACTGTAGTCGTCGATCTCGTCCAGGCAGATGCGGGTGACCGGCACGCCGCCGTCCACGTGGGCCAGCATGGTGCCCTTCATCGCGCTCTCGTTCACGAAATCCATGGTCCGGCCGGCCAGGTAGTTCAGGCCGTCCAGATCCGACTCCTCCGCCTCCAGCAGCACCGGCAGGGCGGACTTGTCGGCCGTGATCACGGTCTCCATCAAGATGCGGTTGCCGTCCTGGATGAACTGGCCCATCGAATGCAGGTCTGTGGTCAGGTCCACGGCGGCCGGGAAGATGCCCTTGCCGTCCTTGCCTTCGCTCTCGCCGTACAGCTGCTTCCACCATTCGCCGATGTAGTGCAGGCCGGGTTCGTAATTGGCCAGGATCTCCACGGTCTTGCCCTGGCGCAGCAGGCCGTTCCGCAGCGCCGCGTATTCCACGGCCGGGTTTTTGCCCGGGGCCGCCATCAGGCGCCGGCGCATGTCCTGCGCGCCCCGGATCAGCGCGTCCGTATCGATGCCGGCGGCGGCGATGGGCAGCAGGCCCACGGCGGTCAGCACGCTGTAGCGGCCGCCCACGTCGTCCGGGACCACGAAGCATTCGTAGCCCTCCTGCTCCGCCAGCTTCTTTAACGCGCCGCGGCTCCTGTCCGTGGTGGCGTAGATGCGGCGGGCGGCTTCTTCCTTGCCCACCTGCTCCTCCAGCTGACGCTTCAGCAGGCGGAAGGCGATGGCCGGCTCCGTGGTGGTGCCGGATTTGGAGATCACGTTGATGGAGAAACGGCGGCCCCAGACGGCTTTCTGCAGGGCCCGCATATATGTCGCGCTGATCTGGTTGCCGGCGAAATAGATCTCCGGGAATCCGTCGAACGGCACGCCCACGACCGGCCGCAGGGCCTCGATGACGGCCCGCGCGCCCAGATAGGACCCGCCGATGCCGATCACGACCAGCACTTCGGAATCCGCCTTGATGCGTTCCACCGCGGCCTTGATCCGCGCATATTCTTCCTGATCAAAGGTATCGGGAAGGTCCAGCCAGCCCAGAAAGTCGTTGCCGGGACCCATTTTCCCCTTGAGGAGCCCTTCCGCCACGGCGGCCTCTCCCATGAGTTCGTTCCAGTCCGCCTGTAAAAACGGTCTTGCCTTGGATGTGTCGAGTGTCAGCATAATGTGCCTCCTTAATATGCTATTCGTTCTGAACCGATAAATTTCATGATCCGATGCGGCCGGTCCGGCGCATTCCGCACAGGCGCCTGCGTCCTTCCGTTCTCATCCGCCCGCCGCAAATGCCTCCGCCGGCTTTTCCCACACGATCCCGTTCTCCGTGAAGACCAGGCGGATGTCGCCCTGGCGGTCGGTCCGCCGCAGATCGGCGCCGGTCTTCCGCAGGCGCTCCATCGCGGAAGCGTGAGGGTGGCCGTATTCGTTGTCCGCGCCGCAGCTGAGGAGCAGGTGCCGGGGACGGACCGCCGTTAACAGGACATCCGTGGAGGAAGTGCCGCTTCCGTGATGCCCGATCACATAAATATCGCTTTGCAGGGCGCTGCCCCAGCGGCCCGCCAGTTCCGCTTCCGCAGCGGCCTCGGCGTCACCGGTCACCAGGAGGGAATTCTTCCCGTCCGTCAGGCGCAGCACCAGGGAATCGTCGTTTTCAAGGGGATGCGGGCCGCCCAGCGGCCCCAGCACCGTGATCTGGAGGGCGCCCAGCGTGTATTCGCTGCCCGGCGCCGGATGGATCACGCTCAGTCCCGCCTCCCGCACGTGCCGGAGCAGCGACTGAAACGTACGGCTGTCCTTCTCATAGTCCGGGCCCAGCACGGCGTCCGCGCCGACCGCCGCCAGCGCGCCGACCGCCCCGCCCATATGGTCCTCGTCGTAATGCGTGACCGCCAGGTATCTGAGGCGGGCGATGCCCTGCGCTTTGAGCAGGGCCACGGTTTTGGACGACGCCCGGCCCCCGCCGCCGTCGATCAGCATGGCTTCGTCGCGGGACTGCACCAGAAGGCCCAGGCCCTGGCCCACGTCGATCAGCTGCAGGCGGGCCGTTTCGCCCAGCAGGGGCGTTTCTTCCGTGTAGGCCGGCAGATCCGGGTCCGGCGTCTTTCCGGCTCCGGGCCGCAGCGGGCCCCACAGAAATGCCCAGGCGGCGCCGGCCAGCAGCACGAGCAGGACGGCGGTCAGCCGGACCGCCAGCCGCTTCTTCCGGCCGCGCGCATGACGCCGCCTCTGTTCGCGGCGCAGCCCGGTTTCCAGTTTCTCATATTCCATTCCGCGGATTCCTTTTCCCGGGGGATCGGGATGCGGCTATATTATACTATCTTTTTCCGCGTCTGGCAAGAAGCGGGAGCAAAAACCGCGCGGGCGCGCCGTACATTTCCGGTGGCAAAGCCCGCCGTTTTATGCTATGATGGGCCTGTCCCGCCGGAAGGCGGAACGGCATCGCAAATTCATCCCGCAAGGAGATCGCCCCCATGAAAAAAATCGTCCTGACCGGCGGCGGATCGGCCGGCCACGTCACGCCCAACCTGGCGCTGGCCGCGGAACTGAAGCGCCGCGGCTGGCAGATCCTCTATATCGGTTCCCACGACGGCATGGAAAAAGCCGTGGTGGAAGACGCCGGCCTGCCCTATAAGAGCATCGCCACCGGCAAACTGCGCCGCTATCTGAGCCTGAAGAACCTGACCGACCCGTTCCGTGTCATCAGGGGGATCGGCGACGCGAAAAAGATCCTGCAGGAAGAGCAGCCGGCCCTGGTCTTCGCCAAGGGCGGCTTCGTTTCGCTCCCCGTCGTCAAGGCGGCCCGGAAGCTCGGCATCCCCGTCTTTCTGCACGAATCCGACATGACCCCCGGCCTCGCCAACAAACTCTGCTTCCGGGACGCGGCCCGCGTTTACTGCAACTTCCCCGAGACCCTGGCCTCCCTGCCGGCCGGCAAGTCCTTCGTCAGCGGCTGCCCCATCCGAGAGGAGCTCCGGAACGGAAGCCGCGAGGCGGCGCTGGCGTTCACGGGGCTGTCGGGCCAAAAACCCGTGCTGCTCCAGATCGGCGGCAGCCTCGGCGCTTCCGCGCTGAACGACCTGCTGCGCGAGAGCCTGCCCGCCCTCCTGCCCCATTTCGACGTGATCCATCTGTGCGGCAGGGGCAAACTGGATGAGAACACCGTGTACCCCGGCTACGTGCAGTATGAATTCATCAGCCGGGAGCTGAAAGACCTCTTCGCGCTCACGGACATCGTCCTATCGCGCTCCGGCGCCAACGCCATCTGCGAGCTGCTCTATCTGCAGAAGCCCGCGCTGCTGGTCCCGCTGCCGCTGGACGCCTCCCGCGGCGACCAGATCCTGAACGCCCGCTCCTTTGAGAAGCAGGGCTTCTCCAGAATGATCGCCCAGGAGGAGCTGACCTCCGAACGGCTGGTGCGGGAACTGCTGACGCTCTATGAGGAACGCGAGAAGTACAAGGCCGCCATGCGCGGCAGCAACCAGAGCGACGCGGTGGCTTACCTCTGCGACCAGATCGAGGAGGTCGCCGGCAAGGCCGAAGGGGGGCTCGCATGAAAGGCCGCCTCTCTACCGTTTCCGGCTTCCGCCGGGTCCTCATGATCCTGGGTCTGACGTTCCTGCTGGTCCTGCTGATCGGCGGCGGCTACGTCTTCCTGGCACCTGTTTTTGAGAAAGACAGGGGCGAAGTCGTGGAAGGATCCGCCGACTGGATGTCCCTGCTGCCGGATGACGCGCGCCTAAACGAACTCTCCGTCCCCGGCACCCACTCTTCCGCCGCCGCCTTCGTGCAGATGGCCTATCTCGCCAAAAGCCAGAGCAAATCCATCCTGCGGCAGCTCGAGGCGGGCTTCCGCTATCTGGACATCCGCCTGGCCGTGGAAAAAGACCGGCTGGTGCTGACCCACGGCAGCATGCGCTGCAAGAAGGGCAACCAGATCTTTTCCACCTTCCTGTATCTGGAGGACGTGCTGGAAGAGTGCCGCACTTTCCTGCGCGAACACCCCGGCGAGACCGTGCTGTTCGTCGTCAAGCAGGAGGACGGCGATGAGAGCGTGACGGAATTCCAGGAGATCCTGCACCGCTACATCAACACCGCCCCGTCCGTCTGGCTGCTGACGGACCGCATCCCCACGCTGGGTGAGGCGCGCGGCAAACTGGTGCTGCTGCGGCGCTATGAGGACGAAGCCGGGATCGGCGAAGAATCCGGCATTCCGTTCCGCTGGGCGGATCAGGGCAATAGGGAAGATACCGCACCGAACACTGCCGCGGAGCAGAACCCCGGTTTCACTCTCTGGGTGCAGGACCGGTACAAATACACGTCGGACGCGAAGTGGACCGCGTTTACGGAGGGCATCCGGAAGGCGGAATACGGCAAAGACACCGTCGCGCTGCATTTCCTGAGCACCGGCGGCAGCGGGAGCGTGGGGCATCCCTACCATTATGCCAAGGACCTGAACGGCCGCCTGCTCATGTACCAGGGCCTGCCGGACAGCGTCGGCTGGGTCATCCTGGACTTCGGCACGGCCCCGCTGGCGGAAAAGATCTATGCACAGAACTTCGGGCCCGTCCCGCAGGGGAACTGACATGCGCCGCCTGCTTCAGAAACTCAAATATCAGCCGTGCATCACGGTCGGCCTGATGGCGGCCAATCTCCTCGTCTTTCTGCTGACGGAGATCACGGGGTCGTCCGAAAATTCGCTTCATATGTACCGCTGGGGCGCCATGCTGACCTCCTCCGTCGGCGAGGACGGCGAATACTGGCGCCTGTTCACCAGCCTGTTCCTGCATTTCGGCTTCGAGCATCTGGCCAGCAACCTGCTGGTCCTGTTCGCGCTCGGCACGACTCTGGAGAAGGGGATCGGGCACCTGCGCCTGCTGCTGATCTACCTGATCTCCGGCGTGGGCGCCAACATCATCACGTTTTACTGGCATTACAGCGCGGACGAGGAAGTCCTCTCGGCCGGCGCCTCCGGCGCCATCTTCGGCCTCATGGGCGCGATGATCTTTGCCGGTCTTTTCGCCCGCGAATGGATCGGCGCCCTCTCCCCGGGCCAGGTCATCCTCATGCTCATCCTCTCCCTCTACCACGGCGTCAATGAAGCCGTCAGCGATGTCGCGCACCTCAGCGGCCTCTTCCTCGGCTTTCTCCTTGCCATCCTGGCCCTCAAAGTCTTCCCCGGAAAATATCTGTACGACCGGCGCCGCTGGTGACCGGGGCTGCTGGTGACCGGGGCCGGGCAGTGCCGCAGAGGGACGGTTCTCTTCCGGCTCCGTTTCCCGGCAAAAAAACAGTGCCAACGGGACAATTCTCCCTCGGCACTGTTTTTTTTGTTTTCACAAGGCCCGGTCGGCTGCTCCGGCTGCCCGCGTCTGCCTCCTTAAGGCAATTCCCTTTGTGAAGCAGCGGTCTCTGCGAACTGCTTTCAGATCCACTCTTCGATGACCCGCGCGAAACCGATCAGGCCGGCGAAGTCTTCCTCCGTGAAGCGCGCCGGTTCCGGACTGTCCAGATCCAGGACGCCGATCACCTCGCCCGCCCTGCCATGCAGCGGGACGACCACCTCCGAGGCGGAGGCCGCGTCGCAGGCGATGTGGCCCGGGAATTCGTGCACGTCGTCCACCTTCAGCGGCCGGTCCTGCGCCGCCGCCGTACCGCACACGCCGCGCCCCCAGGGGATCTCGATGCAGGCCGGGCGTCCCTGGAACGGCCCCAGCACCAGCAGCGGCTCGCCCGCCTCATTCCTCTCCGTCCGGTAAAACCCCGCCCAGTTCAGGCGCTCCACCGTTTCAAAAATAAACGCCGCCGCATTCGCCAGATTCGCCGTCGGCCACGGCACGTCACGCACCAGCTCGCGCAGGGACTTTGCCCACAGTTCGTATTCCATGATAAACCTCCTCATGACAGGGACGGGATGACGGGGGATGCGCCGCTGTCAGCTTTCCGGGGACGGCGGGGGATGCGCCGCTGCCATCCTTCCGGGGACGGGGAACGCACCGCTGCCATCTTTCCCGGACCGGGGAGCACACCGCTGCCATCCTTCCCGGCATGACCGCGGGGAACGTCCTCTGCCGTCATTTTTCCGCCCGGCCGCTCCGTCCGCCCTTACAGCATAGCACAAACCCCCGCCGCTGCCTATCTTTTTCTTGTGTTTCGGGCCCGGTGTAATATAATAAGAGCGGAATGAGCCGGCGGAAAAACATCCGCTGTCGGAAAGCCGTTGGCTTGATCTGACAAAGGAACCGTCCCCGTGTCAGAAAATCTGACAAAGGAACCGTCCCCGTGTCAGGTCAAAAGAGGAGCGAAGATGAATGACTGGACCGATGGATATTTTGAAGCGCATCTAGCGCTGCTGAAGACGCTGGCGGCGATCCCCGCACCGTCGCATCACGAGGATGAGCGCGCGGCGTTCATTAAGGACTGGCTGGACCGGGCGGGCGCGCCGGGTGCGTATATCGATGAGGCGAAGAACGTCGTGCTGCCCTGGGGCTGCGGCGGCCGGAACGGCATCACCGTCTATATGGCCCACACCGACGTCGTTTTCCCGGATCTGACGCCGCTGCCGGTGCGCGAGGAGGACGGGATCCTGTATGCGCCGGGCGTAGGCGACGACACGGCCAACGCGGCCGCGCTCCTGACCGTCATCCGCCGGCTGCTGGATCTTGGACGCACCCCGGCGCAGCCCGTGCTGTTCGTGTTCAACAGCTGCGAGGAAGGGCTCGGCAACCTGAAGGGCGTGAGGCAGATCATGAAAGACTGGGCCGGCCGTATCAAAGAAGTCATTTCCTTCGACTGCACGATGCCGGGCGGCATCGTCTGCCGGGCCGTCGGCTCCGAGCGCTGGCGCGTCACCGTCCGCACCCGCGGCGGCCATTCCTTCAGCGATTTCGGGGCGCCCAGCGCCATCCACCGCCTTGCCCTCCTGATCGCGCGCCTCTACGAGCAGGCGCTCCCGGACTGGGACGACCAGCACACCACTTACAACGCGGGCGTCATCCGCGGCGGCACCACGGTCAATTCCATCGCGCAGGAAGCGGAAATGCTGTACGAGTACCGCTCCGACGACAAAAAAGCCCTCGCGATGATGCGGCAGCAGTTTTTCGGCCTCCTGGCCGATGCGCAGACCGCCGCCGGCAGTGACGCCTCGTTTTCCCGGGACCTCCTGGGCGAACGCCCCTGCGGCGATGCCGTGGACCCCGCCGCCGCCCGCGCCCTCTGGGACCGCTGCGCCCGCGCCGTCCGCTCCGTCACCGGCGCCTCCGTCTTTCCCCGCTCCGGCTCCACTGATGCCAACCTCCCCCTCTCGCTCGGTATCCCTGCCCTCACCTTCGGCCTTTACGACGGCGCCGGCGAACACACCCGCGAAGAATGGCTCCGCATCGACTCCCTGAAGCCCGGCCTGCAGCTGGCCTTCACGCTCGTGAGCGAACACTTCCGCTAAAACCGGCGGGCTCTTCTCTTCCGTGAAAAATCAAAAACGAACACATACCGATTTGTTCTGTTTTTGTTTAGTTTTCCGCAAACATAAGCCGGCAGCTTGTTTCAGAAGATCAGACCGATCACGACCGGAAGCAGTGTGACGACAGAAATGCTCGTCAGCATTTTTTGTTCTCTTTAAGCATCGTGACCGTCTCCTTTCAGGGCTGAGTGACAGGGGGACGGTTCCTTTGTCAGAAAACAGGGCCGGGGAAGAACCATCCCCCGGCCCTGTTTTTTCATTCTGCGTCATATGAAGCCGCCCGGAACCGGTCCCCGGTGGCCTTGTTCCTGCCGCGCGCGGCCGTCACTCCGCCGCGAACGGCTTCACGTCCTTCACTGCCTCTTTCGGGCAGATCCGCACCCCGTCGTTGTCCAGGTCGATCAGCACATACCGGTCGTTGCCCATGCCGAGCTCCTTCATGTAGGAAAGCTGGCGGAAGCCGTGTCGGGTCTGCATGCGTTCCCAGAGGTCGTGATGCTGCTCCTCGGTCATGGCATGGATCAGGTCGACGCAGGCCTGGTCGGCGGCCAGGATGTCGAGCGAGCCCAGAATGCCCACGTTCGGTGTCACCACCGGCGCCGCGGCCACGCCTTCGCAGTCGCAGGAGACGGACATGTTCCGCATCACGTTGACGAAGCAGATGCGCTTCCCGAAATAGTCCACGGTGGCTTTGGTGGACTCCGCGATGCGCTCCATCAGTTCCTCCTCGGCGATGGACCACTGCCCCTGGCCGGGATGCGCGTGGATGGCGGCCTTGCCGATGCGTCCGTCCGCGCAGCCGATGCCGATATTCTTGTTGGACCCGCCGAATCCGCCCATCACGTGGCCTTTGAAATGCGTCAGCGCCACGAAGGAATCATACTGCGGCAGCGTCGCGCCCACCGTCATCTCCTTAAACCATTTGCCGCCCTTTACCGGCAGCGTCGTCACCCCGGTCTCATCCATGATGTCCACCGGCGCGAAATCCCATCCGTTCACCTTCAGCGTCTCGCGGTGCTGCTCCGTCGTATACCGGTCGCCCACGTAATACGTATTCGTCTCCACGATCGTCGCACCGGGAATATCCTTTTCCAGCAGCTCCTTCACCCACGGCCTCGGAATGATGTTCGGCCCGTTCTTCTCGCCGGTATGCAGCTTCACCGCCACCTTCCCGCCGATCAGCCCGTTCACCTTTTCATACACCTTCCGCAGCCCTTCCGCCGAAAGCTCCCGTGTAAAATACACGATCGACTCATTCCCTCTCCGCTCTTCATACGGGGTATACACATTCCCGCCGGTACCGGGTACGATCCTTTCCATGACCCGCCTCCGTTTTCATTTGATGCTGTTATTATAAAACACTCCCCCGTCTTTTGACAACCCGCATCCCGCCTTCTGTCCGCAAAAAACCCAAGAATACACCCCCGAAGAACGTTCCCTCCCGGTCCGTTCTTCCGCCGCCTCCCCCTCCCTTTTCCCGCCCCGCAAAAAAAGATTGACAACCGGCCCGCATTATTGTATAAATATTGATGCGCCTTTCAGGCGAAAATTTCATAAAACCCATGAAATTCGGAGAAGTACTCAAGAGGCCGAAGAGGCGCCCCTGCTAAGGGTGTAGGTCGGGTGAACCGGCGCGAGGGTTCAAATCCCTCCTTCTCCGCGAGGTGGAGGGCCTCGAATACGTTGATATATCAGCGTATTCGAGGCTTTTCAAATGAGCACAAAAAGCTTGCACAAACTTGCACAGTTTTGTGCTCATTTTATTTTGAG
>JAFRRM010000026.1 GCA_017428105.1 Lachnospiraceae bacterium | reverse complement strand
GCTGGTGCACCGGTTGTCATATCCATGGCATAGCCGGGTAGCCAAGTGCGGACGGGATAAACGCTGAAGGCATCTAAGCGTGAAGCCCCCCTCAAGATGAGATATCTGTGAGACCCCTTGAAGACGACAAGGTTGATAGGGCAGAGGTGGAAGTGCAGCAATGTACGGAGCTGACTGTTACTAATAGGTCGAACACTTGATCAAAAGAGAGAAGAGACCGTGAGACGGGAAGAAGACGGCGGCAGGCTGGCCTGCCGGGCGGCTTCTGAACGGATCGGGAGCTCTGCGGGAAAGGCGAGTAAGGTGAGAACCGATTCAGCGCCGCAGAGCGATGAGCAAAGCGTGAGTTTTGCGAATACGGTCTCGAAAGCCGGGTTGAACGATTTCGTTCAGCTCGACACTCTTCTTAATGATCCTTCTTCAGTATGCGGCTTTCAGGGTGCAAGCAAAACGGCAGAAATGCCGTTTTTTTGTGCCCTCACCTCATAAAACCCGCATTTCCGATTGATTTTTCTTCCCCGATTCACTATAATATTTCCGTATGTCTCAAACCGGGAAAGGAGCCTCCCATGAAAGCCTCGGAATCCCCCATCGGCGTCATCGTCGCCATGGAAGTAGAACTGAACACTATTCTGCATGCCATGGAAGCCCCCTGCCACGTCCGCATCTCCGGCATGGACTTTTACCGGGGCTCCGTGAACGGCAAGCCTGTTGTGACGGCCCGGTGCGGCGTCGGAAAGATCTGCGCGGCGATCTGCGCCCAGACCATGATCCGGGAATACGCTCCGCAGTGTATCCTCGGCGCCGGGATCGCCGGTTCCCTGCAGGGCCTGCCCATCGGAGGCGTCGCCGTTGCGGACGATCTGGCACAGCATGATTTTGACCTGGTCGCTTTCGGCTATCCGCCCGGATATATTCCGGCGCTGAAAAGCGCATTCTGTGTGACAGACGAAAGGATGAGGAACACGCTGACCGCCCTGGCGGAAGAAATGGGGGTCGCCCATGAACGCGGCACGATCATCAGCGGAGACAGTTTCATCAGCAGCGAAGCGAAGAAGCAGCAGCTGATCCGAGATTTTCCCGCCGCCGCCGCTTGCGAAATGGAAGGCGCTGCCATCGCGCAGGTCTGCTGCATGAACGGGCTCCCGTTTGCCGTGATCCGCGCGATCTCCGATAACGGAGACGAGGATTCCAAGGAGGATTATCCGGCCCACGAAGCCATGGCGGCCGATGTTTCGGCCCGGATGGTGCTGGCCTTTATCAATCGATACGAAGGAGAATGAAATGTCCGCCGCAGTGAAAAACAGATTCATGAAGGAAGTGGTGTGGGTCCTGACGATCCTTGCAGGCGCCGCTTTATATTCGATCGGGTTCGACCTGTTCTGGAAGCCGGCCGCCTTGAACGGCGGCGGTGTGTCCGGTCTGTCCCTGATCCTTTTCAAGATCACGGGTTTCGCTTCGATCGGTATCATCAACTTCCTGATCAACGTTCCTTTATTCATCGCGGGGCGGGCAAAGCTCGGCAACCGCTTTTTCATCGGCTCCTGCATCGGGATGCTGTTTTCCAGCGTGACGCTGGACCTGTTTGACCGGATCAATCCTCCGCAGCTGGACAATATTTTCCTGCCGATCATTTACGGCGGCATCATCTGCGGTCTGGGCGTGGGACTGATCGTGCGCGCGGGTGCTACGGCAGGCGGTTCCGATATCCTGATCCGGCTGATCAAGATGAAGCGTCAGAACGCGTCCGTGGGCACCATCAGCCTGTGCATCGACACCTGTGTCATTCTGCTGAACGCAGTGGTGTTTAAGGATATCCAGACGGCGCTGTTCAGCGGTATTTCCGTGTTTATTTATTCCAAGGTGTTCGACGCGGTCATCTACAGCTTTGATTACAGCCGGGTCGCACTGATCATCTCAAAGCACCACGGGGAGATCGCGGACGTCATCGCGGAAAAAATGCAGCGCGGCGTCACGCTGCTGGAGGGCGAAGGATACTATACCCATGAACACACCAAAGTGGTCATGACCGCCCTGCCCAACAAGCAGCTGCCGGAACTGAAGGAACTCGTGACGGGTGTCGATCCCGACGCGTTCATCATCATCCAGGATTCGCATAACATTCTGGGAGAAGGCTTCCAGAAATACAGCAAGACGAATCTGTGATCATCCCACAGACGCTGCGGAACCGTCAGGATATCGGTATGGACCATTTTATACTGCACTCCGAATATGCCCCGACCGGCGACCAGCCGGAGGCCATCGAAGCCCTTTGCGAAGGGTTTCTTCAGGGCAATAAATTTCAGACGCTGCTGGGCGTGACCGGCTCCGGCAAGACGTTCACCATGGCCAACGTGATCGCACGTCTGAACCGGCCCACGCTCGTCCTGGCCCACAACAAGACCCTCGCCGCGCAGCTCTACAGCGAATTCAAGGAGTTTTTCCCGGAAAACGCGGTGGAGTATTTTGTGAGTTATTATGATTATTATCAGCCGGAGGCGTATGTGCCGTCTTCGGACACCTATATCGCCAAGGATTCCGCGATCAACGACGAGATCGACCGGCTGCGGCATTCAGCGACCGCATCGCTGTCCGAGCGGCGGGACGTGATCATCGTGTCGTCCGTGTCCTGCATCTACGGCCTGGGCAGTCCCATCGACTATCAGAACATGACGTTGTCCGTACGGCCCGGCCAGACCTGGGAACGGGGAGAGATCATCCGCCGCCTGGTGGACATGCAGTACGACCGGAACGACATGGACTTCAAGCGCGGGACGTTCCGCGTGCGGGGCGACACCGTCGAAGTGATCCCCGCGTCCAGTGAAGCGTACGGCATCCGGATCGAACTGTTCGGCGACGAGATCGACCGCATCCTGGAGATCGATACCCTGACCGGGAAGATCCGTTCCTCCCTGGACCACGCCGTGGTATTCCCCGCCTCCCACTATGTAGTGAGCCGGGACGCGATGCTGCGCGCCACGGAGGCCATTGAAGAAGAACTGAAAGAACAGGTCGAGTATTTCCGGAAGAACGACCGCCTGATCGAAGCGCAGCGGATCGCGGAGCGCACGCATTTTGACGTGGAGATGATGAAGGAGACCGGGTTCTGCTCCGGGATCGAAAACTATTCGCGCCATCTGGCCGGCCTGCCGGCCGGGGCTACCCCGCACACGCTGTTTGACTATTTCCCGAAGGATTTCATCCTGATGATCGATGAATCCCATATGACGGTCCCGCAGGTGCGCGCGATGTACGCGGGGGACCGGAACCGGAAGACGACACTGGTGGAATACGGCTTCCGCCTGCCCTCCGCGCTGGACAACCGCCCGCTGAACTTTCAGGAATTCGAGGAGCGCCTGAACCAGGTGCTGTTCGTCTCCGCCACGCCGTCCGTGTACGAAAAAGAGCACGAATCGCTGCGGGTGGAGCAGGTGATCCGTCCGACAGGCCTGCTGGACCCCGAAGTGGAGGTCATGCCGGTCTCCGGGCAGGTGGACGACCTGCTGGGCCGCTGCCGCAAAGCTGTGGAAGATGGCGGCAAAGTGCTGGTCACGACGCTGACGAAGCATATGGCGGAGGACCTGACCGGATATCTGCGCGAAAATGGCGTAAAGGTTCGCTATCTGCATTCTGATATCGACACCCTGGAGCGCGTGGAGATCATCCGCGACATGCGCCTGGGGGTGTTTGACGTGCTGGTCGGCATCAACCTGCTGCGAGAGGGCCTGGATATCCCGGAGATCAATCTGGTCGCGATCCTGGACGCGGACAAGGAAGGATTCCTGCGTTCGGAGACCGCGCTGATCCAGACTATCGGTCGCGCGGCCCGCAACGTGGACGGCCATGTCGTCCTGTACGCGGATACCGTAACGGATTCCATGGCGGCCGCCATCGGCGAGACGAACCGCCGCCGCGCCATCCAGCAGGCGTATAATGAAGCGCACGGGATCACGCCAGCTTCTATTAAGAAAGCGGTACGCGACCTGATCGCCATCTCGCACAAAGTGGAGGCCAAGTCCTCCGCGGCGCTGGATAAGGATCCGGAATCCATGAGCGAGCAGGAACTGAAGAAACTGATTGCGGAAGTCACGAAACGCATGAACCAGGCCGCCGTGGAACTGGATTTCGAAGAAGCCGCGGTACAGCGCGACAAGATGCTCGAACTGAAGAAATATCTGAAATAAAGCCCGCAACAAAAGGATCCCTTCAGCGGTATTGTTTTAAAAGGAAACTCAGGGAAGAAGAAAAAATGAAAGGGAAAACTGTACTTTGGCTGCTGCTTGTCCTGGCGGTTATTTGCTGCGGCTGCGGCAGGAAGAAGGATATAACGTATCTGCCCATCGGGACGGAATCGGAGTTGACGGAAGCCCGACAGGAAACGGGCCTGGAACTTTCTGTTGCGGGCGGACAGGAACTTCACGCCGGTGTCCCGTCGATAAAACTGCTCCTTCACAACGGGACAGACAGTAAAATCAGGTTCGGCCGGGAAATCGAGGTGTTCTTAATGAACGGGAATGAATGGCAGAAGCTCAAATGGAAAGATGGCGCAACGATTCTGGCGGATTATATGGAAATCTCTGCATCCGCCGACTATACCATTTCTCTCGATTACGAATCTCTGTACGGTGCCCCTTTGAAAGAAGGCACGTACCGGGTCGTGAAAAATGTCTGGAAGAACGATGAAAAGGTCAGCGTGACGGCGGAATTTACCGTCCTGCCTTAAGACAATGCTTCCGAAAACAAGTACTCGCACTTTACACTGATTTGTGCTATAATATAACCTGTGTCTTTTTGGGGGGAATACGAAAGACGCGGGAGAAAGCATGGAACGTCTGGAAAAAAACTGCATCCGCGTGCGCGGAGCGGCGGAACATAATCTGAAACATATCGATGTGGACATCCCCCGGAACGAGCTGGTGGTCATCACCGGGCTGTCGGGTTCCGGGAAATCCTCTTTGGCATTTGATACGATCTACGCGGAGGGACAGCGCCGGTACATGGAGTCCCTTTCTTCGTATGCGCGGCAGTTCCTGGGGCAGATGGACAAACCGGACGTGGAGAGCATCGAAGGACTTTCGCCCGCCATTTCGATCGACCAGAAATCCACGAACCACAACCCCCGCTCCACGGTCGGCACCGTGACGGAGATCTACGATTACCTGCGCCTGCTCTATGCCCGCGTGGGGATCCCGCACTGTCCGCAGTGCGGGCGGGAGATCCGCAAGATGACCGTGGACCAGATGGTGGACGCCCTGATGGCGTTCCCGGAGCGCACCCGCATCCAGCTGCTGGCGCCGGTTGTGCGCGGCAAGAAAGGCCGCCACGAAAAAGTGCTGGCGGAGGCGGTGCGGAAAGGCTTCGTCCGGGCCCGCGTGGACGGCGAGATGCGGGACCTGGGCGAAGAATTCGAACTGGACAAGAATGTTAAGCACAACATAGAGATCATCATCGACCGCATCGCGGTGCGGCCGGGCCAGGAAAGCCGGCTGACGGATTCGCTGGAGACGGCGCTTGCGCTGACCGACGGCCTGGTCTGGGCGGACGTCGAGGGCCAGATCCTCACGTTCAGCCAGCATTTTGCGTGTCCGGACTGCGGCATCGGCGTGGAGGAGATCGAGCCGCGCAGCTTTTCCTTCAACAATCCTTTCGGGGCGTGCCCGGTGTGCGCCGGCCTGGGGTATACGATGAATTTCGATCCGGATCTGATCATCGACCGAGAAAAAAGCTTCCGCGAGGGATGCGTGCGGGCGATGGGCTGGATGAGCTCGGGCAGCCGGGAAAGCTTCTCGGGCAGTCTGCTCAACGCGATCGCCGACCAGTACGGCCTGGACCTCAACACGCCGTTCAAGGATCTGCCGCAGGAGCAGCAGGACGCCTTCATCTACACCGGATATCCGGAAGTGCTCCACGTGCATTACACGAGCCGGCGCGGCACGGGCATTTATGACGAGAAATTCAACGGGCTGATCGATAACCTGAAGCGCCGCTATGAGGAAACTCCGGCGAGCTTCCGCTCGGAATATGAAAAATACATGCGGTTCGCCCCGTGCGATGCCTGCGGGGGAAAGCGGCTGAAGCCGACGTCCCTGGCGGTGACGGTCAAGGACTGGAACATCATCGATCTGTGCGACAACGCGGTGGGGAAACTGAAGCCGATGATAGACGGCTGGGAGTTTACGCCGGCGGAACAGATCATCGCCGCCCCCATCCTGAAGGAAGTGAAGGCGCGGCTGGGCTTTCTGGTGGACGTTGGGCTGGAGTACCTGGCGCTGTCCCGCGGCGCGGCGACGCTCTCCGGCGGGGAAGCACAGCGGATCCGGCTGGCGACGCAGGTCGGCTCCGGACTGGTCGGCGTGTCTTACATCCTGGACGAACCGAGCATCGGCCTGCATCAGCGTGACAACGCCAAACTGCTGGCGACGCTGAAGCAGCTGCGGGACCTGGGAAACAGCGTGATCGTCGTGGAGCATGACGAGGACACGATGTGGGCTGCGGATACGATCATCGACATCGGACCCGGCCCGGGCGAGCAGGGCGGCGAAGTCGTGGCGGTCGGGACCGCGCAGGACATCATCAACACGCCCGGCTCCGTCACGGGCGATTATCTGAGCGGCCGGAAAAAGATACCGGTTCCGGAAACAAGACGGCAGCCGCAGGGATTCCTGACTATTAAAGGCGCGGCGGAGAATAATCTGAAGCATATCGACGTGGACCTGCCGCTGCGGGTATTTACCTGCGTGACCGGCGTTTCCGGGTCCGGGAAGAGCTCGCTGATCAACGAGATCCTGTACAAGACCGCGGCGCGGCAGCTGTACAGGGCCAAGGACGAGCCGGGAAAGAGCGACGGCATCGAGGGGCTGGAGCAGATCGATAAGGTGATCGCCATCGACCAGTCGCCCATCGGCCGCACGCCCCGTTCCAATCCGGCCACCTATACCGGGGTGTTCGACCAGATCCGCGACCTGTTCGCGGGGACGATCGACGCGAAGGAACGCGGCTACAAGAAAGGCCGCTTCAGCTTCAACGTCAAGGGCGGGCGCTGCGAGGCCTGCCAGGGCGACGGGATCCTGAAGATCGAGATGCATTTCCTGTCCGACGTATACGTGCCCTGCGAGGTCTGCGGCGGGCGCCGCTACAACCGGGAAACGCTGGAGGTGCGGTATAAGGGGAAAAATATCGCGGATGTACTGGACATGACAGTATCGGAAGCGGTACAATTCTTTGATAAGGTCCCGTCCCTGGTCCGCAGGATCAGCTGGCTGGAGTACGTGGGCCTGGGCTACATCCGCCTGGGACAGCCGTCCACCACGCTGTCCGGCGGCGAAGCGCAGCGTGTGAAGCTGGCCACCGAGCTGTCCAAGCTGGAGACCGGCAATACGCTGTACATACTGGACGAACCCACCACGGGCCTGCATTTCGCGGACGTGCATAAGCTGACGGAGATCCTGCAGCGGCTGACGGACGGCGGCAATACGGTCGTGGTGATCGAACACAATCTGGACGTGATCAAGACGGCGGACTATCTGCTGGATCTGGGGCCGGAAGGCGGCGACGGCGGCGGTACGCTGGTGGCGAAGGGCACGCCGGAGGAAGTTGCCGGGAACCCGGCTTCGTATACGGGCCAGTTTCTGAAAAGGATGTTGCAGCAAGAACCATGAACGAATACGAAAATTACGATGATGTAAAAGAAACGGGAGGGAATCCCCCCGAAAGCGGAAACGACCGGGACGGAAAGGACGGCGATTACGAGCAGTTCTGTTCCATGTGCCGGCGCCCGGAAAGCAAATGCGGCAAGCTGATGCGCCTGCCCGGCGGCCTGAACATCTGCACGGACTGCATGCAGCGGTCCTTCGACACGTTCCGCCAGTCCGGCATCGACATCAACAGCCTCCCCAAGATCCCTCTGGGCCGTCTGGACTTCAGCCAGCTGCAGGACGACATGCCCCCGCAGCCGAAGGGCGTGAAAAAGAAAAAAGCGGAAGAGAAGAAGTCCCAGGAGGAACTGAAATTCTCCGACGTGCCGCGGCCCCACCGCATCAAGGCGATGCTGGATGAGTACGTCGTAGGCCAGGAGAAGGCCAAAAAGGTGCTTTCCGTTGCGGTCTACAACCATTATAAACGGGTCTTTTCCGACAGGAAGGACGGTGTGGACATCGAAAAGTCCAACATCCTGATGATCGGACCGACCGGCAGCGGCAAGACGTTTCTGGTCAAGACGCTGGCCGGGCTGCTGAAGGTGCCGCTGGCGCTCGCGGACGCGACATCGCTGACGGAGGCGGGCTATATCGGCGACGACATCGAAAGCGTCCTGTCCAAACTGCTGATGGCGGCGGACAACGACGTGGAGCGCGCCGAACACGGCATCGTCTTCATCGACGAGATCGACAAGATCGCCAAGAAACAGAACATGAACAGCCGGGACGTCTCCGGCGAATCCGTGCAGCAGGAGCTGCTGAAGATGCTGGAGGGCAGCGAGATCGAAGTGCCGGTCGGCGCCACCAGCAAGAACCCGATGGTCCCTACCGCCACGCTGGATACGACGAACATCCTGTTCATCTGCGGCGGCGCGTTCCCGGAACTGGAGGAGATCATCCGCCAGCGGCTGAAGGGCGTCAACAGCATCGGCTTTTCCGCGGACCTGGACGCTTCGTCGGACGACCGCGACCGCGTCCTGGCGCAGGTGACCATGGACGACCTGCGGAAGTTCGGGATGATCCCCGAATTCATCGGCCGTCTGCCGGTGATCGCCACGCTGGAGAGCCTGACGGAGGAATATATGGTGCGGATCCTCAAAGAGCCGAAAAACGCCATCCTGAAGCAGTATCAGAAACTGATGGCGATGGACGAGGTGGAACTGGAATTCGAGGACGGCGCGCTGCGGCTGATCGCGGAGAAGGCGATGAAAAAGGACACCGGCGCCCGCGCGCTGCGCTCCATCCTGGAAGAATATATGCTGGACATCATGTATGAGATCCCGCGGGACGACTCCATCGGACGGGTCGTGATCACCCGGGATTACCTGGAAGGCAAGGGCGGCCCCCGCATCGTGCTGCGGGGCATGGAACAGCTGCCGGAAACGACGGGGTGATATCATGAAACGCGAACTGAAAGACTCTTACGATCTGGATGAGCTCCGGGCGATCGTCTCCGACCTGCGCGCCCCGGACGGCTGTCCCTGGGACCGCGTGCAGGACTACGATTCCCTGAAGATCACGCTGCGGGATGAAACGCAGGAAGTGCTGGACGCGGTGGACAACCGCGATACGGAGAATCTCAAGGAGGAACTCGGCGACCTGCTGCTGCAGGTGATCTTTTATGCGGACCTGGCTGCGGAGGACGGGCTGTTCACGCTGGATGACGTCATGACCGGCCTGGGCCGCAAGCTGGTGCGCCGCCATCCCCATGTGTTCGGGGACGCGCACGCGGAAACGCCGGAGGAAGCGCTCGCCCTGTGGCGGGAAGTCAAGCGGCGCGAACGGGAGGAAGGATACCGATAATGCGGATTGATAAATATCTGAAAGTGGCCCGCGTCATCAAGCGCCGCACGGTGGCCAACGAAGCCTGCGACGCGGGGCGGGTCAGCGTGAACGGCAAGCCGGTAAAGGCGTCGTACGAGGTGAAGCCCGGCGACGAGATCGAGATCGGCTTCGGAAACCGGACCGTGAAGGTCCGCGTGCTGCAGGTTAAGGAAACGGTAAGAAAAGAGGAGGCGGACAGCCTGTTCGAATATCTGTAGGAGCATTCCATGAGCATCAAGCTGAAAAGCAAAAGCAGAAAGAAGAAAAAGAACAACAGCCTGCTGATC
This sequence comes from Lachnospiraceae bacterium, assembly GCA_017428105.1. Taxonomy (GTDB): domain Bacteria; phylum Bacillota; class Clostridia; order Lachnospirales; family Lachnospiraceae; genus UBA6987. Next base: position 9,647 of record JAFRRM010000026.1, on the reverse strand, counting down.
CTGCTGGTGATCTCTTTCATCCTGCTGGCCGGCCTCGGCGCGGCCATTCTCAGCTTGTCTAGGAAAGCCGCCGATCTGGAGATGCGGGAGAAGGAACTGGAATCCCAGATCGAACTGGAACTGAAGAAGGCGGATACGTTCCGGGAACAGGAAAAGTACCGCCAGACACTGAAATTCGTCGAAGAGATCGCGCGGGAACGGCTGAACCTGGTCTTTCCCGACGAGATCATCGTGATCCCCCATGAATAGCGGCGCGGTCAGCGCGCTGGCGGAACGGATCCGCCGGGAAGGCCTCCTGAGACAGGGAGGCCTTTATCTGATCGCCCTGAGCGGCGGCTGCGATTCGGTCAGCCTGCTTTTTTTGATGAAAGAACTGGCCGTGACCGAAGGATTCGGTCTGTGGGCCGTGCATGTGGACCACGGTCTGAGGAAAGAGTCCGCTGAGGACGCGGCATTCTGCACGGAGCTCTGCCAGCGGCTGTCGGTCCCGTGCAGCGTATTCCGGGAAGACGTCGCGGAGGCTGCCGCACAGGAGAAGATCGGACTGGAAGAGGCGGGTCGAAACCGCCGGTACGCCTGCCTGAGAAAAATGGCGGAAGTCCTCGGCGCCCGCGCGGTCCTGACCGCGCATCAGCGCGGCGACCAGGCGGAGACCGTATTGCTGGCGCTGCTGCGCGGCACCGGCCTGTCCGGCCTGTGCGGAATGGAAAAACGCCGGCCTTTCTGCGGCGATACCGAACTGATCCGCCCGCTGCTGGACGTTTCGCGGGAGGAACTGGAGACGTATCTGCGTGAAAAAGGCGAGACCTGGCGGGAAGACGGCAGCAACGCGGAAGAGGAGTTCTCCCGGAACTTCGTGCGCGGGACGCTGCTTCCGCTGATGGAGAAGCGGTTTCCCGGCGCGGCGGAACGGATGAGTCATGCGGCGGATAATCTGCGGGAAGCAGAGGAGCACCTGAAGCGACAGGCGGATGCCTGGCTGGCGGAGAATGCGGCAGGTGCCGTGCTGCCCCTCAAACCGCTGAAAGCGCTGGACCCGGGCCTTGCATATTATGTCTGGCGCGGATTCCTGGCACCTTCGGGCCTGCGTGATCTGACGCGGACGCATTATGATGCGCTGAAGGATCTGCCGGAGAGATCCAGCGGCTCGGTCGCGGTGCTTCCTGGCGGACGGACCGTGATCCGGGAGCAGAACGGCCTGCGCCTGATCACGGAAACGGGGCAGAACGGCCCTGAAACCGTCCCCTGCCTGGAGATCCGCACATTTCCCCGTCCGGATCCGTTAAAAATCCCCGATACCCCCTACACGAAGTGGATGGATTGTGCTATAATAACTCCCGATATCTGCCTGAGACACAGGCAGAAGGGAGACTATCTGATCCTGGCCAATGGAAAACAAAAGAAATTGGCCCGTTTTATGGTAGATGAAAAGATCCCCGCCGGCGAGCGGGACAGCCTCTGGCTTCTGGCCGACGGCCCGCACGTCCTGTGGGTGGTCGGACACCGCCTGAGCCATGCGGCGCGGATCACGGATTCTACGGAAACGGTGGCAGAGATCAAAATCAGCTTATAAGGAGAGCGCGATGGAAAAACATGTGGTGAAGCCCCTGATCCCGGCGGAAGAGGTGGAAAAACGGATCGTGGAACTGGCAGATCAGCTCAACAGGGATTATGCGGGAAAGACCGTGCACATGATCGGCATCCTGAAAGGGAGCGTTCCGTTCCTGTGCGCGCTGGCAAAGCATCTGACGGTCCCCGTCACGATGGATTTCATGAGCTGCTCCAGCTACGGCTCCGGCACCACGAGCAGCGGCGCCGTGCGCCTCAATAAGGACCTGGACGAATCCATCGAGGGCCGCGACGTCCTCCTGGTGGAAGACATCATCGATACCGGGCACACCCTGTCCTACCTGGTCAATCTGCTGAAGGACAGAAAACCGGCGAGCCTGAAGCTGGCGGCCTTGCTGAACAAGCCGTCGCGCCGCACCTGCCCGGTGGACGTGGATTATTCCTGCTTCATGATCGAAGACGTCTTCGTGGTGGGCTACGGTCTGGACTACGACCAGCGCTACCGCAACCTGGACTACGTCGGATACGTGGAATTTATTTAAGTAAGGAGTGCAGTCTTTGAATCCGAATCAAACGCCCAGACGCGCCAACTGGCTGCTGGTATTCGTCATGTTAGCCGTCGGCACCGCGCTGATCTTCAGCATGGTCACCAACCTCCGGAACCGCAATCAGACGGAGACGAATTACAGCGCTTTCCTGAACGCGATGGAGAAGAAGACCGTTAAAGAAGTGCGGATCGAGCAGAGCGCGGACGTCCCGAGCGGCACCGTTTATTATTCCCTGACCAACGAATCGGAGGTCTATTATTTCTATACCTCCAACGTGAACGAGGTCCAGACCGCCCTGCTGTCGTATGAAGCCCGGGGCGTCAAGGTCGATTACCGCGTCACGGAAGTGAATCATCCGATGGACCTCCTGACCGTCATCTCACTGGTCGGGATGGGGATCATGGTCCTCTTCATCTTCATCACGCTGATGCGGACGTCCGGCGGCGGCGCCAATGGTAAAATGATGGACTTCGGCAAGAGCCGGGCCGTGAGGGTCGCGAACAGCAAGATAACGTTCCGCGACGTGGCGGGACTGGAAGAGGAAAAGGAGGATCTGGAGGAGATCGTGGATTTCCTGAAGGATCCGGAAAAATACATCCGGCTCGGCGCGCGCATCCCGAAGGGGATCCTGCTGATGGGCCCGCCCGGCACCGGCAAGACGCTGCGGGCCAAGGCCATCGCCGGCGAGGCGGGCGTGCCGTTCTTCAGCATTTCCGGTTCCGATTTCGTGGAAATGTTCGTCGGCGTCGGCGCGAGCCGCGTGCGCGACCTGTTTATGGATGCGAAAAAGAACGCGCCGTGCATCGTGTTCATCGATGAGATCGACGCCGTGGCGCGTCACCGCGGCAGCGGTCTGGGCGGCGGCCACGACGAGCGCGAACAGACCCTGAACCAGCTGCTGGTGGAGATGGACGGCTTCGGCGTCAATTCCGGCATCATCGTGATGGCGGCCACCAACCGCGCGGACATCCTGGATCCGGCCATTCTGCGGCCCGGCCGCTTTGACCGCAAGATCACGGTGTCCCGTCCGGACGTGAAGGGCCGCGAGGCGATCCTCAAGGTCCATGCCCGCAATAAACCGCTGAGCGACGAGGTGGACCTGACCCGCATCGCTCAGACCACGGCCGGCTTTTCCGGCGCGGACCTGGAGAACCTGCTGAACGAAGCGGCGATCCTGGCGGCGAAGGAGAACCGGAAATACCTGATCCAGAGCGACATCGACCGCGCCTTCATCAAAGTGGGGATCGGCGGCGAAAAGAAGAGCCGCATCATCACCGAAAAAGACAAGCGCATCACGGCCTACCATGAAGCGGGCCACGCGATCCTGTTCCACGTCCTGCCCGACGTGGGCCCTGTGCACACCATCTCCGTGATCCCGACCGGCCTCGGCGCCGCGGGCTATACGATGCCGCTGCCGGAGCAGGATTTCTCGCACATGACGAAGAGCCATATCCTGCAGGAAGTCATGGTCTCGCTGGGCGGGCGCATCGCGGAGGAGCTTACCTTCGGCGACGTGACCACCGGCGCCAGCCAGGACATCAAGCAGGCTACGGAACTGATCCGCGACATGGTCATGAAGTACGGCATGAGCGAAGAGGCCGGCATGATCCACTACGGCGGCGAGGACTCCGTGTTCATCGGCCGGGATTACGGCCATACGCGCGACTACGGCGAAAGTACCGCGTCGCTGCTGGACAGCGAGGTGCGCCGCATCATGAAGGAATGCTACGATAAGGCGCGCGCCATCATCGAGGAGAATCAGGACGTGCTGGCGGCCGTGGCCGAGGAGCTCATCGTCAGGGAAAAGATGGGTCAGCAGGAATTCGAAGAGATCTTCAATAATATTACGGACAACAGGGAAAACCATTCGTGAAAACGCCTTTCATATTCTGTGATGAGACTGCGCTGTTCCGTCAGCCGGCCGATCCCGGGCCCGGAGAGCCGTTCCGCCTGCGGGTCTGGGTGAGCCGGCAGCCGGGACAGGTCGTTACTTTTCTGTGCCGCAGCGACAGCGGTTCTTCCTTCCTGGACGCCAAAAAGGCGGGAGAGCGGGGCCGGTACGACGTGTACGAGGCCGCGCATCCGGGGACCGAGGAGGAAGTCTTTTATTTCGTCAACGTCTCCTGCGAGGGGGAATCCTGGCTGTTCGGCCGCAACGGACTGCGGCGGGAAAACGAGATCGTCCCCTTCAGCGTGAATCCGTATTTTGACGTGCCGGCTTGGGCGCGCGGCGCGCTGTGGTATCAGATCTTCCCGGACCGTTTCTGCAACGGCGACACGACCAACGACGTCCTGACCGGCGAAGTCTTCGACGACGTGGAGCTCGTGAGCCGGAAGATGCGCTGGGATGACCCCGTGACGGCGCTGGACGTGCATCACAGCTACGGCGGCGATCTGCAGGGGATCATCAATAAACTGGATTACCTTAAGGCGCTGGGGATCGAGGTCATCTATCTGAACCCCATCTTCGTGGCCCCTTCCTGCCACGGGTACAATACGCAGGATTACGAGCACGTGGACCCGCATTTCGGCCGCATCTTAGAAGATGGCGAGGGAAGAAGCCAGTATCAGACCCGGACGACGTCGGCGGTCAATCTGGAGGCCTCGGACGCGCTGCTGGCGGAACTGATCAGCCAGGCGCACCGGAAAGGAATGCGCGTGGTGCTGGACGGCGTCTTCAATCACTGCAGTTCTTTCCATCCCTGGTACAACGAGGCCGGCCTGTACGATCATTCCCTGGAACGCCGCGACTTTTTCCGCTGCGACGAGAAGGGCGAAAAAGAATGCTGGTGGGGCAATAAAAATCTGCTGAAGCTGGACGTGGACGGCAATGCCGATCTGCGCGAGGCGCTGCTGCAGATCGCGGAAAAATGGCTCCTGCCGCCGTACAGCGCCGACGGCTGGCGTCTGGACGTGGCCGCGGACGTGGGACACGATCCGGAAGGCAATCATGCGTTCTGGCGTGCCTTCCGCGAACGGGTCCGCAAGGCAAGGCCGGATGCGCTGATCCTGGCCGAGCATTACGGCGACCCGTCGCCCTGGTTCGGCGGCGACGAATGGGACAGCGTCATGAATTACGACGCGTTCATGGAGCCCGTGAGCTGGTTCTTTACCGGCATGGAGAAGCACGGCGACCGCCACGTGCCGTGGATGGAAGGCGCCGGCGAGGCGTTCCGCGAATCCATGGTGCAGGCCATGGCCCGCTTTCCGCGGGCCAGTCTGGAGGCCGCGCTCAATCAGCTGGACAACCATGACCATTCCCGTTTCCTGACCCGCACGAACCACGTGGTGGGCCGCCTGGGCGAACTGGGCTACCGGATGGCGGAGAACGGTGTGGATAAATCGATCCTGCGCGCGGCGGCGCTGCTGCAGATGACCTGGCCGGGCGCGCCCGGGATCTATTACGGGGACGAAGCCGGCGTGCCGGGTTTTACAGATCCGGACAACCGCCGTCCGTTCCCCTGGGGCCGGGAAGACACCTTCCTGTTTGACTTTTACAGCAGCATCACGCGGCTGCACCGCCGCTACGACGTGCTCCGGCGCGGCTCGCTGCGCATCCTGCGGGCGGAAGACGGCCTGCTGGTCTATGCCCGGATGGACGCCTCCGACACGATGCTCGTCGCGATCAACCAGACTGCCGAAGACCGCCGCGTGGAGCTGAATACCGCGGAGATCGACGGCATCGGCGGGACCATGGCGCAGCGCCTGGCCGAGACCTGGGCAGAAGGCTACAACCTGGGCCGCCAGGTCATGCAGCTGCCCAACCGCGTTTTTGCGGTCACGCTGAAACCCCGTGCGGCGGCGCTGTACGCGGTCATGCTGCCCGCCGTTCCGAAAGACATGCGGGACAGGATGGTTCTGAGATGAATAAACTGGAACGGCAGATCATGGAATTGACGGACCGGGACTTTGACGTCCTGGTCTCTTTGCGCCGGGAATTCCACCGGCATCCGGAGATCGGGCGGGAAGAGCACTGGACCGCCGCCCGGATCGAGGAGGAACTGGATAAACTGGGCCTGCCGCATCACCGCTGTGCTAAGACCGGTGTGGTGGCGTTTGCGGACGGAACGGCGGAAAGCCCGGTCCCGCTCACGGAAGACGGCCGCCCGCGCTGCATGGCGCTGCGGGCGGATATCGACGCGCTGCCGCTGACGGAGAGACGGGAATCGCCGTATAAAAGCGAGATCCCCGGCCAGATGCATGCATGCGGGCACGACGTCCATCTGACGTCCCTGCTGGGCGCGGCGCGGGTGCTGCGTGCTTGCCGGGATCTGTATGCGGGCCGTATCCTCCTGGTGTTCCAGCCGAGTGAAGAGAACGGCTTCGGCGGCCGACGGATGGTGGAGGAAGGCGCTGTAGCCGGCGCCACGCGCTGTTTCGGCTTTCACATCGCCCCGGAACTGAAATGCGGGACTCTCGCGCTCATGGAAGGCGCGAACAATGCCAGCGTGGACTGGTTCCGTATGACGATCAAGGGGGAGGGGACGCATGCGGCGTATCCCCACCAGGGAGCGGACGCGCTGTATATTGCGGCGCAGGTCGTCGTGGCGGCCCAGGCGCTGGTCACGCGGATGAACGATCCGGCGCAGCCGCTGCTGCTCGGATTCGGCCGTCTGGAAGCCGGTACGACCTACAACGTCGTCGCCGACCGTGCGGTCCTGGAAGGAACGATCCGCGCCCTGGATCCGGAAGTGCGGAAGAACATCATCCGGCGTCTGGAACAGCTGCTGCAGGATACGGCTGCCCTGTACGGCGGCACCGCCTCCGCGGAATGGGACGTGAACGGCGAGATGCTGATCAATACCGCGGAAGCCGTGCGGGAAGCACGCAAAACGGCGGTATCCCTGTTCGGAGAGGACCGTCTGGTCATCCGGAAGCCTGCGCTGATCGGGGATGACATGTCGGATTACATCAACGCGGTCAGCGGATGCTATGCCTTTATCGGCACGCAGGATCCCGGCCGCCCGGATACAGCGCACCCGCTGCATCACGCGTGCCTGGACGTGGATGAAGACGTGTTTAAGGTGTCCGTTCCCATGACGGCGGCGTACGCTCTGGAATACATGCGCGGAGAGATATAAAAAGGACCGCCGTTTCCGGCGGTCCCGTGAAAAAGGTTTTCACCCGGCGGGGAGCTGCGAGCCCCCGCTGTTTTTATTTGATCTTTCTGGCCTCGATGTAATAGCGCTTATCCTGCGCATGGCCCATGGAGAAGGTCTTGCGGGGCAGCACGCCGTCCGCCATAACGGTTTTAAACAGCTGTTCCTTGCCCATCGGAGGCAGCAGGAAGCCCAGCGCGTGGTCCTCGGAGGCCAGACGGCGTACCGTGTCATCGCCGTGGATGTAATCCAGGCCGAAATCGCGGTGCTTGCGGAAGGCGTCCAGGAAGTTCTGCAGGGTGCCGACTTCCAGCTGGACGGTCGGGTTGGGGACCGTGATGGCGCCTTCGGTGTTGCCGTAGCAGTAGCGGATCACATGGCCTTCGCCCACGCCTTCATACGCGCCGGGATAGGCCGCCTTGAACGCGTCCAGGATCTCGCGGGGATTGACGCGGAAGAGGATGCGGTGGATCGGCTCGAAGACCAGCGCGTCGTCGTGGTTGTTCACCAGTTCGACCAGCGCGTAGCGGGCGGGGGATTCATACGCCTTGTCGCCCAACTTCTCCTTCAGATCCTCGAAGCAGCGCTTCGCGGTGGCGAGAGAGTGGTTGCCGTCGCCCATGGCGTACAGCAGCGGAGCCGCGTCCTTGAGGCCGTATTTGGCTTCCTGGACTTCCGGAGCCGCCAGCGCCCTGAGCGCCGCCGCCACGGCCGCTTTCTGTTCCTCGTTCAGAAGCCAGCCTTTGATGTGGCCGCCGTCCTGCATCAGGTCGAAATCATAGACCGGCCGCATGGAGGCCGTGTCCGCCGTCAGGGGCTCGATCACGGTCTTCTCGGGGTTGTCGATCAGCACCATGATGTGGGGCAGTTCGATGGGGGCGTCCTTGCGGACCCGGACCCGAGGCGGGATGCGGTCCAGCACCGTGCCTTCGGTGGCGCGGATCAGGGCGCCGCTGCCGGGCGTGAAGTCATAGCAGTCCAGATCGACTTTGCCGACCAGGCCGTGACGGATGCTGCCGTCGCTCTGGGAACGCTCGATGTAGATCAGGGCGTCCGGATACTCGGTGAAGATATCCGCTTTCAGGTATTCTTCCATGGTCCGGTTGATGGCCTTGATCTGATCCTCGACGTCCGCGTCGTTCAGATGGGCTTCCGGCAGGATCAGGCGGCGGGCGGAAGGCGCGTCGCCGACGATCTTTTCCACTTCATCCCAGTATTCGGGTTCGGAAGTGAACTGGTCGCAGGCCACGACGGCCCATTTGGTCATGTCCGCGTCCTTGGGGAGCAGGATGTCGGCGGGAGAAAAGCCGAGGTTTTCAAATTGATTGTTCATGGTTCGCTCCTTATGGAAGAAGGGCGGGCAGCGCCCGCCCCTTTGCGCAGATTATTTCTCGAAGAAGCCCTTGATGACGCTGATGGCTTCGCCGCCGATCTTCTTGGTGGCTTCCTTGGTGCCGGCGCCGATGTGCGGCGTGCAGCTGACCATGGGATGGCTGTACAGCGCGGAGTTGGAGGCGGGCTCGTCGGCGTAGACGTCCAGGCCGGCGGCGCGGACCTTGCCGCTGTTGAGCGCGTCAAGCAGGGCGGCCTCGTCCACGTTGGTGCCGCGGGAGGTGTTGATGATCACGACGCCGTCTTTCATCTTCGCGATGCTCTCGGCGCTGATCAGGGCTCCGCCGTCAACGGCCGGCGCATGGACGGAGATGAAGTCGGCCTTCGCCAGCAGTTCGTCCATTTCCACGTAAGGGATGCCCAGTTCCTTTTCGATGCCCGGGATGTGGAAGATATCGAAGGCGATGACGTTCATGCCGATGCCCTTGGCCATGACGCCCAGGTGCTGGCCGATGCGGCCGTAGCCCACGATGCCCAGCGTCTTGCCCTGCAGCTCGATGCCCTTGCTGAAGACCTTCTTCTCCCACTTGCCTTCACGCATGGAATGGCCGGCCGCGGAAATGAAGCGGGCGCAGGAGAACATGTGGCCCAGGGCCAGTTCCGCCACGGCCTGGGAAGAGGAGCGGGGCGTGTTGCGGACGGCGATGCCGTGCTCTTCGGCGTACTTGACGTCGATGTTGTCGATGCCCACGCCGGCGCGGATGATCAGTTTCAGCTTGCCGCCCTGGCAGGCGTCGATCTGAGCCTGGCGGATCTTGGTGGCGGAGCGGATGATGACGCAGTCAAAATCCTTTAAGGCGGCGCCCAGTTCTTCGGGGGCGTAGTAGTTCTCGACGATCTCGTAACCGTCGTTGCGCAGCTGTTCGATGGCGCCGGCATCCAGGCCGTCGGTGATTAAAATGCGAATGCTCATGATATTCAGTCCTCCTCAGGTTTTATTGGCGGCAGATCAGCAGTGTTCCGCTTCGTACTTTTTCAGGAATTCGACGAGCGCTTCCACGCCTTCCTTCGGCATGGCGTTGTAGATGGAGGCGCGCAG
>JAFRRM010000025.1 GCA_017428105.1 Lachnospiraceae bacterium | reverse complement strand
CCTGCCGGACACCACGGCACCGGTGATCTGGCGCGGTCCGATCCTGGGCGGCGTCATCAAACAGTTCTGGAGCGATGTCCTCTGGGGCGACCTGGACTATTTGCTGGTGGACCTGCCCCCCGGGACCGGCGACGTGCCGTTGACCGTGTTCCAGTCGCTGCCCGTGGACGGCGTCATCATGGTGACCACCCCCCACAGCCTGGTGAACATGGTCATGGAAAAGGCCTTCCACATGGCGGAAATGATGAACATCCCCGTGCTGGGCGTGATCGAAAACTACAGCTTCTTGCGCTGCCCGGACTGCGGCAAAGAGATCCCGCTGTTCGGCAGGAGCACGACGGCGGAGTGGGCCGCCGCGCATGGTATGCCGCTGATGCTGCAGCTGCCGCTGGATCCGGCCGTCGCGGCGTACGGCGACGAAGGCCGTGTGGAGGAATATCCCGGCCGGGAGATGGAACAGGTCATCCGGTATTTATAAGAGAGGATCACGACAGTGAAAAAGTTTAGAAAAGCCTTATCGATCCTGCTGGCCGCCGCCGTCCTGATCACGTCGGGCGATCGCCCCGCGTATGCGCAGACCGTCATCGGCCGGGAAGACCACCAGATCGTGGACGCGCCCGGCTACGTGCGCCCCGCGGCGCCGGAGATCAACTCCGACACGGCCATCATGATCGAACTGAATTCCGGCGTGATGCTGTATTCCAAGAACATCCATCAGCGGATGTACCCGGCCAGCATCACCAAGATCATCACCGCGCTCATCGCGATCGAGGAACTGGACCTGGACGACAAGCTGGTCCTTTCCTGGAACTCGGTCAACGACCTGGTGGAGGGCGGCGAGGACGGCCGCCGGCGCTTCTATGAAGGCCAGTCCTTCACCGTGGAGGACGCGATCTACGGCCTGTGCCTGAACTCGGTCAACACCATCGGCTACGCCCTGGCGGAGAAGATCGACGGCGACCTGCTGACCTTCGCGGACCGCATGAACGAGCGGGCGCGCGAGCTCGGCGCCATCAACACCACCTTCCATAACCCGCACGGCCTGAACGACCTGCTGCATATGACCACGGCCTACGACATGGCCATGATCATGTGGGGCGCCATCCAGAACGACACGTACCGGAAGATCGCAGGCACCCGCAGCTACAGCTTCACGGACGACGACGGGCATGAGATCGTCTGCGACCACAACTATCTGGTCTTCCAGCCCACTTCGGATTATTACGACGAGCGTGTCGTGGCCGGCAAGACCGGCTGGGTGGAAGAGGCCGAATACACCCGCACCCTCTATGCCACCGACGGCAATCTGGACATCATCTGCGTGACCTTCCATGCGGACACGACGCACGACGCCTACATGGACGTGCGGAGACTGCTGGATTATGCGTTCGACAATTTCTCGCTGGTGGACCTGCCTGAATTCGGCGACGGCGGGGAGATCGCCTCGCAGGTGACGGATGAGAAGACCGGTGAGGAATTCACCCTGCGCGTGAAGGCCGGTGCGGGCCGGAGCACCACCGGCGCGTCCGTCCTGGTCCCGAACTCCTACGCGGATCAGGAATGGGACACCGAACTGCTTCCGGACGGCGAAGGGGGCCTGAAGGCCATCGCCTCCCTGGGCGGCGTGACGCTGGGGACTTACCCTCTGACCACGACCATCGTCCGTGAAACGGCGCCTCCCGCGACGGAAGCCCCGGAACCGACTTCGGAGACCGGACAGGGCGGCACCACGCCCGCGAGCCCCTCTTCCCCCACCTCCGCCACCAAAGTCCCTTCGACCACGGCCAGCCGCTCCGCGGAGACGGATCCGGCGGTGAAGAGCGGAGGCGGCGGCTGGAAGACGGTCGCGATCGTCCTGCTCGCCATCCTGCTCGTCCTGTCTCTCCTGTTCTCCGGCGTGATGGCCTACCAGAACAAGATCCTGAAGGAACGCATCCGCCGCCGCAAGGCCATAAAAAAGAGGGAGCCGTAAAATGCTGACGCTGCAGATCCGCTATCTGGACCCGGAGATGGAACCCCTCGCGTACGTGGAGGGAAAATCGGACTGGATCGACCTCCGCGCGGCCCGGGACGTCTCTTTTGAGACCGGGGAATTCAAACTGATCCCGCTGGGCATCGCCGTGAAGCTCCCCGAGGGCTATGAAGCCCACGTGGCGCCGCGCAGCAGCACATACAAGAACTTCGGCCTGCTGCAGGTCAACAGCGTCGGGGTGGTGGACAGTTCCTACTGCGGCGACGGCGACGAGTGGTTCGTCCCCATGCTGGCCACCCGGCCGGTCACGGTGCGCAAAGGCGACCGCATCTGCCAGTTCCGCGTGATGGAAAACCAGCCGCCGCTGGAATTTGAAGCGGTGGAACACCTGGACGGAGAGGACCGCGGCGGCTTCGGGAGCACCGGGATCCGGTAAACGCGCGCGGCGCTCCGGCCGGCCGGAAAAATCCGCCGGAAACGGCCCGTCCGCCTCGCATTCTTCTTGCCCTTTTTACCCTTATATGGTATCATATAAGGGTATTTTATTGCGCGGAACCTGAGGGACGCGTTGCTAGGCACGGCACAAGGAGGAGATATGGAACAGTTTGATTTGCTGATCATGGGCGGCGGGCCCGGCGGTTATTCCCTGGCGGCGGCAGCGGCCAAGAAAGGCCTGAAGACGGCGGTGTTCGAAAAGGGCGTCCTGGGCGGCACCTGCCTGAACGTGGGCTGCATCCCCACCAAATATCTGGTGGACAAGGCCCTGACCATGGATAAAGTGAAAAACCTGAGCAAGCGGGGCATTTATGCCGCGCCGCTCACCGTGAATTTTGAAAAAGTCCAGAAGGGCAAGGAAATGGTCGTGAAGAAGCTGACCAGCGGCGTGAAGCTGCTGCTGGATGCGGCCGGCGTGACGACCATTTACGGGGAAGCCGTGCTGAAGCCGGACCGCGTGGTGGAATGCGGCGGCGAATGTTTTCAGGGCAAAAACGTCGTGATCGCGACCGGCAGCGAAACGATGGTCATCCCCATCCCGGGCCACGAACTCTGCATCACCTCCACGGACGTGCTGAACATGACGGAGATCCCGAAGAGCATGGTCGTCATGGGCGGCGGCGTCATCGGTCTGGAGCTGGCCTGCGCCTTCCAGGCGTTCGGCACCAAGGTGTCCGTCGTGGAAATGCTGCCTGCGCTGCTGCCGAACAATGAGCGCGCGGCCGTGGACCAGCTGGTCTCTCACATCAAGAAACTGGGCGTGAAGCTGTACGTCGGCGCGAAGATGCTGCGCGTGGAGAAGGCCGAAGAAGGCCTGAAGGCGGTCTTTGAGAAGGACGGCGCGGAGACGGCGGTCGACTGCGAGCAGGTCCTGATGGCCGTGGGCCGCAAGGCTTCCTTAAGCGGCATCGACGCCGAAGCCCTGGGCCTGGAGCTGGAACGCCGCTGCGTCAAGGTGGACGCGCATCAGCGCACCAACCTGCCCGGCGTGTACGCCATCGGCGATGCGGCAGGCGGCCTGCAGCTGGCTCACGCGGCGTACGCGGAAGGCGAGCGCGCCTTGCATGACATGCTGGGCGGAGAAGTCCCCGCGCCCGGCCCGATCCCGGCCTGCGTCTACACGCTGCCCTGCTTCGCCTCCGTGGGCCTGAGCACCGCGCAGGCGGAAGCCGCCGGCTTCAAGCCGCTCCTGGGCACGTTTGAATACAGCAACAACGGCATGGCGCTGGCGGAAGGCGCTTCCGGCACCGTTTACGTGGTGGCGGACGAGGCGTCGAAGAAGACGCTGGGCGTCACCATCGTCGGCGAGAACGCATCCGAAATGATCGGCATGGCCACGCTGGCCGTGCAGGACGGCATGACGCTGGACGAGTGGGAAAACACCGTCGTGGCGCATCCGTCGCTGTGCGAAATGATGAAGGAGGCGGCGCTGGACTGCTTCGGCGCGGCCATCCATAAATGATCCGGAGATAAATGAAAGTATCAGTCCTGGACCTGGTCACCACGGACCCTGCCTTCAATCTGGCAGCGGAGGAGTACGTGTTCTCCTCCCTGCCGAGGGACAGGGCGTATGTGATGCTCTGGCAGAACGACCGGGCGGTGATCATCGGCAAATATCAGAATACGGCGGCGGAGGTGAACGGCGCGGCCGTGGAGGCGAAGGGCATCCGTGTGGTGCGGCGCCTCTCCGGGGGCGGCGCGGTCTACCATGACCTGGGCAATCTGAATTTCACGGTCATTACGGATGCGGAGCCCGGCGGCAAAGTGGACCTGGCCCTGTTCTGCCGGCCGGTCGTGCGGACGCTGGCGCGCTTCGGCGTTCCGGCGGAGATCAGCGGGCGGAACGACGTGACCGCGGACGGAAAGAAGTTTTCGGGCAATGCCCAGTACATCCGCGAAGGCCGCGTCATGCACCACGGCACCATCCTGTTCGATTCCGATCTTTCCGCGGTCCAGGAGGCCTTGGCCGTCAAGGCGGAAAAACTGGCCGGGAAAGGCGTCTCCTCCGTCCGCTCCCGCGTCACCAATCTGAAGCCGCTGCTGCCCGAAGGCACCACGCTGGCGGAGTTCCGCCGCGTGCTGCTGGAAGAGCTGGCCGGCGGGAACGAAGCGGAGCGGTACGAATTCAACGAGACGGACACCGCCGCCATCGAAGCCCTCAAGGAAGCCCGCTACGGCCGCTGGGAGTGGAACTGGGGCGCTTCCCCGGAAAGCACGCTGCGCAAGGCGAAGCGCTTTGAAGGCTGCGGGACGGTGGAAGCCCTGATCGGTTTACGGCGCGGCCGCATCCGGAGCCTGGCGTTCCGGGGCGATTTCTTCAGTACCCGCGAACCCGAAGAACTGGCGGAGCGCCTGACCGGCCTCCCCCTTCGCGCGGAGGATATCCGGAAGGGCCTGGACGGCATTTCCGTATCCGATTATTTCACCGGCCTGGATCAGGACGGACTTACCGAATTATTGCTGCTGTGACGGACATCTGCACCGCGCCCGCCGCAGCCCGGAAGGAGTGCATCCTATGAAATGGCTCATCGCCTCGGACATCCACGGCAGCAGCCGCTGCTGCGAAAAACTGCTGCGCCGCTTTGAAGCGGAAAAAGCGGACCGCCTGCTCCTGCTCGGCGACCTGCTCTACCACGGCGCGCGCAACGCCCTTCCGGAGGAATACGGCACCATGAGCACGGCGGAACAGCTGAACCGGTATAAGGATGTCATCGTGGCCGTGCGCGGCAACTGCGACTCCGAAGTGGACCAGGCCGTGCTGGATTTCCCCATCCTGCAGGATTTCACGGCTCTCGTGGATAACGGCTGCCTCATCTTTGCCACCCACGGCCACCTCTACGACGAGCACAGCCGCTTCCCGCTGCAGGGCGTGGACGTCCTGCTCTCCGGCCACACCCACGTTCCGGTCTGCCATGATTTGGGCAATTTCGTGGCCATGAATCCCGGCTCCGTCTCCATCCCCAAAGGCGGCAGCCGCCACAGCTATATGACCCTGGAAAAGGGCTTATACCGCTGGGTGGACCTGGATGGGGAAGAATACCGGCGCTTTGAGATGACGCCGCGGCACCAATACTGATGGGACGCGCCTGCCCGCGCGGCGCATGATGCAGAACGACATGATGAATCTTTTCGACTACATGAACGATCAGGCCAGGGAAAAGGACAGCCCCCTCGCGCTGCGCCTGCGTCCCACTTCTCTCGATGAGGTGGTGGGCCAGGAGCACATTCTCGGAGAGGGCAAGCTGCTGCGCCGCATCATCCAGGCGGACCAGCTGTCCTCGCTGATCTTTTACGGTCCGCCCGGCACCGGCAAGACCACGCTGGCGCAGGTGATCGCCTCCACGACAAAGGCGGAATTCCGCCAGATCAACGCGACGGCCGCCGGCAAGAAGGACATGGAGGAGGTCGTCGCGGAAGCGAAGAACATCCGTGCGCTGTACGGCAAAAAGACCATCCTGTTCATCGATGAGATCCACCGCTTCAATAAGGCCCAGCAGGACTACCTGCTCCCCTTTGTGGAAGACGGCACCGTGATCCTGATCGGCGCCACCACGGAGAATCCGTTCTTCGAGGTGAACCGCGCGCTGATCTCCCGCTCGCACATCTTCCAGCTCAAGCCGCTGGAGAAGAAGGACATCGCCACGCTGATCCGACGCGCCGTGACGGACCCGGAACGCGGCATGGGCATGTATAACGCGGATATGGACGGGGACGCCGTGGAGTTCCTGGCCGACGTGGCCGGGGGCGACGCCCGCCGGGCCTTAAGCGCGGTGGAACTGGCGGTGCTCACCACGCCGCGCGGCGAAGACGGGCGGATCCGCATCACCGTCCCGGTCGCCGAGGAATGCATCCAGCGCCGGGCCGTGCGCTACGACAAGGAGGGCGACAACCACTACGACGTGATCAGCGCCTTCATCAAGAGCATGCGCGGTTCGGATCCGGACGCGGCGCTCTATTATCTGGCCCGCATGCTGACCGCCGGCGAGGATCCCAAATTCATCGCCCGCCGCATCATGATCTGCGCGGCGGAGGACGTGGGCCTGGCCGATCCCCGCGCCATGCAGGTGGCCGTCGCCGCCTCGGAAGTCCTGGAGCGCGTAGGCATGCCCGAAGGGCGCATCCCGCTGGCGCTGGCCGCGTCTTACGTCGCCACGGCACCGAAGAGCAATGCCGCCTACCTGGGCATCGAAAAAGCCCTGGAAGCCGTTGGCACCACCGACGTCAAGCAGGTCCCGCCGCATCTGCAGGGGACCGGCTATCAGGGCGCTTCGGATCTGGGCAAGGGCATCGGGTATCAGTATGCCCATGATTTCCCCGGCCATTACGTGAAGCAGCAGTATCTGCCGGACGAGCTCGTCGGAACAAAGTTCCTGGAGCCCGGCGACAACGGATATGAGCGGGAAATCAAAAAATATATGGAATTTCTGACACATTTGGTGTAAAATAAAGGAAAAAATGGGCGGGAGCCTCCCTTTTGGCTCCTTTTTGACAAAATACCGGGGAAGGAGAGGACCGTGAGAAAAAAGATCAATCAGCTGGCCAAGGGCAATATCGAAGAAGTCCAGGCCCGGATCCGGCTGTCTGAAAACACGCTGAGCGCCTCGATCCCCTGCGGACAGTCCGCGGCCGGCCGGATCTCGATGATCAGCGAGAACGGCATCCCGTTCCGCGGCCTGGCCTACTCGGACGACGAACGGGTCGAACTCCTGCAGGACGCCTTTGCCGGCCAGCAGGTGACCTTGAACTACGTCGTGCACGGAGAGGAAGAGAAGGAAGACACGGTCCTGGAGGGGCGCTTCTCCCTGGTGACCAACACCGGAGACATCGCGGTCCCCTACCGCTTCGCCGTCGGCCAGAGCGCGGGGCTGGACGTCCCGCTCCCGTCGACCCTGCCCGAGCTGGCCCAGCTGGCGGAGACCCAGCCCGAGCTGGTCCATCAGCTCTACATCACCGGCCGCTTCGCGCAGTTCCCCTTCCTGCGGGACGATTCCCTAAAAGCGCTGCTGGCGGCCCTTAAGGATTCCCCGGACAGCCGCCTGGCGGAGGAGGAATTCCTGGTGGCGTGCGGCGCGAAGCAGCCCGTGAAACTGACCGTGCAGACCACGCCGATCTCCGTCTTCTTCAAAGACAGCATCTCGCGCGGCGAGATCCTGATCCGCCGCAGCGGCAGCGGGTACTGCGTGGTCTCCACCGACGCTTCCGCCCCGTTCATCCGCCTCCCGCGGGAGCGCTGGACCGGCGCGGATTTCAAGGACGGCGAACTTCGGATCCCCGTCTATTTCATGGCCGAGCACCTGCACGCGGGCCGCAACCTCGGCGAGATCCGCGTCAATACCGGCCGCGAGGAATTCCGCATCCCGGTCACGGTGATCCCCGAGCGGACCGCCGACCCCGAGCAGCAGCGCGCCCGCCAGCTGCGCCGCGCCCGTCTGCAGCTCTCCCGCAGCATGGTCACCTTGTACGCGGGACAGGACGCGCCGTACAACATCGAATCCCTGACGATGAAGCACCTGGAGGCCTGCGAGGCCGGCCGGGAACCCGACGTCGCCGAAAAACTGCTCCGCGCGGAACTCTGCCGCGAAACGCGCCGCCGCGCCGAAGAAAAAGAGACCCTGGAACAGATCCGGGCCGAAGTCCAGCGCAACCGCATGGAAAAAGTGACCCAGTATCTGTGGTTTTTATACCTGGAAGAGGAGATGGAAAAGGGCGACCGGCTCTCGGACGGCTTCCTGCGCCTTCTCTACCGCTTAAAGGACGAAGAAGCCGGCCGCGTGGAGCTCCTGCCGCTTCTCATGCGCTCCGACAGCGAATGGGCCGAGCACCCGGACAAATGCTTCAAACGCATCCGCGAACACTTCCGCCGCGGCCGGTTCCCGCTGATCCTGAAGCTGGAGACCGTCAGACTTCTGAACAACAACCCGGAGCTTCTGACCGAACTGGACAGCTTCACCCTCCAGCTCCTGACCTTCGGCGCACGCTTCAACTGCTGGAAGAAGACCGTGGCCGACACCGCGCGCGACCTTCTGGTCCGCGAAAAGACCTTCCGCCCCGGCTGCGAGCGCCTGGCCCTCCAGCTGGTCCGCTGCTTCCCGGAAAAGGAGATGCTGACCGCCCTCCTCACGGTCCTCCTGCGCCGCGAAAAGCCCTCGCCGCGCTACCTGGAATGGTATGAGAAAGGCATCCGCGAGGACGTGCGCCTGGCCGAGCTGTACGAGTATTACCTGACCGCCCTCCCGGATGATTTCGACGGCGACATCCCCCAGATGGTGCAGCTTTACTATACCTACAACAGCCCCCGCTCCCGCAGCGCGCAGCGAAGCCTCTACCGCTACATCCTGACCCATTACGAACCGGACACCCAGATGTACCGCCTGTACGAAAAGCAGATCCAGACCTACGCCATGGACCAGCTGCTCCTGGGCGACGTCCGCGACTCCGAGACGGTCTTTTATGAAAAAATGTTCATCCCGCAGGTGCTGGACAGCCGCATGGCCGTCGTGCTCGCGGAATACGTCTATACCATGCACCTGACCCTGTCCAACCGCAGCATCGACAAGATCCTGGTGCTCTACGGCGAACTCAGGGAGCCTTTCGTCTACCCGGTCCGTGACGGCGAAGCCTACATTCCGGTGTTCACCCCCCGCTGCCGCCTGCTGTTCGTGGACAGGAACGGCGACCGCTACGTGCAGAGCGTCTTCCGCCGCAAAAAGCTGATGGAAGCTTCCCGCGAACTGATGGAGACCCTGCGGCGCCTGTCTCCCGGCAGCCTGCCCTTCAAGCTGCTCCAGTGCCAGAAAGCCATCAAGGGCGAACTGAACGAATGGGAGGCCCGCGACCTGGTCCAGCGGTTCACGGAGTGGAACGAACTCTCGGAAGCCTACCGGGAAAAACTGATCTTCAGCCTGGTCAAACGCCGCAATCTGGGCACGGCGGAGAACGCCGCCCTCCTTAAAGAAC
This sequence comes from Lachnospiraceae bacterium, assembly GCA_017428105.1. Classification (GTDB taxonomy): domain Bacteria; phylum Bacillota; class Clostridia; order Lachnospirales; family Lachnospiraceae; genus UBA6987. The sequence goes on along the minus strand of JAFRRM010000025.1, from coordinate 80,269 downwards.
TGCGGCGCAGCCCGTATCTGGATGCCCAGGCCGGCGCCCTGCTGGCGGAGAGCCTGCTCCTGCAGGGCGACGACGAAGCTGCCGCGGAAATGGTCCGCCGCTTCGGCTACCGGCATTTCGACACCGGCCTCCTGCTGCGCCTCATGAACCGCCTGATCCGCACCCGCGGCTATTCCTATGACAAAAACACGCTCGGCGGCGTGATGTCCCTGTACCGCCGCGACGTGTGGGATTCCGTGACCCTGACCTACCTCTGCCGCCATTTCAACGGCAGCACGGAGGATATGCGCCTGCTCCTGGAACGCGCCGTGAACGGCGAAGCCGTCCCCTACGACCTGCCCGAACGCCTGCTGGGCCAGATGCTCTTCACCGGCGAAACGCGCCGCATCGAATGGGTCGTGGAGCAGTACCTCAAGGAAAATCAGGCGCCGAAAGCGCCGAACCGCGTGCTCCTGCACGCTTATGCGGTCGACCGCTGCGAGCGTTATTTCTGCCGCGGGGAGTCCGTCCCGGACAACATCTTCGCCTATCTGGCCTCCTGGGCCCTCTCGGAAAAGAAGCCCACCCAGCTGCCCGACCTGTGCCAGATCGCCCTGACCCAGCATTACGCCGACAAGGAAGCGCTGACCCCGGAAGAAACGTCGCTGGCCAGGACCTTCCTCAACCACCTGTACGACAAGGGCCTGCTTTTTGCCTACCAGGAGAAACTGGGCCGCTTCTTCGCCCTCCCGGATGAACTGGGAGATAAGACCCTGATCGAATACCGGGGGAAGGAAGACGAGCCCGTGCGCATCGCCTTCCGCATCCTGCCGCAGGAAGCGGACAGGGATCCCCGCACCGGCGAGATGCCGCACATCTTCCGCGGCATTTACGTGAAGCCGGTGCTCGTCTTTGCGGATGAAGTGCTGGAATACACGATCTACCGCAGCGACGATCCGGATCAGACCCCGCTCCTGAAGGGCCGTCTGCCCGGCGCCGTGAGCGCCGGCGGCAACCGTTTCGCCTCGCTGAACCGCCTGATCGACGCGGCGGCGAAAGGCGAGGACGGCTGGCAGGAACAGCTGGAAGAGCTGGGAAAAAGAGACGTGATTTTGCAGGAATACTTTCCTTTGGCCTGATCATTTGCTATAATTAAAATTCCAGACCCGCGCTGAAAATACACCGGGACCGCGGCCCGGCCGGAAAGGAGGAAAACATGGAAGGCTTGATCCTGGGCATCGATCTGTGCGACACCCACAGTCAGATCAGTGTGTTTTCCCCCGAAAAGGGCGAGCCGGAGGCCATCCTGACCGGCGAATCGGAAAGCACCTCCCAGATCTCCACCGTGCTCTGCAAGCTGAAAGGCAGCGATACCTGGCTGATCGGCTACGAGGCCTACCGCCGCGCCCTGATGGGCGAGGGCACCATGGTGGACAAACTGGTGAAGCTGCTGTACAAGAACGGCAGCGCGACCATCGAGGGCACGCGCTACAGCGCGGTGGAACTGATGGGCCACTATATCGAACAGCTGCTGGCCCTGCCCCGCCGGAAATACGGGCAGGAGGCCGTGCGCTGCCTGGCGTTTTCCCTGCGCGAACTGAGTCCGGACCTGCTGGACCGCCTGACCCTGGCCTGCGACGCCTGCGGCCTCTCGCGCGACAAGCTTCGCTTCCTGAGCCATACCGAGTGTTTCTCCTTTTTCGTCGCCTCCCGTCCCCGGGAGATCTGGCCCAACATGGTGGTCGGCTTCGACCTGACGGACGAAGGCCTGGATTATTATGAGATGCACGTCCTGCGCGGCCGCCGCCCCCAGGTCCTGGAGGCCCGCCGCGAACCGCTGGAAGAGGCCTTCGACCTGGACGTGCTGGACACCCCCGTGGGCGAACGGATGGCGGATTCCATCCTGTCCTCCTGCGCGGACCGGCTGCTGGCCAAGAAACTGATCTCTTCGGTCTTCCTGACCGGCGACGGCTTCGGCAGCGTGACCGCCTGGGCGCCGGAATTCTTAAAGCGCCTCTGCAATAAACGCAAGGTCTTCGAAGGCCAGCACCTGTTTGCGGACGGGGCGGCCATCCAGGCCTGGGACAGCACCCGGGAGGAATCTCTCTTCCCGTACGTCTGCATCTGCGAAGGACGCCTGTCCTCCTCCATCAGCCTGTACGCCGTGCGCGACGGCCGGAACGAGCAGCTGACGCTGGCCTCCGCCGGCAGCAACTGGTACGAAGCCCGCTCCTCGGCGGAATTCATCCTGGACGACGTGCAGACCCTGGAACTCATGATCACCCCGTTCGCGACCCAGCGGGTGGAGGTGATCCCGATCTCCCTGGCGGAACTGCCAGCGCGGCCCAACAAGGCCACGCGCGTGCAGGTCATCATTTCCTTTGCTTCGGAAAACCATGTGACGGCCCGCGTCGTGGACAAGGGCTTCGGCGAGCTCTTCCCCGCCAGCGGCATGGTCATCCGCAAAGACTTCCTCATTTCCTGAGCACAAAGATAGGAGCGCACCGATGGGCAATCTGATCCTGAGCCGGCCCCTGGACATCAAACGGCCTTATTATGTGCAGGAACTGGGCGTGCATCTGTACAGCGCCGAGGAACTTTGCTATTACATTTTTCATTACGTGGACCTGATCGATGAAAGCTTCGCGGACGAGCGCCTGCTGGACTTCATCCATCAGCTGGACCAGCCGCGCCTGGAGGAACGCATCCTGCGCACGCAGGAGCAGGGCGGGCTGTACGACGTCCTGTACGTCATCCTGCAGGAACTGCGGTATTACAGCAGCAGCGACCTCTTCCAGTTCCGGAAGCAGCTGGAAAAGCTCAGCCGCAGCAGCCAGGCGGAACGCATCCGCGCCAAGGGCGACCTGCTGTTTGAGCGCGGCCAGTACTACGCGGCGCTGCGGGCGTATAACCAGGTCCTGGACCTGGACAGCCGGGAACTGGCGGACTCCGAATTCGTGAGCCGCATCTGGCAGGACAAAGCGGCCTGCTACGCCCGGACGGAACATTACGCCGAGGCCATGGACAACCTGAAGAACGCCTGGCTGCTGACCCGCAGCCCGGGTCTGGCGGAAAAAATGTACGCGCTCAGCCGCCTGATGGGGCGCGACGAAGTCCCGGAGGCCGTAAGGAGCGCCGTGACGGACGAAATGCTGGAACAGTTCCGCAGCAACTGGGACAAACGCTGGCAGCTGGCCGCGTATCAGGGCAAGGCGCTGGAAGCCGCCGCCCTGGAAGACAAGGCCGAACCGGAGCGCACGAAAGCATATCTGGAACTGCTTTTCCGCTGGAAGGAAGAATACCGGAAAAAGCAATTGTCATAAAAGGAGACGCATATGATCTGCTGCGCCATAGGACAGGATTCGCACCGCTTCACGCAGGAGGAGAAACCCCTGCTGCTGGGCGGTGTTTTATTGCCCGGGGGACCGGGCCTGGAAGCCAACAGCGACGGCGACGTGCTGCTGCACGCCCTGACCAACGCCGTATCCGGCCTGACGGGACGGAACGTCCTGGGGCCGGCTGCGGACACGATGTGCCGCGCCGGCGAGACGGACAGCCGCGCGTACCTGCGGGAGGCGCTGCGGGATCTGTCGGCCATGGGCGGACGGATCGTGCACGTGTCGTTCAGCGTGGAAGCGAAGCGGCCGCATTTGTATGAGCACATCCCGGCCATGAAAAGATCGGTGGCGGACCTGCTGGGGATCGCGCCGGCGCACGTGGGCCTGACGGCCACCAGCGGCGAGGGCCTGACGGCGTTCGGCCGCGGCGAAGGCATCCAGGTCTTCTGCCAGGTCACCGGAGAACTGCGGGAGGAGGAAGACTGATGGAACTTTTTCCGCATGCGAAAGTCAATCTGAGTCTGTATATCACCGGCCGGCGTCCGGACGGCTATCACACCATCGATACCGTCTTCTGGCCGCTGCCGCTGTTTGACTATCTGAAGGCGGAGCCTTCGGACCGGAACCGTTTCTCGGCCTCGGAGAAGGCCCTGGAAGGGAAGGACAACCTGGTCATCCGTGCCTGGGAACTGCTGCATGAGCGGTATCGGATCCCGCCCGTTTCGGTGCGCCTGGAAAAGGGGATCCCCTGGCAGGCGGGCCTGGGCGGCGGCAGCGGCGATGCGGCCTCGATGCTGCAGGCCTGCAACCGGATCTTCCGGCTGGGCCTGACCCGGAAGAAACTCTGCGAGATCGGGAAAGAACTGGGCGCGGACGTGCCGGCCCTCATCTGGGACGCGCCCGCCCGCGGACAGGGCACCGGGACGGACCTGGAAGGCTTTGACGCCTCCCTGTACCTCCCCCTGCTCGTCATCAAGCCCCCCCGGGGCTTTTCCACGGCGGCCATGTACCGCGCCTGGGATGAAAACGGCGGCCGGGAGCTGTCCGCGGAAGAACGGGAAGAGAAGCAGCAGGGCCTGATCCGCGCGCTGTCCGGCGACGCGCCGGAAGCCGTGATCCCGTTCCTGCACAACGATTTTGAAACGGTGCTGCAGGGAGAGGACCGCGCTGCGTTCGATCAGGCGCAGTCGTTCCTGGCGGAAAGCGGCGCTCTCGGGAGCCTGCTTTGCGGCTCAGGCTCCGCAGTATTCGGTCTTTATGCCTCGGAAGAAGCGCGGCAGACCGCGCGGGAGACCCTGCGGGAGATCCTGCCGGAAGGCTGGGGACTTCACGTGCCGTTTCGGACGGAACAGAGGACAAGATCATGAGCACGCATTCCTGTGACGTGATCCTGGCTGCGGGAGGCAGCGGCAGCCGCTTCGGAGGTCCGGTCAATAAGGTGCTGGCGGAACTGAAGGGCGTCCCGGTCCTGCGCTATTCGCTGGACCTGTTCGGCACTCACCCGGCCGTCCGGCGCGTCATCATTCCCTGCCGCCCGGCGGACCGGGACGCGATCGAAGCGCTGGCCGCGGACTGGAGAGGCTCGCATGACGGCGTCCCGGCCGCGGACTGGAGAGGCTCGCATGACGGCGTCCCGGCCGCGGAGATCCTGCTGACCGACGGCGGCCCCACCCGCCAGGCCTCCGTGTACAACGCCCTGCTCCTTTGCCGCGAACCCCTGGTCCTGATCCACGACGGCGCCCGCCCGTTCGCCTCCGCCGCCATGATCGACGCCTGCCTGGCCGCCCTGGAGACCTACCCGGCCGTCAGCACCGCCGTCCCCAGCAAGGACACGGTCAAACTGATCAACGAAGCCGGCGAGGTGGTGCAGACCACGGACCGCCGTCTGACCGTCCTGATCCAGACCCCGCAAGGCTTCCGCCGCCGCGACCTGCTGGAAGCCCACGAGCGCTTCCGCGACGTCCCGGTGACTGACGACTGCAGCCTGATGGAACTCGCCGGCCGCCCCGTCAAGACCGTGGCCGGATCTTACGAAAACGTCAAGATCACCACCCCGGAGGACCTGCCGGACAGGCGACGGCGGACGCGGAAAAGCCTGCCGGGACCGCTTGCATGAATGATCGAACAGGCCTGAGACGCCGGACGGAAATGCCCGGCGCCATGATGACGGAAACGGACCGCCTGCCCCGGGCGGCCCATTTTTTTGTGTTTTTAATGCCGTCTTAATCCCCTCCGCCCGTCCCTTAACACCATCTTTGTAATTCATGCTTTATGATAAAGCCATAGAAAGGGATCAGGCGCACCATCATGAGCGGACGGTTTTTGGGAAAACAATTAACATCTTTCCAGATCATCATCGCGGGATTTCTGGCGGTCATCGCGGCCGGAACGCTCCTGCTGACGCTGCCGGCTGCGGCGGCGGACGGGCAGGGGACGCCGGTCGAAGACGCGCTGTTCACCGCGACGTCCGCCGTGTGCGTGACCGGGCTCGTGGTCCGGGATACGGCGGTGCACTGGTCCGGATTCGGCCAGGCGGTGATCCTGACCCTGATCCAGATCGGCGGGCTGGGGATCGTCTCCGTCACGGCCATGATCGCGGCCGCCTCCGGGAGGCGGATCTCGCTGCTGCAGCGCAGCATGCTGCAGGAGAGCCTGTCCGCCCACCAGATGGGCGGCGTCGTGAAACTGACCGGCTTCATCTGCAAAGTGGCCCTGGCCGCGGAACTGGCCGGCGCGCTCCTGATGATGCCGGCGTTCTGTTCCGCCTTCGGCGCGCCCGGGGTCTGGATGGCCGTTTTCCACTCCGTCTCCGCCTTCTGCAACGCGGGCTTCGACGTAATGGGAGGCCGGACCGGCGAATATTCCTCGCTGACGTATTTCAGCGGAAACCTTTGGGTCGTCCTGCCCGTGTGTCTGCTGATCGTCGTCGGCGGGATCGGTTTCCTGACCTGGGAAGATATCGCGGAGCATAAGTTCCGTGTGAGAAGGTACCGGATGCAGACCAAGGTCATCCTGAGCGCCACGGCGCTGCTGATCCTGATCCCGGCCGCCGTGTTCTTCCTGAATGATTTTTCATCGCTGGGCCTGAAAGAGCGGCTCTGCGTCTCCGTTTTCCAGGCGGTCACGCCCCGCACCGCGGGTTTCAATGCGGCGGACATGGGAGAGCTCAGCAGCGCGGGCCGCGCGATGACGGTCGTCCTGATGCTGATCGGCGGCTCCCCGGGTTCCACGGCCGGAGGCGTGAAGACCACCACGATCGCCGTGCTGGCGGCCAATGCGTCGGCGGTCGTGCGGCGCCGGAAAAGCCCGCGGCTGTTCGGCCGGCGGATCGATGAGGATACCGTGAGATGCGCGTCGACTTTGCTGATCCTGTACCTGTTCCTCATCCTGACGGGGGCGTTCGTCATCAGTACCGCGGAAGGGCTTTCATTCAGCACGTGCCTGTTCGAAACGGCCTCCGCCATCGGGACGGTGGGCCTGTCCCTGGGCATCACGCCGTCGCTGGGGCTCGTTTCCCGCGGGATCCTGGTCGGGCTGATGTTTTTCGGGCGGGTCGGGGGGCTGACGCTGCTGTACGCGGCGGTCGGCCGCAGCGGGGCGGAAGCGGCGCAGTATCCGGTGGGACGGATCAGCGTCGGATGAAGAGAGGAGAGGATCATGAAATCCATTTTGCTGATCGGGACGAACCGTTTCGGGATGCTGCTGGCGAAGCAGTTCCGGCAGCTGGGCCATCAGGTGATGGCCGTGGATAAGGACGAGGAGCGCATCAACGCCATCCTGCCTTACGTGACGGACGCACAGATCGGGGACAGCACGAACGAGGCCTTTCTCCGCTCGCTGGGCGTCGGGAGCTACGACGTCTGCCTGGTCACCATCGGCGGGGATTTCCAGAGCTCGCTGGAGACGACTTCGCTGCTCAAGGAACTGGGCGGCCGGCTCGTCATTTCGCGGGCGGACCGGGAAGTGCAGGCCAAGTTCCTGCTGCGGAACGGGGCGGACGAGGTGATCAACCCGGAAAAGCAGATCGCCGAATGGGCCGCCATCCGCTACGCCTCCGACCATATCCTGGATTACATTAAACTGGACGAAGATCACGCGATCTTCGAAGTCCCGGTCCCGCGGGAATGGGACGGGAAGAGCATCGGCCAGATCGACATCCGGAAAAAAACCGGGATCAATATCGTGGCGGTCCGGGAAAACGGGCAGATGAATCTGTCCGTCACGCCGGAAACGGTGCTGAGCAGCGGCAAGTCGCTGCTCGTCCTGGGAGAGCGGCGCGCCATCCAGAAATGCTTCCGCATGTAACACGGAGCGCAGAGAGGTCAATATGCCATGAAAGACGTCATTACGGTGCTTATCATGATCCTTCCCCTCATACTGACAGGGGTCCTTGTCATGCGCCGTTCCCGCCGGTCCCGCCGGCGGTAGCCAAGCGGAACGGTTTGTGATATAATGAAACGACAGGACCGAAGGTCCGGGAGAGAATGATATGAGCAGGAATTCCGAAGGCGGCGAGCACATCCTCGTATGCGTCTCCCCGTCCCCCTCCAACCCGAAGGTCGTCGCCGCGGCCGCCCGAATGGCGGATGCTTTTCATGCCTCGCTGACGGCGATCTACGTCCGGCCCACCCAGTATGACAGCCTCTCCGAAGAGGACAGGACCCGTCTGCAGAACAACATCCGCTTCGCGGAGCAGAGCGGCGCGTCCGTCACGACGATCATCGGGGACGACGTGCCCGCGCAGGTGGCGGAGTACGCGCATATTTCAGGCACGACCAAGATCGTGGTGGGGCGCAGCGGCATCAAACGGCGTCATTTCTGGAGCAGGCCGCCGCTGACGGAGCAGATCATCCTGAACGCCCCGGATGTGGACGTCTATATCATTCCGGACTCCGCCGCGGACCTCAAGCAGCAGAAGGAGAGTTCCCGCCTCGGAGACCGGATGCGCCCGACCCTGAAGGAGTCCCTGTACACGCTGCTCCTGCTGATCGCGGCCACGGGGCTGGGCCTGGTCTTCCTGCGGTTCGGCTTTTCGGAGGCGAACATCATCACGGTGTTCATCCTGGGCGTCCTGATCATTTCCGTGGTCACCATCAACCCGGTCTACAGCGTCGCGGGCTCGCTGGCCAGCGTGCTGCTGTTCAACTGGTTCTTCATCGAGCCGCGCTACAGTTTCCACACGTATGAGACCGAATACGCGGTGACGTTCGCCATCATGCTGGCATCTGCCCTGATCACGGGAACGCTGGCCAACCGGATGAAATGGAACGCCCGGCAGTCCGCCCGCGAGGCGTTCCGCACGAAGGTGCTGCTGGATACCAACCAGCTCCTGCAGAAGGCGGAGGACCCGGCCGAAGTGATCCGGACGAGCGCGCGCCAGATCATCACGCTGCTGGACCGGGACGCCGCGGTCTACCCGCGGGGGAAAGACGGTCTGGAAGAGGGGACGGAGTTCCGCGCGGATTATGCCGACGGAACCCGCAGCGTCCCGGATGAGAAGGAGAAAGAGATCGCGGAGTGGGTGTTCCGGCACCAGGAGTCCGCGGGCTTCCGTCTGGAACGGTACGGGGAGGCGCGGTCCCAGTATCATGCCATCTGCCTGAACGGCTACTGCTACGGCGTCATCGCCATCCGGCTGGACCGCGTGCCGCTGGAACCGTTTGAAAACAGTATCGTGACCTCCATCCTGGGCGAGTGCGCGCTGGCGCTGGAGAACCTGCGCAACGCGGAGGAGAAGGAGCGGGCATCCGTCATGGTGCGCAACGAACAGCTCCGGTCGAACCTGCTCCGCTCGATCTCGCACGATATCCGCACGCCGCTGACTTCGATCTCCGGAAACGCCAGCAACCTGCTGTCGCATTACCGGCAGCTGGACGACGCGACGCGGGAGCAGATCTTCTCCGATATCTACGATGACTCGGAATGGCTGATCGACCTGGTGGAGAACCTGCTGTCGATCTCGCGCATCGAAAACGGACAGATGGAGCTGCACCTGTCCTCGGAGGTCGTGGGCGACGTCATCGAGGAGGCGCTCAAGCACGTGGACCGGAACGCGGCGCAGCACACCATCACGGTCCGGGCCACCGACGACATCCTCCTGGCCGACATGGACGCCCGGCTGATCATGCAGGTGCTGATCAATCTCATCAACAACGCCGTCAAGAACACGCCGCCCGGCTCGGAGATCGGCATCGAGAGCCGGCAGGCCGGCGGCGAGGCCGTCGTGACGGTCCGCGACAACGGGCCGGGCATCCCGGACGGCGTCAAGGAGCATGTGTTTGAAATGTTTTATACCGGCCAGAACAAGGTCGCCGACGGGCGCAGGAGCCTCGGGCTCGGCCTGGCGCTCTGCCGGTCCATCGTGGAAGCGCATCACGGCCGGATCACGCTGACGGACAACGAGCCCTCCGGATGCTGCTTTACGGTTTATCTGCCGATGAAAGAGGTGCAGGTCGATGAATAACCCGGTCGTACTGGTGACGGAAGACGACGCTCCCGTCCGCAACCTGATCGTCACGACGCTGAAAACGCACGATTATCGCTATCTGACCGCCGCCAACGGCGCGGAGGCGGTCCTGATGGCGTCCTCCCACAATCCGGACGTCCTGTTCCTGGACCTGGGACTGCCGGACATGGACGGCATCGACGTGATCCGGCAGATTCGGAGCTGGTCCCACATGCCGATCATCGTGATCAGCGCCCGCAGCGACGACGCCGACAAGATCGAGGCCCTCGACGCGGGGGCGGACGATTATCTGACCAAGCCGTTCTCCGTGGAGGAACTGCTTGCGCGCCTGCGCGTCACGATCCGCCGCCTGACCCTGACCGGCGGAGAAAAGGGCGCGGACCGCTCCGTTTATACGAACGGGAAGCTGACGATCGACTATTCGGCCGGCGTCGCCCGGCTGGACGGCGAGGAACTGAAGCTGACGTCGATGGAGTACAAGCTGCTCTGCCTGCTCGCCCGGAACACCGGGAAGGTCCTGACGCACACATTCATCACGCAGAGCATCTGGGGCAGGAGCTGGGAAAACGACGTTGCGTCGCTGCGCGTGTTCATGACGACGCTGCGCAAAAAGATCGAGCCCGGACCGGATGCGCCGAAGTATATCCAGACGCATATCGGGATCGGGTATCGGATGCTGAAGGTGGACGAATAAGCGAAGGGGAAGAGAAGAGAGACCGGACGGAGAGGGGCCGGATAGAAGCGGAAAAGCGGCATGACCGGGAGATCATGCCGCTTTTGAATGAACGATGTTTTGCGGGATGCCGCCGGAGTCCGGCGGTTTTGCGGGCGAATGCCGCCCGTTCAGCGGAAATATTTCCGAATCAGCTTTCTGGCCGTTTCCGGATCCCCGTCGTACGGCTCGCGGTAGCCGTCCGCCATGATCAGGTACGGCTGGCGGCCCTGGCCCAGCAGGAGAACCAGGTCATGGGGCTGCGCTTTCTGCAGGATGTATTCGATGGCGTCCTCGCGGCGTTTCCGGAACACGCCCGGGCAGCCCTGCTGCGCGGCGCTCTCCAGGATGACGGCACCGATGGCCGCCGGATCCTCGTCCCGGGGGTCGTCCGACGTGGCGGCGATCTCGTCGCAGTAGCGGCCGGCGATCCCGCCCATGATGGGCCGCTTGCCCGTGTCGCGCCGCCCGGTGCAGCCGAATACGGCATAGACCTTGCCTTCCGGATCGCGCACGCTCTGCGCGAATTCAAACACCTTTTCGAACGCGTCCGGCGTGTGCGCGAAGTCCGCGATCACGTGGTAGCTCTGTCCCTCGTCCACCACTTCCATGCGGCCCGGGACCTGGGGGATGCTGCTCAGGAGCGGGATCATCTGCTCCAGCGGCATGCCCTGCGTGTGGGCGGCGGCGATCACGGCCAGCAGGTTGCTGACGTTGTAGCCGGCGATCAGGTTGCAGCGCACCGGATAGGCCCGGCCGCCGTGCCGCAGCGTGAAGGTGGTGAAGCGCGGCCCCAGGACGACGTCCTCCGCCTGATAATCCGCGTTCCGCCCGGGATCTTTGCCGTACGTGACCGCCGGGCACGCGCAGCAGGCCTTCAGTTCCTCCAGCGTCGGATCATCCGCGTTCAGCACGGCGATCCCGTCGGGCTTCATGCCTTTGAAAAGCATTTTCTTGGCTTCGAAGTAGGCCTCCATGGTCTTGTGGTAATCCAGATGGTCGCGGGTCAGGTTGGTGAACACCGCGCAGTCCACATCGATGTTTTCCGCGCGCCGCTGCACCAGGCCATGCGAGGAGATCTCCACGGCGGCGGCCCGGATCCCGGCGGCGGCCATCTCCGCCAGGTCGCTCTGCAGCTCGATCTGGTCCGGGGTGGTCAGGGAGGCGTTCCGGTGCATGCCGTTGTACTCGACGCCGACGGTGCCGATGTATCCGGTCGGCATCACGTGCGAGAACAGGCTGCGCAGGATCATCGTGATGGTGGTCTTGCCGTTCGTGCCGGTCACGCCGAAGATCGTCATCTTCTTGCTGGGGCTTCCGAAGAACAGGTCGCTGGCCCGGTTCAGCTCCGCCGTCACGTCGTCCGCGGGGATGTAGAAGACGCCGGGCACTTCCTCCAGCGGCTTGCTGTGCACGATGGCCACGGCGCCGGCCGCGGCCGCTTTCCCCGCATAGGCGTGGCCGTCGCTCTCGAGGCCCGTCAGGCAGAAGAAAACATCACCGGGCCGGACTTTGCGCGAATCCAGCGCCAGCCCCGTCACTTCGGCTCCGGAATCCACCGGAAACAGCTGAGAGAGTTTCATAGATCATCCTTTCGCCGTAAAGGCATCAGTTTTCTTTTTTTGCGTAATAGACCCGGGTCCCCAGGACGAATGCCAGCAGCAGCACGATGCCGGCCGGCAGCGTCAGCCAGACGGCCAGACCGGCCACGCCGCTCAGCAAATAGCAGACCACTGAGACGCCGGCCGCCAGGAAGCCGTATGGCAGCTGGGATTCCACGTGGCGGATATGATCGCAGTCCGCGCCGGTGGAACTCAGGATCGTGGTGTCGGAAATGGGGCTCAGGTGGTCGCCGCAGACGCCGCCGCCGAGGATGGCCGCCGTGGCCATGATCATCAGAGGCGTCATCTCATCCCGGAAGACTGCCGCCGCGATGGGGACCAGAATGGCGAACGTGCCCCAGGACGTGCCGGTGGAGAAAGCCAGGACGAGCGCGATCAGGAAGAAGACCGCGGGCGTGAGATTCAGGGAGATATTGTTCTGCGCCACGAAATTGCTGACAAAACCGCCGGCGTCCAGGCAGTCCGCGCCGCAGATGCCTCCCAGCGTCCAGGCAAGGACCAGGATCAGCGTGGCGGGGACCATGTACTTAAAGCCTTCCAGCAATCCGCCCAGGAACGCTTTTCCCGATACGATCTTCCGGGGCAGGTACAGAAGCGCCAGGAAGAAAACGGTCAGAAAGCCGCCCATGGCCAGACCGGTGATGGCGTCGCAGTTGGCGAACGCTTCCCCGATCCCGGCCGCCTCGCCGGAGAACAGGCCGCCCGTGTACAGCATGCAGATGAGGGAGAAAACGACCAGCGCCAGTACCGGCAGAGCCAGGTCGCAGACCCGCCCCCGGCTTTCCGGTGCTTCCTCGCCCCCGGTTTCGGGGACTGCTTCCGCCGCAGCCGCCTGCCGCTCATAGCGGCGCATTTTGCCGAAATCCGTTGCCAGCAGAGTGGTGATGACGATGAGGGCCAGAGAGAACCAGGTGTAATAATTGAACACGATGGCACGCAGGAACAGGGTAAAGCCGTTGATGGACGAATCGTCCGGGATGTAGGAACTCACGGCGGCGGCCCAGGAGGAGATCGGGGCGATGATGCAGATCGGGGCGGCCGTGGAATCGATCACGTAAGCGAGCTTTTCGCGGGAGATCCGGTTCCGGTCGGTCAGGGGACGCATGACCGTGCCCACGGTCAGACAGTTGAAATAGTCGTCTACGAATACTGCGATGCCCAGCAGCATGGTGGAGAACAGGGCGGCCTTCCGGCTTTTGATGCGGCGGGAAGCCCACTGCGCGTAGCGGCGGGTGGCGCCGGAGAGGTTCATCAGGTAGACGATCATCCCCAGCAGAATGATGAAGACCAGGACTCCCATGTTGCCCTGGACCTTATCCGCCATGACGGACAGAATGGTCTCCAGAGCCTTCAGGAGATTGCCGCCGGTGAAGAGCAGAGCGCCTGTCAGGATCCCGGCGAACAGAGAAAGATTGACTTCCTTGGTGATCAGACTGATCACGATGGCGAGCAGGGGAGGGATCAGGGCCCAGAGTGTTGCTTGCATACCAGTACCTCCTGCATGAAATCTTTCGGAATATTATAAAACAGGCCCCCCGCAAAGTCAAGAAAAGCGGAGGGCGCCGGCAGGAGGGGCTTTGGCATGCCTGCTGATCCCTGTTGCCGTGCAGTATCCGGCGGCTGCCGCGGAGACCGTCCGCCGCCTTATATCAGATGCTTGTCCATGGCCCGGGCCAGCAGCTTCATCATCCTGACCTTGAGCGCATGGTCTTCCGTGATCAGGTCGTAGACCGCATCCTCGGACAGCACGCCGCGCTTTAAGTCCCGCGGCAGCCGGCCGGCCTCGTCGTCCTCAAAGTCCTTCATCCAGCGGGCGGAGCCGTAATAATCGTTCAGCTTTTTATAGGCTTTCTGCGCGGCCTCGTATTCCTCCAGGGCGTCCGTCATGCGGCGCACGGCCGCGGCGGAAACGTCCAGACACTGTTCCATTTCTCTGATCCGGTCGATCTGATTCATGAATGCCTCCTTCTCCGGGCCTCAGACGGCCCGGCTGCCCTTGTATTCCAGACACAGCATGGTGATGTCGTCAAATTGTTCGGAGCCCTGCACGTGGGCGGCCAGACCGGCTTTGACGGCCTGAATGATCCGGTCCACGCTTTCCGCTTCATGTGCTTTCAGACAAGCCATCAGGCGCTCCTCGCCGTACAGCGCGCGCGTGCGGTCCGCCGCTTCGGTCACGCCGTCCGTGTAGAGGAAGATCTTGTCGCCGGGGAACAGGGTAAGGCTGCTCTCTTTGTACGGGATGCCTTCCATGCCGCCCAGGATGAAGCCGCCCTTGCGGCGCAGCCAGGTGCGCTCACCCTCCGCGGAGAGGAGGACGGGCGGATTATGGCCTGCGTTCACGAAATGTAGCTGCCCGGTGGGCAGGTCCAGGATCCCGATCCAGGCGGTGACGAACATGTCCGCCTCATTATTTTCGCACAGGGCTTCATTGGCCCGCCGGACCGCCTCTGCCAGCGGAGACAGATCGCGGATGCAGTGCTGCAGGATCTGCTTGGCGCGCACCATGAACAGGGCGCCGGAGATGTTTTTGCCGGAAACGTCTCCGATCAGGAATGCCAGGCGGTCCTGATCCACAAAGAAGAAATCGTAAAAGTCTCCGCCCACTTCCTTTGCGGCATCCATGTCCGCCGCCAGCGCCACTTCCTTCCGGCCGGGGTAGCTCTCCGTGATGGGCGGCAGGAGAGAGTGCTGGATGGTGGTGGCCGTTTTCAGATCCGACTGCAGCCGGCCTTTTTCGATGCTCAGGTCGCGCTGCTGCTCGATGTAGCGGATCATGAAGATCATCAGGGTAAAGCCCACGGAATTGATCAGGATGAACGGGACGTAGATCGCTTTCACGATCTCCAGGGCGGTTTCCCAGGGTTTGACCAGCAGCAGGACGACGCCCAGATGGAAGTTCTCCATGATGAAGCCGGTCAGGAAAGCCCGCAGGGGACTGGTCAGCGCCGTGTGCATCCGGGATCTCAGGAAACCGCAGGCCAGGCCGATGCAGCAGGTGGCCACCACGCAGGCGACGGCGGTAATGCCGCCCATCAGGTACCGGTGGACGCCCGCGATCACGCCGCCGAGCAGTCCGCCCAGCGGCCCGCCGGTAAAGCCGGCCAGCATCGGGCCGATGTCCCGCACGGAAATGACGGCACCGTGGTAATCCAGCCCCGCCAGATTGCCGTAGATGCCGAAGAGACCGCCCAGAAGACCGGCGGCCGCCACGTGCTTCCAGCTCTTATTCTGCTCGCCCAGGTTCTGCAGCAGATTGCTGCCGGCGATGACAGCAGCCACCACCAGAATGACGGCCATGGTCCCGGTCAGCTGTATAAAATATTCACGCATAATCACTCCCGGTTTCGGACTGATCCGCTCGATTCTCCGTCATTATAACTATTTTTGCCCTGTTCTGCAAGAAAAAAAGGGCCGGAAGCCCTCTCAAACCGATGATAACGGAACTTTTTCGCTACAAAGATACGTTCGGGACGATATCAAAGCAGATCTTCCCGGTCCCGCCGCGATAGATCCTGACGGAAACCGATCCGCGAACCGCCGGTTCCAGGTATTCGACGATATCTTCCTCGAAGGCCTGTCCTTCGATCATGGACCGGACCGACAGCACGTTTTCCCCGCGCAGGATCCTGTACCGGTAATCCGTGGACTGATGCGTTTTTGCTGTCTCATGAACAGGGACGTTCTGAAGGAAGGAGAGTACGATATCGGAGTCCAGGTCATTCTGGATCGTCACCCGTATCATGCCCCGGCCTCCGAAGATGATCATGCCCGAAATAATAAAAAAGCAGAACCACAGCGGCAGTGATCATGAGAGGCTTTCGGGAAAAACGCATAAGGTCCTCCTGTCGGGACTGGAGATGATCAGCGTGACGGGACATCAAAAACGGCCAGCTTCACATACGGGAAGATCTCCCTGTGAAGCTGACCGCTGACCGCTTACCGTTTGACTTTAACTGTTGTAATACCGGTCGAATTCCGCGGCCGTGGGGATGCGGGACAGATCCGCGCACTCCTGCCGCTTGTTTTTGATGAAGTTGGCGATCAGGTCTTCCGGGAACACGCCGCCGGCGGTCAGATAGTCGTGATCCTTCTCCAGTGCGTCCAGGGCCTTCTCCAGGCTGGTGGGCAGGCTCTGCAGCTTGGCTTTTTCTTCATCCGGCAGGTGGAAGAGGTTGAAGTCGTACGGGCCCCAGCCGTTCTTCTTGGGATCGATCTTGTTCTTGATGCCGTCCAGGCCGGCCATCAGCAGGGCCGCATAGCAGAAGTACGGGTTGCAGGTGGCATCGGGATTGCGGAGCTCGAAGCGGCGCAGGTTCGGGGTCTTGGCATAGGCCGGGATGCGGATCACGGCGCTGCGGTTCGAGGTGGCGTAGCCCACGGTCACGGGCGCTTCATAGCCGGGCACCAGACGCTTGAACGAGTTGGTGCTGGGGTTGGTGATGGCGCAGAGCGAACTGATGTGCTTCAGCAGGCCGCCCATGAAATAGTGGGCCGTCTTGCTCAGGTGGGCGTAGCCTTTATCGTCAGAGAAGACGGGCTTGTCGCTCTTCATCAGCAGCATGTGCACGTGCATGCCGCTGCCGGCTTCGCCGAAGATGGGCTTGGGCATGAAGGTCGCGCTCATGCCGAATTCCTGCGCGGTGTTCTTGATGATATACTTCATCATCATGGCGTTGTCCGCCATCTTGGACATTTCACCCAGCAGGGGCTCGATCTCGAACTGGCCGCCGGCGCCGACTTCGGGGTGATGGTATTTTACCGGGATGCCGGCTTCCTCCATATACAGCACCATCTGGCTGCGGCAGTCGAAGGTGGTGTCATAGGGCTTGGCGATGTGGTAGTTCTTCTGGTAGGGCACGATGTTGCCGGTCCCGTCCGTATCGCTGTTCCAGTAGGCCTGGTTGAAGTCCACGTGCGCTTCCTGGTGGCTGGAGTCCACGCGCCAGCCGGCTTCGTCAAAGAGATAGAATTCGAATTCCGGCAGGATCAGCATCTTGTCCGCCACGCCGGTGCTGCGCATGTATTCCTCCGCCGCCAGCACGATGTTGCGGGGATACTGCGGCAGCGGGCGGTTGTTGGGATAATCGATGATCATGGCGTTGCCGGTCATGGAAAGCGTGGGGATCTCGCAGAAAGGATCGACGATGGCCGTGGTGACGTCCGGAATGAAGACCATGTCGCTCTTTTCCACCACCGCGTAGCCGTAGTTGGAGGCGTCGAAGCCGATGCCGTTCACCAGGGTCTCTTCGCTGAAATGACCCGCGGGGATGGTCACGTGGCGGAACGCGCCGTTGATGTCCACCATTTTGAAGTCCAGCATCTTGATGTCTTCATCTTTGATGAACTGGATGACTTCTTTGGCGTTATTAAACATAATAATACCTCCTGAGAAATATGTTCAGTTGTACCGTTCATGATCGTTATCATCAGCGTACCACGCGGAGGACGGATTGTCAAGTTCCCGTGGTCCGATTGCGGGCGGCGGCGCGTATGTCTGACGGGGACACGGGCCTGCACAAATAAAAACGCCGCCGGTCAAGGGGCGGCGCTTTCCGGGCGTTCCGGCATCCGGGGAGGATGCCCGCCGGGATCACAGAACGTCGGTTTTCATTTTCCGGAGCTCCGAGGCGGCCATCGGCACCGCCAGGAGAAAGGCCAGGACGTCCGCGCAGGCCTGTGTCATCTCCACGCCGGCCAGTCCCAGCAGGGGCGGCAGGATCAGGATCAGGGGGATGAAGAACAGCCCGCTGCGGGCGGAGGCGGTCACGGAAGCCTTGACACCTTTCCCGCAGGCCTGGAGCATCATGTTGGAGATGACCACGGTCGCCTGCAGCGGCAGCGCGGCCGCCTGCCAGCGGAGCGCCGCTTTGCCCACCTCGATCACCGCCGGGTCGTCCCGGAAAAAGCCGATGATGGAAGGCGCGAACAGCAGGCAGAGTCCGGACATCAGCAGCAGGAAGACGGTGCCGTAGCGCACGCAGAAGAAATAGCCCTCGCGGACGCGCTCCCGGCGGCCGGCTCCGTAATTGAAGGCGCAGACCGGCTGATAGCCCTGGCCGAACCCGATCAGGGCGCTGTACACGAACATGATCGTCCGGGTGGTCACGCTCATGCCGGCGATCGCCGCGTCGCCGTACACGCCGGCGGCCCGGTTCAGCAGGATCGTGGCGACGGACGTCATCCCCTGGCGGAAGAGCGCCGGGATGCCCCCGTTGACGACGGCCAGCAGATAATACCCGCTGAACCGCACGTTCTTCATCCGCAGGCGGATGTTCCCGCCTTTCTTCGTGCCCGCCATCAGGACGAAGAAACTGATGATCTGCCCCGCGACGGTGGCCAGCGCGGCACCGCTCACCTCCATCCGGAACACGAAGATCAGCAGCGGGTCCAGTCCGATGTTCAGGACGGCGCCGCAGAGCAGACCCGCCATCGCGTAGACGGCGCTGCCCTGGTAGCGCAGCTGGTTGTTCAGGACGAACTGCCCGGTCGTGAACGGCGCGCCGACGGCGATGATGCGCAGGTACTGCACGGTGTATTCCGCGGTGGAAGCGGAAGCGCCCAGGAAATAAGCCAGGTCGCGTGCGAACAAATTGATCAGCAGCGTCAGCAGGGATCCGATGAGGAAGGATAAGGCCAGCCCGGTGGCCGCCATTTCCTCCGCCTCCCGGGTCTTCCCCGCGCCCAGCCGCCGGGACATGAAATTGCCCGAGCCCTGGCCGCAGAAGAAGCCGAACGCCTGGATGATGGCCATCACGGAAAAGGCCAGTCCCACCGCCGCCGTGGCGGAGGTGGAGATCCGGCCCACAAAAAAGGTATCCGCCGCGTTATAGATGGCGGTGACCAGCATGCTGATGATGGTGGGAACGGCCAGGCGGGGGATCAGCCTCTTGACGGGCGTCTCCGTCAGATCGCGGTAGCGCGCCTGCGCGGCATCCTCCCGGGAGGCGTCCCGGCGGGGGGTGGTCTGTTCGTCGTGCATCTTGTCCTACGTCGTCTGCTTTTCCCGGGCTTCAAATTCCCGGATGCGGTCCTCGGTCTCCGCGCGGATCAGGCGGCGCAGCTCCGTCAGATACGGCGAAAACGCCACGCGGTCTTCCGCGTAATGGCGGTTCAGCTCGAATTCATGAGGCTCCCAGGTGGAGACGTCCGATTCGTTGTGCTGGATCACGGCCTCCAGGGAGTCCATGGCCTTGTAGATCCGCGCCTCGAGGGTCTGCCGGGCGATCATTTCGTCATACAGGGCCCGCATCTCTTCCCGGTAAGGGGAGGGGAGCGAGTCCGTCCATTCCAGGAGCAGGGCTTCTTCCCGGGCTTCGTCCGCCGCGGTCTTGCGGGAGACGGGGATGTCGCCGGTAAAGATCTCGCCCAGGTCGTGGATCAGGCACATTTTGAGGATCTTCAGCAGATCCGCCTCCGGGAATTCGTCGCTGACCCAGTAAGCCATGAGGGTGATGCGCCAGCTGTGCTCCGCCACGCTTTCGTGACGGCCGCCGGAAGTGTAACAGTGCCGGGTGGTGTCTTTCAGTTTTTCTGCCAGATGCAGGATCTCCAGTAGTTTTGCGGCTTCCATGACGGGGCATTCTCCGGATTCAATAGCCTTTTTTCAGGTCGATCTGCCGCAGCAGCGGCTCGCCTTTGGCATACCGCTCCAGGTTTTCCAGAAACAGCTGCACGACCCGCTCCACCGTATAGGGCAGCGACAGGTTGCCGGCGGTGTGCGGCGTGATGTACAGGCGCGGGCAGTCCCACAGCGAGGCGTCCGCGGGGAGGGGCTCCTTTTCGAACACGTCCAGCGCGGCGAACAGCCGGCCGGCGCGGAGTTCTTTTTCCAGGGCGGCCTGATCGATCACGGTGCCGCGGCCGACATTGACGATGAGGGCGTCGTCCGGAAGCAGTTTCAGCCGCCGCTCATCCAGCAGGCGGAAGGTCTCCGTCGTATTCGGCAGCGAAAGGATCAGCAGGTCGGTCTCGGGCAGGAGGGCGTCCAGTTCGCTTATGGGGACGACGCGGTCGAAATCGTCGCCGGGATGCTTTCCGCTGCGGTTGACGCCGGTCAGGGAGGCCGGATGGAACGCTTTGATCCGGTGTGCCGTTTCCCGGCCGATGTCGCCGGTGCCCAGCAGCACGATGCGGCTGTCCCGCAGGGAGCGGATGGGCAGGGCCCGGATCCATTTCTTCTCGCGGACGCATTCCCGGTAGACCGGATCCTGCCGCAGCATCGACAGGCTGACCTGTACGATGTGCTCTGCGATCGTGGTGCCGTACGCGCCCGAGGAATTGGTCAGGACCGCGTCCGGCGACGCGAACACGCCCGGCTCCGTATAGGGATCCACACCGGCAAACGGCGTGGCGAGCCATTTCAGCCGGGGAGCGGAGCCGATCAGGGAAATGCCGTGCGCGAAGATCACTTCCGCATCGCTGACTTCGGGCAGCGCTTCTTCGGGACTTTCAAAAAAGCGGCAGGACAGGCCGGCCGCCTGCGCGCTTTTCCGGATGCGGTCCCGCTGTTCCGTGGTCAGTTCGGGAACGGCTGCGATCAGTTTCCGCTCCGCATTTCCGGCGGGGCTTTCTTCTTTTTCATTCGAACGGACGGCTTCCTCCGCAGGGCTGCCGTTCCGCCCGAACTCCGGCAGCTGGCCGCCGTCCGTCCGGGCCTCGCGCAGCGGCTTGTCCCAGAATACCCGGCCGCCGGCCTCCCGGGCCAGTGCATCGATCGTCGGGAGGAAGTCCTTCAGAAAGCCGGCTTCCCGCTGTTTGGAACGCCGTCCCTCCGCCTCGTAGAGCACCCTGCTGTAATAGGCGTCGTAGGAGACCGCGAAGTCCTCCTCATCCCGGTGGGGGAAGAACGAGACGGCTGCTTCATAGCGGATCTGTCCTCCGCCGGAATCCGCGGTCAGCATGACGAGTGCACCCTTCCGGGGCACGCCGGACGCGGTCAGATCCGCGGCAAAATACTGTTCATACACGTTGACGGTCGCCATAATGATACCTCCTTGCTCAGCTGATCGTCCTGATCCGAAGTCCGCAGAGACCTGCGGGATATGATCTATTTCAGCGTCACCCGCAAGACCACCGGGTTGTGGTCCGAGCAGACGAAATCCAGGTCCCGGGTGATCATGAGGTCCGCCTGGACGTTGGCGGACACGATGAAGCCGTCCAGCAGGTAATACTGGAAAGCCGCCTTGTCCGCGCCCGCGTAGGGCTGGTCCAGCGAACGGCAGGTGGGCACCGCGTCGTCCATCAGGAACTGCCAGCCGGCCGTGAACGCATTCACGTCGATCTCGCCGACGACCCACTTGCCTTCCTGCTGGGGATATTTGTTTTTATCGTAATTGGAGAAGATCTGGTTGAAATCGCCGCCGGCGATGACGTAATTGCCCTTCTCCGCCTCGGCTTCCAGCAGCTCCGCCAGCTTTTGGGTCTGCGCGGTCTTGCCCTCGCCGCTGTCGTAAGCCTCCAGATGCAGGTTCACCAGAACCAGCTCCCTGCCGCTCCCCTCCACCGGCAGGCGCGAGACCAGCAGGCAGCGCTTCAGGTTGGCCATGCGGACGGGCCAGGGGAACGGGATGGGCAGCTGGATGCGTTCCGCGCTGCCGACCGCAAAGGAAGAGTAGGTCGCGATGCCCGAATCCACTTTCCCGATGGGCGGGATGGGGTAGGGCAGGAAGGCGACCTTCAGATTGTTGGCGAACGAAGAGGAGAAGCCCTGCAGATGCTCCGCGATCCGGCGGACCTGGTTCATGCCTTCCGAACGCGCGGAGTCCCGATCGATCTCCTGGATCAGCAGGATGTCCGGGCGGACCGCGTCGATCTCCCGCAGGATCCCGGCCATGTTGCTCTCCAGCCGGGCCGTGTCCGCGGTCTTGACGCCCTTGCCGCCGTCCATGAAGAAGTCCGCGTTGTCGCCCAGCGCGCCGAATCCGATGTTCCAGCTCATCAGCGTGAAACTGGCGCCTTCCGCCAGCTTTTTCTGCCCGCCGTCCTCCACCGCCAGCGCTTCTCTCTCCTGCGGGCGATACTCGGTCACGGTCAGGAAGATGATCCCGGCGACGGCGACGATCAGGACGAACCCGATCAGATACAGGGGCAGCTTCCAGATGCGGAAGCCTTTGTTGTTTTTCTTGCTGTTTTTACTCATGTCCCATTCCTTCCGGCCTGCCTGTTACAGGATCCATTTATTGGTCGGCAGCGGCTTGGGAAACCCCCAGTCCTCGTCCGCGCCGGCCGCGACCAGGGTGAATCCCGCTTTTTCCAGGACGCGGGCGGAGGCCTTGTTCGGCACCAGCGTGCTGGACGTGATGATCTCGATCTGTTTTTCTTCAGTCACATGGGCGGCCAGCAGCCGGACCGCGCGGACGGCCAGTCCCCGCCCCCAGGCTTCGCGGGCCAGGCGGCAGCCGATGCTGATCTTGCGGAGCTCCTTCCGGTATCCGTACAGCTCCGCCAGTCCGCAGAACGCGAGGTCCGGCTTTTCGTAAACGCCCAGGATCAGGGATCCTTCCGCCAGGCATTCGGTATACAGTCCGTCCATGACCCGGTGAATGTCCGGATAACGGTTTTCGTACAGGAAAGTCGGCAGATAGCGGGCGACGAGGCGGTCCTGCCGCATCCGGTCCAGCGCCGGGGCGTCCCCGGCCGACAGGGGCCGCAGCACGATGCGGTCGTCTTCCAGCCGAGGCAGCTCGCGGAAAAGCTCAGTCATGCTTCAGGTCCTCATAAAAAGAAAACGGAACTTCCAGATCGCCCCAGCCGGAGCCGAGCCGGATCTTCGGCTTGGCCGTCCCGTGGAAATCCGAGCCGCCGCTCTGCTTAAGACCGAAGAGAGCGGCCAGTTGTTCCGCTTCCCGTGTCGTTTCCGCGCCAAATTCGGTATAGTGCGTCTCGATCGCGTCCAGCCCGGCCAGCTTGGCTTTGGGGAGGAATTCGATCAGCTCCGCCTTGTTCAGGTTCAGGAAGGGATGGGCCAGGACCGCGGTGGCGCCGTACTGTTTGATGAAGCGGATGGTCCCCAGACTGCTGAGCCGCCGGGGCGGGACGTAGTAGCCCAGGCCTTCGGCCAGGATGGTCTGGAACGCTTCGCTGACCGAGGAAACGTATCGTTTCTGCAGCAGCAGCCGCGCCACGTGAGCCCGGTTGAATTCGTCCGCGTCGGTGAGCGCCGCGGCTTCTTCATAATGCACGTCGTACCCGCCCCGCTGCAGGGCTTCCATCAGGCGGATGTTGGCGTGATGCTTCGCCATTCTCATCAGCTCGACGTAGTCCTCGATCTCCGGCCAGGTCTCCTCCGCGAAAAACAGCCCCACGATGTGGAGCTCCCTGCCGTTATATTCTGTGGTAAATTCGCAGCCCGGCACCGGGATGACGGAACTTTCCCGTCCGGCCGCCATGAATTCGGGCAGTCCCTTCGCCGTATTGTGGTCGGTCAGGGCCAGGGCTCCCAGTCCCGCTTCCTCCGCCAGCCGGATCAGCTCCGCCGGCGTTTCCGAACCGTCCGAAAAACAGGAATGACAATGCAGATCGCAGCGTTTCATAAACGTCCCTTCTCATGCTTTCCTTCTGTGTGAAGATTACCAAAAAAGGCGGGAAAATGCAAGACGGGCAAGGCTTCCTTTTCGCCGCGGTTTCTGATATGATGGCGGCAGCGGGATATCCGGAAAGAAAGGAGAACGACATGGTCGGAAAGATCATTTTTGTTTATCTCATCATCGTGAACCTCGCCGCCTTGTTTTTGTACGGCCTGGATAAAAAGCGCGCACGGGAGCACGCCTGGCGCATCTCGGAAAAAGCGCTGCTTCTGGTGGCCGTGATCGGCGGTGCCTTCGGCGCGCTGGTCGGGATGTACGTGTTCCGCCATAAGACGAAGCACTGGTATTTCCGGCTGGGTCTGCCGCTGCTGGCCGCGGGCTGGGCAGTACTGATCGGTGTGGCCGTGAGCCATCACTGGTTCGGCATCGGATCCTGAAAGCGGCCGGAAACGGCGGAAACACGGCGGATGCAACCGTCGGTTGACGAAGTTCCATCCGGCAGGTTCTTGTATGCCCGGACGGTTTTCGGTATGCTGAAAACAAAAAAAGCAAAGGAGACAGACATGAAATTATGCGATAAGATCCAGACCGCCCGGAAACGGGCGGGCTTGTCCCAGGTGGACCTGGCGGACGCCATGGGCGTCTCCCGCCAGTCCGTATCCAAGTGGGAGACCGGCGAATCCAATCCGGAGATCGGGAAACTGGCCCAGCTGGCCAGGGTCCTGAACGTGTCGGCGGACTGGCTGCTGTCGGAGGATGACAGCCTTCCGGCCGCGGCAGCCGGCGCGGAACGGGCGGAGAGCGGCACGGCTTCCGCAGGCGGAGCCGATGCCCCGCGGTATCCCGCCTGGATGGATCATCTCCCCGCTTTCCTTCTGAATGCCCTGAAGCGCTACGGCTGGCTCTACGGCGTCTATATGGCGGTGGGCGGCTTTATCTTTGCGGCCTTCGGCTTCGTCATCCGGCTGATCCTCCGCGGGCAGATCCTGGGGAGCGGCGCCTATGACGGCCTGTTCCCGGGCGCGGACCCCTTCTCGGACATACAGCAGAAGTCCTGGAGCGGGTTTTCCGCGGTCACGGGCGTTGCCATCGGGATCGGCCTGCTGATCATGCTGGGCGGCATCACGCTGGCGGCCGCCCTGCGGCGGTGGGGCCGGAAGAACGATCGATAAACAGAAAAAGAGGCCATTCGGAACGATCCCCAAATGGCCTGACGCACAGGAGCGGACACAGTTGTCCGCCCCTGTCGTATTTGCTGTCATTCTACCGTGACCGATTTCGCCAGGTTCTTCGGCTTGTCGATGTCGCAGCCGTTCTCCCTGGCCACGTAGTACGCCAGCAGCTGCAGGGGGATGATCTCCACCACCGGGAAGAAGAGCGGGTGGACGTTCGGGACGCGCAGGACGTGGTCCGCTTCGCCGTAGATCTGGTGGTTGGATTCCGGGGCGACGGCGAGGACCGCGGCGCCGCGGGCCTTGACCTGCTGGATGTTGGAGGCGGTCTTTTCATAGAGCCGCTCGCAGCAGCAGAGGGCGACGACCAGGCGGCCGGGCTCGATCAGCGCGATCGTGCCGTGCTTGAGTTCGCCCGCCGCATAAGCTTCCGAATGCAGATAGGAGATCTCCTTGAGTTTGAGCGACCCTTCCATGGCCACCGCGTGGTCCAGGTTGCGGCCGATGAAGAACAGCGATTCCCGGTCGTGGTACAGCTTCGCCAGCCGGCCCACGCGGGCGCTCAGGTCCAGCGCGCGCTGCGCTTTCGCGGGCAGCGCCTTCAGCCCCTTCACGAGCTGGGAATACGTCCTGTGATCCAGCCGGCCAAGCTGATCCGCGGCCCAGACCGCGAACAGGTCCAGCACTGCCAGCTGCGTCACGTAGCCCTTGGTGGTCGCCACGGCGATCTCCGGACCGGCCCAGGTATAGATCACGTGATCCGCGATCGTGGCGATCGTGCTGCCGACCACGTTGACGATGGCCAGCGTGGCTGCGCCGTCCTCCTTCGCCTTCCGCAGCGCCGCGATGGTGTCCGCCGTCTCGCCGGACTGGCTGACGACGATCACGAGGGTCCGCTCGTTCAGCACCAGGTCCCGGTAGCGGAATTCGCTGGCCAGTTCCGTCTCCACGGGCAGGCGGCAGAGCGTTTCCAGCACGAGCCGTCCGACGCAGCCCGCGTGATAGGCGGACCCGCAGGCGGTGATCAGGATGCGGTCGAAGGCCTTCATGTCCAGGTCCGCGGAGTCCAGCACGACGCGCCCGTCTTTGATGCGCGGCTCCAGCGTTGCCTGCAGGGCCTGCGGCTGCTCCATGATCTCTTTCATCATGAAGTGATCGTAGCCGCCTTTTTCCGCCGCCGCAATGTCCCACTGGATATGACGAGGATCCCGGCTCACCGGGCTGCCGTAGCGGTCAAAGATCCGTACGCTGTCCGTCCGGATCTCCGCGGTCTCCCCGTCGTCCAGGTCGATCACGTCCTTCGTGTGGCTGATCAGCGCCGTGATGTCCGACGCGAAAAAGTTTTCGCCGGCGCCCACCCCGATGATCAGCGGACTGGACAGCCGCGCCGCGTACACCGTCCCGGGCTGATCTGCGCACAGGACCGCCAGCGCGTAGGATCCCTCCAGCCGCCGGATGGTCCGCATCAGGCTCTTCCGCACGTCGCCTTCGTAATAATACGCCAGCAGCTGCACGATCACTTCCGTATCCGTTTCGCTGGCGAACACGATGCCTTTCTCCTCCAGATCCTTCCTGATATCCAGGTAGTTTTCAATGATCCCGTTGTGCACGATGGCAAAGCGGCCGTCCGCCGACATGTGCGGATGCGCGTTGACGTCGGTGGGAGAGCCGTGCGTGGCCCAGCGGGTGTGTCCGATCCCGCAGATCCCCTCCATGTCCTTCGTCTGCTCCAGCTTTTCGGCCAGTTTTTCCACCTTGCCGGTGGCCTTCACCATCCGCAGGCCGTCCGCGGTCTGCACCGCGATGCCCGCCGAGTCATAGCCCCGGTATTCCAGTTTTTTCAGTCCGTCCAGCAGAATGGGGACGGCCGGATCGCTGCCGGTGTAACCGATGATCCCGCACATGATCTTTTCCTCCGTCAGATGGCAAACATTAACTGCGTATAATTCGGATACGGCCAGAAACGGGCGTCGATGACCTTTTCCAGCCGGTCCGTGATCTTCCGGCATTCCGCCATCCGCACCGTCAGGTTTTCGCTGGCGATCTTAAGGCGGGCCTCCGGGGCGGACGCGGCGTCGTATGCGGCCAGAGCCTCTTCCAGGTCGGCCGCGGCCTGCAGCAGGTCGTTGCCCAGCGAGCCGGCTTTCTTTTTCAGTTCTTTCTCAAAATAGAAATCCCCGCCCAGGGAGGAGAGGAAGGCGCTGACGGCGCCGAAGACCCCCTTGCGGATCATCTCCAGCAGTGTGCGGGCCTCGATCACGGTGGTCCCGCAGTAGCTTTCGAGATGGACCTCGTTGCGGGATTCGATCTCCTTGAGGCTGTAGATTCCGTTTTCCGTCAGCAGCCGGACGTTCTTATCACTGATGAATTCCGGGATGGTCTCCGCCGTGCTGCGCAGGTTCTTCAGACCGCGCCGCTCGGCCTCCGCGATCCAGGACCGGTCATATCCGTTTCCGTTGAACAGGATGCGGCGGTGCTCCGAAAGCATTTCGCGGATCATCGCGCGCAGGGCCTGCGGCCGGTCTTCGGCGTTTTCCAGGCGGTCGGCGCATTCCTTCAGCTCCTGGGCCAGGATCGTGTTGAGGTATGTGACCGGCATGGCGATGGACTGGCTGGAGCCGGGCATGCGGAATTCGAATTTATTGCCGGTGAAGGCGACCGGAGAGGTCCGGTTCCGGTCCGTGTTGTCCTTGGACAGCTGCAGCAGCACGTCCTTGCCCACGGTCAGGAAACGGTCCGTGCGGTCGACGTAGGGCTCGTCCCGGATGATGGAGTCGATCACCGCTTCCAGTTCGGAGCCGACGAAGACGGAGATGATGGCGGGCGGCGCCTCGTTTCCGCCCAGCCGCTGGTCGTTGCCCGCATAGGCGGCCGAGCAGCGCAGCAGGGAGGAATATTCGTCCACGCCCTTGATGAACGCGGCCAGGAACAGCAGGAAGCGGGTGTTGTCCGCGGGCGTGGTGCCGGGGGAGAAGAGGTTCTCGCCGCGGTCGGTCCCCACGGACCAGTTCACGTGCTTGCCGGAGCCGTTGACGCCGGCGAAGGGCTTCTCATGGAGCAGGCAGACCAGGCCGTGCCGGTCCGCGACGCGCTTCATGATCTCCATGGTCAGCTGGTTCTGGTCGTTGGCCGTGTTGGCGTCGGTGAAGAACGGCGCCATTTCGTACTGGGCCGGGGCCACTTCGTTGTGCTCCGTCTTGGCGCAGATGCCCAGCTTCCAGAGCTCTTCGTTCAGGTCCTGCATGAAGGCCGCGATCTCCGGCTTGATCTGTCCGTAATAATGGTCCTCCAGCTCCTGCTTTTTGGGCGCGTCCGCTCCGAAGAGCGTGCGGCCGCAGAGCCGCAGGTCTTCGCGCTGCAGGAACAGCGGCTTCGGGATCAGGAAGTATTCCTGCTCCGCGCCGACGTTGACCTGCACGCTTTCCGTCTGAGCGTCGCCCAGCAGGCGCAGGATCCGGACGGCCTGGCGGTTCAGCGCGTCGCCGGAGCGCAGGAGAGGGGTCTTTTTATCCAGAACTTCTCCGGAGTATGTGCAGAACACGGTGGGGATGCACAGGACTTTGTCTTTGATGAATGCGTAGGACGTGGGATCCCAGGCGCTGTAGCCGCGCGCCTCAAAGGTGGAGCGCAGGCCGCCGGAGGGGAAGGAGGAGGCATCGGGCTCGCCGCGGAGCAGCTCTTTGCGGGAAAATTCCATGCGGAAGCCGTCGCGGCCGTCCGGGATCAGGAATCCCTCGTGCTTCTCGGCCGTTTCGCCGTTTAAAGGCTGGAACCAGTGGGTGTAATGGGTCGCGCCTTTGTCCAGGGCCCAGCGTTTCATGCCGTCCGCGATGTCGTCCGCGATCTTTTCCGGCAGGACGGTGCGGGTGCGGACGCATTCGCGCCAGACGGCGAGGGACCCCTCGGAGATATACTGTTTCATGGCCTTTTCGTGAAAGAGATCGGTGCCAAAGCGTTCGTTTTCACTGGTTCTGATACTCATGCTTTTCTCTCCTTGCTTTTCGATGTCTTCCCGGGCGGAGGATTATTCATATTCCACCGTGGCCGGCGGTTTGGACGTGATGTCATAGACGACGCGGTTGATCCCCGGGACCTCATTGACGATGCGCCGGGACGCTTCCGCCAGGACATCGTACGGGATCCGGGCGAAATCAGCCGTCATGAAGTCCTCCGTGCAGACGGCGCGGAGGGCGACCGTACGCTGGTAGCTGCGCTGATCCCCCATCACGCCGACGGTCTCCATGTTGGTCAGCACCGCGAAATACTGATCGGCGGGGATGCGCGGGACGTGTTTTTCCAGCTCTTCGCGGAAGATTGCGTCCGCTTCCCGGACCAGGTCCAGTTTTTCGGCCGTCACTTCGCCGAGGACGCGGACGGCCAGTCCCGGTCCGGGGAACGGCTGGCGGCCGACGATCGCCTCCGGGAGGCCCAGCTCCCGTCCCAGCGCGCGCACCTCGTCCTTGAACAGGACGCGCAGGGGCTCGATGATGCCCCGAAAACCGGTGTGCCGCGGCAGCCCGCCCACGTTGTGGTGGCTTTTGATGGTACGGCCGCCGGCCGCGCCGGATTCGATGACGTCCGGATAGATGGTCCCCTGGGCCAGGAAGTCGGCCCCGCCGGCTTCCCGCGCCGCGTCTTCGAAGACGCGGACGAACTCGGCGCCGATGATCTTCCTTTTTTCCTCCGGGTCCGTGACTCCTTTCAGGCGCCCCAGGAAGCGTTCCTGCGCGTTGACGCGGAGGAAGCGGAGCCGCAGGCGGGAGTAAAACGCCTCGATCGCGTCGCTTTCCCCCTTCCGCATCAGGCCGTGGTCCACATAGACGCAGGTCAGGCGTTCGCCGACGGCCCGGTCGATCAGCGCGGCGGCGACGGCGGAATCCACGCCGCCGGACAGAGCCAGCAGGATGCGGCCGTCCCCGGCCTGTTCGCGGACCGCGCGGACCGTGCGTTCGCAGTAATCCTGCATCGTCCAGCCGCCTTCGGCACCGCAGATTTTTTCCAGGAAAGCCCGGATCATCTCCGTCCCGTTTTCCGTGTGGCGGACTTCGGGATGGAACTGCAGGCCGTACAGGCGCCGGGCCGGATCGGCGATGCCCGCGTTCGGGCAGTGCGCCGTTTCCGCAAAGACCGAAAAGCCGGCCGGGAGCGCGCTGACGTAGTCGCCGTGGCTCATCCAGGCGGTCCCTTCGGGAGGCAGGTCCTCAAACAACGGGCAGGCCGCGTCAAAATGCACCGCCGTCCGCCCGTATTCGCGGGCTGTGTCCCGGGCCGCCGCTTCCACGCGGCCGCCCAGCAGCCGCACCATCAGCTGGCAGCCGTAGCAGATCCCCAGGACGGGGATACCCTGCTCCAGCAGCCGGCGGTCGATCGCCGGGGCGCCTTCTTCATACACGCTGGCCGGACCGCCGGACAGCACGATCCCGACGGGCTTTTTCTCCCAAATCGTTTCCGCGGACACCGTCCAGGGCAGCAGCTCGCAGTATACATGGCATTCCCTGATCTTCCGGGTGATCAGCTGGCTGTACTGCCCGCCGAAATCAAGGACGATGACGGTCTGGTCGTTCATGATGTTCCTCCGATTCCTCATCATTCCTTCAGCTGTGCCTCGCAGAACGCCCGGAACAGCGGATGCGGGCGGTTCGGCCGGCTCTTGAATTCCGGATGGAACTGGACGCCGACGAACCAGCCGTTCCCGGGCAGCTCCATGATCTCCACCAGTCTGCCGTCCGGCGACTGGCCGGAGAGGCGCATGCCTTTCTGCTCCAGGACGGTACGGTACAGGTTGTTGAATTCATAGCGGTGGCGGTGGCGCTCCCGGATGGAAGAGCAGGCGTAGGCCTGTTCCGCCAGGCTGCCGGATGCCAGCACGCAGGGATAGCTCCCCAGCCGCATGGTCCCGCCTTTCTCGGTGATGTGCACCTGGTCCGGCATCAGGTCGATGACGGGATGGGCGGTGTTTTCATCAAATTCCGTGGAATTGGCGTCGGCCCAGCCGAGCACGTTCCGGGCGAACTCCACCACGGCGATCTGCATGCCCAGGCATATGCCCAGGTACGGGATATGGTTTTCACGGGCGTAGCGCGCGGCCGCGATCTTTCCCTCTATCCCGCGGGTGCCGAAGCCGCCCGGGACCAGGATCCCGCTGCAGTCCTTAAGGATCTGCGCGGCATTCGCGTCCGTTACGGTCTCCGAATCGATCCAGAGGATCTCGGCTTTCGCGCCGCAGGCAGCCGCCGCATGGTGCAGGGCTTCCTCAATGCTGAGGTACGCATCGTGCAGCTGCACGTATTTGCCCACTAGGGCGATGCCAAGATGCCTGTCCGCGCTGCGGATCCGCTCTACCATCTCGCGCCATTCCTTTAAGTCCGGCTCGCGGGCGGGCAGCCCCAGCTTGCGGCAGACCATGTCCGCCAGGCCTTCCTCCTCCAGCATAAGCGGCACCGCGTAAATGGTGTCGGCCGTCAGGCTTTCGATGACCGCCTCTTTTTCCAGGTTGGCAAAGAGCGCGATCTTCTCGCGGATCTCATCGCCTAAGGGCTGGTCCGTGCGGCAGACCAGGATATCCGGCTGGATGCCGATGCCCTGCAGCTCCTTCACGGAGTGCTGCACCGGCTTGCTCTTTAGTTCGCCGCTGCCGGGGATCTGAACGACCAGCGGCACGTGGATAAAGACCACGTTGCCGCGCCCCTGCTCGGCCGCCACCTGGCGGATCGCCTCTAAAAACGGCTGGCTTTCGATATCGCCGACCGTGCCGCCGATCTCGCAGACAGCCGCATCCAGGCCCTTGCCGGCCATCGCGTAAATATTCTTTTTGATTTCGTCCGTGATGTGAGGAATGATTTGTACGGTGTGTCCGAGATAGCCGCCCTGCCGTTCGCGGTTCAGGACGCTCCAGTAGATTTTTCCGGAAGAGACCGAGGAGGCTGCGCTCAGGGCTTCGTCGGCGAAGCGTTCGTAATGTCCCAGATCCAGATCCGTTTCCGCCCCGTCGTCGGTCACGAAGACTTCCCCGTGCTGATAGGGGCTCATCGTCCCCGGATCCACGTTCAGATACGGGTCGAATTTCTGATTCTGCACCTTATAGCCTCTGGCTTTCAAGAGCCGGGCCAGCGACGAGGCGCAGATCCCTTTTCCCAGACCGGATACGACGCCTCCGGTCACAAAAACGTATTTCATGTCTGCTTCCTACGCTGATTCATATTGGTAGGCAAAAGTGACCTTTTGCTTTCAAAAAAATACCTGCTCAGTGTACCACCTCGGAGCAAAAAAACAAAATACCTATGCTGTTATGCGTATCATATGATATTCGTATGGTAAAGAAAGGAAGATCCGTCTGCCGGGCCTTCCCTCGGCCGGTTTTACAGATCGATCTCCACTTTCGTCTCGTCCGCCTTTTCCCAGACCGGAGCGTATCTGGCCAGAAAGGCTTCGACCTGCTCCGGACAGCGGCCGATATAGCGCGAAGGCTCCAGGAGGGCGTCGATTTCCTCCTGCGAAAGCCCGAAGACTTCTTCCTGCGCGAGCAGCCCCGTCAGCCCGCCGGGTTCCCCGTTCTTCAGACGGGCGGTGGCTTCCATGGAGCAGCGGCGGATCACTTCGTGGATCTCCTGGCGGTCGCCGCCCTTTTTGACAGCTTCCATCATCAGGTTTTCCGTAGCGATGAAGGGTAGATACTCCCGGACGGTCCTGTCGATGACCTTTTCGTTCACGCGCAGGCCGGAAGCAACGTTCCGCGCCAGACGCAGGATGGCATCCGCGCAGAGGAAGCCCTCCGGAAGACAGATCCGGCGGTTCGCCGAATCGTCCAGCGTGCGCTCCAGCCACTGGACGGAGGCCGTAAGAGGCGCATTCAAGGCGTCCGCCATCAGGTAGCGGGCCAAGGAGCAGATGCGCTCGCAGCGCATCGGATTGCGCTTGTAGGCCATGGCCGAGGAGCCGATCTGCTGCGATTCGAAGGGCTCTTCGATCTGCCGGTCATGCTGCAGAAGGCGGATGTCGTTTGCCATGCGGGCGGCGCTCTGTGCCAGGGAGGACAGGGCGTTCAGGATCCGGCTGTCGGTCTTGCGGGGATAGGTCTGCCCGCAGACGTCGTAGCATTCCTCAAAGCCGAAGGACGCGGCAAGCGAACGGTTCAACTCGTCGACCTTTTCGCCGTCACCGCCGAACAGATCCAGGAAGCTGGCCTCGGTGCCGGTGGTGCCGCGAGAACCGAGAAAGCGGATACAGGAAAGGGCATAATCGATCTCCTTAAGATCCGAAAGGAAGTCCTGCATCCAGAGAGCGGCTCGTTTTCCCACGGTCACGCACTGCGCCGGCTGATAATGGGTGTATCCGAGCGTCGGCAGGGCTTTATTCCGCTCCGCGAACGCGGCAAGGTCTTTCAGCAGGCCGCAGAGCTCTCCCCGCAGATATCTCAGCCCGTCCCGGTACAGGATGAGGTCGGCATTGTCGGTGACGTAACAGCTGGTGGCGCCCAGATGGATGATCCCGGCGGCGGACGGCGCCGCCTTCCCGTAGGCATAGACGTGCGCCATCACGTCGTGGCGGACCTCCTTCTCCCGGATACGCACGCACTCATAGTCGATGTCTTTGATATGCGCGGCCAGCTCGTCCACCTGCTCCTGACTGATGGGAAGACCCAGGCGGCTTTCCTCCCGGGCGAGTGCGACCCAGAGCTTCCGCCAGGTCTGATAACGGCTGTCGGCCGAGAACAGTTTCAGCATGTATTCGGAGGCATAGCGCGTCGAAAGCGGCGATTCGTAACGGTCGGTCATAGGTTTCGGATCCTTTCTGTTTATCGTTGATATTCAGGTCAGCCGTCAGACCATCTCTTCCGGATGAAAGACGGCGTCAAAATCTTCAGGCGTCATAAAGCCCAGCGAAAGGCAGGCATCCCGGATCGACAGATCCTCCCGGAGCGCCTTCTGCGCGATCTGCGCCGCTTTTTCGTAGCCGATGTGCGGGCTGAGCGCCGTCACAAGCATGAGGGAACCCTCCAGATTCTGCCGCATTTTTTCTTTTACCGGTCGGATGCCGGAGACGCAGCGCGCCTCAAAGGAGCGCATCCCGTCGCCCAGCAGGCGGACGGACTGGAGGAAGTTATAGATCATGACCGGCATATAGACGTTCAGCTCGAAATGGCCCTGCGAAGCGGCAAGGCCGACGGTAACGTCGTTCCCCATGACCTGGGCGGCAATCATCGTCACGGCTTCGCACTGGGTCGGATTGACCTTGCCGGGCATGATGGAAGAACCGGGCTCGTTCGCCGGGATCGTGATCTCGCCGAGGCCGCAGCGCGGTCCGCCGGCCAGGAAGCGGATATCGTTCGCAATCTTCATGAGGTCGGCGGCGAGGGTTTTCAGGGCCCCGTGGGCAAAGACCAGCTCATCCCTGAAAGCCAGCGCGTGGAACTTGTTCTCGGCCGCTTCGAAGCGGCTGCCGGTCAGGCGGGACACCTCGGCGGCGACGGCACGGTCAAAACCTTCCGGCGCATTGAGACCGGTCCCGACGGCCGTTCCGCCCGCCGCCAGCGCCCGGAGCGGCTCCAGAGCGGCCTGCAGCATCTTCCGGTCGGTCTCGAGCGCGCTCCGCCAGCCGGAGATCTCCTGCGAAAAACGCATCGGCACCGCATCCTGCAGATGGGTCCGGCCGCATTTTAAAACGTCCCTGTTCTCTTCCTCAAGACGCGCAAAGGCGGCGATGAGCCCGTCCAGCACCGGAAAAAGGCGGCCCTCGACGGCCAGCACCGCCGCCATATGCATGGCGGAGGGGAAGATATCATTCGAGGACTGGGAAAGGTTGACGTCATCGTTCGGGTGCAGCAGCTTTCTGCCAAGGATCTCGTTCGCCCGGTTCGCCAGCACCTCGTTGACGTTCATATTGGTCTGCGTCCCGCTTCCCGTCTGCCAGACGAGCAGCGGAAAGTGCGCCGCCAACGTGCCCCCGATCACCTCGTCGCAGGCGGCCAGGAGCGGCAGGAGCTTCTCCTGCGTCATCCTTTCCGGCAGGAAGAGGAAATTGACGGCGGCCGCCGCGCGCTTTAACACGGCCAGCGCCGTAATGACCTCCTCCGGCATTTTTTCCAAGCCGTCTCCGATCGGGAAGTTGCGGCGCGAGCGTTCGGTCTGAGCGCCCCAGTACTTATCGGCGGGGACTTCGATCTCCCCGAGAGAGTCTTTTTCAATACGGAACACGCTTCCTGTCCTCCGTTCGTTCATGGTTTCATTATACACGCAAAGGCGCCGTCCCGGGCTTTTTTGCTTAAAATTTCAGCAGCGGATGATGCTTTCCCGCTCCGGCCCGACGGAAATATAGGTCACCGGGCAGCCGGCCGCCTCTCCGATCAGGCGGACGTAGTCCCGCGCCGCCTGCGGCAGGTCCTCAAAGCGGCGGGCGCCGGAAATATCGCAGTTCCAGCCTTTCACAAAGCGGATGACCGGCTCGGCTTTGTCCAGCAGGGCGGGGAAGGGAAACTCGTCGGTGGCCTCTCCCTCTACCAGGTACTGCGTGCAGACCGGGATCTTCTCCAGATAAGAAAGTACGTCCAGCTTGGTGACGGCCAGGCCGGTCGCGCCTTGTACCCGTACGCCGTAGCGCGTAGCCGGAAGATCCAGCGCGCCGACCCGGCGGGGACGCCCGGTCTTCGCGCCGTATTCCGCCCCGGCTTCCCGCAGCCGGTCCGCTTCTTCGCCGGACAGTTCGCTGACAAAAGGACCCTCGCCCACACAGGTGGCGTAGGCCTTGACCACCCCGATGACTTCACCGACCTTCAGAGACGGCAGGCCGGCGCCGACAGGCGCGTAAGCGGCCAGCGTATTGGACGAGGTCGTATAGGGATAGATGCCGTAATCGATATCGCGCAGCGCGCCGAGCTGGCCTTCGAAAAGGATGCGCCTGCCGGCTTCGTCAGCCTCGCGCAGCACCCGGCCGGCATCCATCACGAAAGGACGGATCTTTTCGCAGTAATTCCCGGCCCATTCCTCCAGTTCCCCGCGCGAGCAGGGCCCGGCGCCGTACACGCCGCTCAGCGTCAGGTTTTTCCACTCCCTGAGCTCCTCCAGACGGGCCAGAAAACGCCCGGAATCCCTCATCTCGCCGGCCATCACGGTCTTCTTCTGAAATTTGTCGGAATAAAAAGGCGCGATCCCCTGTTTGGTGGAACCGTATTTTTTATCAGCCAGTCGAGCCTCCTCCAGGCCGTCCTGAAGACGGTGCCAGGGCAGAAGCAGGGAGGCCCGGTCGCTGATCCTCAGGTTTTCCGGCGTGATGGCCACCCCCTTTTGACGCAGCGTTTCGATCTCCGTCCACAGATTTTCCGAATCCAGGGCCACGCCGTTTCCGAGAAGGTTCACGACGCCCGGTCTGAAAATGCCCGAAGGCAGCAGGTGCAGCGCGAACTTTCCGTATTCGTTGATCACCGTGTGGCCGGCGTTGCCGCCGCCCTGGTAACGGACGACAAGATCGAAATCCTCCGTCAGAAGGTCGACCATGCGGCCCTTTCCTTCATCTCCCCAATTGATCCCGACAACGGCGGTATGACTCATTTTTCTCCCCTTTCCGCGCGGCCCTGCGGTCACGTCTCACGGATCCGCTGTTCAAAGCGGTTTTTTGCCGTCTCCGACGGCACTTCGGTCGGATACTTTCCGGAAAAACAGGAAGTGCAGAAGCCCGTATCTCTTCCGGTCAGCAGCCGCACGTGCTCCAGGCTGAGATAGCCAAGGGAATCCACGCCGATGATCCCGGCGATCTCCTCCGTGCTGTGCCGGTTGGCGATCAGAACGTCTGAGCTGTCGATATCGGTCCCGTACCAGCAGGGCGCGATAAAAGGCGGTGCGCTGACCCGCATGTGGATCGTTAGCGCGCCTGCTTCCCGCAGCATCCGGATGGTCCGGCGGCAGGTGGTGCCCCGGACGATGGAATCGTCGATCAGGACCACGCGTTTTCCTTCGACCACGGAACGGATAGGATTCAGTTTGATCCTGACGTCTGCCTCCCGGTCCTGCTGGGAAGGTTCGATAAAGGTGCGGCCGATATATTTGTTCTTTGTAAAACCGATCGCATAGGGGATCCCGGAGGCCTTCGCATAGCCGATCGCCGCGTCCAGACCGGAATCCGGCACGCCGATCACCACGTCCGCCTCGACCGGGTGCTCTTCCGCCAGAAAAGCCCCGGCCTGCTGTCTGGCCAGACAGACGCTGGCCCCGTCAATGACGGAATCGGGCCGGGCAAAATAAATATACTCAAAAACACAGAAGCGCTTCGGAACTTTTCCGCAGTGGCTCCGGTCCGAGGCAATGCCTTCCGGTCCGGCCGTTACGATCTCTCCGGGCTCGACGTCCCGCACAAAGACCGCGCCGACCGCGTCCAGGGCGCAGCTTTCGGAGGCAAAAACGACCGATCCGTCACGCAGCCGGCCCATACACAGGGGCCTGAAGCCGAACGGATCTCTAACGGCCGTCAGCTTCCCCGGGGTGGCGATCAGCAGGCTGTAGGCGCCGACCATCCGCTCCATGGCAGCTGAAACAGCGGCTTCGATGCTGTCCGTCTGCAGCCTGTCCTGCACGATCTCGTAGGCGATCACCTCCGAATCGGTCGAGGTGTGGAAAAGGGAGCCCTTTTCCTCGAGGGCGCTGCGCAGGACGGCGGAATTGGCTAGATTGCCGTTGTGCGCGAGAGCCATCCGTCCCTTATAATGATTGATGAGCAGCGGCTGGGCGTTGAGGCGGACGTCCGCGCCGGTCGTTGCATAACGCACGTGCCCGACGGCGATGCTGCCCGGTCCCAGCAGTTCCAGACCGCCCCTGTCAAAAACGTCATTCACGAGCCCGGCGCCGCGGTGAGACTGAAAGATCCCGTCCCGGCTGACCACGATCCCGGCGCTTTCCTGTCCGCGGTGCTGCAGGGCATAGAGCCCGTAGTACACCAGCGGCGCCAGCTCCCGGCATTCGCGGGAACAGATCCCGAAAAGGCCGCATTCTTCGCCGATATGGCGCCCGCTCCCCGAATCAGGCGTGTTCATCGTCGTTCGCTTCTAGCCGGCCCATGATCTCCGCATAGGCCTCCTCGACGCCGCCGAGATCCTGACGGAAGCGGTCCTTGTCCAGCTTCCTGCCGGTCGCTTTATCGTGCAGGCGGCTGGTATCCGGGCTGATCTCATCCGCCAGAATGATCGTGCCGTCCGCGAGCCTGCCGAATTCCAGCTTGAAATCCACCAGAGTGACCCCGCAGGAGAGCCAGAACGCCTTTAGGACCTCATTCACGCGCAGCGCGTAGTCACGGATCGTCTGCAGCTCCTCTTTGCTGACCAGTCCCATTGCCAGGGCATGGTCGTCGCAGATCAGCGGATCGTTCAGTTCATCGTTCTTGTAGGAGTACTCGACCGTCGGCTCGACGAAAACAACGCCCTCCGGGAAGCCGTAGCGCTTGCAGAAGGAACCGGCGGAAACGTTGCGTACGATGACCTCGAGCGGAACGATCCGCACCTTCTTCACGAGGGTGTCACGTTCGCTCAGCTGCCGGATAAAGTGGGTCGGAACGCCCGCCTTCTCCAGCCGTTTCATCAGGCGGTTGCTCATAGCGTTGTTGATGATCCCCTTGCCGGCGATGGTCCCTCTCTTCTTGCCGTTAAAGGCGGTCGCATCGTCTTTGTAGGAGACAATCAGCTGCTCGGGATCGTCGGTCGCATAGACCTTTTTGGCCTTTCCTTCATAAAGCTGCTCACGTTTTTCCATGATCTTGTCCTCCCGTCGTGCTTTCAAAAAAACACCTGCCCAGTGTAACATCTTGACAAGAAAAAACAAAATACCTATACTATTGTTCGTATGATACGATATTCGTATGATACGGACAACCGTTCCGCCGAAAGCGACACGTGCCGAGCGAGCCGGACATGAAAGGAAGAACCGATGGAGCTTCGTACCCTTACCTATTTCGTCACCGTTGCCGAAGAACTGAACATCACGAAAGCCGCGCAGATCCTGCACCTCAGCCAGCCGCCCTTAAGCGCCCAGATCAAAAACCTGGAGGATGAGCTCGGCACGCCCCTTTTTATCCGCGGCAAGCGTCACTTAACGCTCACCGATGCCGGGCAGCTCCTCTATCAGCGCGCCAAGGACATCCTGAACCTGTCCGAAAAAGCCTCCGCCGAGATCACGGCCTTAAACCGCGGCATGAGCGGCACCGTCTCCATCGGCCTGGTCGAAGGCATGGCGCCGGACATCGCCGCCGAATGGTTCGCGGGCTTTCTGACCGAGCACCCGGGCGTGCGCTTCAGGATCCTGGACGGCAACAGCGACGACCTGATCGAGAAGATGCGCGGCGGTCTGATCGGCCTGGCGGTCATCACGTCCCCCTACGACCAGCAGCTGCTCAACAGTTTCCGGGTGGGGCAGGAGAAGATGGTGGCGCTGATGAACCGCTCGCATCCGCTGGCGGAGAGCGGAAAGCCGGCCCTGGACGTGGCGGATCTGGTCGGCGAGCCGCTGATCGTCCCCAGCCGGAAGGCGCATATCGAGGAGATCCGCCGCTGGTTCCGGGCCGCGGGCGCCGCCCCGGACATCGTCTGCGAGATGGACAATTACCTGGACGCGGCCGCGCTG
This sequence comes from Lachnospiraceae bacterium, assembly GCA_017428105.1. Taxonomy (GTDB): domain Bacteria; phylum Bacillota; class Clostridia; order Lachnospirales; family Lachnospiraceae; genus UBA6987. The sequence goes on along the minus strand of JAFRRM010000025.1, from coordinate 40,855 downwards.
GCCGGCCGGGGCATCGGCATCAGCATCTTCCCGCAGACCGCCTACATCATGAACGACTCCCTGATCTCCCGGGAGATAGCCGGCCCGGACACCACCGTGGAGTACCTGTTCGTATGGCGCAAGGAACACCAGCTTCCCACCGTGGAAGAGAGTTTTATTGATTACGTGAAAGCCCGATACCAGGGACAGAACGCGTGAGGCCGCGCAGGCCGGAAGGAGAGAAAAATGGCAGAATACCTGAGCAGGATGACGACTCCGGAACAGGCCGTCCGGGCCGTCCGCCCCGGCGACTGGGTGGATTACGGCTTCGGCGCGGGCTTTCCCGAACTGCTGGACCGGGCGCTGGCCGCACGGCGGGACGAACTGCGTGACGTGAAGCTGCGCGGCGGCCTGGTGATCCGTCCGCGGATCGAGGCCGTGGAATGCGACCCGGAGCAGAAGGCCTTCTCCTGGTACAGCTGGCACATCGGCGACTATGAGCGGAAACTGCAGGCGCGCGGCCTGGTGCAGTTTCTCCCGGTGATGCTGCGCGCGCTGCCGACCCTGTACCGCCGGCATTATATCCGCACGGACGTCGCCTTCGTCCCGGTCTCGCGGCCGGACGCGGCGGGCTATTGCGGGCTGGGCATCTCCAATTACGCCTGGCGGATGATCTTCGAGAGCGCCCGCACGGTCATTTTTGAGATCAATGAACGGTATCCGATGCTGCAGGGACCGGAGGGCTCGCACCGCGTCCACCTTTCCGAGGCAGATTATATCGTGGAAGGGGAGCACGAACCGCTGCCCGTGCGCAGCTACCGCGAAGCCTCGGAAACGGACCGGAAGATCGCGGAGCTCGTGGTGAACGAGATCCCGGACGGCGCCGTGCTGTCCCTGGGCGTGGGCGGCGTGCCGTTCGCGGTGGCGAACATGATCGCGGATTCGGACCGGAAGGACCTGGGCTGCCACACGGGGACCATCAGCGACGCATTCCTGGCCCTGTACCGCGCGGGCAAGCTGACCAACGCCCGCAAGGAGATCGACCGCGGCCGCTCCGCCTGGAACCTCGCGATGGGCTCACAGGACCTGTACGACTGGCTCGCGGAGTGCCCGGACCTGTTCCGGCCCGGCGACCTCGATTATATCCACGACCCCGCGCGGATCGCGCGCCTGAAGAACGTGATCTCCATCAACGGCGGCGTGCAGGTGGACCTGATGGGCCAGGAGAACGGCGAATCCGCCGGCACCCGCCAGCTTTCCGGCATCGGCGGCCAGATGGATTTCCTGGAAGGCGCCTACCGCTCCGAAGGCGGCAAAGGCTTCGTCTGCCCGAACGCTACCCATACCAGAAAGGACGGCACCCTGACCTCCAATATCGTCCCCTTCATCCCCGGCGGCTCCGCCGTTTCCGCGCCGCGCACCATGATCCAGTACGTCGCGACCGAATACGGCATCGCCTCCCTGGCCGGCAAGACCCTCCGCGAGCGCGCCGAAGCCCTGACCGCCATCGCCCACCCCGCCTTCCGCCCGGACCTGGCGGACTACGCCGCCCGCAATTTCTGACAGGGGGACGGTTCTTTCGTCAGGTTTTCTGACAGGGGGACGGTTCCTTTGTCAGGTTTTCTGACAGCGGGACGGTTCCGGGACCGCCATTTCTTCATCAGCCGGAAAACCTTTCCGATAAAATGCCTTGACTGGACCTGCTGCAGCCGGGACTGCGGCCGAAACATCGGCGGCAGCCCGAAAACGGAGGAGAAAAAATGATCGTTCATCCGATCCCGCCGGTATATGACGGGGCGTCGCGCATCCTGATCCTCGGGAGTTTTCCGTCTGTCAGATCGCGGGAGGCCTGCTTCTTTTACGGACATCCGCAGAACCGTTTCTGGAAGGTGACGGCCGCTGTATTCGGGGAGCCCGTCCCGCAGACGGTGGAAGAGAAGCGGGCGTTCCTGCTGCGGAATCATATCGCGGTCTGGGACGTGATCGCGTCCTGCGACATCACCGGATCTTCAGACGCCAGCATCCGGAACGTGACAGCCAATGACCTGGACCGGATCCTGCGGGCGGCGGACATCCGGACGGTTTACGTGAACGGAAAAACGGCGTATAAGTATTATCAGAAGTATGCGGAGCCCGCGACCGGGCGGCCGGCGGTCTGTCTGCCGTCCACGAGCCCGGCCAATGCCGCGTGGAGCGTGGAACGGCTGACGGAAGCGTGGAAGTGCATCCGGGAATAGAAAGACGGAAAACGCGTGTCAGCGGAAACCGGCAGAAGAATGATCTCAAAGGAGACAGAGAATTGATGAAGATCGCGATATGGGGCCTGGGCACGATCGGCGGCAGCGTGGAGATCCTGCTGCGCGGACGCTCCGACATGTCCGTAAAACGGATATTTACCCGCCATGCCCCGGCGGGGTTCGCCGCGCTGGATTCCTCCCGCGAGGCGATTCTGCAGGATCCGGAGATCGATACCGTGGTGGAGACGCTGGGCGGCGTGGAGCCGGCCCATACCTGGCTGTGCGAAGCGCTCCGGGCCGGGAAAAACGTGGTGACGGCCAATAAAGCCGTGGTCGCCGCGCATTACCGGGAACTGGCGGAACTGGCGGCGGAACACGGCGCCGCGTTCCGCTTCACCGCCGCGGTGGGCGGCGGGGTGCCCTGGCTGCCGAACCTGGAGAGCCTGAAAAGCGCCGATCCGGTCGACGCACTGGGCGGGATCATGAACGCCACATGCAACCTGATCATCAGCCGTATGATCCGGAACGGTCTGAGCTTCGCGGACGCGCTGGCGGCCGCGCAGGAAGAAGGCTACGCTGAACGGGATCCTTCCGCGGACATCGACGGTCTGGACGCCCGCCGGAAACTGCTGATCTCCGCCAATACCGCATTTGACTGCGTCTTGCCGGAAGAGCGGATCCCTGTGTTCGGGATCCGTCATCTGCAGCCGGAAGACCTGAAGGCCGCGGCGGAGATGGGCTGCACGGTGCGCCTGAGCAACCGCGCTTTTCGCACGAAGGACGGCCGGATCCGCCTCCTGACCGCACCGGCTTTCGTGCCGATGACGGACCCGGAAGCCGCCGTCTGGAACAGCGGATGCCGCATCTGGTGCCGGGGCGTCCGCGGCGGCCTGTACAGCTTCGGCGGTGTGGCCTCCGGCCCGCTGACGACCGCACTCAGCGTCGTGCGGGATCTGCGCGACATCGCGGAGAAAGCGCCGGAAAAACCGGTATTCTATCAAAAGGAATTCACCCCGGCCGTTCCGGACGACCGCGGCTGGCTGACGCGCTGGTATGTGCGGGACGCTGCAGGTTCCCGTGTCACGGATCCGCGCGATACAGCTGAATTCACGCAGGCGCTGACGGCCCGTCTGGCCGCCGGAGAAGCGGTCTTTGCCGCACTGATCGGAGAAACGGACCTTTGACCGGAAGGAACGGACGGACCGTGCTGTCCGGCGGAGCATACAAAAACCGGAAGCCCGGGTCGGCTTCCGGTTTTTTATATCGGCCTTTCTTCCTCAAACCTGCTGTGTACCGGCGTTTTTCCTGCTCTGCGCCAGCGTTTCTCTTACGATCCTGTCGAGCAGCGCTTCCCGGCTGCCCGAGCTTTCGGGGATCGCGACGACGGTATACCACGCGCCGGGATAATCCCAGTGCCGCTGGAAATATGCCTCGACAGGATACGGGTCGACGACTTCCGCCGCCTCCGGCCGGACGCGCCGCACGATCGCCAGGGCCTCCGCATGGATGCGTTCCCTGAATTCGGCGGCATGGGTCAGATCCTCCTCACTGACGTCCGGAAACGCGAACGGGCCGGGAAGCGTTTCGGACTCCACCGCCGGTTCCGGCGTTTCGCCGCAGTATTTCCCAATCAGTTCCTCCAGGGACGGGCCTTCCGGATCCAGCCGGTACACGGATCCGTCCGGTGTGCGGCGGACCAGGGAGACCTCGCACAGTTCCCTGCGCAGCGCAGCAGGATCCCGGAAAGTGTGCAGCCGGTCCAGCAGCGCGTCAAATTCACTTTCGGTGTAATACTTTTCCGGCGGGATATGCTCGGCGAGCCAGGCGAGTGCGGCCAGGCGCTTTCTTTTTTTCGAAGGCAGCCGGACCAGCCTCCCGCAGTCCAGAAAAGGCATCAGTTCACGGTAATCAGACATGATCTTTCCTCACAGGCGGTCTTGAACGGAACGGGGCGGGCCCTGCGCGGTCATCCGCTCACCGCTTCAGCCGCTTGTCCGTCCGGGACGCCAGCCGGCTTCCGAACGTCTGGAACAGCTGCACCAGCAGCACCAGCAGCAGGGCCGCAGCCAGCATGATCAGGTAGCGGTAGCGGTAGTAGCCGTAATCGATGGCGATCTTGCCCAGCCCGCCGCCTCCGATGATCCCGCTCATGGCCGAGTAGCCCAGGATCGTCGTCACCGCGATGGTCGCGTTCGAGATCAGCGACGGCACGCTCTCCGGGATCATCACCTTCCGGATGATCTGCCAGGGCGACGCCCCGAAGGACTGCGCCATCTCGATCAGGTTCGGGTCCACCTCGCGCAGGCTGCTTTCCGCCAGCCGCGCCACGAACGGGAACGCGGCGATGACGAGCGGCACGATGGAGGCGACCGTCCCGACCGACGTCCCCACGATCGCCCGCGTCAGCGGGATCACCATGATCATCAGGATCAGGAACGGCACGGAACGGAGCACGTTCACCGCCATGTTCAGCAGCTTCATCAGCCAGCCGGGCAGCGGCAGCACGCCGCCTTTTTCGCCCGCCACCAGCAGCACGCCCAGCGGCAGGCCGATCAGGACGGCAAACAGGGTGGAGAGCAGCGTCACGTAAAACGTTTCCCAGAGGGCCAGCGGGAAGGCGCTGACGATCACGCGCCAGGCTTCCGCCGCCTTGGCGGGATCGAACAGATCAGCAAACATGGGGCTCCACCTCCTCTGCGATCACGTCGGGCATCCGCGTCAGGTATTCGATCGCGCCGCGGGCCTGCTCCTTCTCCGGGAAGGAGAGCAGCATGGACCCGAACATCTTGTCCGACAGGCTGCGGGTCGACGCGTATGCGATGTTCGCCTCGATCCCCTGCTCCAGCGCCATGCGCGCGATGAGCGGCGTGGCCGTGGCCTTCGCTCCGTTGAACACGACACGGATGAAATGCCGGTCGTCCGTCGCGATGACCGCGGACTCCGCCTCGCCTTCCGGAAAGACCAGGCGGCGGGCGGCAGCGGAAGCGGGACGCGCGAAGATCTCGCTCACGTTCCCCTGCTCGACGACCTCGCCGCCGTCCAGGATCGCGACGCGGCGGCAGATGCTTTCCACCACGCTCATCTGATGGGTGATCACGATCGCAGTGATCCCCATTTTTTCGTTGATCTCGCGGATCAGGGCGAGGATGGACGCGGTCGTGGTCGGGTCCAGGGCGCTCGTGGCTTCATCGCAGAGCAGGAGCTTGGGGCCGGCCGCCAAGGCGCGGGCGATGGCCACGCGCTGCTGCTGGCCGCCGGACAGCTGGGCCGGATAACTCTGCGCCTTGTCCGCGAGCCCCACCAGACCGAGCAGTTCCAGGGCCCGCTCCCGGGCTGCCGCGGGCCTGGCGCCCGCCAGCTCCAGCGGGAAGCAGACGTTCTGCAGGCAGGTCCGCTGCATCAGCAGGTGGAAGCCCTGGAAGATCATGGCGATCTCACGGCGTTTCTCGCGCAGCGCGCGCCCGTGCAGCGCGCTCAGGTCCGTCCCGTCCAGCAGGATCCGCCCCGAAGTCGGCCGCTCCAGCAGGTTGATGCAGCGCACCAGCGTGCTCTTGCCGGCGCCGCTCATACCGATGATCCCGAAGATGTCTCCGGTCTCCACGCGAAGCGACACGTCCTTCAGCGCCTCGGTGGTCCCGTCCGCCGTTCGGAAACTTTTGGAAAGGTGTTCGATCTCGATCATATCACTTGCCCAGCGCCTTCAGATCGTTCTGCCGGCCGCCGTAGAGGCACAGGGGCTCGATGTGCACGCCGGCTACGTTCACCAGGTGCGTGCCGCGCGATCCGTTGAACTCCTCCAGATACGGGACGTGCTGGAAGTAGTTGGCGTCGATCTCGCCGTCCTCCACCGCGGTGTTGGGGATCACGTAATCCTCAAAGACCCTGATCTCCAGTGTAATGTTTTTCTCGGCCAGGATGCCCTTCACCAGTTCCAGGATCTCCGCGTGCGGATTGGGCGAGCAGGCGACGGAGATCTTCTGTCCGGCCAGTGCGGCGTAGTCGACGCTGCTGTCGAAGCCGTCCGTGGGGCTCTTCACCGCAGCCACGACCTGTCCGGTGTAGGTGCTGTTGATGAAATCCACCACTTTCTGACTGGTGAGAGCGGCGGCCAGGGCCTTGACGAGCGGCGAATTTTCATTGCCGGACCTCACCGCCAGGATGTTCACGTACGGCGACTCGGAATTCTCCACCAGCAGCGCCTCCTTGGCGGGATCGATGCCGGCGGCCAGCGCATAGTTCGTGTTGATCACGGCGTAATCCACGTCCTTGCGGATGTTCGGGATCTGTGCGGCTTCCACTTCGCGGAACTCGATGTTCTGCGGGTTCTCCGCGATATCCTGTACGGTCGCGGTCAGGCCGGCGCCGTCTTTCAGTTTGATCAGTCCGTGCGCCTGCAGCAGCAGGAGAGCGCGGCCCTCATTGGTGGGGTCGTTCGGCACGGCGATCAGGACCGAAGAGGATTTTTTGCCGCAAGCGGCGAGCGAGAGCGCGCAGACGAGGGCGAGGATCAGGGCGATGGTTTTTTTCATGACAGTTCTCCTTCTCATCATTTTCCCGGATAAACAAAAAGAGAGGGACTTCCGATGAAGTCCCTCTCTTGGGCCGCGTGCCGGGACGCGGACGGTCGGAAGGCTCAGTCGGAAAGCCGGATGCAGCACGAATCGCACATGTCCATCGACATGTGCATGAACATCATCATCATGAAGTTCCTTCCGGCTGCCTTCATCGGCTTCTCCTCTTTTGAGTCATATTCGGGATGCAGGCATCATAGCACACGGAGGAAAACTCTGTCAACCGTTCCGCCCGTACCGGCGGAACAATCTGCATATGGATCGTCTGCCCGAAAAAATACAAACACATATAATAAAAAATGTCGGAAAGACGGCGCTTCCGCTGTGCCTTTCCGACATTTTACGGCTTTGGACTTATTTCGCCGCTTCTTTCTCTGCCGCCAGCCGGGGCTTCCGGACGATCCCGAAGACCGCTGTGCCCAGCCCGGCCAGCAGGAGCACGACCGCTGCAATGAACCAGGGGACGGCGTTGTTTCCCAGCAGCCAGCCGGCCAGCCCCGTGTAGGACCTGCCGTTCATGTCCGTGATCCACGGATGGACGATGGACATGATCAGGAAATAAACGATCACCAGAAACGCCAGGGAACTGACCGCCATGCCGAGGCCGAAGATCATCCAATTCTTTTCCCGTTCCGCGCGGGGCGGCAGCCCGGCGGGCTGCGAATGCACTTCCTGCTCCGGCGCCGCTTGCTTTTCCGACGCCTCTCCTTTCAGCAGATAATCCGCGGAGACGCCGAACAGGTCGCACAGCGCGATCACATATTCAATGTCCGGGGAGGACTGGCCCAGCTCCCATTTGGAGATCGTCTGCCGGGTCAGCGTCAGCTGAGCCGCCAGCTCTTCCTGGGACAGCCCCCTGCTCTTGCGTAATTCCGTTAATCTTTCACCGATCGTCATTTTCAGGACCTCCTGTTCTTTTTGTCCTTGAGATGACGTCAGCGTACCCTTTTTTGCCATTGCATTCCACCAATTATCGCTGGAAGATCCGCAACGCAGCGTTGCAATTGCGGATCCTGGGCTTTTTTTGCTCTCTGCCGCTGCTTCCGGGAAAGGCGGCGCCACGCCCGGCCGGAGATCAGCGCTGCTTGCCTTTCTCCGGGATCCCGCTTTCGCAGGGAACGCCGGTCTGGCACTTGCCGCAGCCGTAGCGCGGGGAATAGCGGATCTTCATCTGATCCATCCACTGCCGGCACTTTGTCTGATTCTTGCCGCCCTCCAGCGTGATGGCGCCGGCCGGACAGCGGCGTACGCAGGCCCCGCAGCGGGAACAGTATTCATAAACTTCCGAATAGGGCCTTTCATCCGGCGCGATCTCTTCGGACACGATGACGCTTCCGTACCGCCCGGCCACGCCTCTGACGGAAATAAGCCCGCGCGAAAGACAGAACGTGCCCAGTCCCGACGCAAAGGCAATGTGCCGCTCGGACCAGTTGCTTGCGATATGCAGGCCTTTGGGGTCACCTTCGGGCAGTACGGACGTCCGGACGGCAAAGCGCGGGTCCGTAGCCGGCACGCAGGTCCTGATCCCGCGGTCTCTGAAATAATTTTCGATCCGCCCCGTGAACTCCGTGATGCAGGCCTGTCCCTCGATGCGCCCGTGGAGCCACGCGGGGGAGATGTTCTCCGGATCGTCCCGGTTGGAACGCCGGACCGCCTCGGTAAACGGGAGGAAGAAGGAGATCACGGAGCGCGCTTCCGGAAGCCATTCCGCCGGAAGCAGGAAGTTGCTGCCGATGACCTCTTCTCGTTTGAACGTGAGGTAGATCGGATCGGCCGCGCTGCTGAAGCCGAAGATCGGATCTTCAAAAATGACCAGCCCCTCGCAGCCGGGCATGGCTTCCTCCGCGCGGACGGTATTGCCTTCACAATTCCGGAAGATCCCCGTCAGATCCCGGATGAGTCTTTCTTTACGCGCGTCCATAGGTCCTGATCGCCCGCCGCACGAGCTCCAGATCGTCCGCCGCCAGGTCCAGGCCCATCCCTTCATAACAGAGCGGCGGAAGATAGACGTTGTTTTCTTCGATGAAGTCCCCGCCGTAGCCGGCTTCCAGGATCAGCCGCAGCTGCTCTTCGATCCGGCAGATGCCTTTTCCGAGCGGCGCGCAGCCTTTCCGGTCCGCGGGCGTGTCCTTGAGGTGCACGAAACAGAACTGCTCCACGCCGAGACCGCGGATCACGTCGAAGGGGTCGCCGAAACCGTCCCGGACGCAGTTCTGGGAATCGAACGCCAGACGCATGCCGTCCCCTACATATTCGAACAGCCAGAGCAGCTGATCGGTAGGGCAGAAGTGCTCGTAGGCGATCTCCACGCCGGCGTCCTTCGCGGGGCCGGTCATTTCTTTCAGGAAGCGGGCCGTGTTGCGGAATTCCTCGTCGTTCGTGCAGCGCGCTTCCCGGACCGAAGCCAGCGTGAGGGCGGGGATGTCCAGCGCCCGGCAGACTTCCAGTCCCAGTTTGAATTCCTCCTCCGCCGCCTCGCGCGCCGCGGACCCCTCCGCGCACTGCATGCCCGGAACGCTGTACAGGCCGGACCCGTGCAGGGCGGAAAAGCGGATCCCCGCCTCCGCGGCCGCCTTGCGGTACTCCTCCCGGATCCGGGGATCCCGCAGCGGATAGTTTCTCGTCATTCCGCCCAGATCGGTGATCTGGATCGCTCCGCAGCCCAGTTTCGCCGCCTGGCGGATCGCCGCGGTGCCCGGGGTCAGCATGTACCAGTCGCAAATACCCAGTCTGTTCATAGCGCTGAAACCTCCTGTGCCATGGTTCGGAAAAGACCTTCCGGTGTCAGTATAAAGCAGAATTGCCGTTCATGCAACGAAAACACTGAAAACGGACGGACCCCTGCTCTTGAAAATCCGAAAAAAACAGGTATAATGTACTTGACCGCCGGCATCCGGCGGTGCGCACATCCGTCAAAAAGGAGGTCATCATGTCCTTTGTGGTATTTGCGGACGGAACGTCCAACCTGCCGGATTTCCTGCGGAAGGGGATCCGCATGCTGCCGTGCGTGTATACGGTCAACGGGGAAACCAGAACGTATGACGGAGATCTGGAGAGTTTTGACGTACACGAATATTATGAAAATCTGAGAAACGGGATGGAAGTCAGGACCAGCCTGCTGAATCCGCAGCTGTTCCTGTCGGAATTCCTGCCTGCGCTGAAGGAGGGCCTGGACGTGATCTACGTGGCCATGAGCTCCGGGATCAGCGGGACGTTCAACGCGGCGCTCTCGGCCGCGCAGGAACTGATGGGAGAGTTCAAGGACCGGTTCATCCACATCGTGGACTCGATGGGCTGCGGCCTGGGGACCGGCATGCTGGCGGCGCGGGCCCAGCGGCTCAGCGACGCGGACGTGGACGTCCGGGAAGCGGCGAAGATCCTGGATGAAGAAGTGCCGCACACCTGCCAGTATTTCACGGTCGACGACCTGAACTTCCTCAAACGCACCGGACGCGTCAGCGGCATGACCGCCCGCATCGGCACGGTGCTGAACATCAAACCGATCCTGTACGGCGATAAGGAAGGCCACATCGTCTCCTGCGGGATCGCCCGCGGCCGCAGAAAAGCCGTAGATGATCTGGTGAAGAAATACCGGGACAAGCATCTGGATGACCAGGATATGGGCGTTTACATCTCCCACGGAGACTGTCTGGAGGAAGCGGAGCAGCTGGCGGAAAAAGTGAAGGCCGTCACGCCGGGCGTGCCGGTCACCATCTGCAAGCACGAACCGTTTTCCGGTTCCCACGTCGGCCCCGGCATGCTTTCGCTGTTCTTCCGGGGACGGGAAAGATAAGAACGCGGCCGGACAAGGCGCAGGACCAATAAAAAGGCACAGCCTGAACAGAGGCGGTGCCTTTTTTCGTGCTTCCTTTTTGCGGGGCGGGACAGAAGCGGCCGAACCGGTCAGGCCGGTCAGCTGTATTTGACCATATGGGCTTTGATCGCCGCGAACGTCTTGTCGCTCATATAGTGTTCGATCCGGCAGGCGTCCGCGGCGGCGGTCTCTTCGTCCACGCCGAGGTTGATGAAGAGCTGCGTCAGAACGGTGTGGCGTTCGTAAATGCTCCGGGCTTTCTTCTGCCCTTCTTCGGTCAGTTTGATGAAGCCCTGCTCGTCCGTGACCGCCAGGCCTTCTTTTTTCAGAAGTCCGACGGCGCGGCTGACGGAGGGCTTGGAAAAGCCCATATATTCGCTGACGTCGATCCCCCGGACCGCAGAGGATCTCTGGGAGAGGATGTAGATCGTCTCAAGATACATTTCACCGGATTCCAGCATCGCCATGGAAAGAGCCTCCGTTTGTCTTGATCAATATTACTGTAGCACATTCCGCCGGGATTTTCAACAGAATGCGGCCCGCCTTCTGAGAGGCGGGCCGCTGCGGTCTTGTCCGCTGCGTTCTGCAGCGGGCGGGATCAATTTGCGCTGTCTTCCCAGGAGGCCGTCAGTTTGGCCAGGAGGGCTTTCAGCTGTTCCTTCTCGCCGTCGGTCAGGGTGGCGAACAGGTCGCGGGGGCCGCGTTCGGCGGCCTTTTCGGCGCCGGCTTCGGTGAGGGAGACGGTCACGCGGCGGTGATCCTCCCCGGAACGGATGCGGCTGATCAGGCCGCGGGCTTCCATCTTGCCCAGCAGCTCGGAGAGGGAGCCGGGCCGGACGTCCATCAGTTCCGTGAGCTCGCGCTGGGAGAGGCTTCCGCCGCCCAGGTCCAGCAGCCGCAGCACGCGCCGAACGCCGCGGTGGTCCGCCGGCCGGCGCTCCAGCGCGCGGTGGGAGCGGATCCAGAGCCCCGTCAGGCTGTCGGGATCGGGCATGGGCGGGAACGGCCGGCCCATGGGGCCGGGAAAAGCGCGGCAGGGCCGTCCTTCGGGACCGGGGCCGAAACCCGAACGTCCTTCCGGCCGATCGGCGCCGTAAGCTTGCTCCGGCCGACGGCAGCCGCGGCCCGGTCTTCCTTCCGGCCGGTGACACCCCTTTCTGTGTTCTCTGCGGCATCCGTCCGTGCTGTTTTCCGTTTGGATATCCTCGTCGCGGCGGCATTCCGCCGCCTCTTCTTTCATGGGTTCCGTGATGTTTTCAACAGGTCCTTCGATCTTCGCTTTTTCAAATCCGGTCATGCGTCAGTCTCCTTTCTGTGGCAAAAATCTTTATGTACCTAAAGAATAAACGGAGCCGCGTTATTTGTCAAGGTACCTAAAAAATTTCTGTGAATTCTTTGTGAACGCACGGCATCCGGAATCGGAGCCCTTTTCCCGCTGGCCCGCCCCGCCGCAGGGCGTTGCACGGTCTCCCGCCGTCTGCTATAATCATTTCAAGGACAAACGGCAAATAAGGAGGAGCGGCCATGAAGATCGGCTTCATCGGATTGGGAACTATGGGAATGGGCATGGCCCGGAACCTTTTGCGGAAAAACGGAAGCCTGACGGTGTATACCGCGGCGGAAGAGAAGAGGCGGCGGCTCGCGGCGGAGGGCTTCACGATCGCCCGCTCCTACGCGGACCTGGCGGACTGCGGCCTCATTTTCCTGTCCCTGCCGGACGACGCGGTGGTGGAAAAAGTGACGCTGGGCGAGGGGGGCCTGATCCATCATCTGAAGGAGAGCGGCGCCATCGTCATCGATACCAGCACGATCTCCCCGGACAGCGCGCGCATGATCGCCGAGGCCTTTGAGGAGCGCGTGGGCGCCTTCCTGGACGCCCCGGTCTCGGGCATGCAGGCGCGGGCGGACGCCGGGACCCTCACCGTCATGGTCGGCGGCCTGCGGGAGGCTTTTGACGAGGCAAAGCCGTACCTGGACATGATCGGCACGACGGTGCGCTACATGGGCGGCTCCGGCTGCGGCCAGGCGGCCAAAATGATCAACAACGTGGCTTACGACATCAACGTCGCCGGTATGGCCGAGCTCCTGCCGCTCGCGCTGCGCCTCGGCCTTGCGCCCGAAACGATCGGCGAGGTCCTCAACACCGGGACCGGCCGCAGCTACGCCTCCGAACACTTCATCCCCCGCATCCTGGACGGCGTATTCACCGGCGATTACCCCGTGGACAAAGCCTTTAAGGACCTGGCCCACATCGAAGAGGCCGAAGCCGCGGAAGAAGTCTCCCTGCCCATGACCGGCGCCGCCGCCGCGGTCTTCCGCCGCGCGATCGCGGAAGGCTTCGGGGATCTGAGCAAAGGCGGCCTGATCCGCGTCTGGGAAGAGGAGATGGGCGTTCGCTTCCGCAGAGACCGGGACTAAAAAAGCCGGGTCCGGCTGAACAGCCCCGAACTCTGCCTGCTTCACAAAGGCGGCAAAGCCTCTTCATCATTCCGTCATACCGGCCGGACATTATGTGGCGCCGGAAGACGGCAGCTTCATTTTTCTCTCCTTCACGCATCCCAGGGGATGCGTTTTTTATACAAAAAAGCCCCGCTTCCGCAGGGCCGTTCGGTCTTTCCGCAGCGCAGGGCTGATCAGGATTCCTCTCTGTAATTGAAGGCGGGGCCCGCCATGCAGCATCCGCCGGAGTAGATATATTTGTCGTCAAACCGGAAGGCCGCCCTTCCGCGGGCCGCGGTCCCGGAAAAGATCTGATTTCCCGCGATCGTGTAGACGGGCTCCCCGGACGGGTCTTCTCCCGAATAGATCCGGTTCCCGGCGAAGATATAGACGGGTATCCCGTCGGCCGACCTTCCCGCGTACAGTTTTCCGTCCTTCCATGTGAATACCGGATCCCCCGACGGCGAGCGGCCGGCATAGACTCTGATCATGATGCCTCCCTCATTCCGGTGCAGTTTCCCGGGCTTCCTTCGCCTCCTGGATCCGGGCCAGGCCTCTGACGGCTTCCTCCGTCTGGCGGCGGCAGCGCTCGCAGTCCTGCAGCGATATCCGGAAGAGTCCGCCGGTATTCAGGAAAAACTGACCGATTAAACAGACTATAGTAAAATGAGGGGGAAAAGTCAACAGGGATGTGGCGGATCGGACGTCCGCTCCCGGGGATGAACGGTTTTTTTATAGATATCAATGGCTTATCCGAGCAGCGTTTCCCGGATCCGGGCCGCAAATCCGTCCAGGCGCGCTTCGATCCCGTCCAGGCGGAGGGCCTCGCCGGGGTCGTTCGCGGTCTCGATCATCGCGAAGCGGGGCGGGAGATAGAACGATTTGTTCATGTTCAGCGCGGAGATGATCTGGCGGGCCACGATGTCGCCGCCGGAATAGCCGGAGACGATGACGGCGAAGACGGCTTTGTCATAGAAATGCGTCTGGCGGAACAGGCCGGTCATCCGGTTGATGAACGCCGTCAGGTTGGCTGACAGGGCATCGTTGTAGTTCGGGCAGAGCAGCACGACGGCCTGCGCGCGGAGCACAGCCGGCCAGACCTCGTCCTGCATCAGTCCGCCGTAGAAGCAGCGGCCCTGCTCGCCGAAGTGCAGGCAGGCGGTGTAGGGACAGCCCGAGCAGTCGGAGACGGCGCCGTTGCGCAGCCCGATCTCCTTGATCCGGCAGCAGTCCTCCAGGCGGGCGCGCAGCTGGGCCCACAGCTGCATGGTGTTGGACGTGTGATAACTGGAGGCGTGCAGCACCAGGATCTCCGGCGTTTTCCGCCCCGGGAGATCATGCTCCAGCAGGCGGTCTGTCAGGTCCCTGGCGGCCGCGCGGTAGGCGCCGTCCGGGTCCGTGCCGCCGATCCTGGCCTGGATGCGGAAATTGGCCAGCGAACCGGTCGCTTCCACCAGCGGGCGGCCGATCAGCGCGCTGCCGGCCATATTGAGCGCGAACGCCAGCTCGGCGGCGGCGGACTTCGTGTACAGTTCGCTCCCGCCGTCCACGATCAGCGCGGAGACGCAGCCTTCCAGCAGTGCGGGCTCTTCCCGCAGCCGGAGCAGCAGCTGCGTATAGGCGGTATTGATCCCGGATCTTCCGAGCGGGACGGCAAAAAGCAGGCGTTTGCCGCGCACGTCCCGCAGCGCCGCGGGATCGCGGATCTCATCCCGGCAGCGCCCTTCCAGCGCGGCCTCCAGCACGCGGTCCAGCCGCGCTTCCTCCTCCGGTTTCTCCGCGCGGAGGCGGATCACAAGCAGTTCCGGTCCCATCGTCATATGATCTCTTTCAGCCGTTCGGCGGCTTCTTCCAGATGCGCGAACAGCGCGTCCGGCATCTGCGGCAGCAGTTCGGTCTCGATCCCTGCCTCCGTACAGCGGTTCCGGCAGCCCATGTAGACGCCGTCCAGGAAGACCGAACCGCAGTGCCATTCGCCGCGCAGCGTCAGCAGCAGCGACAGCGCGCCAGATGACAGCGCCGGCGCCGCATAGGGCTTGAAGCCCAGCTCCCGCATCCGCAGGTTGGCTTCCACGGTCAGTTTCGTCAGTTCGGCCGACAGGGCCTCATCGTAAGCGGACAGGGAATTGGCGATCCACAAGCCCTCGCCGTGCGGCCCGAAGGAGCGCCCGTCTTTCAGGAAAGAGGCGAACCGCGCGTCGCGCTTGGCGTAATAGGCCGCGCGGGCGTTCATCACGCCGAGCCCGTAGCCCTGGACCTGCTCCGGCAGAAGGCCGAGGCCGTCCCAGCTGCCGTCTTCGGCCCGGTTGCTTTCCAGGTAGGCCGTCTTCGCCAGCGGATCCACCGGATCGGATACCGCCGCCCAGAGGCCTCTGAAACCGGCCGCCCGCGCCTGCCGTGCATAGCTGCGGACGATGGCCGCGTTGCTTTCAAACTGGGCCATGCGCACGTCGCGGACGCCGGAGCCCACGGGCGGGATGCCTTTCGAGGCCACGAAGACGAAGACGTCGCAGTCGAAAAGCTGTTCCGGCGCGACGACGGAGACCTCCGGGAAGGCGCCGTAATCTCCGGGCAGGGAGACCTGGCCCATTTCAAATTCCCAGCGGGCGGTGACCGCGTCCGAAATGTCGCAGATCC
This sequence comes from Lachnospiraceae bacterium, assembly GCA_017428105.1. Classification (GTDB taxonomy): domain Bacteria; phylum Bacillota; class Clostridia; order Lachnospirales; family Lachnospiraceae; genus UBA6987. The sequence goes on along the minus strand of JAFRRM010000025.1, from coordinate 25,178 downwards.
CGATCGAATCGATCACATCGCCGCCCAGCAGCTTGAGGCCGGTCAGCAGCGTGGAGCCCACGTCGCCGATCGCGAGGATGTTCACGCGTTTTTTCCCGGGCTTAGACGGCGCCAGCATCCGCTCCCAGCCCGGCCGCGACCGGTTCACCACCGTGAGCAGCCCTTCGTCCAGGGCTTTCCGCAGCGGCGCTTCCAGCGGAACGTCCGGCAGACGCGAGGCGTCCAGCACGCGCAGGGAATCCGGGACGGCCAGCTGCCCAGCGCAGGAAGCTTTGAAGCTGCCGCGGCCGAGCACGGGGTCGCCGTCCCGCAGGAAGAAGACGCGACCGTCTTTTTCGAGCCAGGAAGTCATATTCTTGCTCCTCTCATCAGTTGTTCGAGGTCGTTTTCCAGATAAACCGACGCCGCCAGGGAAGGGTCGTAGTGCAGGCAGGCGCCCTTGTCCGGGCAGAGCGGCAGGATGACCGCTTCGCTGAGCCGGCTGAGCGTGAGGTTCCGGGAGAAGTTCTCGCGGTAGACCTGCTCCAGCGCCAGCATCAGGTCCCGGGCGGATTCCAGGCAGCAGCGGGAGAGCTCGAACACAGCTTCTTCGCTGCATTCCTTATGGAACGACGGCACCGCGTAAGGCAGCGTGTGGTTGATCCCCGGCAGGAGGCCGGGCACCGGCGCGGCGTCCCGGCGGACCGTGTTGCCGCCGATGAACGGGTACAGCGTCGATTCGACGAACCACTGCCGCAGCGTGGGGATGAAGTACGCCCCGTCGACCGGGCGTTTCCATTCCCGCATGAGATCGCGCCCGTGCCCGGAGAGAACGCCGACGAACACCATGCGGATGTCGATGTCCTCCTGATGGAGCAGCGGATCCAGCGCGCGGATCCGGATCCCCGGATGCATCACATCGTCGACCAGGATGACGGGCCGCCCGAAGGACTTGATGGTCCGGACCTGGCACGGGATCGGCGGATAATACGGGAAGGCCTCGATCCGGCTCGATTTCAGGTCGGGCTCGTAGACCTTGTCCGTGTGGATGGTCTTCGTTACGGTATTCGGCACGATGCGGCCGCGAAGCAGTTTGCCGAACGGCACGCACATGCATTTGCCGAGCCTGCGCGGATCGGTCGGCTGCTCCGGCACGTGGTTGAACGATGTGATCTTCTCCAGCAGGTGCTGGTGGATCACGTCGGACGTGAGCGTCAGGACGAGCGAGCCCGGATACAGGCCGGTCAGCGCCGTCTGCAGGCGGCTGTGCCCCTTCCGGATGGCCTCCAGCACGCGGGCGTCGCGGGCCAGCGGCTCCTGGATCGTCGTTTCCAGGTTGCGGATCAGCACGGTGGGAGCCCGCATGTCCACTTCCAGCAGCGGCGCGCCGCCTTCCCGGCGCCGGAAGCCCTGCCGGCTGAGGAGCTCCTCCTGCTCCGCGTTCAGGCCGTCGTAGAGCCGGGCGATCGCGTAGACACAGTCTTCCCGGAGCGAATTGGCCAGCACTTCGCTGAGCAGCAGCTGGGCGTCGTCACCTTCCGCGCAGATCCCGGTGATGAGCAGGGAGCGGCCGCCGGCCCGCAGGCGCACGCGGTCGGACAGCGCGGCATCGCCGAGGGCCGCAAAGAGTTCGGTGGCGCCGGAATTCCGCCAGGTCACGAAGCCGGCGTCGCGTCCTTCGCGCCGCAGGGTCATCGCCCGGTCGCCGTTCCGCGCGGCTTCGGCCAGGATCGGATGCCGCAGCGTCCCGTACGGCGCGTGAAGCACGTCGAAGACGAGGCCGGCGGACGCCAGCAGGCGTTTATCCTGGCTGTCCCGCAGGTACAGGCCGTTCTGGTAGATGAAGTCCTGGATGATCGGGTCCACGAAGTGGGAGATGTCGCGGTTCTGGTCCACGTTCTCCCGGATCAGCCGCGAACTGATGTCCTCCAGCTCCGGCGGCAGATTCAGTTCCATGACCCTCCCGGTGATCGGCAGCGGCTTCGTCAGCTGCAGCCGCGGCTGGTCAGGCCGGCTGAAGATGATATGGTCGAGCGAGTGCACGGAATACGGCTCGGGCTCTTTTTTGTAGGCCGAGGCTCCGGCGATCACGTCCGTGCCGACGACCAGGTACAGCTCCCGCCCGGAGAAGATCTCCCGCAGGCGCTTTAAGTCCGCCGGATTGGCGATGTTGACGGGGATGTCGCTCGGGAACAGATACACATAAAAGTCGCCCGCCGCCGACATGTTGATGATCTGGCGGCGCAGCAGGTGAGGCTGCGGCTTTTTGGACCAGGAGAACTCGTCCACGGCCAGATAGACCTCGAAGCCCAGCTCGCGGATCTTGCGCACGATGCCCTTATGGGAGAGCGTGAACGGGTCGAACGTCCCCGGGAAGAAGGCCACGCGGCGGGGGCGCTCAAAAGCGAACGCGCCGCAGTCCAGCTTATGGAGCGTCAGGAAGCGGTCGATGTGCGCCAGGGCGGACGCGCGGTAGAAGAACGTCAGGCTGTCCTGCGCCGGCGCGGTGCCGATCAGGAACAGGAGCTTGCGGCAGCAGAGCGTGAAGAGTCCGCCCCGCTCCTCCAGGGTGAGCGGACCGCCGTCAAAGATCTGGCCGAACACCAGCAGCGCTTCCTGACGCACCGGTTCGCGGTAATGCGCCAGGCCCTGCAGCAGCAGGCCCAGCATCTCGTGCAGCCGTTCCGTCCAGCGCTCGGTGTCTTCCTGGAACCGCTCCCGGTATTCCTTGTAATGCTGCAGCATGACGCCGAGGGTGCGGAGCGCGCCGGCCACGGCGCTGTCCGTCGGCGAGCCGAGGAGCGTGCGCAGCCAGAGGATCTGCTCGTCCAGCTCGCTCGGGTACAGGAGCAGGACCGCCCGGCCCAGATAATCCGGGATGTATTTGGAGACGGCGTACTGTCCCAGCTCGATCCCCTTGCCGAGCTCCACGACGATCTCGTTGCGCTGCGCGCGGTGCAGCAGCGGCAGCACTTCCAGGAGCGCGTCGCCCGCCGCATGCCGGACCACGACCCGCTCGGACACTTTGATCAGATTGGAAAAATGCGTGCAGATATGCAGGATGTTGTCCGGGACCAGGCGCAGCGCGCGGTCCTTGAGGATCTCGATCCCCACGACCTTGTTTACCCAGGGCGTCGCGGTCTTCAGATTCTCCAGGAAGATCTCGCCGCTGATGTCCAGCGGGCCTTCGAAGATCTCCCGGTAAGCCAGCGTGTTCCGTCCCGCGTTCTGCAGGATGCGGCAGCACAGGAAACGCAGCGTCAGCGATTCTTCCTGCCCGCATTCCGCGGCGATCCGCGCGATCTGCTCGGTCTGCGGATCGTTCGGCGCCAGACCGCGCGCGATCTCCTCCAGCAGCAGGAGAGCGGCCGTCCGCAGCCGGATCTCCTCATGACGGGCGAACCGCCCGGCAAAGGCAATCAGCCGCGCCCGCACCGCCTCGCGGCGGTAGGATCCCGGAAAGCTCAGTGCGCCGTTCAGCAGCGTGAACGCGGTATCGGGCTCCTTCTCTTCCGGCGCCGAATAATATTTCAGCAGCGCGTCCAGGAACCGGTCCTGCTGTTCCGGCCGTCCGCTGCGCAGCATGGCGTCCACGACGATCCGCAGCGAATACCCGATGTGCGCGCGCTGCTGCGCCGTGCTCTTGTGATCCGGATTGATGATCATGTCCAGGTATTTTTCCCAGAGCGTAAACGGCACTTCCTCGGCCGGATCGGACGGCGCGTCGTCCGGCAGGCGCTTGCGGTACACCAGGTGGAAGCGCGCGATGATCAGGCCGATCAGGTCGGCCGCCTGGCGCCGGATGTCGCCCTCGCGGTGGCTCTGCAGTTCGTACAGGAACGCCAGGGCCTGCGTTTTCTGGCGCGCGGACAGATACGTTCCGTATTCGCCGATGATGTTCAGATAGACGCGGAGCTGCTTCCAGTCGCGGCTCGTCCGCGCCGCTTCGATGATGTTCCCGAATTTCCGTTCGCTGGAGAACTGGTTCATCAGCCGCAGATGATGCTCCACGGACAGCATTTTCAGCCGCTCCACCGCCTCCTCCGACGTCACCAGCGCCGGATCCCGCGCCTGAGCCGGCGCCCCGGGCGTCCCCGTCATCGCGACGTCCACGCCCAGCGACCGCAGGTAGTGCTCAAAATCCTGCAGGCGGCTGTATACCAGCTCATAGCGGCGGCGCTTGGCCTCGTCCACGTTTTCCAGCTTGTTCAGGATCACGTCGAACGCGTCGTCCAGCGAATAGATCACCGTGATCTCGCGCCCCTCCGCGTCCCGCGCCTGCTTGCAGCGCATGTCGGCGTAGATCAGGCAGAGGGATTCCGCGGACAGCGCGTCCAGCTCCAGATCCCAGGTCGAATGGTTGGACGCGATGTGGCTGGCGTCCGCCAGTCCGTGCTTTTCCATCCAGAACCCGGTGTAATAATAGTGCAGATGCGGCACCGCCTCGCCGGGCCGGCATCCGTATTTCCCGATATCGTGCGCGGCCGCCGCCGCGGACAGCAGCGCCGGATCGATCTCTTCCCCGGCGCGCAGGATCCCCTCCGCGACCGTCATCGCGATATGATGGACGCCCGCGATATGGCTGAGCGTCCCGTACGGCGTGACCTCGTCGCCCAGCCGCATCAGCTCGTAAATGAAGTCGCCCCGGAACGCGTCCAGGAACCGCGCGTACTCCTCCGCATGATCGCAGTGTTCATATTCCTCACGTGCCAGGAACGCAAGATCCTTCAGCGGATCGAACGGCAGCGTCTGCCGTTCTTTTTCCAGCAGGACCTGCAGAAGCGTCAGAAAGACCAGCGCCCCGTGTTCATACCGCGCGGCGTCCTTGACAAAGCCGCCCTGCGGATACATCTCGGAACGGATATAGTCGTAGCAGAAAGCACACCAGCCTTCCGGCGGCGCCTCCCCCAGCAGCGGCGCCAGGATCGCGGCTGCCTCCGTGCAGGAGAGCCGTTTCCGCAGCGGAAACAGGCCGCTCAGTTCATCCGCAGTCCCGGCGCCGCGAAGCTGCCGCACGGCCGTCTGCGGATCCGGGGCGAGCCCGCGCCCGCAGAGGGCTTCCGCAAAAGTATTCAGTAATTCACGTTTGGATCTCTGGTTCATCGATTCTCACATCCAACCCGGTTTTTCCGCAATTATAACACAGCCGGGGGAGCTTGAAAAGTCCCCCGGCCGTCATATGAAAGGGTCGGCAGAAGCGGTTTTCCGCCCGGTCGGGAGACCGGACCGCGTGCCCGTGTTTATCGATCCAGATCCGCTTCCAGGACGCGGATCACGTCCAGGATCTTCTTCCACGAGATCCTGGCTTTTTCTTCCTCCATCTCTTTCAGATACTCTTCGTTGTCTTCCAGACTCCTGGCCATCACGTAGGCGTGGTAATACCGGCCGAAGGCCTCGTACTGGGAAACGTCCACGGACAGCTCGTCGTCGGCGTACCGGTTGACCACCGCGGCGGTATAGATCTTTTGATAGCTGCCCTCGTCGAAATAGCCGTTCAGCGTGTCCAGGCCGGTGCTGCGGGAGCCGTACATGACGTCCCGCCGGATCTCCTTGAACAGCAGGAAACTGTTGATGAACAAAACAAGCATCAACAGCAGCGCCGCGATCCTGGCGACCCCGATCCATTTGCTTCTCTTTTTGTTCTTCATTTCGCAAGCCTCTCATTCAGCAGGATCAGAAGCGACGAGGGATTCCTGTCCTTGAGGCCGGCCAGGTCTTCGTCGGTAAGATTCAGATAGTTCCGGAGGAAGCCGTTCACTTCGGCATTGATCTTCTCCGCATGGTACAGGACGGTCCCGCTGTTGTCTCTTTTTTTGAGATCGGTGTATTCCTGCTCATAGTCCGCAACGGCTTCGCAGATCTGCACCAGCGGATCCCCGTAGGAACCGGTGCCGTACAGATACCGGGTCACGGCGTCGATCATGCGGTTCTGGTGATAGGCCAGATACGAGATCCTCTTGTAGTCTTCGTAATCCCTGTAGGAGAGGGAGAACTTGTTCATGAAGAGATCCATCTCGATGTATTCGCCCTTCTCCAGGAATCCGTCCAGCTGCGCCCTGATCTCGCTTTCCGGCATTTTGGAGGCAATGATCCGGTCCGCGATCTCATAGGATGCCTGGTGCATGATGAACACCACCAGGTTGGCCAGGAGCAGCATGATCAGGATCAGCAGGATGCCGTATCCCTTCTTGCTTTTCTTCACCTCGGCGGCGACCTCCCGGCTCGCGTCCTCGAAGCGCTCGTCCAGGATCCGGAGCTTTTTCAGATGCTCCTGGGCCTCGGGATTGGGCGTCCCGCAGTGAGGACAGAAGGCCTCGTTCAGGGAAAGAGGCGCGCCGCAGTTTTTGCAGTTAACCATTTCCGTCCTCCTTTACGTACTGTTTCAGCAGGTCCAGATCCACATAGCCGTAGGAATTCGCGCATTTTTCGTAGATCTCATCGAGCTCGACCCGGGAGTATCCCCTGCTTTCCAGCTCCGAGATCAGGGCATCCCGCATCTCCGCGTATTCGTCCCGGTCGACCCGGTTCATTCCGTTGTATCCGGTGAAGGCCTCCGGATTGTAAATGAAATGAAGCATGCGCTGAAAGAGATATGTGTCTAACCGGTCTTCCTGCTTGATCTTTTCATAGGCGGACTTGAGGCAGTAGGACGGGTAGTGCACCCATTTCTGAACGGCGCCGGACTGCTGGTAATACATTTTTTCTATGGTCTTGTAGTCCCCGTTCTCATACGCTTCGTTCAGTTTGTCCAGGTTTTCGTCCATCCAGACGATCTCTTCGTAGGCCTTCTGATCATACTCCGGATCGTTGTAGGAATTGACCTGCGCCGACCGGGAGAACGCGAAAGCCAGCCCGATGATGACGGCGATGAAGATCACGGCCCGGAGCAGCGAGGACAGGACGATCCGGCTGACGGACTCCTGCACATCGTCCCGGAGGCCGAGCATGGAGTCTATCAGGGAAGAGACCTTGGACCGGAATTCCGCATACGCGCCCCGTTTGTACATGGTGCCGCAGTAGGGGCAGCTGCTCCGCTTCGGATCGAAGCTGCCGCCGCAGTTTTTGCATTGTACTGTGCTCATAGTGTCCTTTTTCCTGTGTTGGTTTCCAGGGGATTATACTCCTGCCGGGAAGGTTTGGCAATGGGGAAGCGGGCCGCATCTTTCTTTTTGAACAACTGAAAACGGAAGCCCTGCGCCGTCTGCACGGGGCTTCCGTTCTTCCGCGGGAGCGGCGGGATCACTGCGCGGGATCACTGCCGGCGGCCTTCCTTACCTTATCCAGAACGGCCAGATGCACTTCCGGGGGCAGACCGTCCACGGTGTCCTCGATCCGGGCGGTACAGCCGTCCGCGCCGCCGGAAACCGTTACCGCATGCAGCATGGCCCGTTCCGTCTCCGGAGAGGGCAGGAGGTCTTTTTCATGGATCAGGGAGAGAAACGCCGCGATGCCCCAGCCCCACCAGTTGGAAACGCCGGACACCAGGGCGATGTCCGCCGGCGCGTCCGCGCAGATCAGGTCCCCGAGCGGCACCCGCTCCCGGATCAGCTGCCGGAGGGCTCCCATGCCCAGCTCATTGCCGCCGTCTCCGACGGAGATCACGGAAACGCCGCGGCGGCGGGCGGTCTCCATGATGCAGTCCGTGTCCGTGATCATGGGATCGATCATACCGCCCCGCATGTTGTAAAAATGACCGTCCTTTGCTTTGCCCGGCCGCTCCAGCGTGATCAGGTGCGAAGGGGCGAACGCTGCAAACAGTTCCTCCAGAAACAGTTCACGCCGGTCCTGCGGGATCATTTCCGGCACGGTCAGGCAGCCTCTGGCCTGCATGGCAGCCTCCAGCTGGCGGCAGCACGTCCGGTCCGTCAGCGCCCGGACGGCAGTTCCCGTCTGTTCCAGTGCCCACGCGATGTTCGCGAGCCCGGACGGTCCGTCCGTCTCACCGACGACGGTCCCGTCCGGAAGTCTCACCGGGAAACCGGTGAGCAGCACCGCACGCGGGACGTCTTCGAGCGACTGCAGGAGAGCGGCCGTGGGGGTCGTGATCCGGCCGCTCAGCAGACCCCGTCCGCCGGGGTCTGTCTGGACGGCCTCCGCGATCTTATCGCCTGCCCTTTTCCATTGTCTGCTCTGTTCTTTTGTCATCATGACCTCCGTTTTGCGTCATTGCGGCATCCCGCTGTCCGGGAAGCTGCCTTTTCTTCTGACCGGACGCCCCCTCTCCCGGTTCCGGATCAGTCGGCGGGGACGTCAAATTCAGCCGCGTAATACTCGTATGTGAGGGCGGCGCCCCGGCCGATGCTGACTCTTTTCAGGATCCGGTAATGTCCGGGATGTTGTACGGTGCCGGACAGGGAAACTTCCTGGTTGACGGGCTTGTCCACCTCCGGCACGTAGCCTTCCAGCGTGATGAAGTATCCGGGCCGGGGAATGGTGTACCATACGCCGCCGATCTGTTCCTCGATGATGTGATCCGCCGGGGTCCCGCAGATCGGGTCGATGCCGGTGTCTTTCAGGAGGGACAGCGTGATGTCAAGGGAAAGGGGCTGCGGGCCGGCCGGGGACTGTTCCATGGCGGCCGACGGGAATCTGGCGGTGAGGACCAGTTCTTCCCGGGGGTTCACGGTGTATTCGCTTTTCTGAAGCCGGGCAGGATCGGAGGTTTTCAGGACGTAGAAATCCGAGGCGTGATACTGCACGGATCCGTTCACGGAGAGGCGCTTGATCACGCGGTAGTGTCCGTCGCCGTGCCGGGTGAACAGATCGGAACAGTCGGCGGTCTGTTCGGCTTTACTGTCGCGGGAGATGGATACGGAAGCGTCGCTGCCTGTCCTGTCCAGGACGTTCGTCCATTGACCGCCGCTGTCCTTCTGCAGGGCGAAGGAGTCACTGTTTCCGGTGAGGACTTCCCTGTTTGCGCCCCTGAAGATCAGGACCCGGACGGCGTCTCCGGAAGCCGCCCCGGAGGCGGACGGCTGATCATACGGATCGTAGCGGGTCCAGATCAGACAATTTCCGCGGCCCGCTGTGATGACGTCAGCGCCATTGAACGTGTCCGGCTCGGTGCCTGGCACGGGATCGGGTCCGGTGGTCAGGGGTTCCGTTTCGGGAACAGAAACTGCCGAAGCATCCGGGGCAGTCGTTTCGGGAACAGGAACTGTCGAAGCATCCGGGGCGGCCGTTTCGCCATGGCTCGCATCCCCGGTGCTTTTTTCGGTCTCGCTTCCCTTCATGGAACAGGCGGAGAGGGAGAAGATGAGGACTGACAAGATGACCGCGGTCAGGATGTTCTGTTTCATTTTTTCATGCTCCTTTCCTGTGATTCGGATCTGCTGACAGCGCTGCCACAGCGTCAGCCCTTCCTCTTGCTGTCGACCTTGAGACGCTCCTCGTGGACGTCGGCCCGGAAGAAGTCCTTCACGGAGCAGCCGGCACGGCCGGAAGAGGCGCAGGCACAGGCGCAGGCGCAGGAAGAAGCGCAGGCGCAGGAGGAGACGCAGGCGCAGGAGGATGCGCAGGAGGAATGATGCGAACCGCCGCCGGAACGGGTGGAGCGGCTGCCGCCGGAAGAACGCGGGCGGCTGACGGGGATGTTCACCACGTTCACGCGGATGTAGGTGTTCGGGGAGTCGCCGTAGCGGTAGGTGCCGGCCAGACGGTATTTTTCGGGCTTCTCGATCTGGCTCTCCTCCACGACTTCCTTGCTCTTGATCATGCTGCGCCCGCAGTACGGGCAGTTGTCCTTGCCCTCCTCGCGTGCGGAGCCGCAGCTGGGGCAGTTGTCGTAATACTCGATCTTGGTGCGGGTGATCTTTTTCTCGGTCGCCTGCTCCGAGCCGAAGCCCGTGCCGCCGACGATCCAGCGGATGAACTTGAAGATCAGGACGAACGGCCCTGCGATGACGCCCAGCACCATGACGACCGCCAGCAGTATTCCGACGACCTCCATGATGCCGCGGAAGATATTGCCGCCGCCGTTTCCGCCGCCGCCGTTCTCCTCGGTCGGAAGGACCGGATCGACGCTTCCGCCGCCGCTCTGGCGGCTGACGTCGAAGCCAAAGGCGTCGTTCGGATAGGTGACGCTCATCGTGAAGCGGCCGCCCGGCGACAGCGACTCTTCAAACACCAGGTATCCGTCCTCCTCAAAGCAGTCCGGCTGCCAGGCGCCCGCCTTGTCCGCATTCCAGCGGATCACGAGATTGTCGACGGAAAAGCCATCGAACCAGGCCGGCGTGAAGGTGTAGACCGTCTCGCCCTGGACCCATTTGTCGATCTGGTACATGTGGTCCTGTTTCATGGAAAACTCGAAGGTGACCACCTCGTTCTTGCCGTAGCCGCGGTCCAGATAGATCGCGAGCTTGCTGCCGTTGTCCTTGATCCGGGAGACCGTGCTGCTCAGCGGCGTGATGTTTTCATGATACTTGTTCGGGACGCCGAGGTCGACCCATTCGAGCTTCTCCTTGCCGCCGCCGTCGTACAGGACTTTCCATTCGATGTGGTAGGTCATGTTGAGGGAGGCGTCGTCGTTGACGTCCACCGTGATTGTGAAGTTCAGGATCTCATCGGTCGCGGCCGCGTGTGCGGGCGCGGCGGAAAAGAGGAGGCCGAAGAGCAGGACGGCCGCCAGCAGCAGGAGAGCGGCGGACTTTTTCGCGGTTTTCATCAGCAGTACCTCCTTAACGGGCATTCGCCCGTCATTTCGGACGAATAATTCTGGCGTTCCAGACAGGACGCGCTGTCCCAGATCTGAGCCCAGTCGTCGGTCAGCATGTTCCCGAGCGGGACGTCGGACAGCCAGCTCTGGCACGGGACGACGTTGCCGCCCGGGGTGATCGCCATGTTCGAGAGGCATGCGCCGCAGGACGGGGAAGGGATGTTCAGCTCTTCGAAGACTTCCGGACGGATCCATCCGGGCGACGTGAACGCGATCTCCATGCCGTTCGCGTGGCAGTACGCGACCGCGTCGCGCAGGATCTGCTCCAGTTCCCCGCTCGTGAGCTGCAGCAGTTCGGACGCGGGTCCCGCCGCGTTCCCGGTCGTGATAAGGCCGGAGCAGGTCACGTAGAGAACGCCTTTTCCGTGCAGGTACTCCAGCGTTTTCACATAATCGCGGTTCAGCATGCAGAGCGGCGTGTTGATGCTGACGGACAGACCTTCCGCCAGCGCGTTGTCGATGGCTGCCGCCGTGTTTTCAAACTGCGCGGCGCCCACCAGCCGGTCATGCACGGCCGGATCGTCCGAATAAAACGTGATCTGCACGCTGTCCAGTTCGGCTTCATGCAGCTTTCTGCAGTATTCCGGTGTCAGTTTGATGCCGTTGGTGTTCAGGCGGGAGATGAACCAGCGCGCATGCGCGATCAGCTCGAACAGGTCTTCGCGCATGGTGGGCTCGCCGCCGGTGAACGTCACCTGCGGGATGCCGGCCGCGCGGCACTTGTCCAGGATCTTTTTCCAGTCTTCCGTGGAAAGCTCCGCCTCGTCGGAGTGGATCTGGCCTGCCGCGTAGCAGTGCACGCATTTCTGGTTGCAGTGCCATTTTCCGTCCTTCGTCATCGCGCTGACCATCACGTCCATGCGGTGCGGTGCGTTCATGTATTCCGCGTACTCACCAAGGCTCATGGTATGGATGTCGGTCGTGACCGGCTCGCGGTATGCGATCTGCTTCATCGTGGTGAAGATCCGCAGGATGTCGTCCAGAATGCGCTTTTTCGAGAGGATCGGGATGATCTGTTTCACGTTGTCCGCGGCTCCGTTCAGAATGTTCTGCACGTCCGCTTCCCCGATCTCTTTTCCGTCATAGCGGTTCGTTTCGCGGATCAGTTCCGCCAGCATCACCGCCGACGCGAAATTGACCGGCACGATGTCGGTCCCGTTCACGATCGCTATGCTCGGGTTCAGGGCGTTTTCCTCCGCCTTCGGCGGGATCAGATGGATGCGGATCACGCCGGGCCCGTCCGGATTCAGCGTCGTGTGCAGGACTTCATGGAACGTGGAATCCATATACGCCCGGATCCGCCGGACCGTTTTCGTGTTTCGGAACAGTTTCGGTATGGGAATCATGATGGCCTCCCTGTCGTCAGAATTAGAGCAAGTAACATTATAAAAGAATCACAGCGGGATGTCTACCGCTTCCGCGGGTTCACATGGGCTGCTGCAGCTTTTCCAGGATCTCCTCCACTCCGGTGATCGCGCGGTCGATCTCCGCCCGGGCCTCGCTGATGCGGTTCTGCATGGCAAGGTCCGCAAACAGCCCGTCGAAGACCACGTCCGCGATCCCGATGAAGTCGCCGGTCCTTAAGTCGACCTGATCCAGCCGGTCCAGATCCTGCAGTTCCCGCCGGAAATTCTGCAGTTCCGCTTTCGCTTTGTTCAGGGATTCCTGCGCATCGTTCATCTTGCCGTGCTTGGCAATGGACGCAAACAGGCCGCCTCCGAAAAGATCCCAGATCCCCCAGGCGCGTGCGCCGCCCAGCTGCGAGCGGGCCGTCCGCAGATACGTCAGCGCCGCGGTCCCGGCTTCGATGGCTTCCTGCCGTTCTTTTTCATAATCAACTGCCATGTCTGATACGCCTCCTGTTGTCTTTTTTCCATTATAGCGCAGATCCGGAAAGGATAAAGAGGTCAAAAGAGAAAATTAACCCGGCCGGCCGTCACAGATTCAGCAAAATGAGAGCGCCCAGGATCAGCCCCAGCCCGGCCAGCTGGCGCCGGCTGAGTTTTTCCCGGAAGAAGAGCGCTCCCGCCGCCGTTACCAGCAGGATGGAACCGACGCTGAAGGCGGGATAGGCCAGTGTGGCGGGCAGGTCCAGCAGCGCTTTCAGCAAAAAATAAGAGCAGAAATAATTGGGGATCCCGGCCAGGATGCCGGCGGCCAGTTCGCGGCCCCGCAGGCGCCTGCCGCTCTTTTTCTTTTCCGCGGCGGCCAGCAGGAAAGTCAGCAGGGCGGCCGTCAGAAACAGGAAGAAAAAGTACCGGGTATCCTCCCGCTGGTTCCCCAGGCGGGAGAAGATCTTCGCCATGCTCTCGGCGCAGCCGTTCGCCAGCAGCGTCAGGAGCAGGATGGCCAGGCTCGCGCGTTCCCCGCCGGCCGCCGGGACACCGCCGGCTTCCTTGGCCCCGAACGTGATCAGAAGAATGGCCGCGGCAGCCAGCCCCACGCCCGCCAGATTCAGAAGGGAAGGCACTTCCTGGAAAAACAGGAAGCTGATGAGCAGGGGGACGATCAGTCCCAGTTTGGAAAACGCGGCGGTCAGCGTGGCTCCGTTCCGTCCTACGCTGGTCTGGATCATGACCAGACCGGCCACGAACAGAAACCCGCCGATCAGGCTCATTATCAGTGTGGAGGAACTGACGGCGAAAAGGCCGCTTTTCTCCGGCATCTGCAGAAAGGCGATCAGGGCGCAGGTCAGATAATTGCCCAGCAGGATGCCGAAACGGTTCGCTTCCGGGTCCCGGAACAGTTTCAGCACCAGGGTCAGGGCGGCGCTGCTGGAGGCGGCCAGAATAAGGAAAAACATAGGATCCCTCCCGATTCACGGTACTTCTGTATAGAATGAGGTCTGGAATGCCCCGGACACCCGGATACTTTGCGGGTATCTGATCATATGGTACGGACTGTTCAGATCATTCCACTTTTTTCCACTTGACACTGTATGCTTTGATGATGTTTTCCCCTTCGGAATCCGCCCAGTAAACGCCTTCCTCGGGCGTGATCCGGAATTCGGCCCACTGCAGTTCCCGCATCGCATAAGGTTGAGGCCGGGATGGCGTGATCTGAAAATAAGTCACGCCTTCAAAGCAAAGTGCAGCGGTACCGTACCAGGCGCGGTTGTCAAAAACAGCGGTGATCATTCTGGCGCCTTCATGATTCTCGGTATATTGTATGCTGTTCAGCATTGAGTCGTGGAAACCGGCAAACAGATGCATAAACCGGTCGAGTTCTTCCTGCGTGTCAAGATATGTCCATTCGTCTTTGTCGGGCAGGTCCCGCAGCTGAAAGGCGCATTGAGACCGGGGGACACGGTGCTGAGTCAGCAGTTCACAAAGAAAAGCGTGATCTGTGCAGACGTCCGGGTAACCGCTCAAATAATCGATGTCCGCGCATTTGATTTCCCGCTCTTTGGCGAAAAACCGGAGCCGAAGGAGAGCAGAGCCCGTCAGTTCCGTAAAATCGGATCGGGCAGACTGGATCATTAGCACACGGGACCGGTCAGAACTGTCATTTGCCCAGAAGTTATCGATCAGTTCAAAACATTCGGAAGCCGGATCCAAAACTATATAGCGCAAAAAAAGGCCTTCTCCGAGCATCCCGTAGACAAGAGAACGATAAGGCGGTTCACTGCCTGGCTTTTCAACTCTGACGTACATTTTTCTTCTCTCCGAATATGATAGTTACGGTCCTTCCTTCACAAACGATATCAGCACCTCGTAAAACTCCGGCTGCTCCTTCTTCAGCCGGACGATCCGTCCCGTGCCGTTCAGAAAACCGTGTTTGGAAACGCCTTCAAACACGGTCCTGCCCTCCGGCCCGGTCATCACTTACTGCAGTTTCAGCACGACGCCGCTGAATTCCCGGACCGTCACGCGGACTGTGACCTCGTCTGAAAACGTCGTGGACGCGCGGTAGTGGCATTCGACGGCCGTGACGGGGGACAGGATCCCGGCCGCCTCCAGCTTGCCGTAACCCCAGCCGATCTGCCGCAGGAAATCGACCCGCGCTTCCTCCATCCAGCGGATATAATTCGAATGGTGCGTGACGCCCATCCGGTCCGTTTCATAATACTGCACGATGTGTCTGTACGGTTCCATAAGCCGATCCTTCTTCCGCAGCGGTGTCTTACATGCAAAATAATTATACTCCGCCTGCCGCGCGGCCGCAAGAGGCGGCCATGAAAAAGGCGAGGCCGGCCGGACTTGCCGAGGTTTGCATCTTCCGCGAAATGTGATATAACAAAAATGCATCCGCCTGACAGGCGGAAAGGAGGGACCCTTATGATCATCAAAATCGCCGTGATCGCTGCCGTGACCCTGGTCTTTCTGTACGGCCTGCTGCTGAACCGTCTGAAGCAGACGTCCGCCCGGAACCCGATCCCGCCCTGTGTCGCGGACGTGTACGACGCGGAGACCTACGCCAGGCAGCAGGAGTACAACGCGGAAAAATGCCGGCTGAATTACTGGAATATGACGGCCGGTTTCGTGATCGACCTGATCCTCCTGATCTTCAACATCTACGCTGCCTTTGCGGGCCTTTTCAGGTCGGATGACTGGACGCAGATGTTCGCCGTGATCCTGCTCAATACGGCCGCGTCCCTGCTCACCCTGCCCTTTTCTTACCGTGACACGATGGTCATTGAGGAAAAATACGGCTTTAACCGGACGTCGAAAAAGACGTTTGTGATCGATACGGTCAAGGAACTGGTGATCCAGTTCGGCATTCTGCTCGGCATCGGCAGCGCGCTGCTGGGGCTGCATCAGCGCTTCGGGGACTGGCTGATCCTGATCTTCGCGGCCGTGATGACCGTCTTCATGCTCTTTTTCTCCTTCATTTATCCGCTGCTCAGCCGGATCTTCAATAAATTCACGCCGCTCCCGGAGGGAGAACTGCGGGACCGTCTGACGGCGCTGCTGGAGAAAAACGGGTACAAGGTCCGGGCGATCAACGTGATGGATGCCTCGCGCCGTTCGACGAAGTCCAACGCCTATTTCGCGGGGTTCGGGAAGATGAAGACGATCGTGCTGTACGATACTCTGCTGGAAAGAATGACGGACGACGAGATCTGCGCCGTTTTCGCCCACGAGCTGGGGCACGGCCTGCATAAGGACACGCTGCGGAACCAGGTGCTGAACTTTTTGCAGATGCTGATCATCGGGCTGCTTGCGTGGCTTACGCTCCGCACGCCGGCCTTATTCCAAGCGTTCGGCTTTGACCGCGTCAATTACGGCTTCGCCCTGATCCTGATCATGACCGTGGAATTCGCCCTGTTCACGCCGCTGTTCGGTTTCCTGACGAACAGTTTCTCGCGTCGCGCCGAATACCGTGCGGATGCGCACGCCGCGCGGGAGGGCTTCGCCGGCGCCCTGGTCTCCGGCCTCAAAAAACTGGCGCGGGAAAACTTCTCCGATGTGGCGCCGTCGCCGCTGCTGGTCGCGCTGACCTATTCGCATCCCACGCTCGCGCAGCGGATCCGGGCACTGGAAAAAACGGAGCGGGAGAGGAGCCCGCGGCCGGAAAACCGTGAGGAAGAGGTGTAAGCGGATCATGCTGCGCGCCTTCCCGTAAATCTGCCGCACCCAAAAAGCCCGCCGCTGACCGGCGGGCTTTTCGGTCGACCGGATCCCGCATCACTTCAGGATCGTTTCCATCCCCACTTTATACGGCACCAGGCCGAGCTCTTCATAGAACCGCATCGCGCCGGGGTTGCAGCTCCACACGTTCAGGGTCACGTTGTAGCAGCCGCATGCGCGCGCAAAGGAGAGGATGTGTTCATACAGGGTGCGGCCAACGCCTCGGCCCCGCGCCGCCTCGTCCACGCAGATGTCGTCGATGTACAGCGTCAGGACATCGTGCTGCAGCCGCGTGTTTTCGGGCCGCTGCAGGATGCAGAACCCGTGGCCGAGCACGCGCCCGCCTTCCTCCGTGCACACGAACACCGGTGTCCGGACGTTCTTCAGAATGGCCGGGAGCTCGTCCTCAGTATATTTGGTGGTCAGCCGGAACAGGTCAGGCCGCCCGTCGTGATGCACGCGGTTGACCTGCCGGAGCAGTTCCAGGATGGCCGGGATATCGCGCGTTTCCGCGCGGCGGACAGAAAAGGACATGGCTTGATCCTCCGAAACAGAAGAGTGGGGCGGAAACGGCCGGGAACGGTCAGTTTTCTTCCGCCCCGTCCTCTTTGCCGACGAGCCGGACCGCGATCCGTTCTTCTGGATCGTCGATGCCGTTGGCGCTTAAGGCCTTGCTGCAGGTCTCGATGAGGTCGAAATACACGTCCCAGTAGTTCGCCGTCTCGCACCAGCCGCGTACCGTGAAGATGTATGTGTCGTCGTCCACCGCCGTCAGCCGGGCAAACGGCGCCGGTTCCGGCAGGATGCCCGCGCTCCCGGAAACGGCGTCCAGCAGCACCGAGCGGACGAAATCCTGGTCGATGTCATTGGTGATCTTGAAGTCCAGGTCGACCCGGCGGAGCTTTTCCGCGGACAGGTTGGTCACGTTGGAACTCATCAGGTCGCCGTTCGGGATCAGCACGAGCTTGTTGTCGAGCGTCAGCAGCCTGGTGTAGAAGATGGTGATCTCGCGGACCACGCCTTCCGCCCCGGCCGCGTCGATGTAATCGCCCGTCCGGAACGGTTTGAAGATCAGGATCAGGAAACCGCCCGCCAGGTTGGCGAGGGCGCCCTGGAAGGCCAGGCCGACCGCCAGGCCGGCGGAAGCGATCAGGGCCGCCACGCTGGTCATCGGAACGCCGAGGATCTCGATCAGCCCCACCAGCAGCACCAGATACAGGACGAACCGGAGCCCCTTGACGATGATCCGCTTCAGCTGGTCGTCCAGCTTTGTCTTTTCCAGATGTTTCGCCGCGATCCTGACGAGCAGTCTGACCAGCAGCAGGCCGAAGATCAGGACCAGGATGGCCAGCAGGACCTTCCCGCCGGACGTCGTTCCCATCTCGATGAGTTTTTTGGTGAATTCCTCCATTTTTCCGTCGCTCCTTTCATCGGTCGTCAGCCTGACTATAACACACGACTCCTCCGTTTACAATAAAAAAACCGCGCATCTGCGCGGTTTCCGGCCGCTCCGGCGGTCCGGCTATTTCCGGTATTCGTCCAGGACCTGCTTCAGCAACAGCGGATCGTCCGTCATGATCGCGTCCGCGTCCCGTTCGATCAGGAAGCGCATCTCGTCCGCGTCGTTGATCGTCCAGAACTGCACCGCGATGTTCCGCCGGTGCGCCCGGTCGATGTAAGTCTGCCGGGTCAGGTCCAGCCGGACTCCCTTGATCGTGTAGGACATGGGGATCTGCAGACAGGAGAAATCCGCGCCGGAGAACAAGTTGACGCGCAGCATCTGCGTGAGCACGAATCCGGCCGCGCCGGAAGTCGACGCTCCGCGCAGCAGGGAGGGATGGTTCGCCGCCAGGTCCTCCTCGATCTCCGGATGGAACGTCCCGACGACCAGGTTGGACTTATAATCCGGGAAGCGTTCCGTGAGCGTCCGGTCGATGATCTCCGCCGCCCGGCGTCCGGTCTCGCCCCCGTCCTTGATCTCCACGATGAAGAGCAGGTCCCTGCGCGTGCCGTAGAACTCCGCCAGCAGTTCGTCAAACTCCAGGATCTTGAGGCCCAGGGCCAGCTGTTCC
The DNA here is from genome assembly GCA_017428105.1 of Lachnospiraceae bacterium. Taxonomy (GTDB): domain Bacteria; phylum Bacillota; class Clostridia; order Lachnospirales; family Lachnospiraceae; genus UBA6987. The sequence continues at coordinate 6,843 of JAFRRM010000025.1, read as the reverse complement.
TCTTCGGAAGCGTCCCGATAAGGATACGCGCCGGTCCGCGGATCGATGAAGTTGCGGCCCATGTTGTAGGTGCGGAGCTCCGCCAGCGTGTGCTCCGCGATCACGACGTCCGGCGTCCCTTCCGGGCACGCCATGCGGTTGATGGACGGGTCATGGCTGTATACCAGGCGGCCGTCGCTCGTCATCCACAGGTCGGTCTCGCAGATGTCGATCCCGTATTCGTTTACGGCGGTCCGGAACGCCAGTAGCGTGTTCTCCGGGTTGCTGACGCCGCCTCCGCGGTGCGCCGCGATCATCGGCAGCGCGCCTTCCGCCTTGACGAACGGGTTGTTCTCCATCACTTTCTTCGGCGGGATCACGTTGATCGTCACCAGAAAGGCGGCCAGGGCCGCCAGGATGATCAGGAAGACCTTCAGGCCTTTCCGCTTCTTTTTGACTGTCTGTTCCTTCTCCATGATCCAAACCTCCGCCGGTAAAGGTCCCGAAACAGAAAACGGGACGGAGAGGGCTCGTCCCCTCCGTCCCCATTCTATCAGACGGACGCTCTTTCTTCAAGACCGGCGCGTCCGGCCGGTATTTTCTGCCCTTACGGGTCGAACAGACTCAGCTGCCGGTATTTTTCCGGCAATTCGTATATATACCGGAAGCATTCGTCCGGGTCCGAGAGGATCCCGCTGTCGCAGCAGATCTGACGGAGCATCCGGCGCAGTTCCTTTGCGTGCGGGCTCGGCAGTTCATAGGCGTTTCCGTACCGCTCGGCATACTGCTCCTTCAGCCCCGGAAAGTGCTTGTCCAGCGCGGCGTAATAATACTCGCGGCTGCCTTCCCGGAGCGTCATCCCCATCCCGAAGTCGATGACGCCTTTTACGCCGGCGCGGACGCATTCTTCCAGGATGGCGCGGACGTTTTCTTCCGTGTCGTTGAGGAAGGGCAGGATGGGAGAGAGCCATACGACGGTCGGGATGCCGCGCTTACGCATCTCCTTCAGGACTTCGATCCGGCGCTTCGTAATACATACGTTGGGCTCCAGGATGCGGCAGAGGCCGTCGTCATACGTCGTGAGCGTCATCTGCACCACGCATCCGACGGAGCGGTTGATCTCGTCCAGCAGATCGATGTCGCGGAGGATGCGGTCAGATTTTGTCTGGATCGCCGCGCCGAAGCCGTTGTCCCGGATGATCTCCAGACAGCGCCTCGTCAGCCGCAGTTCCTCCTCGCAGGGCATGTACGGATCCGACATCGAGCCGGTCCCGATCATGCCTTTGCGCCGTTTGGACCGCAGCGCTTTTTCCAGAAGTTCCGGCGCGTTCCGCTTCACCTCGATGTCCTCAAAAGGATGGGTGAACCGGTAGCATCTGCTGCGGCTGTCGCAGTAAATGCAGCCGTGAGAGCATCCCCGGTAAATATTCATTCCGAAATGCCCGCCGCTCCCGGTGAGTATTCCCTTCGCGTCTACAAAATGCATGCTTCCCTTTCCCGATCACCATCGGCATCGGTCTCTCCGGCCGCACCGGGGCCGTCAGTCCGGATCTGTTCTGCGCTGTTCCCTGCCGGAATTCTTCAGGGCATCGTATATTTCCGAAAGCCACTCATGATAATGATCGTACGGGGCTTCGGTCCACCAGTCCAGCAGTCTGTTCAGGGACCGGATGTCTTCCCGGATGCTGGTGCATTTATACTGTTCCGGATCGCGGTTGACCGTCACGGCGTGATGACCGTCGGGCTTAAAATCGATCCGGTAGATGCAGTGTCCCGTCCAGCTGCGGTGCGCCCAGAGGGTCGAGCCCTCCATATACCAGAACCACTTGTCTTCCATGGCCTGGGGAACGTTGCCGCAGCGGAGCACGGCCATCTGCTCATCGCTGAAAGACCGGTCCAGCACGAACGCCGCGTGCTGTTCCGGCATGGGCTCCGTTTTCCAGTCATTGCGGCGGGCGACGGTCCTTTTGCTGTTTCTGTCTCTTGCCATATGTTTCTCCGATCAGCAGTTTTCTTTGTCAGATCCGGATCTGCCGGGACTGCAGGCCTGAATAGAGCCGTGATGGGATCATCTTTCGTGAATTTTGGGGAAGACGACCGCGATCGCACCTTTCTCATTACATCATACCATAAAAATCCCGGTACGGCATACATTTTGGCGTGACTGCGCGCAACTGTTTCGAAAACAGTAAAAAACCGCGTGATCACGCGGCTTTTGCGGTCCGGGAAATATTGTGTGCTGCGCCGGGTGCTTACAGGATGTCCTTCAGCACGCGCGCGGCGTTGCGGAACGCGATGTGTTCCAGTTCGTCCGCGGTGAAGCCTCTCTTGGCGAGTTCTTCAAACAGATGCGGCATACGGGAGGCGTCCGGGATCTCCAGGTCCCCGTCGATCCCGTCGAAATCCGTTCCGACGGCGGCGCATTCCAGCCCGCCGACCCGGATGCGGTGCCGCAGCTGGGCGGCGATGCCGTCGATCGTGGCATCGGTGCGGGAGACGTCCGCGTACAGGAAAGCCGGATAGAAATTGACCCCCATCACGCCGCCCCGGTCGGCCAGCGCGCGGATCATTTCGTCGGTCATGCTGCGCGGGTGCGGGTTCAGCGCCCGGCAGTTGGAATGAGTCGCGAAAAACGGCTTCTTCGCGAGCCGCACGACATCCCAGAAGCCGCCGTCGGAAATATGGGAGACGTCGATCCCCATCCCGAGATGCTCCATATATTCCACGGCCTCTTTGCCGAAGGCCGTGAGCCCGGTGTTCATGACGACCGGATCCGGGGAATTCGGCGCTCCGAAGCAGTTCGCGTGATTCCAGAGCAGCGCCAGGATGCGAACGCCCATGTCGTAGAACCGTTTGAGGTTTTCGAGGCGGCCGAGGACCGCGCGGCCGTCCTCCATCGTGAGGATGCCGCCGAGCTTGCCGGAGGCGGGGAGTGCCGCTAGGTCGTCCGCGGTTTCGACGCGGGTAAAGATATCGCTGTGTTCCTGACCAGTCTGAATGAAGATCCGGTAGAGCGCTTCGATGTAGGCTTCATCGCCGGGGTAGTCGGGCGAGTTGGAAATGCGGTCGATCGACGGCATGAAGATCGCGAAGCACTGTGCAAGGCAGCGGCCGGTGCGGAGCTTCCGCAGGTCGGTCATGGTATCGGTCAGTTCCAGCAGCGTGGGGCGGCCCTGGCGCCAGGCGCAGGGGAGGGTGTCGCAGTGGAGGTCGATGTAGGGGTAGATGGCGGTCATACTGTCGTTCCTTCTTTTGTCTATTTCATGATACGGCCGTGCTTTTTCAGCCTCAAACCGGGTAACCGTACATGACAAACTCATATTTTCCGATGTATTTCTCAAAGAGCGCAATGGCCCGCTGCAGGTCGTTTTCCATTTCCTCACCGGAAACCTGCTGGTACCACGGCGTATCGATGATCAGCTCGACGGGGATCACGCCGGAAAACACATCGTATGATCCGATCTCCGGACGGTATTTTTCCAGGAGAAGTTTTTCTTCTTCGTTGGGATCGGCTTTTGCCTTTAAGGCGGCCAAGGCCTCCTTCATCTGCTTTTCTGCGGCTTCCCCGGCTTCCCGGGAACCGGACCATTTTTCCAGTTGATAGTCGGACTGGATGCCGACGGCTTCCAGTTCCCGCAGCAGTTCCGGGTCTTCAATGTCATCCAGTCTGATGACTACGTCGTCCCATGAATTGACCAGCCATATGCCGGAGAAGTGCGCATACAGTTTTCCGTCCGGGTGAGCGGAGAGATACGCCTCCATTTTTTCTGAGATTTCAACGTATTTTTCGTACTGCTCGCTGGCTTTCTTTATGCCTTCCGGCGTCATGTATTGTCCGCCGTACTGATCGGTTTCCCACCATTCGGCGGGATAGGTTTTGGCTTCCGTCTGGCCGGTGGTTTGGATCTGGTTCGGGTCGGATGAGGGATCGTTCTGCGTGGCCGGTTTCGATTGACAGGCGGAGAGTAAAAGAGCGATCAATAACGTCATCAGAAGTAATATATATTTTTTGTAGTGAGGCATTTTTTGAGCTCCTTTCAGTAATCAGGTCATTCAGATCATAACGATGTAACGCATCCCAGCCATCCCAGCCTATAGATGTTTAATTATCTCCGAAAGACTGTCTACTGTATAGTCCGGTACTTCCGGTTCACAGGCGGGTTCCATATAGACTGCAAGTCCTTTTCTGATTCGAATCGTCATCATGCCCAGTTCTTTCGCCGGGCGTATGTCATTATCCAACCTGTCGTCGACCATGACTGCATTTTCCGGCCGGCAGCCTGCGATCGATAAGGCCCGCAGAAATATCTCTTTGTCCGGCTTGGATACCCCCATCTCCGCAGAGGCGGCAATCACGGAGAAATATGGACGGAGCCCCCAGGTGTGAAGACGGTCCTCCGCTCCGGGTTCCTGATTTGCGATAATACCCAGTTTATAGCCCTTATCGCACAGCGCCTGCAAGGTTTTCTGACAATCCTCAAACGGGACTTCGTCCTCGCTGTGCCAGGGCGTTTTTGTGAGGCCATACAATTCTATGGCTTTCTGGTCGCCGTTATATCCCTGTTTGGCGTATTCGGTGCGCTTTTCCCAAAACTGTTCCAATGTGACGGACGTGCCGCGGATCATCTCGCGGATGCGATGGCGGTACGCCTCTTCTTCATCCACTAATGTCGAGCCGATATCAAAGAATACCCAGTTGATTTCATGTTCTATACTAGTCATTCTTCCAGTGTTTCCGCTTTATACAAGCCGAGCTCTCTCCCGTGATATGTTAAATATATCATAGAAATGACGATATAGAAAACACTTTTGTTGATGGAAAAATGCCTGAATCTGCAAAACATCAAAAAACCGCGCATCTGCGCGGTTTTTCGTGGAGCATAGGGAGATCGAAGCCGAACATATGTTTTGGGCGTGTTGGTTAAACAGGCTTTCAGATGACAATAGACGAATTCAAACCGCACTAAAAAATGACAGAAAGGAGGCTCCGGCGATTCCACTTCTTTCTGGGGGGGTAACTCGGGAAAGGTAACCTCCTTCGTACCACAGTGTTTTTTCTATGTAACCGGTTCCAGCCGTGAGATGTGAATTGATGTTTCATCTGAGAGGCTGTCATAGTAGAATCCGTTTATGTTCGGTCCTTGTTCCTCCACAATGTATGTTTGACTATCTTCTGAGAACACCTCACAGAAACGTCCCTTAAGTGTGAAACGCGCAGCCACCTGACCGTTATTGTCAAAGATAATTACAGAATTCATCTTTTCATTCGTGGCAAGTATATTTCCATTCGGAAGCATCGCATGAACAAACGCCGGGAGCTCCAGCCATAGCTTTTTATTCGTTCCGTCCTGCAGATTAAACAGGAGTACCGACCGAGGGTTGATATACATATTGTGGTCCCAAAGTATAGTGCTGCAAAGATTTTTTCGCTGTATGTATTGATCGCCGGGATAATTGCTCCAACGTATTTTTTCCTCCAGCTTACTATCTAAAATGACCAGATCTTTCTTTTCTCTGGTTGCATAAATGAATCCGTCCAGTGCATCAACATAATTCAGAGTGACCAATTCATATTCCCCTGGAATCTGACAATCCTGCAGAACCTTGCCGGTTCTGCCGTCGATCTGCCAGATGGCTGTCGTATCATGTGTGGAATACAATGTTATTATTCCCTCTTCCGACGTATGGGCATAGGAAAGATGATACTCCTCCAAATCCGGTGTAAAGCGCCACACTTCGTTGCCTTCTTTATCCAAGCAGAGTACAAAACCTTTGCCTGAACTGCGCCCCCAACTGTTTTGTTCGATATGTTCGTAAAGAATATGGTAAAAGAAAACAACGAGATTTCCTTCTGAGGTCATCCAGATTACATCGTTATATGTTCCCCGTGGAAGTTCCCGATCGGTAAATGTACCGCTCTGTTTATCAAAAAGGAGCAAACGATAACGGTGGTTCACTTGGTCAGGATACCCATAAGTTAATAAACTGCCCTGCCTTGGGATCGATAAACTTTGTCCGATTGGCGGAAAGAACGGCCCGTGCAGGTCATACTGAAAATGATCCGGTCGAAGGAGTTCAAACAGTGCCTGCTTTGCTCTGGCAGACTCCGGCCATTCCGCTAGGGGAAGCTCATGAAGAGTATACTGTTTCGGACGTTTGCGCAAAGCGGCATTGTAGGCTTTGATTTCCTGAACAATTGTATTGCAGCGTACAACACGTCGCGGTGCATCCGGTTGAAGGTCATACAAAGCCGTTCCGACACATTCCTCCAACAAACGCCACTGTTCTTCAAGGTTCTGACATTTTGCGGCATATCGAAAAGCTTTTGAAGCAAGGTCATCTGCGAAAAAAGCATCCAGCGTCTTCCCAAATCGTGCCCAGGAAGGTTCAATACTCTTGCATTCTGCCGTTTTCTTCCCACCCCGGAAAAGACCGCAGGAAAAACTATCATCATCAATATAGTAAAACAGCAACGCCGCTGCATCGTTGTTTTTTGTCAGAAGTTTTGCCAACTTAACCAGGCGGTGCATATCGTCGATCGGAGAATCGTTTGTCGGCAAAACGCTGAGCCAGGGGGCATTTAGGTCGCGTATCAGATCTGTTGAGTCGATGTTTGGCTCCACTTCAGACCGGTCTAATTTGTAAAGATGCAGAGTAGTTAATGTCATTCCCATGGTATTCCTCCATGCGTGCACGTCATCGTGAAAGACCTGCTCCTTCTTGGTGGACTGGTAGCCCGTTTTGTAGTGGGCTTTTATGCCATATGCTTACTCACTGACTATCCAGCTTTTTGGCCCATCTCCTTCATCCTGTAGGCTACCGGGCTCATGTAACCCAGGCTGCTGTGAAGCCGCTTTCGGTTAT
>JAFRRM010000024.1 GCA_017428105.1 Lachnospiraceae bacterium | reverse complement strand
CATCACCGGCATTTATAAAGGCTACACTGGTGAATTGATGGTGAGCTACAGTTATGATGCTTGGGGAAAGGTGACGGCGACAAATGAGGCCGGGAACTCCACCGGAACGACCCTGATCAATAGGAACCCTTATCTGTATCGCGGTTACCGCTATGACCGAGAGACGGGGCTGTATTATCTGAACAGCAGGTATTATGATCCGGAGACGGGAAGATTCATAAATCCGGACGTTTATATCAATACAGGGCAAAATGTGTTGTCAGGGAACATGTTCCTGTATTGTGGTAATAATCCTATTAGTCGCATAGATGAATTTGGACAAGAGTGGTGGCATTGGCTGATTGGCGCAGCGGTGGTTGTTGGATGCGCAGTTGCAACAGTTGCAACATGCGGGAGTTTTGCGGCGGCGGTAGGTACTGTTGCGGCAGTGGCAAGCGGGACTGTTGTTGCTTCAACTACTTCAGCTGTGGTTGCAAGTGCTTTTGTTGGCTCTACTGTAGTATATGGTGTTGAAATATTTCAAGCAGCGTCAACTGCCAGCAATTTAGAGGAATTTGCATTTAAGGGTAATTGGGAGACGGTAGCAAAAACTGCTGGGGCCGGCATATACTGTGGGGTTGCAATATATGCAAGTTATACAAATTCTTCTCTGGATTGTAGTCAATCGACAAATAATGGTTATGCAGAAAATGTTAATAATGATATCTTGGATTTGCCAAGAGTTGGTTCAGCAAATAAAACCGACCCATATCATACTTTTCCGGATATTGTCGATAACTATGCGGGCGATTCATCAATGTTTCCTCTGGACAACGCAGCTTTGTATCAATTACCTGGATCATTGAATGGAAAAGTTGGGAGGTTTGAGTGGATAATACAAGATGATGCCGTTACTCATCGTATGTTTGTACCGGGAGGCGGAATTAATGGTATTCCGATTAAAAAATGATAACATTAGATTATTACAAAAAGACAGGATTAAAAATAACCTGGAAGCTGATTGCTGCAGGGTTAAACGGGATAGATAATATTCCTCCGCAAATGATTTGGGAGGATGTTACAGACTATTTACTTGAAACAATAGGGGATAGTTCAAGTGAATTAATGAATGCTTTTGATATATATTTAGAAAAAGATGACTATGATTACGCTGAAAGCATGATAATGGAATTAGCAGAAACAGAGAATAGCAGCGTTAGTTTACAAAAACAGAAAATCATCATTGCTATGCTGTCCGATTTTATCGATAGATCCGGTATGTATGAGAATACAGATGATATTATTGGACTGGAACTTGAATTTTTAGAATTGATGGAAATGATATCACCGAACCATATAAGCAATGATTTATTACCATCGACTATCAACAATCAAGATATACGGCGCTGCTTTACCTGGCGGAATTTTTATAAACAAAAAGAGTTTTGCAAAGCCTGGATTGAAACAAAAATAGATGCAATAAGGGAGATAGAGGGAACTGTGAAAAAATAAGCAATCATTTTTGGACTGGTATGGAAAAGTATTAGTGGGTAATGTCCTATACTACATTGGCAAGGAGACCAGCTATGAAAAGTCAAGCGAAAATTGAGACTTTTCGAGCAAAAAATGCCAGTCTGTTGTGACGAGTCCAAAAGGCTGACCTTAATAAAGCTCCGAAGGAGCCCGGCTTTTGAGACCATCAGTTTCAGATACCCGATCTCTTAGTCGAGATTGAAAGCAACATTGTCAGAAAGCATCTTGTCCCCAGGGCATTGTAATGTGACCGGCCCTCCGCCACCTTGGCATCATAGTAAGCCTTGAAAGTGGCGTTGTTCTTTACCACGTTGTGAGCAGCGTTCATCAGAGCATATCGCAAAGCCTTTGATCCGCGCTTGGACATTCTGGTGCGTTTGGCCTGAAAGTTTCCCGACTGATAGACAGAGGGATCCAGACCCGCGAAAGCCAGCAGCTGCTTCGGAGAGGGGAAACTGTGGATGTCACCGATCCCTCCCAGAATCATCCCGCCGTTGATGGGGCCTATTCCCGGGATGGTCATGATGACAGAATTGAGGCAGTTTATGATATCTGTCATTTCGGTTTCAACGTGGTCGATCTGGCTATCAAGGAGTTCGATCTGCTCGATCGCATGGACTACCTGGATAGTGGACTGGCATGGAAAAGTATTAGTGGTTCGCATATTGAAATACAGGAATGCAGAGTAATAGAAAGATTATACATTGACAACAATATGGCAACATAAAATCGGATGTCCCATATTTGCTGGAGAATACAGATCTGAGTATGATAAAACAACTGAATTGATGCCCGCAAGGCAATCATTCTGGCAGATGACAAAAGATGGGAAGCGACCTCGTTACGAAGTGCCGTCCCCGGGCGGTTTTTTTGTTGCTTTTTTTGCCGATCCTGTTTTTCGCCGTTCTCTTTCCAAAAAAATCTCAAATATTACTGTTTTTCCTCTTGAAAAATATTTTTATGTATGTTACTATAACGATACAAAAAGAATATTTATGTTATTTTTGAGCAAATCGATCCCCCTCGCAAGGAGAATGTTATGGCAACAGCAGCATCACCGGTCAAAATCGCCTGCATCCAGATGGATATCGTGGAAGGAAACAAGAACGCAAATTTGGAGAAAGCCGAGAAACTCATCCGGGAAGCCTGCGGAAACGGCGCCGGTCTGATCGTGCTGCCGGAGACCTTTAACAGCGGCTTCTTTATGGACTCCCGCTGCGAGGCTTTCCAGATCGCGGAAGCGGTTCCGGAAGGCGGCTCCACCCAGATGCTCATCCGGCTGGCCAAAGAATTTTCCGTTTATATCTGCGGTTCCCTTCTGGAACGCGTCGGCAGCGACGTTTTCAATGCCGGCGTTCTGGTCGGCCCGGACGGTTATATCGGAAAATACCGGAAGCTCCATCCCTGCGAGGATGAAGTCTATTTCGCGGAGCCCGGCGATCTCGGGATCCCCGTTTTCCACACTCCAATCGGACGGATCGGCCTGTGCGTATGTCTGGACGCCTACTATCCCGAAGTGTTCCGCATCCAGGCCCTGCAGGGCGCGGACATCGTCTGCTGCATGTTCAACTCCAGCGACGTGCAGGAGACCCGCCATCTTCCCGCTCCCATCCACACGCTGGTCCCGGCCCTCTGCATGGCGAATGCCGTCAGCAATCACATCTTTACGGTCTGCTGCGACCGGGTCGGCCGCGGCCACGCTTCCATTCACGGCAATAAATACGCCGGTCAAAGCGCCATCATCAGCCCCTGGGGCGGCCCCCTCTCCGGGATCGCTTCCGACGAAGAAGAAACCATCCTGTATGCCGACGTCGATCTGTGCGACGCCCGCCGGAAAAACTACCACCCCACGAACAGCCGCCTGGCCGTCCGCCGTACCGACGTGTACAGCGCCGACCTGGGCTATGATCCCAAGAAATATCCCCGTCAGTAAAAATGTTAAGCGGAAAAGCTTACAGATAAGAACGTGAAAAAGGAGAAAGAAAAAATGAAGAAAGTACGCGTACTCGCATGGATCCTGGTCCTGGCCTTCATCCTGTCCGCCTGCGGCGGATCGAGCAGCGGGACCACCGCCGCCCCGAAGCCCGGTGAGAGCACCGAGGCTCCCTCTCCGTCCGGCGAAAAGAAGAAAGACATCACCATCCTGATGCCTTCCGACATCACCGGCTTCGATCCCTGGGCCGCTTCGTCTGTTTACAACCAGCTGGTGCTGTGGCAGATGTACGACCGCCTCTATGAACTGGACGAAGACAAAAAGCCCAGTCCTCAGCTGACCAAGGAAGCCAAGATGATCTCCGACACCGAATGGGAGATCAAGATCAAGGAAGAAGCCAAATTCAGCGATAATACCCCGCTGACCTCCAAGGACGTGGCCGCCAGCATCACCCGCGGCATCGAGTCCGGCCTGGGCGGCGCGATCTTCAAACCGCTGCAGTCCTGCGAAGTCATTGACGAGCACACCGTCAAGATCACGACCGCCACGCCTTACCCGCAGCTGCCCGTCGCGCTTTGCCAGCTGATCGCCTGCATCGTTCCCGCGGATTATCTGGCGCAGGCCACCTCTTCCGGCGACTGGAGCAATCCTATCGGTTCCAACCGCTATAAATTCGGCAGCCGCATCCCCGGCACCAGCGTCACCCTGGTCCGCAACGAGAACTACTGGAATCCGGCCGATGCCGCCAAGAACGAATCCCTGACCTACAAGATCGTTCCGGAAGCCAGCACCCGCACCATCATGATCCAGACCGGCGAAGCGGACCTGAGCTCCGAATTCTCCACGGCCGACATGGAGATCGTCAAGAACGACGACAAGGTAAAGGTCTACAGCCACAAGTCCAGCGTCATGGTGTTCATGCCCCTGAACTGCGAATATGAGCCTTTCACCCACAAGGAAGTCCGTCAGGCCCTGAACTTTGCCATCAGCCGCGACAACGTCCTGCTCGTCAACGCCAACGGCTACGGCGTCACCAACTACACCTACCTGTCCCCGACCTGCTACGGCTGGCTGGACAATCCCAGCGGCTACAGCTACAACGTCGACAAGGCCAAGGAACTTCTGAAGCAGGCCGGCTATGAAGGCGGATTCAGCTTCGATCTGTACGTGACCCAGGCCTTTACGGCGGCCGGCACTCAGATCCAGTCCGACCTCAAGGCCGTCGGCATCACCGTCAACATCAAGATGATGGAGAGCGTGGACGACGTGGTCAAACTGGCCACCGACGGCGCGCATGCCATGATCACCACCTGGGGCGCCAATCCGGAACCCACGCTCGTACTGCCCCGTCTGGTCGGCGAAAGCGCTCTGGGCGCCTACAACCTGGCCCACTATGTCAACCCCGAACTGGAAGCGCTCTGGGCCGGCGGCTATGCCTCCCAGGATGTCAATGACCGCATTCCTTACTACAAGCAGTGGCAGGAGATACTCTGCGAAGACTGCCCTTGGGTCCCGCTGTACGTCGGCGAACTGTTCTGTCTGGCGACCGCCGACCTGCAGGGCGTCCAGATGAACACGGAGCAGATCTTCAAGCTGCACGAGCTGCACTATTGATCACGCTTCCCACCTGACTGTAACTGCGGCGTGTTCAGCGAGCCCCGCCCCCGCGACGGGGCTCGCTTCTTAAATCCAAAGAAGGTGAGATTATGATTCGATATATCGGCAAACGATTATTGCTGATGCTGCCGGTCGTGATCGGAGTCATATTCGTTGTATATCTGATCATGTACCTTTCCCCGGGCGATGCCACCACTACGATCCTGGGGACAAGCTGGACCCCGGAAGGGGCCGAAGCGATCCGGGAACAGTTGGGGCTGAACGAACCGTTTTTCAAACAGTTCTTCACGTACCTGTTCCATTTCTTCCAGGGAGACCTCGGAACTTCCTACATCACCAAGGAAGCGGTCATGAATCAGGTCCGGATCAGTTTTCCGAATACGGCGCTGCTGGTCCTGGTCTCCATGACCCTGGCTGTGGCGGTCTCGATCCCGATCGGCATCCGCGCCGCTGTCAAGCCCAATTCATTCTTTTCCGCGTTTACGACTGCCTTCGCGCTGGTCGGCATTGCCGCCCCCGGGTTCTGGATCGCCCTCCTGCTGGTCCTGCTCTTCTCCGTGAAGCTCGGCTGGCTGCATGCTTCGGGCCTGGAAAGCTGGAAGGATGCCATCCTGCCTTCGATCGTGCTCGCGCTGAGTTTTATGGCCAGCATCTCCCGTATGATGCGGTCTTCAATGATCGAGTCGCTCGGCATGGACTACGTCCGGACAGCCCGGGCCAAGGGTGTTAAGAAACGCCGCGTGGTCTACCGTCACGCGCTGGGCAACGCCCTGCTTCCGCCGCTGACCGTCATCGGCAGTTATATCGGAGAAATGCTGGGCGGCGCCGTCATCTGCGAAACGGTGTTCGCCATTCCCGGCATGGGCCGTCTGATGGTCAATTCCGTTCTTCAGAAAGATACGCCCAGCGTACTGGCCTCCGTTTCCATCATGGCCATCTGCGTGGCCATCATGTCGCTGATCACAGACCTGGCTTACGCCTTCTTCGATCCGCGGATCAAAGCCTTGTATATGAGAGGGGGGAAATCGAAATGAAAAGTACGCCTTCTGCCGATAAAAAACTGATGAGCCGCCGGGAATACATGCGGACGTACCGCAAGACCAGCCGGCTCAAGGAAATGTGGGATGTTTTCGTCGCCAACCGCCTGGCGGTCGCCGGACTGATCATCATCACGATCTTCCTGCTGCTGGCCCTGTTTGCCAACGTGATCGCGGATTATGACACCGTCGCTATCGCTTCCAATCCGGTGGACCGGTTCCAGGGTCCCAGCTGGAAGCACCTTCTCGGCACGGATGAAATGGGCCGGGATATCTTCGCCCGCATCATTCACGGCGCCCGGATCTCCCTGCGGATCGGTGTTTTATCCGTTCTGGTCGGGCTGGTCTTTTCCTGCATCATCGGGGCGCTTGCCGGTTATCTGGGCGGCATCGCCGATGATATCATCATGCGTATCATCGACATCATGGCCTGCATTCCGCGTATCGTGATGGCCATCGCTATTGTGGCGGCTTTCGGTTCCAGCGAGTTCAACATGATCATGGCGCTCGGGATCGCCACGATCGCTTCCATGTCCCGTGTGGTCCGCTCCGCCGTGCTTTCGGTCCGCGACACGGAGTATGTGGAAGCGGCCAAGGCGGTCGGGCAGAGCACGCCGAAGATCATTTTCCAGCACATCCTGGTCAACTGCGTGGCTCCGATCATCGTGCAAAGCACGCTGGCCATTGCCACAAACGTCATGAGCGTTTCCTCCTTAAGCTTTCTGGGAATGGGCATCGCTGCGCCGGCTCCGGAATGGGGCTGCATGATCGCCAGCGCCCGCGGAAACATGAGACAGTATCCTTTCCTGGTCATTGCCCCCGGCATGGCGATCTTCCTGACCTCCATGGCATTCAACCTGGTAGGCGACGGGCTCCGGGATGCACTGGATCCCAAGTTAAAGAGATAAGGGGCGTCAAAATGGAAGAGCTCACCAACAAGACTATATTAGAGATCGAAAACCTTCATGTCCATTTTGTCAGCAAAGTGGAGACCGTGAAAGCGATCAACGGTCTGGATCTGGTCGTTCACAAAGGCAAAACGCTGGGACTGGTCGGAGAGACCGGAGCAGGCAAGACGACCACGGCGCTGGCCGTGCTGAACATGGTCGCAAAGCCTCAGGGAAAGGTGATCGCCGGAAAGATCACGCTGGACGGAGAGGATATCCTCAGCAAGACAGAGGATCAGATGGAAAGCATCCGGGGCAATACCGTCTCCATGATCTTCCAGGATCCTATGACGAGCCTGAACCCGGTCATGACGGTCGGCGACCAGATCGCCGAAGTACTGCAGATTCACAAGAAGCTCAGCAAGGCGGATGCGGCCCGGGAAGCCAAAAAGATGCTGGAAACGGTCGGGATCCCCGGGACCCGTTCGGGAGAATACCCCCACCAGTTCTCCGGCGGCATGAAGCAGCGCGTCCTGATCGCCCTGGGTCTGGCCTGCACGCCGAAGCTGCTGATCGCGGACGAGCCCACCACGGCGCTGGACGTGACCATCCAGGCTCAGGTCCTGGAGCTGATGAAGGACCTGAAGAACCAGATGGACATGTCCATGCTGATGATCACGCACGACCTGGGCATCGTGGCCGAGGTCTGCGACGACGTGGCGGTCATGTACGCGGGGACCATTATCGAAAGCGGAACACTGGAGGATATTTTTGACCGCAAGCGCCATCCGTATACGGAAGGCCTGTTCAATTCCCTCCCGGACGTCAGCCGCCGCGGACAGAGCTTAAAGCCGATCGGCGGACAGATGCCGAACCCGGCCGATCTGCCGCAGGGATGCGCCTTCCATCCCCGCTGCGAATACGCGACGGAAAAATGCAGCCGGGAAGAGCCGCCCATGCACCGCTTTTCCGAAACGCACTGCGCCAAATGCTGGCTGTATGAGCATACCGACGAATGCATGCTGGTCTCGAAAGACTACGATCCTTCCCAGGGGGTGCAGGAATGAATGACAACGTCATCCTTGAGGTAAAAAACCTGAAGAAATATTTTAAGACCAGCGCCGGTCTGCTCCATGCCGTCGACGACGTCAGTTTTACGATCGACCGGGGCAAAACGCTGGGGATTGTGGGCGAATCCGGCTGCGGCAAGACCACGACCGGCCGCTCGATCCTCCGTCTGGTCGAGCCCACTTCCGGCGAAGTCCATTTTGACGGAGCGGACATCCTGAGCCTGAACAAGCGGGAGATGCGCAAAATGCGGCAGCAGATGCAGCTGATCTTCCAGGATCCGTTTTCTTCGCTGAATCCGAAGAGGACGGTCTGCCAGACGATCGAAGAAGCGCTGAAGCTGACCGGGGAATACCGGAATTCCGACGAGCGCTTCCACCGCGTTCTGGAGATCATGGAGATGGTCGGACTGGACGAGCGCCTGATCAACGCCTATCCCCACGAAATGGACGGCGGACGGCGGACGGCGTCAGCGTCTCGGGATCGGCCGGGCCCTGGCCATGAAGCCGAAGTTCATCGTCTGCGACGAACCGGTCTCTGCCCTCGACGTTTCCATCCAGGCGCAGATCCTGAACATGCTCCGTTCGCTCCAGAACGAACTGGGTCTGACCTATATCTTCATCACCCATGATCTTTCGGTGGTCAATTATATTTCGGACGATATCGCCGTCATGTATCTGGGCCGGCTGATCGAGAAAGCCCCTACGGAAGTGCTCTTCCGCAGCCCGCTGCATCCGTATACCAAAGCGCTGCTTTCCGCGCTTCCGGTCCCCAGCCTGCATAACCGCCAGAAGCGGATCCTGATCAAGGGCGAGCTTTCTTCCCCGATCGATCCCAAACCGGTCTGCCGCTTTGCCGCCCGGTGCGATCATTGCACGGAGGAATGCCTGCGGGGCGAGCCGCCGCTGGTCGAAGTCGCTCCGAATCACTTCGTTTCCTGCTTCAGGGTGGCCGGCAAAGAGGCATAAAGGAGGCCGTCATGACGGAAGCCTTATCGGACCGGGGCAAGGGATATCTGCTGATTGGCCTGACGGCGGTCCTGTTTTCCACAACAGAGATCGCGCTCAAGGCCCTCGGGGATTCCTTTGCCCCGATCCAGTTAACGATGGAGCGGCAGCTGGTCGGAGCTGCCGCTTTGGGATTTCTGCTGTTTCTGCGCGGCGATCTGCGCCGCATCGACCTGCACGGCCGGAATTGTCTGATGATCCTCCTCTTCAGTTTTATCGTGGGGGTCGTTCACATGTCCCTGATCCAGCTGGCCCTGCTGACGGAGGACGCCTCCGCCGTTGCCGCCATCCTGTCCGGCAGTCCGGTCTTTTCCTTTCTCTTCGCACATTATATTCTGAAAGAGCCGCTGCGGCTCCATCATTTTCTGGCGCTGGCCTTTCAGGTGGCCGGGATCCTGGCGATCCTGAATCCGTTCTCGCTGGAAATGAGTCTGCGCGGTTTTCTTCTGGTGCTGTTCGGCACGCTGAGCTTTTCCCTGTACGGGACGCTGGCCAAGAAAAATCTCAGCCGTTTTTCCAGCGGGCAGCTGGCTTTCCTGACGCTGCTGTTCAGCAGCCTGGAGCTCCTTCTGATCCTGCTGGCCGGCAGGACGGCGGCCGGCGCGGCCTTCTACCGGCGGATCGGACTGGATTTCTATGTAAACGTCCCCCTTATCCCTCATCTGACACTGAAAAGCGGGCTGATCTTCCTTTACGTCGCGGTGGTCCTGGCCGGAGGCGGTCAGCTGCTTCTCACCAGGATCGTGGAGTATACCTCCGCCGCGGAAAGTTCTTTTATCTATTTTCTGAAGCCGGTCATTTCCAGCGCGCTGGCATTCCTGCTGCTGCATGAAAGCATCAGCCGGAACCGGATCCTCGGACTGGTTTTTTCCGCAGCCGCTTCTCTCCTGGCCATTATCCCCGCGCTGCTCTCCCGCCGGAAAGCACAGCCGGATAAAGAAAAACCGCACGGCACTGCTCCCTCCTGAAGCTGTGCCGGCGGTTTATTCGAATCTGCCGCGGGCGGACGGAAGGCGGCCGGATCCCGTCATGCTTTCCTGATCAGGTCGCTCAGCCGTTTGCCGTAGAAGAAATCGTGCGTCAGCCGGGCGTATTCCGCCCAGAGGGGGAACGTCTCGCAGGCGCCGGCCCGGGAGCAGGGCGCCGCGCCTTCCGCCAGGCAGGAAACGGTGATCAGGGGGCCTTCCATCCGTTCGATGATCTCGCCGGCCGTATATTCCTCCGGCGGACGGACCAGGCGGTAGCCGCCGCCTTTGCCGCTCGTGCCGACGATCAGGCCGCCGGCGACCAGTTCCTTCACGATGGTCTCCAGATATTTTTTCGAAAGCTGCTGGCGGGCCGCGATGTCCTTCAGCGGGATGCAGCCGCCGTCATGTTCCGCCAGGTCGATCATCACGCGGATCGCATACCGTCCTTTTGTCGAGATCATTCCGAAGCCCTCCCGGTTCGTTTTTTCCTATTGTACAGTAGGTAAATAGGCAAATCAACCGTTTTTTTACCGGACCCGCGCGCAGGCGCTTATTTGCCTATTGACACGGTAGGCGAATAGGATTACAATCAAGGTCGAGATCTTATGGAAGGAGCAGATACCATGATCTATGCCGACAACGCCGCCACCACCAAAATGAGCGAGGCGGCCATCCATACGATGACGGAGTTGCTGCAGGAAGCCTGGGGCAATCCGTCCAGCCTGTATACGCACGGCCAGAAGGCGAAGGAAGTGCTGGAGCAGGCACGCGAGGACGTCGCCGCCGCGATCGGCGCGGAGCCCCGCGAGATCATTTTCACGTCCGGCGGGAGCGAAGCCGACAACCAGGCGATCCGTTCCGCGGCGGAAGCCGGCCGGAAGAAGGGCAAGACCCACATCATCTCCACTGCGTTTGAGCACCATGCCGTGCTGCATACGCTGAAAAGACTGGAAAAAGAAGGGTTTGAAGTCACGCTGCTGGACGTGCATGAAAACGGCCTGATCCAGCCGGAAGAAGTCGAAGCGGCCATCCGCGAAGACACCTGCCTGGTGACGGTCATGGCCGCCAACAACGAGATCGGGACCATTGAGCCCATCCGGGAGATCGGCGCCGTGTGCCGCGCGAAAAACGTCCCGTTCCATACGGACGCGGTGCAGGCGGTCGGCCACATTCCGCTGAACGTGAAGGCGGACAACATCGACATGCTCTCCGCGTCGGCGCATAAATTCCACGGGCCGAAAGGTGTCGGGTTCCTGTACGTCCGAAAGGGCGTTCCGGTCACGAATCTGATCGAAGGCGGCGCACAGGAACGCGGCCGGCGGGCGGGAACGGAAAACGTGCCCGGGATCGCAGCCATGGCGGCGGCGCTGAAGGAAGCGATCGCGAACATGCCGGAGAACGCCGCGCGGCTGACGGCCCTGCGGGACCGGCTCATCGACGGCCTGTCGCAGATCCCGCACGCGGCCCTGAACGGCGACCGGACGCACCGGCTGCCCGGCAACGTGAACTTCTGCTTTGAGGGGATCGAAGGCGAGTCCCTGCTCCTGCTGCTGGACGACAAAGGCATCCAGGCGTCTTCGGGCAGCGCCTGCACGTCCGGGTCGCTGGATCCCAGCCACGTGCTGCTGGCGATCGGCCGCGTGCACGACGTGGCGCACGGGTCGCTGCGCCTGAGCATCGGCGAGGACTTCACGGAGGAGGACGCGGATTACGTGATCCGCTCCGTGGCAGAGGTCGTGACGTACCTGCGCGGGTTCTCGCCCATCTGGCGGGACCTGATGGCGGGGAAGAAGGAATTCATTCTGTAAGGAGACAGGAAAATGGCATTATACAGCGAAAAAGTGATGGATCATTTCCGCAATCCGCGGAACGTCGGCGTGATCGAGGACGCCAACGGGATCGGTGAAGTGGGCAACGCCAAATGCGGCGATATCATGAAGATGTACCTGAAGATCGAGAACGGCGTCGTGGAGGACGTGAAGTTCGAAACGTTCGGCTGCGGCAGCGCCATCGCCTCCAGTTCCATGGCGACGGAGCTGATCAAGGGCCAGCCCGTCAGCGAAGTCAAAAAACTGACCAACAAAGCCGTGGCGGAAGCCCTCGACGGCCTGCCCGATTACAAGATGCACTGCAGCGTCCTGGCCGAGGAAGCCATCCAGGCCGCGCTGGAGGATTACGAAAAGCGGACCGGAAACAAGATCTGACGTCGGAAGGCGATCAGCGGTTTTCGTTGCGGCACAGCAAAAAACGGGGTCCGGCGGGGAATGATCGTCCCGGCCGGGCTCCGTTTTGTTTGGCCAATTTCAGGCTGATGGATCGTCTTCTTCCGATCGCGGACGCCGATCGGCCGCCCGCTTTTTGTGTCTTTTCAGATCCGGTAGATATAGTTTTCTTTCCGGGGCGCGCGCTCAGGGGCGGGAGCCGCGGGATAGCCGAGGATCAGGTGGCCGATGCCTTCGTAGTCGCCTTCGATTCCCAGGTCTTTCAGGATGGCCTTGCCTTCCTCGGAATCGAATTCCTGCTTGGCGCGGTGGATCCAGCAGCTGCCGACGCCGAGGGCCGCGGCGGCGTTCATGAGGTTGCCCATGACCAGACTGCCGTCGTACAGATAGGTCGGGACGGCCTTATTGGCCAGGACGATCAGAAGTTCAGGCGCGCCGTAGAAGGGATCGCCGTCCGTGCCCATGACGGCGGCGTTCATCTTTGACAGCTTATCGCGCATGGCGCGGTCCGTCACGGCGATGATGATGGGGGACTGCTTGCCCATCCCGGTGGCCGCAAACGTGCCGGCCTCCAGGATCGCGTTCAGTTTCTCTTCCTCGATCAGCTCCGGCTTGTACGCGCGGCAGCTGCGGCGGGTGTTCAGGGTGTTCAGGGTTTCTGACATGGCGGGATCCTCCTGTAAAAATGGTGCCTGACAGGAACAAATGGTTTTGTCCTCTTCGCGGATCCTCCGCTTTCCGGCGCAGGACTTCGCGGAGGCGGACCTTTTTTTTATGATACCACGGCGGGCGGCAAATTGCAAACCGGGGACAAGACAGGCTCCGCAAACCATCTTGCATATTTGGCAGAATTCGTGTAATTTGGTATCAGCAGGACACTTCCTGCCGGGAGCGAAATGATGAGCATATTGGACCGTCTGAAAAGAAAGGACCCGCCCCGGGAGACCTACGATCCCGCCGTTCTGCGTCCCGTGATCCGCGCCAGCATCTGCACGGGCGAAAAAACGGCCGGGTTCACGGAGATCGCGACCGGCCGGTTCCGCGAGGTCATGCTGGTGAAGAACGAGGCGGATCTCCGGAAATTCCGCGAACAGTACGGGATCGAAGGGGAGATCAAAACCGTATATTAGCAAAGCGCCGGTCCGGCTGCGGCGTGAAGCGCGTGCCGGCCGGCCGGGAGACCAATCATGAAAAAATATACCTTGCCGATCCTCATGCTGGCTGTATTTGAGGCAGTGGCCGTCACCTTATGGCTGACCAAAGACAATGTTTTCTACCTGATCAACTTCAGCTACATCGGAGGATCCGTGGCCCTGGGGATCTTCCTGTTCATCCGGCGGTACCGGCACGCCCGGCGCATCGTGCAGCTGCTGGTGGGGCTGTACATGCTGGTCTACCTGGGGCTGATCTGCCGGGAAAACATGCAGATCGAAGGCTTCTGGTATTATCTCTTCACCGGCGTATTCGAGGCGGCCACGATCCATTACGCCGTTGCCAAGATCTTCGGCCCGCTTCTGTTCGGCCGGGGCTGGTGCGGCTATGCCTGCTGGACGGCGATGGTGCTGGACTTCCTGCCCTACAAAGTGCCGGCTCAGCCCCGGAAAAGCCTGGGGTGGATCCGATACATCAGCTTTGCCGCCTCGCTGATCTTTGTCGGCGCGCTGTTTCTGGCGCACGTCGGGAACATCGAACGGATCATGTTCCTGGCGTTCATCGCCGGCAACGTTTTGTATTACGCGGCGGGGATCGCTCTTGCCTTTGCCTTTAAGGACAACCGCGCATTCTGCAAATACCTTTGTCCGGTCACGGTGTTCCTGAAGCCCATGAGTTATTTCTCCCTGTTCAGAGTAAAATGCGACAAGGAAAAATGCATCTCCTGCGGGAAATGCAGACGGGTCTGTCCCATGGACGTCGACGTCACCGACAACTCGAGGAACCGGAAGAACGGCACGGAGTGCATCCTCTGCATGGAATGTGTCAGGAATTGTCCCAAAGGAGCGCTTTGACGGCGAGGCTTTGATCAGGCGATCGCGTATATCCGCACAAAGCCGTTCGGCGATGCAACACGGACCGCATTGACCTGCAGCAAAAAGAATGTCATGGCCGAAAAGTTGTATGAAAGCAAAGGCTTTCCGCGGCCGGCGCTAAAGATGAGGACGGGATCGAACCGGCAATGATGATAGAGTGACGGTTTCCCGTCTGTTTGCAGAAGAACGGAATGATAAGCGGATCAGAGGCGGTCGGCGGCAGGGCCGGCCGGTTCGGGATCGGGGGATGCTTTACGCATCCCCCGTTTTTATTTCTCCCTTCCCCCGCGTCAGCAGCACGGACGAGATCAGCGCGGTGAGCGGGATCGCCAGGATCATGCCGATGCTGCTCGCGATGCCGCTGATCACTTCTATGGCCGCGTACGCGGAGCTCAGCAGCTGATATTTGCCCAGGCCCAGGGAGAACAGGTAGATGATGAGGGTGAAGCCGCTGCCCAGGAAGGCGAGGATGAGGGTGTTGGTCATGGTGCCGACCATGTCGCGGCCGATGTTCATGCCGGAGCGGAAAAGCTCCCGGCGGCCGAGGGCGGGATTGGCGGCGTGGACCTCCTCCAGGGCGGAGGAGATGCTCATGGCCACGTCCATGACGGCCCCGAGCGCGCTGATGATGATGCCGCCCACCAGCAGGCCGGACAGGCCGATGGGGACGCCGGTCTGGCGCAGCTGCAGGAGGGGTTCCACTTCCGCGGTGCGGTAGCCGTTGATGCGGGCCAGTGCCTGGGCCAGCAGGCCGAATCCCATGGCAAACGCCGTGCCCGCCAGCGTGCCCAGCATGGCGCAGACGCTCTTGCGGTGCAGGCCGCCCAGGACCGTGAAGCTGACCACGGCGACGAAAGCGCAGGTCAGGAAGACGGTCGGCAGGGTCGGCGCGCCTTTGAGAAGCAGCGGGATCAGGATCAGGAAGAGACACAGGACAGTAAAGACCAGGCCTGCCAGCGATTTGGCGCCGCGGCGGCCGCCCACGAGGACGGTGACCAGGAAAAACAGGCCCACGGCGATGAGCAGCGCGGGGATGCGGTCATATTCGAACACGGTGGCGCGCACGTCGCCGGAAGAATAGGTGGAGATCAGCAGGACGACGCCGTCGCCTTCCTGCAGCGGGACGCCGTAGAGCGGGCCGGCGTAGTTGTAGGCCATCAGGGTCTTGCCCCTGTACTGGCCGCTCAGGACCTCGGCGGTCAGCATCTGTTCGCCGCGGGCCATGCCTTCGGCCGTCTCATCGGGCTTGGTGCTGTCGGTCAGGATGTTCACCACACGGCCTTTTTCGTATTCGACGTAATCCTCCGCCCGCGGGCCGGAGGCGGCACGGCCGATGACCGCGGTCCGGAGCACGACAAACAGGACCGCCGCCAGGAACAGCAGGAGGATGCTGTATTTTTCTTTCCGAAGCCAGTCCGTGAAGCGGGCTTTTTTCATGGGATCGCGCCTCTTTTCCTTAAGTCTCATCACGGCAAGAATAGCAAGATTCGGGGGGGAAGTCAAGGGCGCCGGCGGGAAGACGCGGCGGGGGGCCGGCGCGGGATCTGCCCGGGATCCGAAGCGCGGCGGAAAGTCTCTCTGCTTTTCGAAAGGGAGCAGAGCAGTCCGGCGGGCACAAATGAAGATGTAAAGAAAAACGCCGAAAAAACTTCATTATCATTAGGTAAAAAACTACCGTTTCCCGCCCCGTTTCTGTTATACTATAAATTGAGTTTTTGCGGACTGCGCGCAAAGCGCGAATAAGAAAACGGGAGGAAAAACATGAAACAAGTCTTCAGGAAAGTCCTGTCGGCCGTTCTGGTTTTCGCCATGATCTTCTGCCTGCTTCCGGCGGGTACGGTCAGGGCGGAGGAGAACGGATCGACGTGGACGGAGGTGACGGACATCGCGGCCGCGGCGGCCTCGGAGAAGTCCATCGCCATCACGATGACCAAAGGAAGCACGACCTGGGTGCTTCCGTCAGCGACCACCAGTTCCGCCCCGTCAGCCGCCTATACCGGTACGATCGGCAGCGACGGAAAACTGACGGCAAACGGATTGGAGTCCGCCTTCGGCTGGACCGTCACCTCGGAAGAGGGCGGTTATATCATCAAGAACGCCGACGGCAAGTATCTGTATATTACTGCGGCCAATAACGGGGTCCGCATCGGCAACAAACCCAGCGTCGGGCATGTCTGGTCCATCACAGACAATTACCTGTCCGCGGTCGACAGCAACAATGCCAGGCGCTATCTGGGTGTTTATAACAACCAGGACTGGCGCTGCTACGCCCGAACCAACGCCGGTGCTTTTCCTTCTAACATTTCCGGCCAGACACTGCAGTTCTGGGAAGTGGAATCCGGCGGCACTCCGGAAGAGACCATCCCGGTCGATAAGCTCACCGCCGCCCCCGGCGAGGGCAGCAAGGTCGTGATCTATCATCCCACGAGCGGTATGGCTCTGACGGCAGCTGCTGTCGGTGCCAAACTTGCCGGCCTGGCCGCCTCCGTCACGGACGGACAGCTGGGCAAGACCGATTCGATGGCTTATATGACCGTTCATGTAACGGACGATGTGTACACCTTCGAACTGGACGGTATGTACCTGACCTCTAAAAACACCGGCAACGGTGTGAGTTTCGCTGCAGACGGCACGAGCGATCTGGCTCAGTGGACGCTGGAGCAGCAGACCGACGGGACCTGGGTCGTCAAGAACGTCGGTGCTGCTTATAACGGCAATCACAATCAGGCCCTGGAATACTACAACGGTTTTACGACCTACGGCCTGACGACCGTGACCGACGCGTATAAATTCGAATTCTACGGTGAGGCCGGCAGTGTGACTCCTGTCACCGTCGCCGTCCCTACCGCCTCCCCCGAGCCCGGCGAAGTGGAAGCCGGCACGGTCGTCACCTTCTCCTGCACGACCGAAGGCGCGGTCATCTCCTACAGCACGGATGACGGCACGACCTGGACCGAAGGCACCAGCTTCACCGTGAACGAAGCGGTCACCCTGAAGGTCAAGGCCGTGAAGGACGGCGTGGAAAGCGCCGTGGCGACCTTCGCGTACACCATCCTGGTCCCCGAACCCGAGACCGTTCCGATCTCCACGGCCCTGGCCGGCGCGAACGGCGCGACGTTCACCGTCAAGGGCGTGGTCACGCTGGTCGACGGCAAGAACATCTATATCCAGGATGAGACCGGCGGCATCGACCTGTACTTCAGCTCGGCCCCGAACGACATCGCCCTGGGCGAGACCCTGATCGCTTCCGGCGCCCGCGCCACTTACCGCGGCCTGCCCGAGCTTTCCGGCGCCACTTATCAGAAATCCTCCGGCCTGACGCTGACCGCGAAGACCGCGACCATCGGCGCCCTGACCACAGCCGACGTCTGCACCTACGTCAAGCTGACCGGCCTGGAAGTCACCGAAGTGTTCGACAACAACGGCGGCTACGCCAACCCGAACATCACCTTCAAGGATTCGGAAAACGCCACCATCCAGCTCTATAAGGCCGTGGTCGGCAAGACCGACGGCGAGTGGGACGTGAAGGTCGGCGACACCGTGGACATCACCGCGGCCGTCGGCATCAACAACAGCACCCTGCAGCTCCGCAACACGCTGGCTTCCGAGATCACCGTGAAGGCCGACGTGCAGCAGGCGCTGGTCACGGATCTGGCGCAGCTGACCGACGGCGCGACCGTCGTGATCTTCAACCCCGCCAACCTGAAGGCCCTGAGCCAGACGATGACCGGCAACTATATGGCCGGTGTGGACATCACCATCACGGACGGCCTCCTGGCCGGCTACGGCGCCACCGAAATGTTCACCGTCATCGTCAATGACGACAGCACCTACAGCTTCGCGGACGCTTCCGGCAACAAGCTCGGCATGCAGGCGCAGTACTCCAGCACCTCCATGGGCGCGGTCAACGACAAGTGGGAACTGTCCGCCGCCAACACGGCCGACTGCTTCTATTTCAAGAACACGGTACGCAATTATTACCTGGAGTGGTATGCCGATCATAATAACTGGAGCGCCTACCACACCATTAACAACGAATCCCTCTACGCCCAGCAGATCTACATCGTCCCCGCCGAAGTTCCGGAACCTCCGACTCCGCAGGGCGACACCTTCGGTCTGGCCAGCACGCTGAGCACCGGCGATGAGGTCATCCTGTATCACGCTGCCCACAGCCTGGCCGTCGGGAACACCCTCTCCGGCCATAACGTCGCCGGCGTATCCCTGACGCCGGTCGAAGGCGTGATCACCACGGACAACACCGCCGTGGTCTGGACCGTCACCGTCAATGACGACGGCACCGTCACCTTCACCCAGGGCGACAAGACGCTCGGCGGCGTGGTCAGCGGCAATTACCGCAACCTGGTCGTGACCGGCGCGGCCTCCACCAACTGGACCCTGACCGGCCCCGACAGCAGCGACTTCAACTATTTCCTGTATCTGGACGACATGGTCTATCAGACCACCGGCCGTTACTACCTGGAATACTACAACAACACCTTCTCGCTCTACGGCCAGAAAGCGGAGACCGTGTCCCGCGACAACTACGGCTTCACCTTCTATAAGAAGGGCGCCGATCCCGAGACCCCTTCCGGCGGCGGCGAGGAAGGCAGCCTGATCACCTCCCTGTCCCAGATGACCGAAGGCACCAAAGTCCTGATCTACAGCCCGACCCACGGCACCGCCGTCAGCTCCAAGCCGAACGGCGACTGGTACCTGAAGGCGCAGGCCGCCTCCCTGGTGAACAATGAGCCCGTCAATTTCACCAAGGACCTCATCTGGACCGTCCATGTGGACGGCAATGTCTACAGCTTCAGCGCGGACTATGACGGCGACGGCACCGACGAGTGCATGATCTCCGTCTGGCCGAGCGGCACCTACGCCGAGCTGACCGTGAACCCGGCCTACAACGACGACACCGTCCACGGCTGGAACCTCTCCCCGTTCAACAACGAGAACCACACCTGGTACATCAAGAGCAGCACGCTGACCATCGAAAAGAACAACGCGGCGCTGCCGGTCTACATCGAAGCCTACCTGCGCAACGGCACGGAAGTCTTCTCCGGCTACGCCCCTTATTCGAACCAGCTCTCCAGCACGGACTACGCGCTGCAGTTCTACCTGGTGGATCCCGAGGAAGCGCTCGAGGACTATGACGACGGCGAATGGGACCACGTCCTGAATCACGGCGACCAGATCGTGATCTACAACGCCAACGCCGAGGCCTCCCTGGGCTTGATGAAGGAAGCGACCTACTCCCTGACCGCGATCCCGACCGAGGTCATCGGCGGCCAGGCCGTTCCCGGCAACGGCGCCTACGCGTTCCGCGTCAACAACTACAACAACAACATGGGCCGCTACTACGGCTTCGAAGTGAACGGCAAATACCTGGCCACCAACAACGATGAGGAGCTGTTCCTCGCCGATCCGCTGCCCGACGGCAAGATCCCGGAGACCGCGAAGTGGTTCCTGAGCCCCCAGAGCGGCGGCTACATCATCTACAACAAGGAAGCCAGCTACGGCGGCACGCCGGTCTGCATCGAGTATTTCTCCAGCGTCTTCTCCGGTTGGACCTACAGCCCGAAGAACGACCTGGCCATCTACCTGTTCAACTTCTATAAGCCGGTGGAAGGCACGCAGATCTATGACGACATCGTGCAGGATCCGTCCGTGATCTTCGACTGCGAGGATTTCCGCTACAAGGAGCAGGATTTCCGTGTCGCCTTCACGCTGGACGACCTGGCCGAAACGGTCTCCGACATCACCATCACCTACACCGTCGGCGACACGGTCCGCGACATCGTCGTGTACGAAGTGTCCTCCGACGGCAAGGCCTACAGCTTCATGCTTGCGGCTTCGGCGATCGACCTGGAGCCCGACGTGAATTCCTTCACGATCGACGTGACCGCGACCAACAGCTACGGCATCACCTACGCCGGCCAGAAGATCGTGATGATCGTCGACGAGCCGTTCTTCTCGGATATGCTCCCGGCGCCGAACGCCCAGACCGATGAAGAACTGCGGCCCGAGATCTCCGTCCTCGTCGGCAACGTGGGCGACGCCCCCGTGTTCACCATGACCCTGCAGCAGGGCGACGGCGAAGCGGCTGCCGTTCCCGCCGTCTATGAGAACGGCGTGCTGCGCTACCGGCCCGAAGAAGACCTGGCTCTGGGCCGCGCCACCGTGGCCGTCACCGTGACCCGCGCGGACGGCAAGCACGCCGAGACCGCCTGGAGCTTCACGGTCGGCAGCTCCGACTACCAGCTGTACTTCGGCCAGCTGCACTCCCACACCACCTACTCCGACGGCTCCGGTTCCCTGGAGACCGCGCTGGAGTACATCTCCTCCATGCCGCTCGAAGCGAACATCCAGTTCGTGGCCTTCACGGACCACTCCAACTACTTCGACACCACCAGCGCGGCGAACCCCGCGGATGCCCTGAACGACAAGACCCTCATGACGCCCGCCAGCCTGGCGCTGTGGAACGAGTATAAGGGCACGGTCGCCTCTTTCAACGCCGCGCACGCGAACGATCTGCTGATCGCGCTGGCCGGCTTTGAAATGACCTGGTCCGGCGGCCCCGGCCACATCAACACCTTCGACAGCGACGGCCTGGTGTCCCGCAACAACGCCGCCCTGAACAACAAGGCGGGCGATGCCGGCATGAAGCTCTACTATGAGACCATCAACAAGGGCGATTCGCTGAACCAGTTCAACCACCCCGGCACGACCTTCGGCAACTTCACCGATTTCAGCTACTGGGATGCAGAGACCGACGCCCACATGTTCCTGGTGGAAGTCGGCAACGGCGAAGGCCAGATCGGCGCCGGCGGCTACTATCCGAGCTACGAGGAATACGTCCTGGCTCTGGACAAGGGCTGGCACGTGGCCCCCACCAACAACCAGGACAACCACAAGGGCCGCTGGGGCAACGCCAACGACGCCCGTGACGTCATCCTGACCAACGACTTCAGCGAACAGGGTCTGTACGACGCCATCCGCGCCCTGCGCCTGTACGCGACCGAAGACAAGAACCTGACCCTGTCCTACACCGTGAACGGCGAGCCGATGGGCACGATCTTCGCGGACGGTGAAACGCCCGAAACGCTGCAGATCGAAGTCACCTTCTTCGACCCCAACGCCACGGACGGCATCCAGAAAGTGGAACTGATCGCCAACTCCGGCACCGTCGTCCGCACCTGGGACGACGCGGAAGATCTGGCCGACGGCCTCCTGAACGCGGAACTGACTCCCGAGTACAGCTACTATTTCGTCCGCGTGACGCAGAATGACGGCGACCTGGCCGTCACCGCCCCCGTGTGGGTCGGCAAGAACATCTCCGTGGGCATCACCGACTTCACGGCCGCGGCCAATCCCACGCTCGTGAACGAACCGGTCGTCCTGACCACCAGCCTCTTCAACAACGAGGCCGAGGCCGTCACCGTGACGTCCCTGACCTACACCATGGACGGCAGCGTGGTCATCGGCACCGATACCGCGGCCCGCACCATCGCCGCGAACGGCACGCTGGAAGTGCCCTTCACCTACACGCCCGACGTCGCCAAGATCCAGACCATCACGGTCACGGCCGTCGTCCAGGTAGGCACGCTGCAGCTGACCTACACCAAGGATCTGGAGCTGACCGTCCGCGAGAGCGAGACCCTGGAAGTCAGCCCGATCGCCGAGGTCCGCGCGCAGACCGAAGCCGGCTTCGAGTTCGCGATCGAAGGCATCGTGACCTCCAACGCCTCCGGCCACGACAAGGACACCGCGTTCTTCGACTGCATCTACGTGCAGGACGAGACCGCCGGCATCTGCTGCTTCCCCGTCTCCGGCGAGTACAAGATCGGCGACAAGGTCCACATCGAAGGCTACACCGACTTCTATCAGGGCGAGCCCGAACTGCAGGTGAACACCATTGAAGTGATCGGCGAAGGCACCATCGAGCCGACCGTCATCACCGCGGCCCAGCTGAACGACCGCAGCGCGGAAGGCCTGCTGGTCACCGTGGAAGGCACCGTGGACAGCTTCGAAGTCGTCAACGGCCTGATCCAGACCATCATGGTCAGGGATGAGAACGGCGATCTGGCCCGCGTGTTCATCGACGGCTACATCACCACTGAGAACGAAGTGGTCGACTGCGCCGAGGGCGTTGCCATCAGCGCCACCGGCCTAGCCTCCTACGACGACACGTTCAACGCGCCGGAAGGCCCGTTCCCGCGCATCCGCATCCGCGACCGCGCCGACATCGTCTGCACGCCGGAGACCCCCGCGGAGACCGTCCAGATCAACGGCATGACCCTGGAGCTGGAAGGCAAGCTGGGCGTCCACTTCTACGTCACCGTACCGGAAAGCGCCGCGACGGCCTCCCTGGTCTTCCACGGCCAGAAAGAAACGACGGTCACCGCCGAGCTGATCCGCGATGCCGCGCACGGCTACAACGAATCCACCGGCCAGTTCCGTCTGTCCTACGTCAACATCGCCGCCAAGGAAATGACCTGCCCGGTCACCCTGTCGGTCTTTGATGCGGACGGCAGCGCGCTGGAGATGATCCGCGTCAGCACCGGCCAGTCGGTCGGCACCTCCTTCGACTACCGTGTGGTCGACTGGGCGAACGCGATCATCGCCTCCAGCACGAATGAGAAGAGTCTGCGGATGGCCAAGGCCCTCCTGCACTTCGGCGGTGCCGCGCAGAACTACTTCAGCTTCAACCTGGAAGAGTTCGCGAACCCCGAGAACTACCTGGCGGACGAAGCCGCTGCCCTGGAGCCCGATCCCGCGCTGACCCGCGTGGTTCCGGAAGGCCAGACCGCCGGCTACCAGAACTTCTCCCTGAACCTCGAAGGTGACACGCAGCTGCGCATCTACTTCTCCAAGAAGGTCACGGCCTGCGACGAGAACGGCAAAGCCTACACGGTCGTTAAGAGCGGTTCCAAGTATTACGTCAGCATCCCGAATATCGCGGCCAAGGATCTGGACAAGATGTTCATCATCAACGTCCCGAAGACCAGCCCGAACTTCGAGTTCCGGTTCTCCGCGCTGAGCTACGCGAACGCGATCTTCAGCAGCAGCAGCGAAGCGACGGCGAACCTGGCCCGGGCGCTGTACATTTACAACCAGGCGGCGGCGAACTACTTCGCCCACTGACCGCCCCCTGATCTTCCGGAACGGAAGACGACCCCAAAGGGCCGGCCGGGTATTCCCGGCCGGTCTTTTTCTTTGTTTCCCGCCAAGACCGGCGCTGCGCCGGAAACACTGTCTCAAGAGGCCGGAAAACAGCCCGCGCTGCAGTCCGGAAAGCAGGCGGCCGCTCAAAAAGAATTGACACGGAAAACAGGATTCAGTAAACTGATCAGCAGAAAGATCATCGTGCCCGCATCAGAAAACAGCATTCGAAGGAGGTATTTCCATGAAAAGCGAACGATCCTTTTTCGCCCTGCTCCCCTTTGTTTTCGCCCTCCTGCTGCCGGTGCTTTTTTCCGCGCCCGTCCGGGCGGCGGGGGATGTGGCCATCAATTCGGCCAATTTCCCGGACAGCAATTTCCGGTCCTTCGTATCCGCCACTTATGACACGAACGGCGACGGCATCCTGAGTCAGTCCGAGGCCGCCGTGACAAGCATGGCGCTCGGAGGCAAAAACATTTCCAACCTGAAAGGCATCGAGTACTTTACGGCCCTGAAATCACTGAACTGTTCCTACAACAGCCTGACCTCGCTGGACGTCAGCCATAACACCAACCTGGTATTTTTGCGCTGCAACAACAACCAGCTGACGAGCCTCAGCCTCACCGCCAATACGTTACTGCAGGAACTGTACTGCGACAACAACAAAATAACGATCCTCGACTTCAGCGCCAATCCGGCGCTGGGATGCCTGAACTGTTCCTACAACAGCCTGACCTCGCTGAACGTCAGGCACAATGCAAATCTGACAGATCTGAACTGTATCGTAAACGACCTGACGAGCCTCGACCTGAGCGGAGCAACGGAGCTGCGGTCCCTGTCGTGCAGCATCAACGAACTGACGTCGCTGGACCTCAGCCATAACACGAAACTGTTCGAAATGGCCTGTTCCTACAACCTGCTGACAGACCTCGATATCAGTCACAACCCCCAAATGGAAAGTCTGAGCTGCTCCAACAACCGGCTGACCAGCCTGGATCTCTGCGGCTTCCAAGCTCTGAAAGTGCTGGACTGCAGCAACAATCCGGTATTGACGCACGTGCGCTGCTTTAACTGCAGCCTTATATATCTGGACGTCACCAACTGTCCGAAACTGTCGCTGCTGAACTGCCACGGCAACCAGCTCGAAGGGCTGGACCTGCAGGGCGATACGGCGCTGACCGAGCTTTACTGCCAGGAGAACCGTCTGACGTCCCTGGACGTCAGCGCCCTCACAAGCCTGGAATGTCTGGACTGTGAAACCAATCTGATCGGATCCCTGAACGTAACGAATAATACCCTGCTGCGCAATCTGTGGTGTAACAACAACCTGCTGACGTCGCTGGACGTGACGAAGAACACCGGACTGACGATCCTGAACTGCCGCCGCAACTATCTGCTCAGTCTGAATGTCAGCCGCAACACCGCGCTGAACCTGCTGCAGTGCGGCGGAAACATGCTGAAATCCCTGCAGGTCGGCAACTGCACGGAGCTGACCTTCCTTGCCTGCGAGAACAACGATCTGACGGAGCTGAACGTGACCCGGAACACTGTACTGGAGAGACTGTACTGTTACGGCAATGATCTGGAGCTGCTGGCCATCAATAAATGTCCGAACCTGATGACGGCCTATACCGGCGGCACCAGATCACAAAACACGGATGATCTCGGCCTGGCGTACGTTCAGTATTTATCCGCAGACTACTGTCTCCGCACGGACAGTCAGACCGCCGTCCGCACCGGAGAATGGGTCCAGATCAACGGCATGACCCTGGAGCTGGAAGGCAAACTGGGCATCCATTTCTTCTTCACGCCGCCGGAAAGCGCCGCCACGGCCAGGCTGGTCTTCCACGGACAGAAGACGTCCACCCTCAACTTTGAACTGATCCGCGACAAGGCGCACGGCTACAACGCCGACACGGGCCGTTTCAAACTCTCTTATAAGAACGTCGCCATGAAGGAGATGACCTGCCCGGTCACGCTGACCGTATCCTACGCGAGCGGCGCGCCGGTGGAAATGCTCCGAAGCGGCCATCAGGTGGAAGGCAACGCGCTCGATTTCTGCGTGGCCGACTGGTGCAACCTGACCATTTCCGGTTCCGGCAGCCAGAAGAGCATCAACCTGGCCAAAGCCCTCCTCCGTTTCGGCGGCGCCGCCCAGGAGTACTTCAACTTCAATCTGAACAACCACGCGAATCCGAACGATTACCTGGCGGCGGAAGCCGCCGCCGTCACGGCCGATACGTCCCTGAACCGTGTCGTTCCGACCGGCGCGCAGGAAGCCACGGGCTATCAGAACTTCTCCCTGAACCTGGAAGGCAATACGGAGATCCGCATCAATTTCTCCAAAAAAGTCACCGCCAAGGACGGGAACGGCAAAGCCTACACGGTCGTCAAGGTCAGCGATAATAAATATTACGTCAGCATTCCGGACATCGCCGCCGTGGACCTCGACAAGATGTTCATCGTCAAAGTCCCGGCGTCCGGCAAGACCTACACCTTCAAATTCGCCGCGCTGAGCTGGGCGAACGCCGTGATCAACAGCAGCAACGCCGCGCAGAAGAACCTGGCCCGGGCGCTGTATCTCTACAACCGGTACGCGGAAGAATATTTCAACTGATCCGGCCGAACCGTCGGCCGACGATATTCTTTTGGAAGAGCACAAAAAACCGGCCGGGGATCCCGGCCGGTTTTTTGCTTGTCTGTATATGGCAGCAGTACGATATCTCCTTCCCGCACCGCGCGGCCGCGCCGTTTCCCGGGCGGCTTCCGCGGCGCAGCCCCGGTTCACGCCAGCAGGATCCGCAGCAGTTCCTCCGGGCTGTCTGCCAGCTTTTCCGCCCCGTGGTTTTCCAGAACGCTCCGCTCCCGGAACCCCCACGTCACCGCGACACAGTCCAGTCCCGCGTTCGCGGCCAGTGCGAGATCCACCTCGGAATCCCCCACATACACCGCTTCCGCCGCCGGCACGCCCAGCTGCGCCAGCACGATGTCCGCCATCTCCCGGTCCGGCTTGAGCCTGACGCCGTCGCGAGCGCCCAGTTCCCCGTCAAAACACCCCGCGAAGAACCGCGCGTCCAGTTCCCGGACCGCCGCATCCGCCTTGTTCGAGATCACGGCCGTCCGGCAGCCCCGGCTCCGCAGCTCCCGCAGCAGTTCGGGGATCCCGGGATACGGTTTCGTGCTGTCCATGCAGTGCGCCTGATAATACGCCAGAAGATCGCAGTATACCTTCTCGATCGTCCCGGGCTTTGTCCCTGCCGGGACCGCCCGCTCCGCCAGTTTGCGCAGCCCGTTCCCGACGAACGACCGGACCTCATCCGTGCTGTGCACGGGAAACCCGTTCATTTCCAGCACGGCGTTGATGCTGTCCCGCAGGTCGGATAGCGTATCCAGGATCGTCCCGTCCATATCGAACAATACCGCTTTTTTCATATGCCGCCCTCTTCTCAGCCCCGGCAATGCGCTTCGATCGCGGCCGCCGCAAACGCAGCCGTCCCTTCGCCGCCGGCCTTATCGATGTTTTCGGTAAACTCTCCGCCCGCCGCGTAGGCCCGGCCGAGCCCGCCCAGGATCTGATCCGTGCAGGTGTAATAATTCTCCGAAATGAAGCCCTGCAGCTTCGTCACCAGCGCCTGCGCCTCCTCCGAATCCGGCGCCGACTCCCGGATCTTCCCGAATTCCGCAAAGATCCCCATCATGCGGTCCGCCAACGAACGCTCGTCTTCCCGGCTCCGCCCCGCGGCCTTCCGCTCGAATTCCTTATACGCATCGGTCCCGCCCCAGGACGCCCTGGCCCGGGCGGCGTACTCGTCCATCTTTTTGTTGTCAAACGCTTCAAAACTCATGATCTTCCCTCCTTTTTCCTTCGTCTCGCGGGCCAGCCGGATCAGGTTTTCGATATGCTCCTTCTTCAGCGTCAGCATCCCGATCTGCTGCTCCAGCGCCTTCTCCCGGTCAAATCCCGGCCCGTTCACGATCGCCCCGATGTCCTTCAGCGGAAACTCCAGTTCCCGGAACAGCAGGATCTGCTGCAGCTTCTCCAGGCTGCCGCCGTCGTACAGCCGATACCCCGCCGCCGTGACCGTTGCCGGCCGCAGCAGTCCGATCCTGTCGTAGTACCGGAGCGTGCGGATGCTCACTCCCGTGAGCCGGCTCACTTCATGCACCGTCATCATCCCTCTGTTCCTCCCGTCCGAGGCTATGATAAACCATGACGTTACGTCAGAGTCAAGCCTTTTTTCCGAAAAATTTTTCTTTATTTCGCCAAACAAAAAGCAGCAGGTCCGTGTCTCAGATCCCCGCTGCTCCTTCGTTCCTCCGCTTTCAGCTTCTTCCTGTTGTATGCCTTCCCGCTCGGCACCGTTCTGGTCACCGGTTTCAGTTCGCCCCAGGTCTTCCGCTGTTTCGCGTTGAACTCTTTCCGCTTCTTTTTGCTCTGCTTGCCGATCGGCACGAATTTGTCCATGGCATTCTCCTTTCCGTTTGATCGCAGAACACCATAATAGCACAGCTTTCCGCGGCTGACAAGAGGGGCCGCCCGCCGTCCGCCGGCCCCGCCGCCTCAGTCATCCTCAAACAACCGGCTGTGCCTCTCAAAAAACTCCCGATATATCCGGATGTTCTCCAGCTCCCACCAGTTCCTTACCTCTGCCGGTTCCGCATCCAGATCATAGATCCGCGCGCCGTCCATCGAAAGCAGGAACGGCGAATGCGTCGCGATGATGAACTGGCACCCGCAGTACCGGGCCATCTCCTCCAGCATCCGCTGCAGTTCCAGCTGCATCCGGGGCGACATACTGTTTTCCGGTTCGTCCAGACAGTACAGCGTGTCGTTCCGCAGCTTCTGTTCAAAATAGGCCAGCGCGGTCTCGCCGTTGCTGTTCAACTTCACTTCGGTACCGGCGGTGCGGCGGAGGAATTCGCGGCGGGAGAGGGACCCGGAGCGCGCCATCACCTGGAGACGGAGCGCGTCGTAATCCTCCATGCCGTTAAATTTGACGGTCTCGCCGTACTTCAGGCGTTTGTATTCCGCACGGCCCCGCTCGATCTCTTCCTTGATCTCGGCGTTGTTGGTCCGCACGGCGAGCATGTAGTCGAAAATATCGTCGCTGGTAATGATGCGGCTGCCGTCGGGGATCCGGTGCCTGACGCCCTCGTCATCCTCCCCCGGCGCAAAGCGGCACGCCTCCGCGTAGGCGTCGAACAGTTCGCTTGAATTGAACGGGGCGATCCGCTTCAGCTGCAGTTTGGCCGCGATCAGGTTCAGCAGCGTGCTCTTCCCGGAGCCGTTGCCGCCGTAGAAGATCGTGACTTGGCGGAACACGATCTCGCGCAGGCCCTTTCGGCCGAAGATCCCGCAGGGATATTCATTGTCGATGTATCCGTATTTCCAGGCCAGGCGCGGTTCCGTGTTTCCGTTCTGCGCCATGCGTTTTATGATGAGTTCCTCTTCCCGGTCGATGGGAAGGGTAAAGGACCCTAAATACATTTTGTCTCTACTCCCACTCCTTCCACACCTCCGGCCGGTACCCCGCCGTCGCCTGCCGCCCGTTCCGGACCACCGGCTGGCGGAGCACGCCCTGGTTCTCAAAGACCTTCTGAAATCTGTCTTCCGGCGCGATATAACGGATCAGGGCGAGGAGGTCCCTGTCATGGGCGTCGGGGTCGATGAGGGCGTCAAGGCCGCCGACAGCCTGGCAGACGCTCTGGAATTCGCCTTTGCTGAGGCCTTTTTCCTTCAGGTCGACGGATTGAAAGCGGATGCCGCGTTCCTTGAACCAGCGTTCCGCTTTGCGGGTGTTGGCGCTCTTTTTTGTTCCGAAGATCTGGATATTCATGGCTTTGCCTTCCTGTTTTTCTGCGGCGCCTTTCCGCCGGCCGCGCCCGCTCCTTTGCCGCCGGTCTTATCCTTACTGCCGGCCGCGCCCGCTCCTTTGCCGCCGGTCTTATCCCTTCGGCCGGTCGTACCTGCTCCTTTACTGCCTGTCTTTTTACTTAACGGTTCCCGTCCTTCTGCCGGCCGCCCTCTTTTATATGCTGCCCGTTCTTTTTCCCGCTCTCGCTCTTCTCCTTCTCCCGCTCCGCACGCTTTTTCCTTCTCTGCCCGCGATTTTTTTCTTCAGACGCGAACAATTCCACCGCTGCATCGGTCAGTTCTTCGCTCCACACGTGGTCGCCGCGCTTCACGTTCGACCAGGGACAGAGGTTTTCGTAATCCGAGTCCAGGACCACGGTATACGGCGGGCCGCAGCGGTCGTTGACGTCCATATACAGGTGGCGGCCGGTGCGGATCAGGTCCTCGGCCTCCGCGTCGCTCGTGACGCCGGGCCAGATCGCCGACCAAATCTCGGCGGTGATCTCCCAAAGGGAGGTGGTCCCCATCCCCCAGGTGGAGGCGGTAAAGAG
Source organism: Lachnospiraceae bacterium (assembly GCA_017428105.1). Taxonomy (GTDB): domain Bacteria; phylum Bacillota; class Clostridia; order Lachnospirales; family Lachnospiraceae; genus UBA6987. Next base: position 10,588 of record JAFRRM010000024.1, on the reverse strand, counting down.
ACCGCGGTCCTTATCATAGCAGGCTTTCCAGCCCAGGCCGGATTTGAATTGCATGACAGACCTCCTTTACAAGATCATGGAACCGCTCCCGCGCAGCGGGATGCGAACGAGTCCGATCCCGAACCGGCGCACAGGACAGCAAACGGAAAGCAGTTGTTTCATATCCTTACGGCTTCGCCTTCTCCCGCCTATACCAGGTCCGCGGGCCGGCACCCGGCCGCGCGCAGCAGGTCCGCCGGCGCCAGTTCGATCTGAAATCCGACTTTCCCGGCGCTCACGAACACGGCCTCCTGCCGCAGCGCAGTCTCGTGGATCCAGGTCGGGAATGGCTTCTTCATGCCGATCGGCGAGCAGCCGCCGTGGATATAGCCGGTCAGCGGGAGCAGTTCCTTCTGTCTGATCATGGCGACGGCCTTCTCGCCGGAAGCGGCGGCCGCCTTCTTCAGGTCCAGCTCCTCGGCGACGGGAATCACGAAAACGTAGTGCTGGCCGGACTTTCCGGCGGTCACCAGGGTCTTGAAGACCTTGTCCGGATCCTCGCCCAGGAGGGCGGCGATGTCGAGCCCGCTCATAGAGGGATCCGGCCGGTAGGCGTGCGCGGCATAGGGGATCTTCTGAGCGTCCAGGAGACGCATGACGTTGGTTTTTTCGCTGCGGGAGGTCATTTTATGGGGTTCCTTCTTTGGGGAGGGGCTGGGAAAAGTCACGGGTGCGGAGGGAGTCTGCCTCCCGCAGGATCGCCTCAGCGGCGCGGTATTTTTCCAGGCGGGCCGCCGCGGCGGCGTCCCAGACCTTCAGGCGGGCGCGGTCGCTGTTATGAGCCAAATCAGAGAGTTTTACAAGGCGGGCGACGGGGTCCTTGCTCAGTGCCCGGACATAGTCCAGATAGGGGACGGACTCGTCGTGCGTCAGGAGGGCCAGCACGTCGGTCACCTCCGGGGGAAAACCCATGGCGCGCAGATCATCCAGCGTGTAAGGCGTATCCTCCGCCACGTCGTGCAGCAGGGCTACAGTCGTCGTGATCTCATCCGGCATGCTTTCCGCCACGTGGAAGGGGTGGAAAACGTAGGGGACGCCGCTTTTATCGACCTGGTCTTTATGGGCCTCAAAGCAGAGCTTCATGGCTTTCTGTGTCATTTCGGTGTAGATCATAGGGGCTCCTCAATCATCCGTCATATCCAGGAATTCCGCTTCGTCCGCCCAGGACGGATCGGTTCGCGAGCCGCTCATCGGCCGGCCGCAGGCCGGACAGACGGGGGCAGGCCGGCGGAATCGGCGGCCGCAGGCGGAGCAGACGTATTCGTCCGCGCGGAGGAGATGGGTCTTGCGGATCCAGCATGCAGGTTTCGATTTGCCGAACATATCAGTTCTCCTCAGGGATATGCCCATCTTGCGCTGCAGGTCGCCAAGGCTCTTGTCATACTGGGCCGGGGTGATCGCGTGATGGGACAGGAAGGTATCGAGCAGGATTTTCTGCTTCCGGTACAGCTGTTTTTTCTTTTCGTCAGGGGACAGATGTTCCCAATCGGCGGTTTCCATAAGCGGTCCTTCGGAGGTGTTCAGGGTGCCGGTCCCCGGTGTGCGGGGGATCGAACTACAATCGTTCACGGGCTCGGTTTCCAAGTATTCCAGGAGCTGCCCTCAGAACTCGGGTTGCGGGTATTCGCGAAGTTGATATCAAGTATTCAGAAGCGCGGGCTTCACATTGTCCAATATGCCGATGCCTCAACCCTTCTTTGCGGCCGCCTGACGGCGGATCCAGGCCATCAAGATCCTGACGATGGCCTCCTGCTCCTCTTCCGTCAGCTCCCGATGCCGCGGGACGTGATACCATTTCTCCAGACATCCGCGGCAGCAGCACGCGGTGGCATGCATGGCCTTGAAGACGGGATGGCCGCTCATGGGGGTCTGCCGGCCGTCGTTCATCGGCTCCGCCGGAGCCAGTTTCCCTCGCACGAAATCCTGCGCGTGACGCCGGATCACATCCGGCCCTTTCTCCTGCAGATACACAAGGTCTTTCCCGTTCAGCCGGAAGCTGCTCCGGAATTTGGACCGGGACAGGCGCTCCAGCGCTTCCGCGACCGTTGCCATGGGATTCCCTCACTCGTCCTCATCATCCCCGGCCATTCCGCGGATCGCAGCAACATCCTCATCGGTCAGGTTATCGGGATCTATTCCGCAGTTCCAGGCGGCATGAAACAGGGACGCGCCGGCGCGCACTTCGTCCGCGATCTCTTCCAGCTTGCCGCCGGGCACGCCGAAATAGCCCGTACCGTGCAGATATGCCAGCTCCGTGGGGTCAAAAGGCAATCCTTTTCCGTTCATCTTCCTGCTCCTTTCATCTTTCCGCCCGAAACCCTCTCTCCTCCGGGACCACCGGAATGCTCCAGCACTCCATCCCTTCGATCCGTACGTATTTCCCCCGCCCGACCGCCAGGATCACCTGATCGATCTGCTCCTCGCTGCCCTGGATCTCCATCGTGACCGACCCGTCGAACTCGTTGTGCACCCACCCCGTGCAGCCATAGAGCTGCGCAGCATGGATGGCACGCCAGCGGAAGCCGACGTGCTGGACGGAACCGGTGAAGGTAAGGCGGCGGCGGATGGGGGGCATGGGGGACCTCGGGGGGGTGTTTATTCGAGAAATATTATACCACAAGTTAAACGATTCGCTCTATTGGGAAGTAATAGAGTTTGTCATTTCAATGATATTAGCAAAATCTGTAAGCTCTTTTATTGCATCGAAGCATTGTTTCAGTTCGTCTGTGTCAACATTTTCAAATCCGTCTTGGATGTTCAGTTTTGGAACATGCATCCGAAGCATCGCTGATTTCTTTGTTTTTACGACAGTTGCAATCTTTATCTTATGCTGTCTGGCCCATTCTGCAATAATCTTTGCCCGGTCTATTTTATCTGATGCTTTTGGAATCGTCAGGTCCACATATCCTTCCTGGATTTTATGATTTATAAATACGTTTCCAAGTTCGGTGCGGTAGTCGGTCCACCACCCGTTTTTGTCCTCCTTTGTACTAAGATCCAGCGAAGGATAATGTTCCTTTTGATAACTGATGTACTGTCTCAAGAAGGAATTTGCCATTTCATTAACATTGTTCGAGCGCGGACTATGGGCTGTAGCTAGTACTTGTTCTAACTGCTGATATCTAAAGATACTCAACGGATCTGTTTTACCAGCAAAGTATGCTTTGCATTCCTCATAGGACATAAAGTGCTCATAACGTTTTGCTTCATCATTATTTTTATAGTACTTTTCAGGGCAGAAAATAAACACTCTGAACTCATGATAATCGCCGGTCTTTACTCCTTTTTCTCCGCGTTTTATGTATCTGGCATGTTGTTCAGGCATAGCGATTGCGTCGATTTTGTCCTCGATCAGGAGTCCATATTTTAGACCTTCTGCCTCAATGACAACCGTAATATCCGACTCACCAAGTTCACTGTCAGATTTAGATAACTCGGCAGACACGACTTGGAAAGAATCCACATAAATATTTGCTTTATCGAGCAGTATATTGCAGAATTCAGAGTCGGTTAATGCCGATTCAATAAACAACAAATCCATATCCCTTTCGCAGATTGTATTATTAAAATACAGTGAGGCCATAATGATCTTTTACCCCTCAAGAAATATATACTATGCCATTAAATATTATTCCGGTTGCCATTGTTCATTCATGAAACGGACAAATGTAAGAACAAAGTGCTTTAAAAGACGAACTGATCACCTGCTCCTTCCATCCAGCACCATCTCCCCCGGCGCCGACGCATACTTCCAGCCTTTCATCCGCAGCCGCACCTTCCTCCTGCCATACTCTCCCGTCACGGCCCTTGCCTCCGCTCTTCCAATCATCCAGCCTTCCCGGCACGCCTCAGCATCCTCTTCACTCACTTCCGCCTCGACCCCCATAAACTGCAGATCCTGCATGCAGCACGTCATCACGACCCTTCCGCACACCCACTCGCCTGCCTCTCCGGCTCTCCTCAGCTCCACCGGGTCTGCAAGCACTATCTCCTTCCCCTCGTAATGCTCCGGATGATCCAGCGCATCCAGCCAGAACGGAAGGAACCGTCCTTCGTCGATCACGATCTCCGCGTCCTCCAGCGAATACGGAAGGAACATCCCGAACGCCTTCTCGTGGTATCCCATCGGGTCCCGGCGGAGGTACGACGCCTTCGGATTCATCAGGCGGAACGCCTGGCTGTACGGCGCCAGCAGATCGGCCGAGGGGCAGCCGCGGAAGACTACCTGCTGCGAATCCGCGACCATCTGCTTCATCATCTGCATGAAGTTCGTGTAATACTGAGGCATGGTGTTCCAGTCGATCAGGGTGATGGCAAACGTCTTCTTCAGGCAGGCGGGGAGCGACTCCCGAAGATCCGCCATCATGGCGTTCATCTCCACGTAGAGACGGGCGGGCCGGTATTTCTCTATGGCGTCCAGACAAAAGGCGGCAACGTCTCCTCCGTCATAAAAAACGGCGGAGGCGTTATTCTGCGCCAGGGTGTCGGGGTCGAATTCCTCTTCGCCCTGCTCAAAGCAGAGGATCAGCGTGGAGCCGTATTTCCGGAAAACGTCGTTCAGGACGTTTTCGCGGATGTACGTTGTCTTGCCCGCGTCCAGAAATCCGTACACGAGCCGGGTATCGATCTCCTGTATGGGCGGGGGCGGGCCCGCCGGCGTCCTCACTTCTGTTTGTTTTGCTGTGCTGTTCATAGGTTTCCGCTTCCGGTGACGCGTTCTGCGCGTTTGTAAAAGGCAGGCCCCATCGAGTATGTCCGATGGAGCCTGCTGTGTCAGGGAGGTGATCTTCAGTTATCAGTCTTCGTATACGCAGACCAGACGGCCGCTGACCTTGCCTTCGCGGAGCAGGTCGATGCCGTCGGCGATCTCTTCGAATTTGCAGAAGTGGATCTCGGGATCCAGCTTGCCGCTCGCCATCAGCTCGATGCAGTCGCGCAGGTCGTCCGTGGTGCTGCCCATGGAGCCTTCAAAGGTGAGTTCCTTGAAGATCATGGAGTAGGAGTAGATCGTGGCGGTGTCGCTGGCCATGCCGACCAGAACGACCTTGCCGTGAGGCTTGACGGCCTTCAGGGCATCGTCCGTGGTCTTGCCGGCGCCGGCAAAGTCAACGATCAGGTCCAGGTTCTTGTCCGCGAACTCCAGGATGTTCGGCTTGACTTCCTTGGCGCCCAGCTTGAGGGACAGTTCCTGAGCGGACGGCTTTCTGGTGGCGACGTACACTTCGCAGCCCTTAGCCACCGCTACGCTGACGGCAAACATACCCAGGCCGCCAACGCCGATGATACCGACCTTCATGCCTTCCTTGGCGCCGCCCACGGAGCAGAGCGCGTGATAGGACGTTGCGCCTGCATCGGTCGCCGCCGCGGCTTTATAGGGAGGAATGCCTTCCGGGACCTTGACGAGCTGCTCTACGGGAGCTGTCGTCATGGTGCCGTAACCGCCATCTCTGGTGTAGCCGGGGGTGGTCCCATCCTTGGCGTACAGCGGGCAGACCGCAACGATGTCGCCGATCTCATAGCCTTCCACGCCTTCGCCGATCTCCACGATACGGCCGCATACTTCGTGGCCCATGATCACGGGCACGTTGAACTGAGGCATCCAGGATTCGATATCCAGTGCCGATACGTCGGAGTGGCACAGGCCGCCCGCCAGCGTCTTCAGCACGACATAGCCGGGTTTCGCCTTCGGATCGGGCTTCTCCACGATCTTCAGCGGCTGATGAGTTCCGGTAAATTCCCAACCTTTCATGATACAGTGTTCTCCTTACTTTCTTGTCGATCATGATGTCGATGTTCTTTGTTTTACATTATAGGAGAATGGTTTTTTCCTGTCAACAAGCTTATGTTTTTTCGAAAGAAAGACATGTCGGAAACCTGTAAAGAAGAATAAATCCCTGTTGTCTCCGCATGCCCCAAAGCAGCAGGATAAACAAAGCCGCTTGCATCCGGCCTGCTTCCCCCTATGAAAGTCCCGACAATTACACGATCCCGGTTCATGATGAGACCGCGCGGCGAACGCCGGCAGACCGCGTTTCATACCGTGATATAACATCGAAATCCGCGCACGGAGTAATACGAATCCGCGCCGTTATGAAACGTGAACACCGTTCCGTATCTCCGCTCACAGAACAGGGCGCCGCCTTTTTCTCTGATCCCTTCCGGCGTCTTTACCCAGGAAGATGTTTTCAGATCAAATTCGCCAAGGCCCTGCAGCCTGCGGTAAAGTTCTTCCGTCATCAGCTCCGCGCCGATCTCCCGCGCCATGCCCAAAGCGCTGCCCGCGGGAGGATTTTTGACCCGTTTTTTCAGGGCTTCCTCATCATAGCACAGGCTTCTGCGACCCGCCGGAGACTCCCGGGAACAGTCGCAGAAAATGAGCCTGCCCGTCTTGTCATCAACCCCGATGACATCCGGTTCTCCGCCGCTTTCCTCCATTTTCCGCAAAACGTCTGCCGCTTTCGGATCCGCAAGGATGCGTTTTTCAACGTCAGCCCAAACAAGACCGGAGTGACGGGACATGTTTTCAAAGAACCTCGTTCTCAATGACTCCAACATCTGTTCTCCTCCTGTTTCCTTCGGCGCCCGCGCCTGACAGGTCCCTCCGTGCCACTCTCCGGTCATAAACACCATGCTGCCGTAACTTTAGCGATTTATACCAGAAAACACTGCTTGTTTCCGTCTCAAAGCCGGCCGCGGCATAGAAATCCCTTCTCCGGCCGAAACTGTCCACATAGCATTTTTCAATGCCGAGCTTCCTGCATCTCCGGATGACTCCGTGCATCAGCGCCGTTCCAAAGCCTCTGTGCGTGTATTTTTCCCTTGTGCCGACCGGTTCGGCCAATGCCGTCCCGGTCTTTCTGTCCACATATACGAAGCAGTATGCGCAAACGTTGTTTTTCTCGCCGGACCTCTCATCCGCGATGAGGCACTCGAAGCTGTCCCGGTACATGGACGAGTTCTTCCTGCCATGATAGGGGCTCATCGGCGCCTTAAAATCCGGCGTTTCCCAATCCGGGTGGAAGCTCAGACGAAGCGCGCTCCATTTATTTTCCTCGTTGGAGTAATCTTCTCCGTAAAAAAGGCGGAATCCCTCCGGAAGCGCCGGAGAAACGTCTTTTTCCATCGGATAAACGATGTTGAGATATTCCTCCTCGGGATACTTCATATATCCTCTCTCTCTCAGCGCCTCCTGCATATAAGTCAGCCCCCGGTCGACGGCAAACCAGAATTTGACCGATCCGTCCTCCGCTTTGCCGAAAAGAGACCGGCAATTCTTTTCGCTGAAATCGATCATGGACGGGAAGAGCCATTCCCATCCGTCCCGGATGCTGACGTAGATATTCTCGCCGTCCGGCAGGATACACGCCGCGATCCCGTCATTATCTTCCCACAGGTAAATATGGCCCGCCGACCTTTCTCTGCCTTCGTCCGCCTCCTGCATCCCCACCCGGTAGATCAGATCATGAAGCCTTTCCGGCAGCCAGGAGACTGCCCGGCGGTTTTCAAGATAGCGATCCGCCAGATATGCTTCAAGGCGGTCCAGATCCTTTTCCTGTTCAAACTTTACTATCTGCATGCCATGGCCTCCGCAAACTGTTTTCCATGCCTTGCTCCCGCCCGCCGCTTGCCGGTCTTTATTTCGCATGCTTTTCAAGGCACCATTCTGCGATCTTCCGGATCAGATCAGCCGGAAGAGGTTGTTCGTATGACAGCCGGATCGTTCCTTTACCGGTATCATAATCCGCAAGTTCCTTCGCGAATGCTGCTATTGCCTCATCTCCGGGGTAGATCCCCAGATGTTTCTTCGAAGCCGCGAAATGGATGAGGTTCCGCCCCTTCCAGTAGGTCGGCATCGACCAGGAGATCCGCTCTTCTGCTTCGGGAAGCGCGTTCCGGAGGACCGCACGGACCTCACGAAGGGCCGGCCGGAGCTTCTCGTCCTGCGCAGCAATGTATTCATCAATATTCCGGGGCTTGATGCCATGATCATCCCGGTCCCGTCTGTCGAATTTTCTGCCGCATTTCGCGCATGTCCACTTCATAAGGCCACCTCGGTAAAGTAGGAGCTTTCACTCCGCCGTCTCTGCCGTCAGCTGCGTATCGATATCCCGCATCACGGCCCTTTTCCTCTTCTTTCCGGCAGATCAGCTGACGGTTCCGATAAATACCGCCACGCCATCCTGCACATAGATGCAGAAAAGCTCATAAGCGCCTTCCGTGAAGATCCACTCAACGATGCTTATGTATTGCGCGAGATCCTCCTGTATCTCAGACGAAACAGGGACCCGGACCAGTTCTCCCTCCTTGCGGTAATAGGTCTGTCCGTTTTCTCCGTCCAGAGGGAACGTTGTTTCGAAGTGATCCTTTGTCAGCTTTATATACAATCCGTTGGATTTTTGGGTAACCGTCACCTCCTCTCCTTCCGTATGATCGATCACAAGCGCGTCATAGTTTCTTTCGTATTGCGAAAACAGCTCTTCACTATTATTCACATAGGTCCATATGGCATAATATCCGTTGGGGAGATCCGCCGCAGTACCCGGATCCGGGGAAGTGCTTTCCGTGGTCACGACCGGTTCGGTGGCCGGTTCGGTCGGGGCCGGATCCCCCTTCTTCTTATTGGAGATCAGATAGATCGTCGTGTCAGCGGCGCTGTCTGTCAGAGCCTTCAGTTCGGCTGATCCCGTTTCCAGGTCGATCTTTATCGTTCCTTCCCGGTCCCGATATGGCGTATAGCCCACAATGAGGCTGCGCAGATCCTCGCCGGCATTCATCGGGACCCGGTAGGTCCGTTCGTTTTCCTCATCGGGGTCGATCACCATGGTCAGGGTCCAGCTTCCGCGGGAGTCGCGGCGTTCGACGTCTGCAAAGTCCTGTGCGTGGTCTTGATAGAATTCCTCCGTTTCCTTTCCGCTCATGATCCGCCGTTCGATGATAGGGATCTCTGTCCCGTCCGGCGTGACCACGTCCCTGCGGCCATAGACAAAGATCAGATCCTCCTGACGGAACAGCCTCCAGGTTCGCTCGACCGAGCCCTCGGGATACAACGAAGAGGCGGCCTCGGTAACTGTAAAGCGCAAACATGAGACTCCGTTGTATTCGACCTGTTCCGGAGCCTCTTCGACCTCATCCGCGAGGTAGGACAGGCTGAAAAAGTAGGCGGGCACCAGGTCGGAGTCTGTGTCGGAGATGCTCAGTTTCTTCAATGGAAGCGACGGAGAGTAATCGTACGTTGTGGTCCAGTTATGCCCGTTGGAATGGAGAGAAACATTTGCCGGCTCTCCGCTGCTGTCATTTCCGGGCTGCAGGCAATACTGTCGGTCGCTGAAATACAGAAAGACCTGATCATACGCCACACGGGCATCCCCCAGAAAATGATCAAAGATGCCGTAAGCCCCCGTTTCCCTGTAATGAGTCTCCTCGCTTATACGGACCGCTTTCCGATAGAGGTCGGCCGGAGTTTCTTCTTTTGTCTCTTCCGGCGAAGGTTCCCGGCTCTCTGTTTCTGCAGTCTCCGCCGGCTTCGACTCTTCCGTCGTGCTGTCGGCCGGCGTCGTTTCTTCCGCCGTGCTGTCGGCCGGCGTCGACTCTTCCGTCGTACTTTCAGCCGGATTTTCCGTCTCCGCAGATGCCTGCGTCTTTTTCGCAGGATCATCCTTCGTTTCCCCGGGACCGCCGGATGAGCAGCCTGTGAGAAGGAGCAGCACCAGCAGGAGCGCCGTCATCTTGACCAGAGCTTTTTTCATAATGATTTCTCCCTTCGTCCGGGACCGTATACATATCGCCTCGGCTGTTTATTCATTGTATTTCTCCCGGACAGAATAGTCAAGGAAGGACAAAAAACTGCAAGACAAAAAAGCATGCATATGTTCCCTGCTCTGTGTGACATTTCCACATTTCTCGCATTCCATCCACCCGTCCGTCTCTTCAAGATACAGACCGCGGTTCACTGTGCCGCATATCGGACAGCGTAAGCCGTATGACTTCATGGGTCAACCCCTCCCTTCGGGTTGCCTGAATATCAGGCAGATTGAACGTTGCAGCTTAAAGCGCCTTGATAACATGCTGTGCAATTCCCTGAACGGTGAGTTCCTTTACCAGGATCCGTTTGTTGGGATACCTTTCCTGGTTCTGATACAGCAGGATGACGGAGTGGGAATCCGGATCTAATCCGCCGTACTTCTTCAGTGTATTGGAGCCCGTTTCGTCCAGTGCAACAACGATATCACCGATAACTGCCTCCGGCTGCTTTCTGATAACGACCAGATCTCCGTCTTCAATGCCCGCATCCACCATGGAATCGCCTGTTGCCTTCAGGATATAGAATTCACCTTTCCCGAAAAGGGACACAGGAAGGCTTACATACTCCTGAATGTTCTCTTCTTCCTCTTCCGGCGTTCCGCAGGGAATAGCCCCTACGACCGGTGCCGGAACAGTGCTTTCCGAGAACTTGCTGATCATCCGCGTTGTGATGGTTCGAGACGCACCGTCGTAACGCAGCATACCGAGATCATTCATGGCAACCAGGTAGCGATAGGAGGTTGTCTTG
>JAFRRM010000023.1 GCA_017428105.1 Lachnospiraceae bacterium | reverse complement strand
GTCGCCCACGTTATCCGCGATGACGGCGGGGTTGCGGGGGTCGTCTTCCGGGATACCGGCTTCGACCTTGCCGACCAGGACGTCGCCCACGTCGGCCGCCTTGGTGAAAATGCCGCCGCCCACACGGGCAAACAGCGCGATGGAAGAAGCGCCAAGCGAGAAGCCGGAGAGGGCGTCCGGACTGCCGGTGATCAGGTAAATGACGGCCGCGCCGGCCAGGCCGAAGCCGACCACGCACATGCCCATGACCGCGCCGCCGGAGAAAGCGACGCCGAGCGCCGCGTTCATGCCCTTATCCTTGGCCGCGGCCGCCGTACGCACGTTCGCCTTCGTGGCGATGTTCATGCCGATGTAGCCGGCCAGCGTGGACAGGACCGCGCCCACCAGGAAGCAGACGGCGGTGACCCAGCCGATCCCCAGGCCGATGAGCACGAACAGAACGGCGACGAAGAGGATCAGGATCCGGTATTCCGCGATCAGGAAAGCGCGCGCGCCTTCATGAATGTACGCGGAGATCTCTTTCATGCGCTCGGTGCCGGGGTCCGCCTTGCTGACCTTGCGGATCAGGTAATAGGCGAACACCAGGGCGCAGACGCCCAGAACGATGGGTGCATACTGTTGAATGAATTCCATGCACAACCTCCTTGTTATAATAATACAGGACCCTCCCGCCCGCGCTGCGGAGCACGGACAGGAGGATGATGATCGGAATTATGGGGCCGGGATCAGCGGGCCTTGATGAACGGCTTGCCGCTGGCGCTCGGCACACGGGACTTGCCCACGAACAGGATCAGCACCAGCACGGTGACCACGTACGGGATCATGGAGATCAGCTGCGTGTCGATGCCGGAGGAGCCGCCCAGAACGGTCTTCAGACCCGAGCAGAAGCCGAACAGCAGACAGCCGACCAGGGCGCCGTGCGGCCGGAACTTACCGAAGATGACCGCCGCGATGGCGATGAAGCCCTGGCCTACGATGGAGATCGGCCGGAACTGGTTGGAGATGGCCATCGTCACACAGGCGCCGCCGAGGCCGGCCAGGAAGCCGGACATGCAGACGCACAGGAAACGGGTCTTCAGCACGTTGATGCCCAGCGTCTCGCAGGCTTCGGGGTGTTCGCCGCAGGCGCGCATCCGCAGACCGAAGCGGGTCTTATAGAAGACGAACCAGACGATGATCACCGCCAGGAAGACCAGGTAGGTGGACGCATAGGTGGAGAACACGTTGTCCATGAAGCGGCCGAAGGTGGTTCCGGTATCGAACACGCCGGTCAGCAGGCGCGGCATGCGCTGTTCGGGAGTCAGCGGGATGGTATCCGTTGAATTGAAGAGCACGCGGGCGATCATGATCACCAGACCGGGGCCCAGCATGTTGATGGCGGTACCGGCGATGGTCTGGTCCGCGCCGAGCCGGACCGTGGCCAGCGCGTGCAGCGCGCCGAACAGCATGCCGGCCAGGCCGCCGCACAGGAAGCCGATCCAGGGACTGCCGGTAAAGTAGGCCGTCACCGTGCCGGTAAAGGCGCCGGCGGTCATCATGCCTTCAATACCGATGTTCACCACGCCGGAGATCTCGGAGAAGCAGGAACCCAGGGAAGCGTAGATCAGCGGCGTGCCGTACGCCAGCGTCGCAAACAGAAGAATGCCTAAACTGTTGATCACGTCTGTCATTTCGCTTCACCTTCCTTTCCTTCTTCTTCCGGGGCGCCGCCGCTGCCAGCGGCTTCTGCGGGCGGCTCTTTGGCCTCCTCCAGCGGAGGTTTCTTGGCCGCCTCCCTCTTTTCCTTGTCTTCGCGCGCCACGGCGTTCCGGCGGGCGCGGATGCCGCCTCCCAGTCGTTCAAAGATCACGGAGATGGCGATGAAGAACACCACCGTGCCGACGATGACGCTGATCAGCTGCGTGGGGGCGCCGACCAGGTTCAGCTTGCTGCCGCCGTAGGTCAGGGCGCCGTAGAAGAGGCCGGCCGCCAGCGCTCCGAAGGGGTTGGAGCAGCCGATCAGGGCCACCACGATGCCGCCGAAGCCGAAGCCTTCCTGGGCGGAGAAAATACTGATGCGGCTGCCCATGCCCATGACCTGCAGCGAGCCGCCGAGGCCGGCCAGCGCACCGGAGATGGCCAGGGCGGTCAGAATGGAACGGTTCACGCCGATGCCGCCGTATTCCGCGGCGAAGCGGTTGGAACCCACGGCCTTGAGCTCATAGCCCAGCGTGGTCTTTTCGATGATGAACCACACCAGGATCATGGCGATGAGAGCCACCAGGATGCCCCAGTTGGCCGTGGGGGCCAGCCCCAGGTCGGCGATAGTCTGTTTGGAAAGCAGGGTCCGGGCATTTTCGGAAATGGTCTGGGTGGCTTCCGCCGTCCCCGTATTCTTGATGCCGGGCAGCCCCGCGATATAGTTGCTTAAATAGAAGGCGATCCAGTTGAACATGATCATGGCCAGCACTTCGTTGATGCCCCATTTGGTCTTCAGGGTGCCGACGATGATGCCCCAGAGGGCGCCGGCGGCCATGGCGGCGAGGAAGCACAGCGGGATCAGGGCAGGCTTGGGCAGGTCCTTCAGCAGGATGCCCGTCACGGCTGCCGCCATGGAGCCCACCACGAACTGGCCTTCGGCGCCGATGTTGAACACGCCGGTCTTGAACGAGAACGCCACCGACAGACCCGTCAGGATGTACGGCGTGGCGTACACGATCACGTACGAGATGCCCTTCACGGTGGTGACGCTGTCCAGCAGCTTGCCGTACGCGTCGCCCACGGAAACGCCCATGACAGCCAGGAACAGCGCGCCGACCGCGAAGCCCAGGATGATGGCCAGCAGGATATGGATGAACCGGACGGAAGAGATGATCTCTATGACGCTTCTTTTCTTTTTCATGCTTTTCCACCTCCTGCCATCATCAGGCCCAGCGTCTTCTCATCCGCTTCCTTGCCGGGCACGCGGCTCACGATCCGGCCGTCGAAGATGACGTCGATCACGTCGGACAGGCTCATGATCTCATCCAGTTCGAAGGAGACCAGCAGGATCGCCTTGCCCTTGTTGCGCTGCTCCACGAGGTAGCCATGCACGTATTCGATGGCGCCGACGTCCAGGCCGCGGGTCGGGTTCACGGCGATCAGCAGGTCCTTGTCGTTGTATACCTCGCGGGCGATGATGACCTTCTGCTGGTTGCCGCCGGACAGCGTGCCGGCCGGCCGCTTCTCGCTTCCGCCGGGACGGATGTCGAATTTTCCGATCGCTTCCTGCGCGTGGCTGAAGATCGGCCCGCGCTGCAGGATGCTGCGTTTCGCGTAAGGATCCTTCTTGTAATTCTGCAGGATCAGGTTGTCCTCCACGGAGTGGGCCAGCACCAGTCCGTGTTTCTGCCGGTCCGCGGGGATGCTGGATACGCCGTGCTCGAAGCCGAAGTGCGGGGTCTTGTTGCAGACGCTCACGCCGTTTACCAGGACGTCGCCGGCGGTCGCCTTCTTCAGGCCGGTGATGATCTCCACCAGCTCGGTCTGGCCGTTGCCGTCGATGCCGGCGATACCCACGATCTCGTTCCGCCGCACCTTCAGGTTCAGGCCCTTCAGGATCTCGACGTCGCGGTAGTCCTTGGCGTGCAGGTCTTTGACCTCCAGCACCACTTCGCCGGGCTCCATCTCGGGCTTGTCTACCTTGAAGGTGACGTTGCGGCCGACCATCATGTTGGCCAGGTCGCTTTCCGTGACGGTGTCCACGTCCACGGTGCTGATGTATTTGCCCAGGCGGATGATGGTGCAGAAGTCGGCGGATTCCTTGATCTCCTTCAGTTTGTGGGTGATCAGGATGATGCTCTTGCCGTCCTCGGTCAGCTTATGCATGATCTGGATCAGTTCCAGGATCTCCTGCGGCGTTAAGGAAGAGGTCGGCTCGTCCAGAATCAGGATCTCCGCCCCGCGGTACAGGGCCTTCAGGATCTCCACGCGCTGCTGCATGCCGACGGAAATGTCCTCGATCCGGGCGTCCGGGTCGATGGACAGGCCGTATTTTTCGGAGATGTCCAGCACGTTCTGGCGAGCCTTGACCATATCCAGTTTGATGCCGTTCACCGGCTCCGTGCCCAGTACGATGTTTTCCGTGACCGTGAACGGCTGGATCAGCATGAAGTGCTGATGGACCATGCCGATGCCGGCCGCGATGGCGTCCCGGGGATTGTTCATTTCGATCTTCTGGCCGCGCACCAAAATGTCGCCGGAGGTCGGTCGGATCAGTCCGTACAGCTGATTCATCAGCGTGGACTTGCCGGCTCCGTTCTCGCCCAGGATCGCATGGATCTCTCCCTTGTGGACGGTCAGATTGATGCCGTCATTGGCGGTGAAATCGCCGAACTTCTTCACGATGTTCCGCATTTCAATGACGGGCGTATTCATGTCCACATGTTCTTTTCCCAAGTGTATGCCCCCTTCTTCTTCGGTTTTCTTTTGCATCGCACGAAACGAATATATTTTAGCAAGTTTATTGTAAGGGCCGGAGACGAAAAAGTCAATGAAAAAGAGAGGGAAGACGGAGCGTTATCCCGGAGGGGGAACGGTTTTTTTGCATAAAAAAGGAGAGCGGCCCGCAGGCCGCCCTCCCCGGTTCGGACGAATGCCGCAATTATTTCAGCGTGAAAGCAGGGCAGTCGTCAACAGAGGTCGGAACGGTGAACTGACCGGCAATGATGGCGGCCTTCTTCTCTTCGACCAGCTTCAGCACGTCGGCCGGGATGTGGGTCCGGGTAGGAGCCAGGTCAACACCGCCGTTGGACAGGTCGTACAGATGCACGCCAGCCGTGAAGTTGCCGGCCTTGACAGCCTTGGAGATATCCTGGGAAGCCACGTCCACGCGCTTCATGGCGGAGGTGATCACGTGCTCGGGAGCCAGAGGGGACTGGTCGGTATCGACGCCGATGGCCCAGATGCCGGCTTCGTCGCAGGCGTTGATGACGCCCATGCCGGTGCCGCCAGCGGCGTGGTAGATGACGTCAGCGCCCTTGGTGATCATATCCTTGGCCGCGGTGTTGCCGCCGGGGATGTCGCCGAAGTTGTTGGCGTTGTACTGCAGGACCTGAGCATCAGGGCAGACTTCCAGGACGCCCGTGATGTAGCCGATGCCGAACAGGTTCATGGTATCGGAGACCATGCCCTGGACGTAACCGACGGTCTTGGACTGGGTCACGGAACCGGCGACCAGGCCTACCAGGTAGGAAGCCTGCTCCTGAGCGAACATCAGGCAGGCCACGTTGGGCAGGTCAGCGCAGGTGGAGTCGTCGATGATGGCGAACTTCTGGTTGGGGTTGGCTTCGGCAGCTTCCTTGGTGGCATCGGCCAGCATGTAGCCCACGCAGATGATCAGGTCATAGCCGTCATCGATGAAGGTGTTGATGTTGGTCTGATAGTCGGCGTCAGTCTTGGATTCCAGATACTTCACTTCGAAGCTGCTGTCTTCCGCGGCGAGGGCCTGCAGGCCTTCCCAGGAAGTCTGGTTAAAGGACTGGTCGTTCACACCGCCTACGTCGGTGACCATACCGATCTTGACCTTGGCAGCGGGAGCAGCCGTGGTAGGGGCTTCGGTAGGGGCTTCGGTAGGGGCTTCGGTAGGAGCCGCCGTGGTCTGGTCCTGAGCCTTGGTGGTCTCGGGAGCCGCAGTGGTAGGTTCGGTCTTGCCGCCGCAGGCAGCCAGACCCAGGATCAGGCAAAGGGATAAAGTCAGTGCCAGGATCTTCTTCATTAGTTCTTCCTCCATTGTTTTTGGCCTTGCTTCTGGGCAGGCCATATTCTCAAATACTATACCATGGCGGACTGTGCGAATGCAAGCGGTTTCGGCTTGGGAATAAAAGGAAAAACGGGTCTTATTCTCATAAATAAAAGGTGCTTTCCCCTTGACAGTCTCCCCCCGCCGTCGGTATACTGTTAGCGTGCAATTAAGCGTTTCTTTGCGACTGACGGATAGGGGAGCACCCCGGGGGAACAGAGAAATGGAGAGCCGACCGTCTGGGCGCAGGGAAACAGGTTGTTTTTCTGTGCTTTTTTGTTTTTTACCGATCTATCCATTCCGAAAAGAGGCCATCACATCATGAAAAAAATCGGAATCATCATGGGAAGCGACAGCGATCTGCCGGTGGTGCGGAAGGCTGTCGATACTTTGATTTCGCTGGAGATCCCTTATGAGGTCCACATCTATTCCGCGCACCGCACGCCCGCGGAAGCCCGTGATTTTGCCGCGGGCGCGCGGGAGAACGGCTTCGGCGCCCTGATCGCGGCGGCGGGGATGGCGGCCCATCTGGCGGGCGCCCTGGCGGCGAACACCACGCTGCCGGTCATCGGGATCCCCCTCAAGTCGTCCGTTCTGGACGGCATGGACGCCCTGCTTTCCACCGTGCAGATGCCCCGCGGCATCCCGGTGGCAACGGTCGCCGTCGACGGCGCCGTGAACGCGGCCCTGCTGGCCGCCGAGATCCTGGCCGTGAGCGATGACGCGCTGGCGGCGAAACTGGACGCGCGCCGGGCGGCGGAAGCCGACGCGGTCCGCGAAAAAGACCGGAACCTGTCCCTCTGAGGCGCGCATACGCCCCGTCCACAATATTTTAAGCAAGGTAAGGAGAACATCAATGGAACCCAAACTGGTCTACACCGGCAAAACCAAAAACGTGTATGCCCTGGAAAACGGCAACTATCTTCTGAAATTCAAGGACGACTGCACCGGCGAGGACGGCGTCTTTGACCCCGGCATGAACACCGTCGGCCTGACGATCGAAGGCGTGGGCGACGTCAACCTGCGCATGTCCATCTACTTCTTTGAGAAGCTGAAGGCGGCCGGCGTCCGGACGCACTACGTCAGCGCGGATCTGAACGAGACCACCATGGAAGTCCTGCCGGCCAAAGTGTTCGGCCACGGCCTGGAAGTCATCTGCCGCCTGCGTGCCGTGGGCAGCTTCTTCCGCCGCTACGGGGAATACGTGGAAGAGGGCGCCGAACTTCCTTCCTATGTGGAAATGACCTTCAAGAACGACGCCAAGGGCGACCCGCTGGTCACCAAGGACGGTCTGATCGTGCTCGGCGTCATGACCGACAAGCAGTACGACGACATCAAGGCCCAGACGCAGCAGATCACGGCCGTGGTCGCAGACGAGATGAAGAAGCGCGGCCTGGAGCTGTACGACATCAAGTTCGAATTCGGCTACGACGCGAACGGTGAAGTCATGCTGATCGATGAGATCGCTTCCGGCAACATGCGCGTCTATAAGGACGGCCAGTACATCCAGCCGATGGAGCTCTCCCGGCTGTTCTTTGCCTGATCGCAGGATGACGGGGCGGGCCGCAGGGTCCGCCCCGAAATAATCTGAAAAAGGAGACCCGGCATGGGCGGATTTTTCGGCATCACCTCAAAAAACGAATGTCTCGCGGACGTGTTCTTCGGCGTGGACTACCACTCCCATCTGGGGACCAAGCGCGCCGGCCTGGCGGCCTGGAACCCGCAGGACGGCCTGCAGCGCACCATCCACAGCGTTGAGAATGCGCCGTTCCGCACCAAATTCGCGGACGTCTTCTCCGAGATGCACGGCACCAGCGCCATCGGCTGCATCAGCGACACCGACCCGCAGCCGCTTCTGGTGCGCTCCCGCCACGGGAATTACGCGATCTGCATCACCGGCGTCATCAACAACGCGGAGGAGCTGATCGCCCGCTATCTGGACCTGTCCGGCACGCATCTGTCGGCCATGTCCGGCGGCAAGATCAACAGCACGGAACTCGTGGCGTCCCTGATCAGCGAAAAGCCGACGCTGGCGGAGGGCATCCATTTCGCGCACGCCCAGATCGACGGCACGGCCTCCGTCCTGATCCTGCAGGACGACGGCTCCCTGATCGCCGCCCGCGACCGCTTCGGCCGTCTGCCGGTCCAGATCGGCCGCCGGGACGACGGCTATGCCGTCAGCTTCGAAGCCTTCGCCTATCACAAACTGGGCTTTGAGGACGAAAAGGAACTGGGGCCCGGCGAGATCGTGCGCGTGACTCCGGACGGGATCACGCAGCTGGCGCCTCCCGGCCGGGAAAAACGCGTCTGCGCCTTCCTGTGGAGCTATTTCGGCTTCCCGACCGCCGTCTATGAGGGCGTCAGCGTGGAGGCCATGCGCTACCGCAACGGCGCGGCCATGGCCCGGAACGAGGCGGAGAGCCTCCCGGCCCTCGGGATCGACTACGTCGGCGGCGTGCCGGATTCCGGAACGCCCCACGCCATCGGCTTCTCCAACGAGAGCCACCTCCCCTTCGCCCGCGCCTTCATCAAATACACCCCCACCTGGAACCGCAGCTTCATGCCGCCGGCCCAGTCGGACCGCGAGCATATCGCCAAGATGAAGCAGATCCCGGTGAAGGAACTCATCGAGGACAAAAACCTGCTGTTCGTGGACGACTCCATCGTCCGCGGCACGCAGCTCAAGGAGACCGTGGACTTCCTGTACGAAAGCGGCGCGAAGTCCGTGCACATGCGCTCTGCCTGCCCGCCCATCATGTACGGCTGCAAATTCCTGAATTTCAGCCGCTCCGTCTCCGACATGGAGCTGATCGCGCGGCGCGTGATCCGGGAACTGGAGGGCGACGAAGGTCTCGAACATATCCCGGAATACAGCGACGGCACGACGGAGCGCGGCAAGGCGCTGCGGAAGGCCATCAGTGAAAAATTCCATTTTGCTTCCCTGGATTTTCAGACGCTCGACGGGGTGGTCGGCGCGATCGGCCTGCCCCGGGAGCAGCTCTGCACGTATTGCTGGAACGGAAAGGAGTAAGGAATGGCGGAGAGATCCCACAGCGCCTCCTATGCGGCGGCGGGCGTGAACATCGAAGCGGGCTATGAAGGCGTGAAGCTCATGAAGAAACACGTGGAGCGCACCTTCATCCCCGGCGTGGTCTCGGACATCGGCGGCTTCGGCGGCCTGTTCGCCCCGGACCTGGCCGGGATGGAAGAACCCGTGCTGGTCTCCGGCACGGACGGCGTGGGCACCAAGCAGCGCATCGCGCAGCTCCTGGGCGTGAACGGCACGGTAGGCATCGACTGCGTGGCCATGTGCGTGAACGATATCGTCTGCTGCGGCGCGAAGCCCCTGTTCTTCCTGGATTATATCGCGATCGGCCGCAACGTGCCGGAGAAGGTCGCGGACCTGGTGGCCGGCGTGGCGGAAGGCTGCGTGCAGGCCGGCTGCGCCCTGATCGGCGGCGAGACCGCGGAGCATCCCGGGACCATGGCCCCGGACGACTACGACCTGGCGGGCTTTTCCGTCGGCGTCGTGGACAGAAAAAAGATCATTGACCATAACAGAATGAAGGCCGGCGACACCGTGATCGCCCTGGCTTCCTCCGGCCTCCACTCCAACGGCTTCTCGCTGGTGCGGAAGGTCTTCGACGTGGAGCACGCGGACTTAAGCGCGCCCGTGCCCGAACTGGACGGCCGCCCGCTGGGCGAAGTCCTGCTGACCCCGACCCGCATTTACGTGAAGCCCGTCCTGGCCCTGTTGGAGCAGGTCGAGGTGAAGGGCATCTCGCACATCACCGGCGGCGGGTTCTACGAGAACATCCCCCGGAGCATCCCGGACGGCCTGGGCGCGCGGATCCGCAGGGCGGACGTGAAGGTGCCGGCCGTTTTCCGCCTGCTGCAGGAAAAGGGCGGGATCCCGGAACGCGACATGTTCAACACGTTCAACATGGGAGTGGGCATGAGCCTCGTCGTGGCGCCCGAAGACGCGGAGAAAGCGCTGGAGATCCTGCGCGGCGCGGGCGAGGACGCCTACGTGATCGGGGAGATCGAAGCTTCCGAAGATAAGGTGACTTTATGCTGAAACAGGTGTTTTCCGGCATCCTGGCCGGGCTCCTGGTGAGCCTGGGCGGCGGCGTGTTCCTTTCCGTGAACGATAAGGTCGTCGGGGCCGTGGGGTTCACCATCGGCCTGATCTCGGTCTGCTATTACGGCGCCAACCTGTATACCGGCCGGGTCGG
Source organism: Lachnospiraceae bacterium (assembly GCA_017428105.1). GTDB lineage: Bacteria > Bacillota > Clostridia > Lachnospirales > Lachnospiraceae > UBA6987. The sequence goes on along the minus strand of JAFRRM010000023.1, from coordinate 78,650 downwards.
CTACCTGTTCGAAGGAAAGAAGGGCGCCGTGCCGGAACTGTTCCTGGGCCTGCTCGGCAACCTGATCGGCGCGGTCCTTGCGGGCCTGGCCATGCTGTCCTTTAAGGGCGAAGCCGCCAGAGCGGTGTGCGACGCGAAGCTGGCGCTGTCCGGCGGATCCGCTTTCGTGCGCGGGATCTTCTGCGGCATGCTGATCTATATTGCCGTGAATCTGTACCGGGACAGAAAGACGACGCTGGGCATCCTGTTCGGGATCCCGGTGTTCATCCTGAGCGGCTTTGAGCATTCCATCGCGGACATGTTTTATTTCGCGGCGGCCGGCGTGTTTTCCCTGCAGGCCGTCCTGTTCATCGTGATCGTTGCGGCGGGGAACGCCGTCGGTGCCCTGCTGCTCGACCGCATCCTGTTTTTCGCCGGACTCAAGAAAGGGACCTGACATGAAGACGATCCGCACCGCCGTGCTGGTCTCCGGAGGCGGGACCAACCTGCAGGCCATCATCGACGCCTCCCGCCGCGGGGAGATCCCCCACGCCTCGCTGGAACTGGTGCTCTCCTCCAAGGCCGGCGCGTACGCCCTGGAGCGGGCCGCCGCGGCCGGCATCCCCGCGTTTGCGGCGGATAGGAAGACGCTGGGTTCGCAGGAGGCGTTCGAGGCGGCGCTGCTGGAGAAACTGGAAGAGTACCGCATCGAAGTCATCGTGCTGGCGGGATTCCTGTCGATCCTGAGCGCGGATTTCGTCCGCCGGTACCCGAACCGCATCCTCAACGTGCACCCGGCCCTGATCCCGGCGTTCTGCGGCGAAGGCTTCTACGGACTGAAGGTCCATGAGGCCGCGCTGGCAAGAGGCGTGAAGGTGACGGGGGCGACGGTGCATTTTGTGAATGAGGTGGCGGACGGAGGGCCGATCATTGCGCAGAAGGCGGTGAAGGTGAGAGAGGGGGACACGCCGGAGAAGCTGCAGAAGAGAGTGATGCGGCTCGCCGAGTGGAAACTGCTCCCCGCCGCCCTGGAGCAGGTTGCGAAGTCGCTGACTGAGTGACGGCCTCGCGCTGCGTCGCAGACCGAACGAAAACTTTTCTCACCCCGAAAAAGGGGTATCGAAAAGTATTGTTCGGTCTGCTCCGCATCGCTCGGCCTGTCGTCCGCCTGACGGGCCCCTCCCTGCCGGGCGGCCCCCCCGCCGGGGGCCGCAGGAGGTGAAAAAGCAAGAGGGACCTGTCTTGACCAGGGAGATGACGATGTGACGGCCTCGCGTCTCCTCGCATCCCGAACGAAAACTTTTCTCGCCCCGAAAAAGGGGCACCGAAAAGTATTGTTCGGTCTGCTCGTCTCCGCGCGGCCTGTTCTCTGCAGTCTTTTCCTGCTTTTGAACTCCGGGCGGCTTCCTCACCGAGGGGTCGCAGGAGGTGAAAAAGCATGAGGGACCTGTCTTGACCAGGGAGATGACGATGTGACGGCCTTGCGCCTCCTCGCATCCCGAATGAAAACTTTTCCCGCCCCGAAAAAGGGGCACCGAAAAGTATTGTTCGGTCTGCTCGTCTCCGCGCGGTCTGTTCTCTGCAGTCTGTTCCGTCTTTTGAACTCCGGGCGGCTTCCCCGCCGGGGGCCGCAGGAAGGGGGAAAACAGGCGGGGACGGCACATTTTTATGGATGGTATAAGGTTTTTCGGAATATAGTTCATTTTTCAGGAGGGTATCATGGGGATTTATGACAAGAAGTCGCTGACGGAGCTGCTGGTGTGGAATACGTATCCGGGACGGGGGATCATCGTGGGGATGACGCCGGACGGAGAGCATGCGGTAGCGGCGTATTTTATCATGGGACGCAGCGTGAATTCGAGGAACCGGGTGTTCGTGAAGAAGGAAGGCGCGGTGTTTACGGAACCGTTCGATCCGTCGAAGGTGGAGGATCCGAGCCTGATCATTTACGCGGCGCTGCGCCAGTATAAGAATCACCTCATCGTGACGAACGGGGACCAGACGGATACGGTCCGCGACGGGTTCCTTATGGGCAAGGGCTTTGCGGAGTCGCTCACGAGCCGCGAGTTTGAGCCGGACGGGCCCAATTTCACGCCCCGCATCAGCGCGGTGCTGAATTTCGAGCCGCGGCATTTCAATTACGAAATGAGTATTTTAAAGAGCGCGGATGAGGCCGGAAGCGCCTGCGCCCGCTACCATTTCGCCTACCCGGGCATTCCGGGCCTGGGCCATTTCCTGCACACCTACGTGTGCGACGGCAATCCGCTGCCCACGTTCCAGGGCGAGCCGGAGCGCGTGGCGATGGAGGATGATTTCGACGCGTGGTGCGATACGCTGTGGTCGTCTCTGGACGCGAACAACAAGATCTCGCTCTATGCCGTCAGCGTGAACGTGAAGAACGGCCAGTCGAAAGACCGGCTTTACAATAAAAACGTGTGATCACGTCTCGACGAAAACTTTTCTCGCCCCGCAGAAGGGGGATCGAAAAGTATCGTTGAGCCGCTTGCTCACTGCCTGACCGCCGGATAAGCAGCTTTCCGGATCGCTTGTCCGCTGCCTATATTACTGCGAAAGGATGTCGATCATGAACGAACTCGAACTCAAATACGGCTGCAACCCGAATCAGAAACCGGCCCGCATATTCATGGCGGACGGCTCGGAACTGCCCATCACCGTGCTGAACGGCCGGCCGGGCTATATCAATCTGCTGGACGCGTTCAATGCGTGGCAGCTGGTGAAGGAACTGAAGACGGCGCTGGGTCTGCCGGCGGCCACGTCCTTCAAGCACGTGTCGCCCACCTCCGCGGCGGTGGCGCTGCCGCTGTCGCCGGAACTGAAGAAGGCGTGCTTCGTGGATGACGTGCCCGGACTGGACGAGTCGCCCCTGGCCTGCGCCTATGCCCGCGCCCGCGGCACGGACCGGCTGTGCTCCTTCGGCGATTTCGTCGCGCTTTCCGATGAGTGCGACGCCGTGACGGCCAGCCTGATCAAGCGCGAGGTGTCCGACGGCGTGATCGCGCCCGGCTATACGGACGAGGCGCTGGCGATCTTAAAGACCAAGCGCAAAGGCGGCTACAACGTGATCGCCATCGATCCGGACTACGTCCCCGCGGAGAAGGAGACCAAGCAGGTCTTCGGCGTGACGTTCGAACAGGGCCGCAACAATTTCCGCATCGACCGCGAGCTGCTGAACAACATCGTGACGAAAAATAAGGATCTGCCCGACAGCGCGGCGCGCGACCTGATCGTGTCCCTGATCACGCTGAAGTATACGCAGTCCAATTCCGTGTGCTTCGCGGTGGACGGCCAGGCTATCGGCGTGGGCGCCGGCCAGCAGTCCCGCATCCACTGCACGCGGCTGGCGGGCGGCAAGGCGGATACCTGGTGGCTGCGCCAGAGCCCGAAGGTGCTCGGCCTGCCGTTCCGCGAAGATCTGGGCCGCCCCGAACGCGACAACGTGATCGACGGCTACATCAACCAGAATGAAGAGGACGTCTGTGCGGAGGGCATCTGGCAGAAATACTTCACGGAGCGCCCCGAACCGCTTACTCAGGCGGACAAGCGCGCCCTCCTGGATACGAAGACCGGCGTGGCGCTCGGCTCCGACGCGTTCTTCCCGTTCAGCGATTCCATCGAGCGCGGCAGGCTGTCGGGCGTGTCTTACGTGGCGGAGCCCGGCGGCTCCATCCGCGACGACGCGGTCATCGAAGCCTGCGACAAATACGACATGGTGATGGCGTTCACGGGCATGCGCCTGTTCCATCACTGAGCGGCGGGGGAAGAGGGATGAATGAATTTACCCCCAGCCGGGAATACTGCGTGACCTGCGAATACTGGGGCGGTTCCCGTTATACCACGGACCGCTACGGCTACCGGGCCAAAGTGGACGATATCAATGAGACCGGCCGCTGCTACAACCGCAGCAGCGCCTATTTCAACCATACGGACCGCCGGGCGAACAGTTTCTGCCAACACTGGGAAAAGTGGAGCGTACTGCATGAATGAAACGGCTGCGGCTGTTTTTCGGGAGAAGAAGATGAAGATCATGGTGATCGGCGGAGGCGGGCGCGAGCACGCCATCATCCGCAAACTGAAGGAAAATCCGCTGGCGGAGAAGATTTATGCCCTGCCCGGCAACGGGGGCATCGCGCGCGACGCGGAATGCATGCAGATCGGCGCGACGGATATCGCGGCGCAGGTCGCGTTCGCGCAGGAACAGGAGATCGACTTCGCGGTCGTGGCGCCGGATGATCCGCTGGTGCTCGGCGCGGTGGACGCGCTGGAAGAGGCGGGGATCCCCTGCTTCGGGCCCCGCGCGAACGCGGCGGTCATTGAGGGCAGCAAGGCGTTTGCCAAGGATCTGATGAAGAAATACGGGATCCCCACGGCGGCTTACGAGACCTTCACGGATCTGAACGCCGCGCTGGCTTATGTGGCGCAGGCGCCGCTGCCCGTGGTGGTCAAGGCGGACGGTCTGGCCCTGGGCAAGGGTGTGGTGATCGCGCAGACGAGACGGGAGGCCGAAGACGCCGTGCGCGCCGCGATGGAAGAGAAGAAGTTCGGCAAAAGCGGCGAAAAGCTCGTGATCGAGGAGTTCCTGACGGGTCCGGAGATCTCCGTGCTGGCGCTGACCGACGGGAAGACCGTGGCGCCGCTCAGTTCCTCCATGGACCACAAGGCCGCATGGGACGGGGACAAGGGCCCCAACACCGGCGGTATGGGGACGATCGCGCCGAATCCGTTCTACACGGACGCCGTGGCCGCGGAGTGCATGGAAAAGATCTTCCTGCCCACAGTCCGCGCGATGGAAGCGGAAGGCCGCCCTTTCCAGGGCTGCCTGTATTTCGGCCTGATGCTGACGCCCGACGGCCCCAAAGTGATCGAATACAACTGCCGCTTCGGCGACCCCGAGACCCAGGTGGTGCTGCCGCTCCTGGACAGCGACCTGCTCACCCTGATGCTGGCGGTCCGCGCCGGGAAACTGGCGGAGCAGCTGCCGCTGCGGTTTAAGCGCGGGGCGGCGGCCTGCGTCATCATGGCTTCCGAGGGCTACCCGCTTTCTTATAAGAAAGGATATCCCATCACGATCCCGGAGGATCTGCTGGACCGCGTTTACGTGGCCGGCGCCGCGCTGAAGGACGGCCGGCTCGTCACGGGCGGCGGCCGCGTCCTGGGCGTGACCGCTCAGGCGGCGGATCTGAAAACGGCGCTGGCGGAGGCGTATGCGTCCGTGGAGCAGATCGGTTTTGAAAACGCGTTTTACCGGAAGGACATCGGTCATCGCGCGCTGGAAGTGCTGTAAATACAGAAAGGAAAACTTATGGTTTACCGTATTTTCGTGGAAAAGAAGGAAGGCAACGATCTGGCGGCCCGGGAGCTGCTGCAGGAAGGCCGCGAACTGCTGGGCATCGCCGGGCTGGAGCGGCTGCGGCTGCTCAACCGCTACGACGTGGAGGACGTGACGCCGGCACTGTTTGAAAACGCCGTGCGGAACGTGTTTTCCGATCCTTCGGTGGACTATGTTTACGAGGAGCCGGACCTGTCGGGAGCCGCCGTGTTCGCGGTGGAATATCTGCCCGGCCAGTTTGACCAGCGGGCGGATTCCGCGGCCCAGTGCATCCAGATCATCTCCCGCGGCGACCGGCCCGCGGTGGCTTCCGCCCGGGTCTACGCCCTGTACGGGGCCGTTTCGGAGGCGGAACTGGCCGCCTTTAAAAAGCACGTGATCAACCCGGTGGAGGCCCGCGAGGCGTCCCTGGAAAAGCCGGAGACCCTGAAGATGCAGTACGACGCCCCGGAACCGGTCGCCGTGCTCACCGGCTTCCGCGACCTGGACAGGGACGGTCTGGCCGCCTTCGTCCGGAACTACGGCCTGGCGATGGACGAAAAGGACATCGCCTTCTGCCAGAATTATTTTAAGAAGGAACGGCGCGATCCCACCATTACGGAGATCCGCATGATCGATACCTACTGGTCCGATCACTGCCGCCACACCACCTTCCTCACCGAACTCACGGACGTGAGCTTCGAGGACCCCCGCGTGCAGAAGACGTACGAGGAGTACCTCGCGCTGCGCAGGGACCTGAAGGTGAAAAAGCCGGTGTGCCTGATGGACCTGGCGACCATCGCCGTCAAGGAATTGAAGCGCCAGGGCAAACTGGACAAGCTGGACGAATCCGAGGAGATCAATGCCTGCACCGTGAAGATGGAGGTGCGGGTGGACGGAAAGCCCGAGCCCTGGCTGCTGCTGTTCAAGAATGAGACGCACAACCACCCGACGGAGATCGAGCCCTTCGGCGGCGCGGCCACCTGCATCGGCGGCGCCATCCGGGACCCGCTGTCCGGCCGGGCTTACGTATACGGCGCGATGCGCGTGACCGGCGCGGCGGATCCGACCGTCCCCTTAAGCGAGACCATCCCCGGAAAACTGCCGCAGCGCAGCATCGTGACCGGCGCGGCCGCGGGCTATTCGTCCTACGGCAACCAGATCGGCCTGGCCACGGGCCTGGTGGACGAGCTGTACCACCCCGGCTACGCGGCCAAGCGCATGGAGATCGGCGCGGTGATCGCGGCGGCGCCCGCGGAAAACGTGCGGCGCGAGCAGCCCGTTCCCGGCGACGTGGTGATCCTGCTGGGCGGCGCCACCGGGCGCGACGGCATCGGCGGGGCCACGGGCTCCTCCAAGGCCCATGACTCCCACTCCGTGGAGACCTGCGGCGCGGAAGTCCAGAAGGGCAACGCGCCCGAGGAACGCAAGCTGCAGCGCCTGTTCCGCGACCCGGAGGCGACCCGCCTGATCAAGCGCTGCAACGACTTCGGCGCGGGCGGCGTGTCCGTGGCCATCGGTGAACTGGCGGACGGCCTCTCCATCGACCTGGATAAAGTTCCGAAGAAATACGAAGGTCTGGACGGCACCGAACTGGCCATCTCCGAATCCCAGGAGCGCATGGCCGTCGTCGTGGATCCCGCCGACCTGGAGCACTTCCTGGCCCTGGCCGCCGGCGAGAACCTTTCCGCCGTCCCCGTCGCCCGCGTCACGAAGGAGCCCCGCCTGGTCATGCACTGGAACGGTGCCCGCATCGTCGACGTCAGCCGCGACTTCCTGAACTCCAACGGCGCTCCCAAAGAAGCCGCCGCCCGTGTCCTTCCCCCTCGGAAATCCGGCGAAGAGGCGCGGCCTGTGACCGATCTCCCCGCCGCCCTCCGCGAAATGGTCTCCTCGCTCGCGTACTGCTCCCGCCAGGGCCTGTCCGAGCGCTTCGACTCCACCATCGGCGCGGCCACCGTGCTGATGCCTTTCGGCGGCATTTATCAGAAGACGCCCATCCAGGCCATGGTCCACAAGATCCCGCTCCTGCAGGGCGAAACGGATACCTGCTCGGCGATGGCCTACGGCTTCGACCCGTATCTGTCCGAATCGGACCCTTACCGCGGCGCTTATCTGGCCGTGGTGGAGTCCGTTTCCAAACTGGTGGCGGCCGGCGCGGGCTTCGACGATGTTTACCTGAGTTTTCAGGAGTATTTTGAGAAACTCGGCCGCGATCCGGAACGCTGGGGCAAGCCTCTGGCGGCGCTGCTCGGCGCCTTCCGCGCGCAGCTGGATCTGGGCTACGGCGCGATCGGCGGCAAGGACTCCATGAGCGGCTCCTTTGAGGACATCCACGTCCCGCCCACCCTGGTCTCGTTCGCGGTGACCACCGCGGAGACGGGGCAGATCGCCTCGCCCGAGCTGAAGGAAGCGGGCAACCGCCTGGTCCTCCTGTCTCCGGAAACGGATGAGGACGGCCTGCCGCAGCCCGACAGCCTGAAGATCGTTTTCGCCCAGGTGACAAAGCTCCTGCGCGAGAAGAAAGCCGTCTCGGCCTGGGCGCTGGGCAGCGGCGGCCTCGCCGACGCCGTCTTCAAGATGGCCATCGGCAACCGCATCGGCGCGGAATTTGACGCATCGGTCCCTGCGGAAGAGCTGTTCGCCCCCGCCTGGGGCTCCTTCCTGCTGGAAATGACCGGCACGATGCAGCTCGGCCGCGAGATCGCCCGCACCGTGAGCGATCCCGCCCTGATCCGCGGCGCCGACCGCGTTTCCCTGGAAGAACTGGAGACCCTCTACGAAGCCCGGCTCGAACCCGTCTACAAACTGAACGACGTTCCCGCCGCTCCTTCCGTCTCCCTCGCTCCCGTCTGCTGCTGCGCCGCAAGACCTGCCGAGAAGACGCGGCCCGCGCCGGAGACCGCGGCCAGGGGGCCGCTGCCGCTCCGCGCCGGCCAGGCGCCGTCCTTCCTGATCCCCGTATTCCCGGGCACGAACTGCGAGTTCGATTCCGCGCGCGCGGTGGAACGGGCGGGCATGAAGGCGCGGGTCATGGTGATCCGCAACCGGAGCGCGCAGGAGATCGCGGGCTCGGTGGATGAGTTCGCGGAAGCGCTGAAGGAAGCGCAGGGCATCTTCATCCCCGGCGGCTTTTCCGGCGGCGACGAGCCCGAAGGAAGCGCGAAATTCATCACCGCCTTCTTCCGCAATGAAGCGGTGAAAGAAGGCGTCACTGACCTGATGGACCGCCGCGGCGGCCTGATCCTGGGCATCTGCAACGGCTTCCAGGCGCTGATCAAGCTGGGCCTGATCCATGCGGGCCGCATCCTGGACGCGGAAGGCGATTTCCCGACCCTGACCTTCAACACCATCGGCCGCCACCAGTCCAGACTGGTGCGCACCCGCGTCGAATCCGTCCGTTCGCCGTGGCTGTCGCTGATGAACGAGGGCGATATCGTCACGGTCCCGGTCTCCCACGGCGAAGGGCGCTTCACCGCGCCGACGGCCATGCTGGAACAACTCGTGCGCGGCGACCAGATCGCCACCCGCTACGTGGACCGGGCCGGTCTTCCGAGCATGGAGATCGCGTACAACCCGAACGGCTCCCTGCTGGCCGTGGAAGGCCTCACCTCCCCGGACGGCCGCATCCTCGGCAAGATGGGCCACAGCGAGCGCACCGGCCGCCACCTGTACAGGAACGTCCCCGGCGAATATGACCTGAAGCTGTTTGAAGCGGCGGCAAAATATTTCAGAGGGTGACCGCTCTGCCGGACGCCCGCAGGGGGCGGACGCTTTCGTCCGCCCTCTTTTTTTTGTTTTTTTCGGTCTCCTCCTCCCTTGACACTTCACGGGTTTCTGACTATAATGAGAACGATGCGGCGGACAGCTGTTCTTTATGGTTGTCCGGACGTTGAAAATAGAATGAAGGAGGTGCTCCTGTGACCAATGGAATGATCTACGTCGCAGCCCTGGGGAAGTGGACGACCCTGCTGATCGCCCTGATCCTGATCCTTGCTGCGGCCATTCTGTCGTGGGTCATTTCGGCGGCGCGCCAGCGGAAGATCTTTGAGACCACCGTCGGCTCGGCCGAAGTGAAATCACGTGAAATCATAGATGAAGCATTGAAGGAAGCGGCGGAAAAGAAGCGCGAAGCGCTGCTGGAAGCCAAGGAAGAAAACATCGCTGCCAAGAACGAACTGGAGCGGGAAGCAAAAGAACGCCGGGCCGAGCTGAGAAAAGCCGAACAGCGGGTCCAGAGCAAGGAAGAGAACCTGGACAGGAAGACCGAAGCGCTGGAGAAAAAAGAACAGAGCGTCCAGGCCAGGGATGAAAGATTAAAGAAAAAAGAACAGGAAGCCGAAGAACTGGTGCGCCGGCAGCAGGAAAAGCTGGAGCAGCTCTCCGGACTCACCAAGGAACAGGCGAAGGAATTCCTGATCCAGAGCGTGACGGAAGATGCCGAACACGACATCGCCAAGCGCCTGCGCGAGATCAATGCCCGCGCGAAGGAAGACGCCTCCAAGAAAGCCAAAGAGTATATCACGACCGCCATCCAGAAATGCGCGGCGGACCACGTGTCCGAGACCTCCATCTCCGTGGTGTCCCTGCCCAATGACGAGATGAAAGGCCGCATCATCGGCCGCGAAGGCCGCAACATCCGCGCGCTGGAGCAGGCCACCGGCGTCGAACTGATCATCGACGACACGCCGGAAGCGGTGGTCATCAGCGGCTTCGACCTGACCCGCCGGGAAGTGGCCCGGATCGCGCTGGAAAAGCTGATCCTGGACGGCCGCATCCATCCCGCCCGGATCGAGGAAGTGGTCAAGAAGGCCCAGAAGGAAGTCGAGGAGATCATGAAGGAGAAGGGCGAGGCCGCCATCCTGGAGGTCGGCGTCCACGGCATCCATCCCGAACTGATCCGCCTGCTGGGCAAGATGCATTTCCGCGCCAGCTACGGCCAGAACGCCCTGAAGCACTCCATCGAGGTGGCCCACCTGTCCGGCCTGCTGGCCGGCGAGCTGGGACTGGACGTCCGCCTGGCGAAGCGCGCGGGCCTGCTGCATGACATCGGCAAGAGCGTGGACCAGGAAATGGAAGGCTCCCATGTGCAGATCGGCGCCGAGCTGTGCCGCAAGTACAAGGAGAACGCCACGGTCATCAACGCGGTGGAATCCCATCACGGCGACGTGGAGCCCACGTCCCTCATCTCCTGCGTGGTGCAGGCGGCAGACGCGATCTCCGCGGCCCGTCCCGGTGCCCGCCGGGATACCCTGGAGACCTACACCAACCGGCTGTCCCAGCTGGAGGAGATCACCAACTCCTTCAAGGGCGTGGACAAATCCTTTGCCATTCAGGCCGGCCGCGAAGTCCGCGTGATGGTCGTGCCGGAGCAGATCAACGACGACGCCATGGTCGTCCTCGCCCACGACATCGCCAAGCGCATCGAGGACGAAATGGAATACCCCGGCCAGATCAAAGTCAACGTCATCCGGGAATCCCGGACCGTCGACTACGCGAAATAACGAGAGACCCGCAGGGGCGGCCGCGGCCGCCCCTCTTTTTTATCAGGGAGTGGCGGAAGAAAGGTCCCTCCGCTGCGGAGACCTGAAGGAAGGAGCGTCCCTCTGTCGCAAAAGCTGACAAAGGAACCGTCCCCCTGTCAGAAAAAGGTGCAGATCATGAAGAAACTGATTTCCTGGAACGTGAACGGCCTGCGCGCCGTGCTGGGCAAGAATTTTTACGAGGCGGTGGCCGCGCTGGATCCGGACGTCCTGTGTCTGCAGGAGACCAAGCTGCAGGAGGGGCAGGTGACGCTGGAGCTGCCGCAGTATCATGCATATTGGAATTATGCGGATAAAAAGGGGTATTCGGGGACGCTGGTGCTGACGAAGGAGGAGCCGCTGGCGGTGACGTACGGGATCGGGATCGATGAGCACGATCATGAGGGCCGGGTCATCACCTGCGAATTCCCGGAGGAGTACCTGGTCTGCTGCTATACGCCCAACTCGCAGGACGGTTTAAAGCGTCTGGATTACCGCATGCGGTTTGAGGACGATTTCCGCGCCTACCTGTCGCGCCTCGCGCAGACCAAGCCCGTGATCCTCTGCGGCGACCTGAACGTCGCGCATGAGGAGATCGACCTGAAGAATCCGTCGGCGAATCGCCAGAACGCCGGCTTCTCCGATGAGGAACGCGGCAAGTTCTCCGAACTCCTGGCGGCCGGCTTCACGGATACCTTCCGGTACTTCTATCCGGACCTCAGGGACGCCTACAGCTGGTGGTCCTACCGGATGCGCGCCCGGGAGCGGAACGCGGGGTGGCGCATCGATTATTTCGTGGTCTCGGACAGCCTGAAGGACCGGCTGGTGAGCGCTGCCATCCACCAGGAGATCTTCGGCTCGGACCATTGCCCGGTGGAACTCGTGATCCGGTAAAAAACATTGTGATTTCATACGGAAAAACTATTGACAAGACCCGCGGGGCTTTGCTATACTACACAAGCCGCTGTTTTGGGTCTTTTTTTTGTCGACTGAAAAATCGGCAGAAAAGACAGCCGGCGGCTCGCCGCCACGGCCGCGAAAAATAAAGGGAGGTAGCCGAAAATGCGCACCAGAATCACCTTGTCCTGCACCGAATGCAAGCAGAGAAACTACAACACCACCAAGGAAAAGAAGAACCATCCGGAACGGCTGGAAACCAAGAAGTACTGCCCGTTCTGCAAGCGTCACACGCTGCACAGAGAGACCAAATGATCGGAGAGCACCATGGCAGAAGATAAGAAAGTGGAAAAGCAGGAGCCTTCCGTAAAGAAGACGGGCTTTTTCAAAGGCGTAAAAGCTGAATTCAAGAAGATCATCTGGCCCAGCAAGGCCACCGTGGCGAAAGAGACCGGCGCCGTCATCTTCTTCGGCGTGGCGCTGGGCGTGCTGATCGCCGTCATCGACGCGGTCATCAAGTTCGGTCTGGGACTGATCCTGTGATCCGGTAGGAGAACTTCATGGAAGAAGCAAAATGGTATGTGGTCCACACCTATTCCGGCTATGAGAATAAGGTAAAGGCCGACCTGGAGCAGACCATCAACAACCTGAAGCTTCAGGATGAGATCCTGGAAGTGGCCGTGCCCATCCAGGACGTCATCGAGGTCAAGGACGGTCTGAAAAAGGTCGTTCAGAAGAAACAGTTCCCCAGCTACGTGCTGGTGCACATGATCAAAAACGACCGCACCTGGTACATCGTCCGCAACACCCGCGGCGTCACGGGCTTTGTGGGGCCGGGCGGCGAAGCGGTGCCGCTGTCCCAGGAGGAAGTGGATCGTTTGGGAGTCCACGGCGACAATGTGGTCACGGACTTCAAGGTGGGCGACACGGTCACGGTGATCTCCGGTGTCTGGGAAGGCACCACGGGCGAGATCAAGTCCATCAACGAAAGCAAACAGACCGTCAATGTTATCTTTTCCATGTTCGTTGGCCGTCCGACGCCGGTGGAACTGGCGTTCACGGAGGTCAAGCGCATGTGAAAATGTGGGAGAGGATCTTCCCCTCACACCACGACACCGGAGTTTCCGGAATATTTATTAGGAGGAGCCAGTCATGGCAAAGAAAGTTACAGCTTTCATCAAGCTGCAGATCCCGGCCGGCAAAGCTACGCCGGCACCGCCCGTCGGTCCCGCTCTGGGCCAGCACGGGCTGAACATCGTTCAGTTCACCAAGGAATTCAACGCCCGCACGGCCAACGAAGGCGATACCATCATCCCCGTCGTGATCACCGTTTATGCGGACCGCACCTTCTCCTTCGTGACCAAGACCCCGCCCGCCGCCGTCCTGCTGAAGAAGGCCGCCAAGATCCAGTCCGGTTCCGGCGTCCCCAACAAGACGAAGGTCGCCACCCTGACGCGTGCTGAAGTGCAGAAGATCGCCGAGCAGAAGATGCCCGATCTGAACGCCGCTTCCGTGGAAGCCGCCACCAGCATGATCGCCGGCACTGCCCGCAGCATGGGCATCGTCGTGAAAGACTGAGGAGGGACCGGAAATGTTCAGAAGCAAGAAGTATAAAGAAGCTCTTAAGAGCTACGACCGCACTCAGATCTTTGACGCGGACGCCGCGATCGCCCAGGTCAAGAAGATGGCCTCCGCGAAGTTCGACGAGACCGTGGAAGTCCACCTGCGCACGGGCTGCGACGGCCGTCATGCCGATCAGCAGATCCGCGGCGCCGTCGTGCTGCCTCACGGCACCGGCAAGACCGTCCGCGTGCTCGTTTTCGCCAAGGGCGTGAAGGCTGACGAAGCTCAGGCCGCCGGTGCGGATTACGTAGGCGCCGAGGAACTGATCCCGCGCATCCAGAACGATGGATGGCTGGATTTCGACGTCGTCGTCGCTACCCCCGACATGATGGGCGTGGTCGGCCGTCTGGGCCGTATCCTGGGCCCGAAGGGCTTAATGCCCAACCCCAAGGCCGGCACCGTGACCATGGACGTGACCAAGGCTCTGGCCGACATCAAAGCCGGTAAGATCGAGTACCGTCTGGACAAGGCCAACATCATCCACGTCCCGATCGGCAAGGTCTCCTTCACCGAAGAAGCTCTGCTGGACAACTTCAACACCGTAGTGGGCGCCATCGTCAAGGCCCGTCCCGCTGCCGTGAAGGGCGCGTTCTTAAAGAGCGTCACCGTGGCTTCCACCATGGGCCCCGGCGTGAAGATCAACACCATCAAACTGCTGAACGCGTAAAAAAAGGAGCGGGATAATCCCCGCATCCACTTGACAGCCACAGACATCTGTGGTAAAAACCATAAGCGTATCACCACTGCCGAAGACAGCAGGTACGGGCGACCGTGTAAGCGAAGCGCCTGCCGAGGAAGAGGGAACTCGTTCATCGATTTCTTTTCAGACTCTTCGGCTCGGCCGGAGAGTCTTTTTCATCACTCCGCAGCTGGTGTGCCAAATAAAACAAGGAGGGTTGAACTATGGCAAAAGTAGAACTGAAAGCGCCAATCGTTCAGGAGATCTCTGAACTGCTTTCGGGTGCTGCTGCTGCGGTGTTAGTGGACTACCGGGGCATTACCGTGGAAGCGGATACCAAGCTCCGCAAGGAAATGCGCCAGAACGGCGTGACCTACCGCGTCTACAAGAACACTCTGCTGAACATCGCCATGAAGGACACTCCCTTTGAAGCGCTGTCCGGTGACCTGAACGGTCCCACCGCGATCGCGGTTTCGAAGGGCGACGCCACTCTGCCTGCCCGCATCATCACGAACTTCGACAAGAAGGGCGACGTGATCAAGCTGAAAGCCGGCGTTGTGGAAGGAACGTATTACGATCAGAAGGGCATGAATGCCGTTGCTCAGATCCCGAGCAGAGAAGTCCTGCTGGGCAGACTCTTCGGCAGCATGCAGTCCCCTATCACCAACTTTGCCCGTGTGCTTAAGCAGATGGCAGAGAAGCAGGAAGCCTAAAAACTTATTGATTAATCGGAGGAAATAAATCATGGCGAAATTAACGACTGCTGAATTTATCGAAGCTTTAAAGGAACTGACCGTTCTGGAACTGAATGACCTGGTAAAGGCCTGTGAAGAAGAGTTTGGCGTATCCGCCGCTGCCGGCGTCGTGGTAGCCGCCGCTGCCGGCCCTGTCGAAGAAGTCGAAGAAAAGACCGAGTTCGACGTGGAACTGACCGAAGTCGGCGAGAAGCGCATGGACGTGCTGAAGGCTCTCCGCAGCCTGACCGGTGCCGGCCTGAAGGAAGTCAAGGAAATGCTGGATTCCGCTCCCGGCATCATCAAGCCCGCCGCGACCAAGGAAGAAGCCGAAAACATGAAGGCCGAACTGGAGAAGGTCGGCGCGAAGGTCACCCTGAAGTAATTCGAGTGAAGCACAAAAAGACGGTCCCCCGCAAAACGGAGGACCGTTTTTTTGTGCCGGAAACGGGAAGGACAGCCCGGAAAGGCCTGCCGCGCCTATCGTTCCTGCAGCTGCTTGTCCTTCGGCCAGGCCGTGGTGTAGGCCAGGGTCAGCTGGCGGGTCTCGCCGGGCGCCAGCGGGAAGGTCCACTTGATCAGGCCGGTGTCCTGCTCCAGGTCGCCGCCGGAAAGGTTTACGGCCTCCACCTGGATGGTCTTTTCCTCCGTCACGGGGATCTGGTCCCGGACCAGGACCTGGCAGGCTTTGGGCTTGCGGGAGGTGACGGCGATCTCATATTCGTATTCGGTCTTCTTCTGGCCTTTCAGGAGGACGTTGGAGGTGTAGCGCTTCTTCTGGGTGCGTTTCGCCTTCACGGTCTCGTCCGTGCCCAGGGAGAGGTCGTAGGTGTCCTCGGTCATGTCGGGCTGCAGCCAGACGCTGCCGGCAAAGGTGCCTTTCAGATAAACGGCGGCTTCCACGTTCTGCATCTCCTCCAGGTCCGCGGTCTTGACTTCGGCGGAGAGGAAGCAGCTTTCGGAGCATTTCGGGACGGCAACGACCTGGTAGCGGCAGGGGATCTCGTCGGTGCGCAGGTCGCAGAGGATGTTCTGGCCGTCGCGGATGTCCCAGCGGCCGGTGAGATCATATTCCGTCATGGTGTCGCCCTGGACCGTGCTGCCGGAGTCTGCCAGGACCTGGGACATTTTCATCATGGGCGCGGCCGCGTCTTCATCGCAGATCATGGCTTCTTCCACCATCATGCCCGGGGCCGCGTTGGCGCGGGCGGCTCCCATCAGCATGCCTTTGGCTGCGAACCGGGGCGGCTCATAGAAATGCAGACGGGCGGGATGGAGCGTCGGGATGGTGCCGGAGACGGAGGGATTGCCGGAGAACAGCGTCAGGGCGGCCTGCTTCCAGTCCTCGCCGGTGTCCTGCGCGATGCGGGCCCGCAGGCGGAGCAGCAGGCGGCCGCTGTCTTCATCCTGCGCGTGCAGCTCGTAGGAGGGCGACCAGGCGGCGCTGTCGTCCTTATACCGCAGTTCCACGGGGTAGCGGCCCGCGGCGGGCGCGGTCAGATCCACGGTGACGAAGGGCAGATTGACCTTTTTATCCAGTTTTTCCCATTCTTTCTCCAGCGCTTCCTGCTCTTCCAGCAGTTCGTCGCGAAGGTCCTGCAGCGCGTTCAGGCGCTCCGGGAGCTGCTCCAGGAAGGCGGTCATGTCGCTTAAGGAGACATTTTCCTTGGCAGTGAAGTCCGCGTTCCGCTTCCAGAGGGCGATCTGCTCCTCGGCGTCGCTGACGGCGCGGGCGTTCTTTTCCTGCTTCCGGCGGAGCTCTTTCAGGAACTCTTCCTTCTGATCATCGGTCAGATAGTCCATCTGCACGTTGGCGCCCTGCACGCCTTCCGGCACGCTCAGGCGAAGGCTCTGCGGGTCCGCGCCGCTGCCGGGACCGCTCAGACGGACGGTCTGCGTCCCCTGCTCCAGCGTGACTTCGGCGGTCCGGGTGATGATGCATCCGGAACGGTATACGGATACGGATGTGATGCGGGTTTCGGTCATATGTTTCGTCCTTTCCGGCGGATGGACCGCCGCTCTGTGAGGAGGCGGCGGATGCCGCCGCGTTGTCGTTCGGATGGGTCGGCCTCATTATAGCAGAAAACGGCGGATCATCCAATCATTTTGAAAAAGTTTCCGGGATTGCAACCGGGCGCCGGATGGGCTATACTGGTAAAAACGGCTGCGGCGGGGAGCCGCGGGCGCCGTGCGGCCCGGTCCGCATGGAAAAAAAGAAAAGCGAGGCAGACCCGTGAAAATAGCGATTGGAAGCGATCACGCCGCTTTCTTCATGAAAGAGGAGATCCGGGCATATCTGGAAGAACAGGGGCACGAAGTGACGGACTGCGGCACGTATTCGCCGGAGCGATGCGATTATCCCGTTTTCGGCGAGCGGGTGGCGCTGGCCGTGAAGGCCGGCGAGGCGGAGCGCGGCGTGCTGATCTGCGGCACCGGCGTGGGCATCTCACTGGCGGCCAACAAAGTGAAGGGCATCCGGGCGGCGGTCTGTTCCGAGCCGTTCACGGCGCGCCTTTCGCGGCAGCACAACGATGCGCAGATCATCGCCTTCGGCGCCCGCGTGGTGGGCATCGGGATGGCAAAAATGATCGTGGACGCCTTTCTGGAAGCGGAATTCGAAGGCGGCCGCCACGCGGACCGGGTGGCGCTGATCGGAGAGATCGAAAATCGCCGCGGCTGAGTGCAACAATCGCCCGGGGAAAACTGTATTGCAGGCAAGAAGACACGGGAGGGGCTCCCTATCTTCATAATGCTTGCAATTTGGGGAGAAAAAGAGTAAAATAATTCCCCGTGGAGGATCATCCCTATGAACAAAACCGATAAGCCGAAGAAAGAGCAGCCCGTCAAGCGCAGCAACGGGGAGAACGACCTGGAGCTGGCGGAGGAGCAGAAGGTCCATCAGGAGCATCTGCGGCGGCTGCGGAAATATAAGAAAAAGCACAAACAGCAGGTGGTCGGCCTGGTCCTGGAACTGGTGCTGCTGGTGATCGTCGTCGGCGGCTTTTTCGCCGTGCGCTGGACCGAGCGCGTTCTCAAAAACATGCAGATCACCACGGCCGCTTCCGACGAGCAGACGCTGCCCATCAACAGTACGCCGGCGCTTGACCCGGGCGAGACCACCGGCGCGACGGTCCCGCACACCACCACGCCGGAAGTAGTCAGCTGGGTCAATACGGACGGCTCGGTAGAGACCGATACCATGCCGCCGGAGGAACCCTACACCAACCCGCTGCCCCGCCGGGCGGTGGAAGCGCAGGAGGGGTATGTCACCATCGTCGTCTTCGGTGTGGACGCCCGGAATACCACGGATCTGCTGCGCAACACTCAGGGTGACGTCAACATCGTCGTTTCGATCAACAAGGAGACCGGCGAGGTCCGCATGGTCTCCGTGTATCGGGATTTTTTCTTTGAATTTGCTTCCGGACAGTTCTGCCGGCTGACGGATGCCTATGCCCGCTACGGGGCGGAGCAGGTCGTAGCCGGTCTGAACCGGAACCTGGATCTGAACATCACGCAATTCGTGGTCGTGAACTGGGCCTGCGTCGCGGACGTGGTGGATCTGCTGGGCGGCGTCGATCTGGAGGTCACGGCAGCGGAAGCCGAGGAACTGGACCAGTATATCGCGGAAATCGAAAAAGCGATAGGAAAGAAAACCACCACAAAGAACTGGAATTATGAGCCCGGGATGAAGCATATGGACGGGATCTATACCGTGGCGTATTCCCGCATCCGGAAGAATACCGGTTCGGACTATGCCCGTACCGAACGTCAGCGCAAGGTGATCAACGTGCTGCTGGAAAAGATGAAGGATCTGGTCCGGCACGGGGAGATCTTCAAGATCATGGCTGTCGTGGAGACCATGAGCAACAATATCAAGACCAATATGGAAACCTCGGAGATCGTGAGTTATGCGACAAGCGCGAGCCGTTTCTCGATCTCGGAAACGGCCGGCTTCCCGTTCAATCACGCGGAAGAGCCGGGCACCTGGGTGCTCTGCTCCCGGGATTTCGTCGGGGACGTGCGGGACCTGCACAAGCTGCTGTACGATTTGAACGATTACGAGCCGACGGACAACATCCGGCGGATCGCGGACTTCCATAATTACGCGCTGGAGACCGGCCTGGTCCCGGTCGACTGACGGAAAGCTCCGGACCGGCTGAATTTTCAACAAACCATAAATATTTCATCACACTTTGTTCACAGCTGCCCGCTACACTTGAGTCATCAAGAGGCGGGCAGCTGCCTGCTTCGGGATAAGGAGGAAGCATCTGACATGTACGGACAGGATGAGAATAAAGACGGAATGAGAATGGAAGAGCATCCGGTAAGCAGCGGACCGGCGCCTGCGGAAACGGAACAGGCAAAAGCGGAAACCGAACAGGCGCTGACCGGAAACGGGCCGGTGCGGGCTGCCGCGGAACCGGTACAGACTGCCGCGGAACCGGCTGCGGCCGACACGGCGCAGGAGCCGGTGATCCTTGCCGAAGTATATCCGGTGAACGGCGGGCAGGCCGTGCAGGAGGCCATGGCGCAGCGGGCCGCGCAGGAAGAGGAAGAGCGCCAGCGCCGCATCGCCGCCGCGGAAGCCCGCCGCCTGGCGGAAGAGAACCGCCGTCTGGCCGCGGAATGGCGCGCCAAGCAGCAGGCCTTCCAGGAAGAACAGGAACGCCAGAAGGCGGAGCGCCGGGAAAAGAACCGCCGCCGCGCCTGGAAAGCGGCCGGCGTGTTCGGCATCGTATTCGGCCTGGCCGCGCTGGTCCTGACCCTGATCGGCTACCGCAACAGCCAGAACACGCAGAAAGCCATGGCGTCCCTGCAGGCGGAACTGAACACGTATAAGCAGAGCGCAGCCAGCGCTTCCGAAACGACCCGCCTGCCCGAAGCGACCTCGCTGGACACCAGCGCGCTGGTGATCGGTAAGGAAGGCAGCGGCAGCACGCTGACCGACGTGTCCGACATGGTGGAAGAGACCATCCGCAGCGTCGTGTCCATCAGCATCAAGCAGAAAGTCAAGGTCTCTACCGGTTTCTTCGGCGAGCGCGAGTACATCACCAGCGGCGCCGGCAGCGGCGTGATCATCGGCGACAACGGTACGGAACTGTGGATCGTGACCAACGAGCACGTGATCAGCGGCGCGACGGAGATCACCGTCACCCTGGCGGATGATACGACGGCCGACGCTTACGTGAAAGGGACCAGTTCGGAGAACGACATCGCGGTGCTGGGCATCAGCCTGGACAGCATGACCGATGAGACCAAACAGGCCATCCGGACCGCGGCCATCGGCAGCAGCGACACCCTGCGGCTGGGTGAAGGCGTCGTCGCCATCGGCAACGCCCTGGGCTGGGGCCAGTCCGTCACCACCGGCGTGGTCAGCGCCCTGTCCCGCACCGTGGAATTTGACGACGGCTCCACCATGAACCTGCTGCAGATCAGCGCGGCCATCAACCCCGGCAACAGCGGCGGCGCCCTGCTGAACGCGAAGGGCGAACTGATCGGCATCAACAACGCGAAATACACCAGCGAGGAAGTGGAAGGCGTCGGCTTCGCCATCCCGATCTCCAGCATCGTGGGCGTCATGGAAGAGCTGTCCCTGATGGAGCCGCGCGTGAAGGTCTCCGAGGAAGAAATGCCTTACATGGGCATCACCTTCCAGAATTACCCCTCCGGCTACCTGTCCTTCTACAACGTGCCGGAAGGCGCGGTGATCAGCGAAGTGCAGGAAGGCTCGCCCGCGGAGACGGCCGGCCTGGTGCCCTACGACGTGATCACGGCGATCGACGGGAACCGCGTGGACGGTTACGACTCCCTGGTGGAGGAGCTGCAGTACCACAAGGGCGGCACCGACGTGGAGATCACCTACATGCGTCTGATCAAGGGCAGTTATCAGGAAAACACCGTCACGATGACGCTGGGGCTCAAAAGCGAGCAGAATCCGTAAAAAATATCGATAAAAAATTAACAATTGCTATTGCATTCTGAAGATGCTATGATATAATGCACGTGGATGAGAGGAACATCCAGGGAATGAACTTCAAAGGAGGAGTAAACAATGGCTTATAAGATCGGTGATGACTGCATCTCCTGCGGCGCCTGCGCCGGTACCTGCCCTGTGGGCGCGATCGCGGAAGGCGACGGCAAGTATGAGATCAACCCGGATGCCTGCATCGAGTGCGGCGCCTGCGCGGCCGGCTGCCCTGTAGGGACCATCGAGTTAGAGTAAGCGGTCTTCGGACCACCGCCGGGCGGGATGTTTCCCGCCCTTTTTTGATGCCCGCAGGTTCTGATTGACGGAAAACGGAAAAAAGAATAAAATATAAGCCGATACCACAATACGGAAATATGCCGTAAACAGGGAGGTAAACGGAATGAACTGGAAAGAACTGGGCAATACGGTCCTCGGCTGGGTGACCAATACGGGAATCAAGATTCTGATCGCGCTGATCATCCTCTGGATCGCGTTCAAGGTGATCAATAAGATCGGAAAAAAGATCGGAAAGAAGCTGGAAGGATCCGGCAAACTGGATAAGACGCTGGTCAAGACGTTCGTCAGCGCCGGCAAAGCCCTGGCCAAGTGCCTCGTGGTCCTGGCGCTGGTGGGATATCTGGGGATCGACACGAGCGGCGTGGCCGCGCTGATCGCCTCCCTGGGCGTCATGGTCGGTCTGGCCGTGAACGGCGCGCTGGGCAACATCGCCGGCGGCGTGCTGCTCCTGGTGACGCGCCCGTACCGGGTGGATGATTACGTGGAAGTGGCCGGACAGGCCGGTACGGTGGAAGCGATCAACCTGGTCAGCACCAAACTGGTCACGGTGGACAACCGTGTCGTGTATATCCCGAACGGCAGCGCGTCCGCCAGCAATATCATCAACTATTCCGAAAAAGACATCCGCCGGGTGGACCATACCTTTGCCATTGCCTACGGCAGCGATTTCAACAAGGCGAAGGAGATCCTGCAGGCCGTGATGGAGAAGAACGAAAAGGTCCTGAAGGATCCGGCTCCCTTTGCCCGCGTCTGCACGCAGAGCGGCGGCAACGTGGAACTGACCTGCCGCGCCTGGACGGCCACCGCGAATTACTGGGACGTGTATTTCGACGTGCTGGAGAACGCCAAGAACGAACTGCAGGCGGCCGGCATCGCGATGCCGCGCCAGCAGGTGGACGTGCATCTGCACCAGGCCTGATCCATGCGGGAGATCGTATCCGTAAAAACCATGCGGGACAGCGACGCCGCGTGCATTGCGGCGGGGACGCCGGGCCGGGTCCTGATGGGCCGGGCGGCGGCAGCTGTTCTGAAACACGGAGGATTCCGCGGCCGTACGGCGATCCTGTGCGGGAGCGGCGGCAACGGCGGCGACGGCTACGCGCTGGCGCTGCTACTGGAGGCGCGCGGCCTGGACGTCACGGTCTTCACCCTGTCCGAACGGGTTTCGGAGGACGGGGCGTATTACCGCGCGCAGTGCCGGGAGCGGCAGATCCCGCTCGTGCCGTATGAGCCGGGCACGGATCTGAGCGGTTTCGATTCGCTGGCGGACTGCCTGCTGGGCACCGGATCTGCCGGAGCGCCGCGGGAAACGTACGCGGACGCCATCCGGCAGATGAACGCCAGCGGCGCGTTTCTCGTGTCCGTAGACATCCCCAGCGGCCTCTCGGGCGACAGCGGACTGGGAGAGTGCGCGGTGAAGGCGGACCGGACGATCGCCGTCGGGTCACTGAAGCCGGGCCATTTCCTGGGCCGGGCGCGCGACGTGCGGGGCGAACTGTTCTGCGAAGACATCGGGATCCCGCCGCTGCAGACCGACGCCTGCCTGATGGAAGAGACGGATGCGGCGGCCTGCATCCCCCGGCGGGCGCATTGGTCCCACAAAGGAAAATACGGCTACGCGGGCCTGGCCGGCGGTTCACTGCCCTACAGCGGAGCCCCCCGGCTGGCGGCGATGGCCTGCGCGGCGATGCGCAGCGGCGCCGGAGTGGCGGTGGCGGCCGCGCCCCGCAGCCTGTGCCCCCTGATCGCGCCGCACGTGCTGGAAAGCACGCTGTTCCCCCTTTCGGAGAATGCCGCGGGCGAACTGGCCTTTGCGGAGGAAGAGTGGGCTGCGCTGCTGCAGCGCGTGAAGACCCTGTCCTTCGGGATGGGGATCGGCCGCGGCGAAGCGGTGAAGCCGGCGCTCGCCTATGCACTGGAGCATTTTGACGGCCGCCTGGTCATCGACGCGGACGGGCTCTTTGCCCTGTCCGAACTGGGGCCCGCAGCGCTGAACGCTTCCCGGGCGCAGGTCCTGCTGACGCCCCATCTGGGAGAAGCCTCCCGCCTGCTGGGCGTCCCGGCGGCGGAGATCGAACGGGAACCGCTCCGCCGCGCGAAAGAGCTGGCGGAGAAATGGCGCTGCACGGTCCTCTTAAAGGGCAGCGGCACCGTGGTGACCGACGGCACCGAGACCTGGATCACGGACCGGGGCTGTCCCGGCATGGCGACCGCAGGCAGCGGCGACGTCCTTTCCGGCGTCCTGGCGGCCCTGCTGGGCTACGGCGAGGGAAGCCTTCCGAAGCTGGCCGCCGCCGGTGCTTATCTGTGCGGCATGGCCGGTGAACGCGCGGAACTCGAAACGGGCCCCACGGCCATGACCGCGGGCGATACGGCCCGGCAGATCGGACAGGCGGTGCGCCGTCTGGAACTGGTCCGGGACCGGGCGACGGTCTGAACAAGAATTCTGTCATAACGGAAAGCAGGGCGCGTCCCTGTGACCGTAAAGGATGATCATGAAGAAAAACTTTCTGGAAGAAATGCGCGGCCTGCCGGAGGGCAGAAGGCTGGGCGCCTATTTCCTGTTCTGCCTGGCGGCCACGCTGTTAGTGACGGGCGCCGCCCTCCTGGACCGGAACAACGGCCTGCCGCCGCTCTCTCTGGGCGCGAAAGCCCTGGCCGGCGTCGGCGCGCTCCTGCTGGCCGGCCGAGCCGCCCGCATCCCGCTGCGGAACCGGCCGCTGCTCCCCTGGCTGATCCTGATCTCGCTGATCGCGCCCGCTGTTTACCTGGCGTTCCGCCTGGGCCCGGTCTCCCTGACGCCCGGCCCGGAACAGATCGGCGTCACGCTGCTCGGCATCGGCCTGACCGCTTTCTGGGAGGAATGCGTGTTCCGTCTCTGGGGCCGCCTCCTGTTTGAGGAAGAGGGCAAATACAAGGCGCGGGATTTCCTGGCCGTCGCGGTGACGTTCGGGGCGATGCATCTGGTGAACCTGCTCACGTCGGACCCGGGATCGGTCATCCTGCAGGCGGCCTTCGCCACGCTGACGGCCCTGTTCCTGCAGACGATCTATACCCGGAGCGGGAGCCTGCTCCTCGTGATCCTGATCCATGCCCTGATCAACGCTTCCCAGCAGCTGCCCGAACTCTGGGTGGCGGTGAAGGACCGTTTTCTGGTCAGGCAGGGCGGCCTGGACCTGATCCTGACGGCCCTGTTCTTTGCGGTGAGCGCGGCGGTCATCACCCGCCGGGGCGGCCTGATCCTGCGCGGCAAGCCGTTCCTGAAACTGGGGAAGAAGAAATGAAAGAAACCACGCGCATCCTGCGGAAAATGGGCTGGGACAGGACCTGGCTGGCGCCCGACGTGCGCTGGGACTTCCCCGTGGAGACCTGGCGGAAGAAACTCTGGCTGGTGGAACTGGATCTGGCGCGTACGCTGTACGAGACCTGCCGCGCCCGCGGCCTGACCTGCTTCCTGGTGGGCGGCTCCCTGCTGGGCGCCGTGCGCCATCAAGGCTTCATCCCCTGGGATGACGACATCGACATCGCCATGCCCCGCGCGGATTACGAAGAACTGCTGGCGCATCCGGAATGGTTTGAAGCCCCTTATTTCCTGCAGACCCCTGACACCGACCCGGGCTATTTCTACAGCTTTGCCAAACTGCGCAACAGCCATACCACGGCTGCGACGCCTTCCTTCATGTATCAGCCCATGAACCAGGGCGTGATGGCCGATATCTTTCCACTCGACCCCTGGGTCCCGGAAGAGGGAGAGCCCCTCTATCACCGGATCATGGCGCTTTGCCGCGAC
Organism: Lachnospiraceae bacterium; assembly: GCA_017428105.1. Lineage (GTDB taxonomy): Bacteria > Bacillota > Clostridia > Lachnospirales > Lachnospiraceae > UBA6987. Next base: position 53,835 of record JAFRRM010000023.1, on the reverse strand, counting down.
AACTCCGCCTATATGCGCCGCTCCCATCCGCACCTTTCCCCGGAGGAGCAGGCCCGCGCGGACAGCTGGTCCGGCCGCGATCCGTATGAAAACTGGAAGGAGATCGACCGCCTGGCCCGCAGCTTCGAAGGCCGGGAGACCGCATTCGTTTCTCATGCCGTGATCACCGTGGATGCTTATCCCAGCAACTATTTTCCGAAAGCAGACCTGGAGCGGCAGGTCCTGCTCCCCTTCGAAGGCATCCTCCTCCCCGTCCCCGCGGGATACGATGACTTCCTGGCCCGCGAATACGGCGATTACATGTCCCCTCCGCCCGGAGGTGTCCGTGACAGCGGCCACCTGGAATTCATTTTCGACCCGGACCGGCCGTATCAGGAGGTGCTGGCGGAGCACGGCGTACGGAATAACTGAGTCAGAGCAATTAAAAAAGGACCGCGCAGGGATCCTGTTCTCAGATCAGGAATACCTGTGCGGTCTTATATTGCGGATCAAACGTTGCTATGCCGCTTTTGCTTCTGGTTTCTGTTTGTTGAAGATGAACTTCTGCGACAGAAGGATGACGGCCAGGCAGACGACGCCCGCGATATCCGTCACCAGACGGCTGTCGATCAGCAGGAACGCGCCGACGCCGGCGATCACGCGCAGGACGATGTTCATCCGTCCCAGTAAATAGCCTTCCACCGCTGCCGCGATCAGGACGACGCCGGCACAGGCGGTGATTACGACCTGGACGCCGGTGATCAGCGTGACGCCTTCCAGCAGCAGGGCTTTATTGTAGACGAACATAAACGGCACGATGAAGCCGGCCAGGGCAAGCCGGACCGACTGCCAGCCCGTCTTCATCGGACTGCCTCCCGACAGACCTGCCGCCGCAAAGGAAGCCAGCGCGACCGGCGGCGTCAGGTTCGCGAACATCGCGAAGTAGAAGCAGAACATATGCGCCGCGATCTCGGGCTGTCCCAGTTCGACCAGGGCAGGCGCCGCAATGGTGGCGGTGATAAGGTACGACGGGATGGACGGCAGGCCCATGCCGAGGATCATGCAGGTGACCATCGTAAAGAGCAGGGTCAGCAGCAGGCTGTGCTCGCCGATGCTGATGATCGCGTGCGCCACGTTCAGCGCGAAACCGGTCATGCCGCACACGCCGACGATAATGCCGACGCAGGCGCAGGCCATGGCCACGGAAACCGTCGATTTGGCGCCTGCCACGAACGCATCGCAGATATCCTTCAGGCTCATGCGGCTGATCGGGCGGAGTTCGGCGACCACGATGGTGACGATGATCGTCCAGAAAGCGCTGCGGATGACCGTTACGCCGCTGAAAATCAGCATGTACAGCAGGAAGATGATCGGGATGAGCAGATGGCCTCTTTCCTTCATGACCTTCCCGACCTTGGGCATCAGTTCTTTCGGCAGGCCGTTCAGATGGTCCTTGGTCGCGCGCATCTGCACCTGGATGATGATGCCGAGGTAGTAGATGAGGGCGGGGATGACCGCGGCCTTGATGATCAGGCCGTACTTCACGCCCAGCGTTTCCGCCATCACGAAGGCCGCCGCGCCCATGATGGGCGGCAGGAGCTGCCCGCCGACCGAAGCCGTTGCTTCGACGGCACCGGCGAATTCCTTGGAGTAGCCGGTCTTTTTCATCAGCGGGATCGTGAACGTACCCGTCGTCACGACGTTGGCGACCGCGGAGCCGTTGATGGAGCCGAGGAAGCCGGAAGCCAGGACCGCCACTTTCGCGGGGCCGCCCTTGGTGTGGCCGGCGAGCGCGTTGGCGATGTCATTGAAGAACTGGCCCATGCCGCACTTGTTCATCACTTCGCCGAAGATGATGAACAGAACGATATAGGTCGCCGACACCTTGATGGACGTTCCGTAAATGCCGTATATATCCGTGGTCAGATACGTGACAATCCGGTGCCAGATATAGCCTCTGTGCATGAAAATGCCCGGGAAGGACCGTCCGAACAGCGCGTAGATCAGGAAGATGACAGACAGGATCGGCAGCGCCCAGCCGCTCAGCCGGCGGGAGCAGATCAGTACGAGAATGATCAGTACCGTACCGAAAATGATATCGACCGTTTCGCCCTCAAAACCGGTGGAAATGAAGGTTGGGTAGCGGATGAAGACGTAAATCGGCATGGCGGCGGACAGCGCGATAAAGATCCAGTCATACCATGCGATCTTCTTGCGGCTGCTCTTTTTGAACGCGGGATAAAGCGCAAATCCCAGGACGAGGATCATGCCGACGTGGATGGCATGGTGCTTGATGTTGACCATCTGCAGCAGCCGGATCCCGGAAGCGTAGGCCAGATGGTAGAGCGTGAACACGAGACAAAGGACGTAGATCACGGTTTTCAGCCACTTGGCGTCAAAGATGCGGGTGCGGGATTCTTTTTCAAATTTCTCCATGATCTCCGCACCGCTGGCGGACTCTTCCGGCGTCACTGCTTCAGCCGGTGTCTCGACGGTGTTTTTTTCAAGGTCGGTCACCTGTCAGATACCCCCTTTTCGTAATGATTTCTCCCTTGATCCTGCTGGCGTCCGGCAGGCTGCGGAAGTCAAAGACCTCTTTTCCGTTTATCTGAAGGCCTTTCATGTATGTGGCGGATGTGATCCAGGTAAAATACGGGAAGACACTGTTGATGTTTTCCATCCAGACGAGCCCGTCTTCGATGCGGGTCGGCACGTCCATCTCCGCGGGGATCCCCGCGCCGTAGCCGGCGACGGCGATGGCGTCGAGATTGAACTGGCCGTCATCTCTTACGGTATAAAACTCATACCAGGGGATATGCTCGAAGGAATGCTCGATCTCCAGACGCAGTTTGTCGCCGGTTTCGATCGGCGCGGAAAATACGACGGTTTCCCTTACCCGGTCATACAGCTGAAAGACCCTGCCTGTCGGGGCGAAAAAAGCCAACCAGACAAAAGCGCCCGCAGCTGCAGCTGCAATAACGGCAAGAAATATGCCACGGAATCTTTTGCACATTGCTTTTGAAAAACCGAAGCCGCGGAAGGCTCAGGAGCCTCCCGCGGCGCGCGGAAACTGACGGCGGCTTATTTGCCGTAGCCGTTGTCTTTCCAGAACTGCTCCGCACCGGGATGTAGCGGAAGCTGGATATCGCTGATACCGAAGGAGATGTCGATGTTCTTGTCGGCGGCGTTGTGAGAGGCTTTGATCGTGCTGATGTTCTTGAACACGCCTTCCAGGATGTCATAGACCATCTTGTCGCTCAGATCCTTGCGGACCAGCATGATGTTGTACACGAAAACGCCTTCCACGTCTTCCTTGTTGTTGTAGGTGTTCGCCGGGATCACACTCTTGGCGTAGTAAGGATATTCGGAGACCAGTTTGTCACGGCCTTCGCCGTCGATCGGGACGATGACCATGTCATACTGGACGCCGAGTTCCATGACGGTCGCGTTCGGCAGGCCGGAGGTCACGAACACGGCGTCGCACTGGCCGTTCTTCATGTTGTCGATGGCTTCGCCGTAAGCAAGGTAGTCGGGGGTGATGTCATCATAGGTGATGCCGTAGGCGGCCAGGATCATGCGGGCGTTGATCTCCACGCCGGAGTTCGAAGCGCCGACGCCGACGCGCTTGCCGCGCAGGTCGCTCACGCTCTTGATGCCGGTGTTGGCCGTGGTGACGAGCTGCACGTAGTTCGGCCACAGGCGCATCAGCGCGCGCAGGTCGGTCGCGGGCTCCTTGCCTTCATAGGCGCCGGTCCCGGTATAGGCCTGCATGACGGCATCCTGCATGGCGATCGCGATCTCGCAGTCGCCCTTCAAAATGTTCTGGATGTTTTGCCCCGTTGCGTTGGTGGCTTCGGCAGAGGTCTGATAACCGTAGTCCTTCAGGGCGGTGGCGAAAGCGCCGCCGATCGGGAAGTAGATGCCGGAAGTGGGGCCGGTGCCGACCGTGATGAACTCATTCTTGCGTTCTTCATCGGTCAGGCCCTTGATCTCGGAAGCCTGTCCGCTTTCCGTTTTTCCGGTGGATGAGCCGGAACCGCCGCAGGCGGCCAGGGACAGAAGCATGCAGAGCATGAGCAGTAATGCGATTGCCTTTTTCATAGTTTCCTCCATTCTTTTTTTGGTGACCCGGCGGCCGCGGGCCGCCTTTGCTTACCAAATTTTCACAATGTTCATTTATACATTATAAAAGTAATGTTTGTCAAGAAAAAATTAATAAATGAAACAACGGGGGGTTCAGTTATGAGACCATGCGTTCCTCCGGGAAGAAGGGGAATTTGAAAATAACCGTTCAATATGGGGCCTACTAAAGAAAAAACTGAACAAAAAAACCTTGACAAATGTTCAGATGAGTGGTATTATCCCACATATCTGAACATTTTTGCGAGGAAACCCATGACACCCATTTCAAAAAAAGAATTCCAGATCCTGGCCCTGCTGGCGGAAGCGAAGACCTCCCTGCCCCAGCGGCAGCTGGCGGCAAAAGGCGGCCTCTCCCTGGGCACCGTGAACAAACTGGTGCGCGGGCTGGCGGAACGCGGCCTGCTCTCGGAGCTCGGCATCACCTCGGCCGGTCTGGCGGCGCTGGAACCGTACCGGGTCCGCCGCGCGGTCTTCATCGCGGCCGGCTTCGGCTCGCGGCTCGCCCCGGTCACGCTGGACATCCCCAAACCGCTCATTTCCGTGAACGGGAAGCGGCTGATCGACGGCCTGCTGGACGCGGTCCTGGCGGCCGGGATCAAAGAGATCTACATCGTCCGCGGCTACAAGGCGGAAGCCTTCGACGCCCTGCTGGAGAAATATCCCATGATCCGCTTCGTGGAGAATCCCGCCTACGGTGAGGCCAACAACATCCTGTCCGCCCTGTGCGTGAAGGACGTGCTGTCGAACGCGTACATCTTCGATGCGGACCTGCTGCTGCGGAACCCGGCCCTGATCGCGCCGTATCATTATGAATCCAATTTCCTGGGCGTCTATGCGGAGCGCACGGACGACTGGTGCTTTACCACCCGCGGCGGCTACATCCTGGAGGAGCGGCGCGGCGGCCTGGACTGCTACCAGGTCATCGGCATCTCGTACTGGAGCGAGGAGGACGGCCGGAAACTGGCGGGCGACCTGGCGAAGGTGGCGGCCATGCCCGGCGGCCGGGAGAATTACTGGGAACAGGTGCCCATGGCGGTGCTGAAGGAGAATTATCACGTGGCCATCCGTCCGTGTCGGGCGGAGGACGTGCAGGAGATCGACACGTTTTCGGAGCTGAAGGCGCTCGACCCGTCCTATGAAAACTACGGAGGTGCGCCGTGAGTCTGTGGAACGAAAGCCTTGATCAGGTCAAACCCTATACCGTCGCGTCGCACAAGATCTGGACGGTCGATCCGGAAGAACGCGGCAGCATCCTGAAACTGGACTGGAACGAAGCGTCCGTCCCGCCTTCCCCGCTGGTGCGCCGGCGCCTGAAGGAACTGCTGGAGCAGGAAGATTTCTTCCACCTGTACCCGTCCACCTTCAACGGGGAACTGATGCAGGCCCTGTCCGGTTACATCGGCCTGCCCGAGGAGAACATCCAGTACTTCGGCGGCTCGGACTGCCTGCACGAATATCTCGTGCGCGCCTATCTGAAGGAAGGCGACCGCGTCCTCGTTCTGTGGCCCTCTTACGACAACTTCCGCCTGACCGCGGAATCCACCGGGGCGCGCATGTTCTACGGCGAGCTGGGCCAGGATTTCGCGTTCGAGGAGGAAAGCTTCCGCCGCCGCATCGAGGCGGTGAAGCCCCGGCTGGTCTATATCTGCAACCCCAATAATCCCAGCGGCACGCTGGTCCCGTACGACGTCATCGAAAGCTTCCTGCGGGATCACCCGGAGATCTGCTTCCTGGTGGACGAGGCCTACGCGGAGTTCGCGGACCAGACCGTTGCCCCCCTGGTCCGGCAGTACGATAATCTGCTGATCACCCGCACGCTGTCCAAGGCCTTCGGGCTGGCCAACCTGCGCTTCGGGTACCTGCTGGCGTCGCGCGGAAATATCGAAGCGGTCTCCAAGATCCGGAACCCGAAGAACATCAACACCTTCACGCAGACGGCCGCGCTGGCCGTGCTGCAGGACGCGGGGTATATGCGGGAATACGTCCGCGAAGTCAAGGAAGCGCGCGGCTGGTTCATCCGTGCCTGCAACGAGGGGCCGCTGAGCGAGTACGTCAGAGCCTTTGAGAGCCGCGGGAATTTCGTGCTGATCCGCTGCCGCACGCCGGAGATCAAAATGGTGCTGAGCCGGCAGTGGGAGGCCGCGAACATCTTCGTGCGCGACGTGCGGCAGAGCGCGTCGCTGGAGGGCTGCCTGCGCATCACGGTCGGGACAAAAGAGCAGATGGAACGGGTTATTGAGACCGCATCCCTTGCATTTCTGTCCTGAAAGGAGTAAAATACCGGCAGGGCCGGATGAGAAACGACCGGACCCGCCCGAGGAGGAAGCAATATGAAGAAGTTTGTGAAGGAGTTCAAGGAATTCGCCGTGAAGGGCAACATGGTCGACATGGCCATCGGCGTCATCATCGGCGGCGCGTTCACGGCTCTGGTGACGGCCTTTACGGGCAACATCGTCAACCCGCTGCTGGCCCTGATCCCCGGCGTGAACAGCCTGGACAATTCGCTGAAGATCGTGCTGAAGGAAGCAACCGTGGATGCGGCCGGCGAACCGGTGGAAGAAGTCGCCATCAAGTTCGGCGCCTTCATCGCGGCCATCATCACGTTCCTGATCCTGGCCCTGATCGTGTTCCTCATCGTCAAGGCCATCAACAAGGCGCGCGAGGCCGGCAAGCAGGAAGAAGCGCCTGCGGCTCCCACCACCAAGATCTGCCCGTTCTGCAAGAGCGAGATCCCGCTGGATGCGGTGCGCTGCCCTCACTGCACGTCCGAACTGCCTGAGGAATAAGATCCGTTTTCAGAGAGGTGTTTTATGCTGCGGGACCTGATGCGCTCCGCACGGAATCCGAAGCCCCGCCTGTTCTTTTTAGGTCAGGCGGGCTTTGCCGTACAGAACGGGGCCGGAAAATGGCTGCTGATCGATCCGTATTTAAGCGACTGGGTGCGGACCATGGAGGGAAACGACGGCTTCAAGCGTCTGATCCCCGCCCCGATCCGCCCGGAGGAGCTTCCGGCGGACGTGATCACGGCCACCCATTGTCATGCCGATCATTATGACGCGGACGCCATGCCCGCCCTGTTCAAGGCGGACAGCGTTTTATTTGCGGCGCAGGACTGCCGCGGCCTGGTGAAACAAAACGGGCTGGACGAGACCCGCGTCCGCTTCGTGTCGCCCGGAGACCGCGCGGAAGCGGCCGGCTTCCGCCTGCACTTCATTTCCTGCGACCACGGGACCGGCGCGCCGCAGGCGGTCGGCCTGCTGGCGGAATGCGACGGAAAGCGCCTGCTTTTCGTGGGGGATACCTGCTTCCGTCCGGACCTCGTCCCCGAATACCTGTCCGACGGACCGGTCGATTTCATGGCCGCCCCCATCAACGGCGCCTTCGGCAACCTGGACTGGAAAGACTGCGCGGCGCTCGCCGCCCTGGTGAAGCCCCGCCTCCTGGTCCCGTGCCACTTCGGCATGTTCGCCTCCCACGGCGGCCGCGCCGACCTGTTTTACGAATGCATGACGAAAGAATACCCGGAGCAGGACTTCCTGTTCCTGTGCACCGGGGAAGAAGTGCTGATCCCGTAGGAAAAACGGACCGGCGATGCTCCGGCTGACCGCCCCCTGCAAATCTGCCCTGCCCTATCAAGGAGACCCCATGAATACTGACCTGACCGGCAAAAAATTACTGATCCTGGGCGCCAACCCCGAGACCATCCCCCTGGTCGAACTGGCCAACGCCCTGGGCGTGAAGACCCTCGTCACCAGCAACCGCCCGGAGGACGCGGCCAAGAAATATGCCTGGAAAGCCTGCGACGTGGACGGCCTGGACGTGCCCGGCCTCATCGCGCTGGCCCGCGCGGAGCAGGTGGACGGCGTCCTGGTGGGTGTCGCGGACATCCTGGTCCCCGCCTACTGCAAGGTCTGCGACGCGCTGGGCTTCCACTGCTACGCCACGCAGGACATCGTGGACGTGTTCTCCTACAAGGACATCTTCAAGGCCACCTGCGAGCGCTACGGCGTGCACGGCGTGCCGGAGTATTACCTGGACGAGCGCCTGTGCCGCGAAGATCTGGACAAGATCATCTACCCGGTCATGGTGAAGCCCGTGGACAGCTGCAGCGGCATGGGCATGACCGTCTGCTTCAGCGAAGCGGAGATCCCGGCCGCGGTGGAAAAGGCGCTGGACGCTTCGCACGCGCGGCGTTTCATCGTGGAACGCTACATGCAGTGCGAGGACATGGGGCTGTATTATACCTTCAAAGACGGCTATTGCAGCGCCTCCTGCATCTATGACCGCTACACCACGGACGAGCAGCCGGGGCTGTCCCGCGTCTGCCTGGGCGGCACCTACCCGTCCAAGCACATCGACGAGTATTTTGAACGCATGCACGCCAACGCCCTGCGCCTCTTCCGGGCCATCGGCATCCGCAACGGCGTGCTGATGCTGTCCGCTTTCTATGAGGACGGCGAGTTTTACGTATATGACACCGGCTTCCGCCTGCAGGGCGAGGCGCCTCACCTGCTGATGAAGGCCGTCCACGGCTTCGACCAGCGCGAGATGCTGATCCGCTTTGCCCTGACCGGCAGCGAAGGCGGCGTGGACCTGGAAAAAGAGGACGACGCCCGCTTCCGCGGCAAATGGGCCGCGACCCAGTGGTTCCTGCTGCGGCAAGGCACCGTCGCCCGCATCGAGGGCCTGGACCGCGCCGCTTCCGACCCCCGCGTGGTGGCCGACATCCGCCGCCTGCACGAAGGCGACGCCGTCCTCCCCGAATGGGTCGGGACGGAGAAGCAGGTGCTGACCCGCCTGTACCTGGTCTGCGATACGAAAGAAGAGCTGGCGGCGGCTCTGAAGGAATATGCCGCGGCTGTGAAGGTATACGACGAGAACGGCCGGGACATGGTCCTGACCGCCTTTGACGCGGAGAAAGCGCTGGAGCTGGCATGACGGAGAAAGAACTGACAGGAAAAGTGATCGTGGTCTCCGGCGGCACCAAGGGCGTCGGCCGGGCGGCGGCGGAAGAATTCGCCCGCCGCGGCGCGAAAGTCGTGATCGGCGGCCGGGACGAAGAAGCCGCCAACCGCTCCGTGCGCCTGATGGAGACCTACGGCAGCGAAGGGCTGTTCGTCCATACGGACCTGGAGAAGGTGGAGGACTGCCGCCGGCTGATCGACGAAGCGGTCAGACGCTTCGGCCGCATCGACGGCCTGTATATCTATGCCGGCATCACGCCGGTCTCCCCGCTGGACACCTGCGAGGAAGACACGTTCAACGCGGTGATGAACATCAATTTCCGCGCCGCGTTCTTCTGCATCCAGCAGGCGCTGGCGCCCATGCGGAAGCAGAGCGGCGGATCCATCGTCCTGACCGGTTCCGCTCACGCCTGGGGCGGCCAGAAGGACCGCGCGGCCTACGCCTGCTCCAAGGGCGTCCTGCGCATCCTGATGGAGCACATCGCCCACAATTACGCGGCGGAACAGATCCGCTGCAATTACCTGACCCTGGGCTGGACGCCCACGGAAGGCGAGGTGGCGCTGCGCCGCTCCCAGGGCGAAAGCGAGGCCCAGCTGAGAAGGCGCGCGGCGGAGATCCTCCCCATGGGCCGCATGTTGGAACGCAGCGACTACCTGGAGGCCCTGGTCTACCTCATGTCCGACGCCTCCGCCATGATGACCGGCAGCGTGTTCCGCGTGACCGCCGGCGAATATATTTAGGAGCAGTACCCATGCGCATCAATGTGACCCGTTCCTCCCTGCCGGATTTTGACGAATTCTGCGCGGAGCTCAAAGACCTGTGGGATTCCCGCTGGCTGACCAATATGGGCGAGAAGCACCAGGCCCTGGAAGCGGCCCTGGCGGAATATTTCGGCATCCCGCACGTGACGCTGTTCACCAACGGCCACCTGGCCCTGGAGACCGCGGTCGCGGCGCTGCACCTGCCCGCGGGCGGGGAAGTGATCACCACGCCGTACACTTTCGTGTCCACCACACACGCGATCACCCGCAACGGGCTGGTCCCGGTGTTCGCGGACATCGATCCGGTCACGTACACGCTGGACCCGGAGAAGGTCCGCGCGCTGATCACGGAAAAGACCGTCGCGATCCTCCCCGTGCACGTGTACGGCCGGCTCTGCGACGTGGACGCCTTCGCCCGCCTGGCGGAGGAATACCACCTGCCGCTGATCTACGACGCGGCCCACGCGTTCGGCGTGTTCCGGCAGCAGCCGGACGGGGCGCCGGTCAGCAGCGCGTCCTTCGGCGACATTTCGATGTTCAGCTTCCACGCCACCAAGGTCTTCCATACCATCGAAGGCGGCGCGCTCGCGTATCATGACGACAGCCTGCCGCAGCTGCTGAACGACCTCAAGAACTTCGGCATCCGCGGACCGGAGGAAGTGGCCTACGTGGGCGGCAACGCCAAGATGAGCGAATTCCAGGCCTCCATGGGCCTGTGCAATCTGCGCCACGTGACCGGCGAGATCGAAAAGCGCGGCCGTGTCGTGGCGCATTACACCGCGCGTCTGTCCGGCCGGCCGGGCATCGTGCTGGCAAAGCCGCAGCCCGGGGTGACGCCCAACCATGCGTACTTCCCCGTGGTCTTTGACGGCTACAAGGAAAGCCGCGACGAGATATTCGACAAACTCGCGGCCGAGGACATCGTCCCCCGCAAATATTTTTACCCGCTGACCAACGACATCGACTGCTACCGCAGCCTGCCCACCGCGGGCCGGGAGAAGACCCCGATCGCCGCGCACATCGCGGACCGGGTCCTGACCCTGCCGCTGTACGCGGACCTGGCGGCGGACGACGTCGACCGCATCTGCGACATCATCCTGCGATAAGAGAGACTGCTCATGACTCCTCTGGTTTCCGTTCTGTGCCTGGCATACAATCATGAATCCTACATCCGGCGGACGCTGGAGAGTTTTGTGATGCAGCGAACGGATTTCCCCTTTGAAGTCATCATCCATGACGACGCCTCCACCGACGGCACCGCCGCCGTGATCCGCGAATTCGAAGCCCGTTATCCGGACATCATCAAACCCATTTACCAGACGGAAAACCAGTTCTCCAAGCCGGACACCCCCATCATGAAGACCTTCCTGTATCCGAAGGCGCAGGGGCGGTATTTTGCGGTCTGCGACGGGGACGATCAGTTCACGGATCCGCTCAAGCTGCAGCGCCAGGCGGATTTTCTGGAGGCGCACTCGGACTACAGCATCTGCGTGCACCGCGGCGTGCTGCACCGCGAGGGGACGGATCCGGCGGAGGACACGCTGTATCCGGCGGAGGAAAAGGACCGCGATTATTCGCGGGAGGAGATCATCGTCCATGGCGCGGGTCTGTTCGCCACCAATTCCTTCCTGATGCGCCGCGAGGTCGGGGAAGCCCTGCCGGACGCCTTTTTCGTTTCGGGCGTGGGCGATTACCCCTGGCTGTTCCACGCCGCCATCCTCGGCAAGGTCCGCTACCTGGCCGCGCCCATGTGCGTGCACAATGAGGGCGTGAAGGGCTCCTGGACCGCGGACATCTGGCGGGACCTGCAGGCGCACACGGAGCATGAAGAGGTCATGGCGCGCATGCTGGACCGCGTGGACGCGCACTATGAAGGCTGCTTCCATGAGGAGATCGTAAAAGCCAAGGCATACCGCCGCCGCGTTCTGGCCGAATACCGCTTCCTGGCCCTGAAAGAAGAGGGACGGGCGGACGAAGCCGCGCGGGACGCGGAACTGAAGCCTTTCTATGACGCGTATAAAAAGCAGCAGCGGCGCGCGGCCCTCAAAAAGGCCCTGCCGTTTCTGGCAAAACTGAAAAACCGGGGAGGAGAACGGCATGGGTGACAACGGCCGGCGCATCTCTTCCAACTTCCTCTGGCGCTTCCTGGAGCGTTTCGGCGCGCAGGGCGTCTCTTTTATCGTATCCATCCGGCTGGCACAGCTGCTGGGGCCGGAACCGTACGGGCAGGTGGCCATCGTCACCATCTTCACCACCATCGTCAGCGTTTTTGTCAGCTGCGGGCTGAACGACGCGCTGGTCCAGAAAAAGGATGCGGACGACCTGGATTTTTCCACGGTCTTTTACTTCAACATCGTCATGTGCGTGGGGCTCTACGCCCTGCTGTTCGCGGCGGCGCCGCTGATCGCGCGGATCCATGAGCAGCCGGACCTGGTCTGGCCGATCCGGGGCCTGGGCTTGATCCTGATCTTCGGAGGCATCAAGAACATCCAGACCGCGTACGTGGCGCGCAATCTGATCTTCAAGCGCTTCTTCTTCGCCACGCTGGGCGGCACCATCGTCGCCGCGGCGGTCGGCCTCTGGATGGCGCATCAGGGCTATGGCGTCTGGGCTCTCATCGTCCAGAACCTGGTCAACATCACCATCGACACGGCCATCCTCTGGATCACGGTCAAATGGCGCCCGAAACGGATGTTTTCCTTCGAACGCTTGAAGGGCCTGTTTTCCTACGCGTGGAAACTGCTGGCTTCCACGCTCGTGGACACGGTCTACAGCAAGCTGTACCAGATGGTGATCGCCCTGAAATACACCGATACGGACCTGGCGTTTTACAATAAGGGCGACACGTTCCCGAACCTGCTGGTGACCAATATCAACGACGCCACGAACAGCGTGCTGCTGCCCGTGATGGCGGCGGAGCAGGACGACCGCGCAAAGGTGAAGGAGACCACGCGCAAGGCCATCCAGGTCAGCTCCTTCATCATCATGCCCATGATGGCGGGACTGGCCGCCTGTGCGACGCCGCTCATCCGCGTCCTGCTGCATGAGCAGTGGATGCCTGCGGTGCCTTTTCTGCAGATCTTTTGCTTCGTCTACGCGTTCTACTGCGTGCACACCGCCAATCTGAACGCCATCAAGGCGCTGGGGCGCAGCGACCTGTTCCTGAAGCTGGAGATCCTGAAAAAGATCGTGGGCATCGCCACGCTGCTGGTCACGGTGAACATCAGCGTGCTGGCCATGGCGCTGGGGTCCATCTTCAACTCCGTGATGTCGCAGCTGATCAATTCCTGGCCGAACCGGAAGCTGCTGAATTATCATTACGGCGAGCAGCTGAAGGACATGGCGCCCCATATCCTGCTGGCGCTGGTCATGGCGGCCGCCGTGTATGCGGTGCAGTTTCTGGGGCTGCCGGACCTGCTCACGGTGCTGATCCAGATCCCGCTGGGCATTCTGCTGTATTTCGCGGGCGCGGCGCTGCTGAAGGTGCCGGCGCTGGGGATGATGAAGTCCCTGCTGGCAAGTTATCTCAAGAAAAAATAAGAGGAGGAGACCGGAATGGACAACTGTATTTTCTGCAGGATCGCGGCGGGAGAGATCCCCTCGGCGACGCTTTTTGAGGACGACCGGGTGCGGGTGATCCTGGACCTGGGGCCGGCGGCGCCCGGCCATGCGCTGGTGCTGCCCAAGGAACATCATGCGGATGCGACGGAGATGCCGGAGGATCTGCTCGGACACGCCATGGCGGTAGGCGCACGCGTCGGCGCAGCGCAGAAGAAGGCGCTGGGATACGATGGCTTCAACCTGATCCAGAACAACGGCGAATCGGCCGGCCAGACCGTTTTCCACTTTCACCTGCACGTGATCCCGCGGCGCGCGGACGACGGCGTGATGGGCCTCTGGAAGCCCGGCGCAAGCACGCCGGAAGGGCTCGCGGAGACCGCCGCCTTGTTAAAGCCGCTGCTGGAGGCGTAAGACTTTCGAAAAATCGCCGACCCCCATATCTTGGGGGTCTTTTTTCTTTTCTTAATAGATATTGTATTTCTCCCTTGTCTTTTAGCCCTTCCTATACTATACTGGATGAGGAAAAATGCAATGATCAGGAGGCCGGTTCCATGGCTGAGAAGAATTATACAGAAGTCACTTTGCTGGGAAAATCCTACGTGCTGGGCGGCGCGGAGCAGGAGGGCTACCTGCAGCGCGTCGCGACCTACGTGAACGGAAAGGCCGCGGAGCTGGCCCGTACACAAGGGTATTTAAGACAGACGGAGGACGTCCGCTACCTGATGCTGGTGCTGAACCTGGCGGACGATTATTTCAAGGCCCAGGCCAAAGTGGAGGAACTGACCAAAAAGCAGGAAGCGATGGAGCAGGAGCTCTACAGCGTCAAGCACGAGCTGGTCTCCAGCAAGATCCGCCATGACGAGACCTGATCCCGCGCCGATGGAGCTCCTTTCCCCGGCCGGGTCCTTCGATTCCCTGATGGCCGCCTTTGAGGCCGGGGCCGACGCCGTCTATATGGGCGGTCCTCTTTTCGGTGCCCGCGCCTATGCGGACAATCCGGAGGGCGACCGCCTTTTCCGGGCACTCGACTACGCCCACCTGCGGGGCAGGAAAGTTTATCTGACCGTCAACACCCTGCTCAAGGAGCGGGAACTGTTCGACCGGCTGTACAGCTATATGGAGCCCATTTATCGCAGCGGCCTGGACGGCGTCATCATCCAGGATCTGGGCGTGCTGGCCTTCCTGCGGGAGCATTTCCCCGGCCTGCCGCTGCATATGTCCACCCAGTCGGCGGTCTGCGGCCCGGAAGGCGCGCGGCTCCTGAAGGCGCGCGGCGTGAAACGCCTGGTGCTGCCGCGGGAACTGTCCCTGGAGGAGATCCGCGCGGTCGGGGAGGAGAGCGGCCTGGAGACCGAAGTCTTCGTCCACGGCGCGCTGTGCTACTGCTATTCGGGCCGCTGCCTGATGAGCTCCTTCCTGGGAGGCCGCAGCGGCAACCGCGGGCGCTGCGCCCAGCCCTGCCGCCTGCCCTATGAAGACGGCCGCATGATGAATCTGCGCGATCTGTGCGGCCTGGACGAACTCCCGGCCCTGAAGCAGGCCGGCGTCCGCTCCCTGAAGATCGAAGGGCGCATGAAGAGCCCGGAATACACCGCGGGCGTCACGGCCATCTACCGCAAATATCTGGACCTGCTTGAGGAAGGCCGCTTCCGCGTGCGGGAAGAAGACCGCAAAGCCCTGTCCGCCCTGTTCGACCGGGGCGGCTTCACGGCCGGCTACTACCGCCGTCATAACGGCGCGGATATGCTGGACACGGGACCGAAAAAGACCCATGTAAGCCTGTCGGAAGAGGAAAAACAGCGGATCCGGACGGATTATCTGGGACCGCGTCCGCTGGAGGCGGAAGGCCGCCTGGTGTTCCGTCAGAATGAACCGGTGCGCCTGACCCTGTCGCGCGGCGGCGTCTCCGCGGAGACGGAAGGCCCCGCGGCGCAGGCGGCGCTGAAACAGCCCCTGACCGAAGAAAAACTGCGGCAGCAGATCCGGAAGACCGGCGGAAGCGATTTCTGCATCGGCCGCCTGGCCGTCGATACGGACGGCGCTTCCTTCCTCCCCCTGTCCGCTCTGAACGAACTGCGCCGCCAGGCGCTGGAGGACCTGCGGGAAGCCCTGCTGGCGCCTTACCGCCAGCCCGCCCCGCCGGAACCGGCCGCCATCCCGCGGACGGCCGCGGAGCCCCGTTTCCTGGCCTCCTACGCTCCCGCAGACCTCATCGTGCAGCTGGACGACGTCCGCCTTCTGGATGAAGTCCTGCACAGCCCGGCCGGCGCCGTCTACCTTCCCGCGGATTATGTGACTCCGGAGGAATTCGGCCCGCTGGCGGACCGGATCCGAGCCGCCGGAAAGTGCGCGGGCTATGTCCTGCCTCCCGTCTTCCGCCAGGAGATGCGCCGCCTTTTCTCCGCGGAAAATTCGCTTCGCAGCGTGCGGGAAAACGCCCCGGACCGGGTGCTGTTCGCCTCCCTGGAGGAGGCCGGCTTCTGGCAGGAGCAGCAGCTTCCGGGCGAACGCGTCTTTGACAGCAGCCTGTACGTCTGGAACACGGCGGCGGAGGCGGAAGCCGCGGCGATGGGCGCGCAGAGCCTGACCCTCCCCCTGGAACCGCACGAGAAGGACCTGGCGGATCTGGGCCGGGGCCTCCTCCCCCGCGAGCAGCTCATCTACGGCCGTCTGCCGCTCATGATCTCCGCCCAGTGCCTGTTCAAAACGAGAGGCCGCTGCCTGAAGGAACAGAAACAGCCGGCCCTGTCCCGTCCGGCCTTCACGCCGCTCACTGACCGCACCGGCGCTTCCCACTTCTGCGAAGCCCGCTGCCGCAGCTGTCTGAGCGTCCTGTACAACGCGGTGCCGTTATATCTGGCGGACCAGCCCCTGTACGGCAGCCGCCTGCGCGTGCATTTCACCACCGAGACCCGGGAAGAAGCCCGGGAGATCCTGTCCCGCGTGCTGGCGGGCATGGCGGGCGGCCCGGCGGAGGCCGCAAAGCCCGGCAGTGATCTGGCCTTCACCCGGGGCAATTACCGGCGCGGCGTGGAATGAGGAACAGCGGCCGGCCCGGTCCCAAGAACCGCGGCGCGGTCCGGAAGCCTCCGGCGGCAGCCCCGAAAAAGCCGTCCGGAAACTGCAATTTCCTTGACGGAACGGGATATTGTGATATAATAGCGAGGTTATCACATGTTTTTCAGGAGATACTCTATGAGAGATTTGAATAGATCCGAAACCCCCCGGAAACTGGGCTGGATGGCCCTGATGATCATCGCCGTCCTGGCCTTTACCGCAGCCTGCGGCGCCAGCGTGCGCGAAAGCGACGAATCCACCGCCGCCCGCTCCGGCGAGGTCACCGAAGCCCCGACCCTTCCCGTCGTCTCCCCCACCCTGGACCCGGAGACCGAAGACGTCACCACCACTCCCGAACCCACCACCGTGACCGAACCCTATCCGACCGACACCGAATACGTCGGGCCGGCTTTCGACTATACCCGCATGCCCGGCCATTACATCAAGACCGGCGAGGACTTCGGCATCGCGACCTATCACAGCCCGCTGGACAAGAACGCCAACGGCGTGGACGACCAGACGGACATCCTGCGCGGCGCCAAGCAATACCTGTCCCGCAAGCCCCAGTACAACGCCTCCAGCTATTTTGCGGGCGGCTACCCAGAGATCAACGAACAGGGCATCTGGGAAGGCGTCTGCACGGACGTGGTGGCGGCCGGCCTGGTAGCCGCGGGCTATGATTTCAAGAGCCTCGTGGATGCGGATATCCGAAACCACCCCCAGTGGTTCACCACCGAACTGGCGGAGCAGGGACTGGGCCGCGAGGGCGCTTTCGAGATCGGCGAGGACAAGATCGATTTCCGCCGCGTGCGCGTGCTCTATCCCTTCTTTGAACACCGCGCGGAGAAACTGACCACGGACCTCACGGACCTGGCCGCCTGGCAGCCCGGCGACATCGTGATCTTCTTCGGCAGCAGCGGCCTGTGGAACGGCCACATCGCCGTGATCTCCGACCGGCGCGCGGACGACGGCGTCCCCTATGTGCTCCATCACGCCAACGAAGGCCAGACCCTCTACGAAGAGGACTACCTGACCTCCACGAACAAGACCATCGTGGGCCACTACCGCTGGAACGGCTTCGACGGGGAATAAAATGCACAACACGACCCTTTGCTACATCCGCCGCGGCGGTGCTTATCTGATGCTCCACCGCATCAAAAAAGACCATGACCTCAACCACGGCAAATGGGTCGGCGTGGGCGGCAAATTCGAAGAGGGCGAAAGTCCGGAGGACTGCCTCCTCCGGGAAGTCCGCGAAGAGACCGGCCTGACCCTCACGCAGTACCGCTTCCGCGGCATCGTCACCTTTGTCAGCGACGAATGGGGCACCGAATATATGCACCTTTTCACCGCCGACGAATTTACCGGCACCCTCACGGACACCCGGGAAGGCGTTCTCCGCTGGATCCCGGAAGAGGAGATCGACGCCCTGCCCCAGTGGGAAGGCGACCGCATCTTTTTCAGACTCATCCGGGAAAACGTCCCCTTCTTCTCCCTCAAACTCTGTTACCGCGGCGACGACCTGGTGAGAGCCGTCCTGAACGGACAGGAAATACCGATATGATCGATCATCCGGATCACCCGGAGAACATAGGGGCGGACGTAGGCGTCCGCCCCTACGATTTTCATAACATCCCCCCGAAAACGAGGGGCGGCCCCCCTGGTCCGCCCTGAAAACATCCGGCCGTGGACATCGGCCGGATGTTTATTTGACGAATCCGATCCCTTCCAGAATCCCTTCCCGGATGACCTTGAAACTGAACTTACTTGAACTTACTGATATCGATGCCGAAGTTTTTGCCGCTGATGATGTCAGCCAAGCATTCGTCATCAGTTGTGATCTTGTCAGGAAGAAAGGAAATAGAATAATTTCCCATCTTTTTTAAATTTTGAAAAAAATATAATTATGATGTCCGTTTTTGGTCTTTCTGATTGTTATATAGGTAAGAACACAGGAAAGGAGAATAAGTTTTGAGAAACAACAGGAAACAGTATCTCTTCTTCTGGATATGATTTGTTTATTACGTTGCTATGCGGCCCTTTCTGTGGTAATTGGAGCACACATGTCCCTGTCGCATATGGTGTGACTAATTATATTGGGGGCAAGTTTGCTGTGGTAGATCAAATGCCGTATACTTCTGACCCGAACATCCACAGGGTGCGGATTATGCAGCATGAGATAAGTCATATGTTTGGTTGTTATGATGGATTGTGTTCGTCAGGATATGCTTGTATAATGAATGGCGGGTACGATTCCACCAGCCTATATACTACAGACATTTGGTGTCCGGCCTGCAAAACACATTTTAACCCCAATGCACACTGATTTGGTTGAGAGGAGGTTGACGAGATGAGAAAGAAAACACCCATTCTTTGTTTGATACTTTTCACTGTATGTCTTACGGCTTGCACCCGGTATGATAATAAACGTTTAGAACCTGTCGGGCAGATCCCTGAGATCGAATCCTTTAAATCGATCGAGGAGTTTGAAAATGCTGAAAGAAAAAAAACCTCACGAAAAGCCGAAACGTATTATGTGCCTGTCCTGCCCGAAGATCAGTATACGCTGACCTCCGTCACGAAGCGGGAAAACGTTTACGTTTCCGTGGCCTATCATGTCGATCTGCCGGAGGACCTGGCCGGACAGCTTCGGACGGACTATGACCGGGAACGCTGCCAGTCGCTCATCTGTCAGACGTATCTGTTTGAGGACGGAACCGTCACGCTGCAGGGGTTTCTGAATAACGGATATAAAGAAACGGAGGTCAACGGCCGCACATATTACCGCTGGGACGAACATGCGGAAAACAGTCCCGGCCGGCCCGTGATCGGATATGAGATCGTCTTTCCGGCGGAGGGCAGACTGATTTTCATGCATCTGCCCGGTGTGGGCTCATTTGAGGAAATGATGCGGTATGCGGATCCGGTAAAGAGAGTGATCGAATGAGAACCGGTACAAAGACAAAAGGGGGGCGGCCAGGACGGCCGCCCCTATTTCCGGGACAGGGTATCTGACTCTGTTTTTTATTTCACAAATCCGATCCCTTCCAGGATCCCTTCCCAGATGACCTTGAAACTGAACTTGCTGATGTCGATGCCGAAGCTCTTGCCGCTCACGACCAGGACCAGCATGAACAGGCCGAGCAGGATCAGGGCGATCAGCACGTAGATCAGGCAGGCCTGGGCGAAGTTCCGGCGGTTCTGGTTCTTGGCGGTGAAGGCCATGATCAGCATGACGATCAGGCCGATGCCGGGAAGCAGGAACAGGAACAGGGTCCAGAAATAAACGGCGGTGCTGAGCGGTTTATTGTAGACCGTGACGGTCTCGGGCTCGTTCGTCTTCGGGGCCGCGGGGGCGCTTGCCGGCTTCACGGGCGGGACAACGGGCATGGGCGCGGTCTGCGGGGGAGCAGGCGCCGTAAACGCAGGCGCGGGGGCTTCCGCTTCGGGAGCCCCGGCAGCCGGGGCCTCCTCCAGCCAGTCGTCCGCCGCCGGGAGGGCGGTCACCCGTTCGCCGCATTCCGGGCAGAACAGGGCGTTGTCTTCCAGAGGGGTTCCGCAATGAGTGCAAATTCTTTCCATGATGTTCCTTCCTTTCACTTCAGGGGCGGCCGTGCGATCCGGATCACTCCAGATCCTTCGCATCCACATGGTAGACCTGGCGCTTCATGGCCATGACGTCGTCCGCCAGGTATTCGTCGTAAGTCGTGATCTTGTCGATCAGTTTTCCGTTCACCAGTTCCATGATCCGGTTCGCCGTGGTCTGGACGATCTGATGGTCCCGGGAGGAGAAGATGATCACGCCCGGGAACTTCATCATGCCGTTGTTCAGGGCGGTGATGGATTCCATGTCCAGATGGTTCGTGGGCTCGTCGAAGAGCAGCACGTTGGCGCCGGAGATCATCATCTTGGAGAACATGCAGCGCACGCGCTCGCCGCCGGACAGCACGGAGAGCTTCTTCACGCCGTCGTCGCCGGCGAAGAGCATGCGGCCCAGGAAGCCGCGCACATAGGTCATGTCCTTGATCTGCGAATAGCCGGTGAGCCATTCGGTGATGTTGAGGTCGCTCTTGAATTCATCCGAGCTGTCCTTCGGGAAGTAGGCCCGGCTGGTGGTGACGCCCCATTTGTAGGAACCGCTGTCCGGCTCCAGCTCGCCCATCAGGATCTGGAAGAGCGTGGTCTTGGCCAGCTCGTCCGAGCCGACGAGCGCCACTTTGTCTTCGCGGCGCAGGACGAAGGAAACGTCGTCCAGGACTTTCACGCCGTTCACGGTCTTGGTGAGGTTATGGACTTCCAGCACTTCGTTGCCGATGCTGCGGTCCGGGCGGAAGTCGATGTACGGATATTTGCGGCTGGACGGGCGGATGTCCTCCAGTTGGATCTTCTCCAGCGCCCGTTTGCGGGACGTGGCCTGCTTGGATTTGGAAGCGTTCGCGGAGAAGCGCTGGATGAATTCCTGCAGCTCCTTGATCTGCTCCTCCTTCTTCTTGTTGGCTTCCTTCATCTGGCGGATGCGCAGCTGGCTGGATTCGTACCAGAAGTCATAGTTGCCGGCGTAGAGCTGGATCTTGCCGTAGTCGATGTCCGCGATCATGGTGCAGACTTTATTCAGGAAATAGCGGTCGTGGGAGACCACGATCACGGTGTTTTCGAAGTTGATCAGGAACTCCTCCAGCCAGGCGATGGCAGCCAGGTCCAGGTGGTTGGTCGGCTCGTCCAGCAGCAGGATGTCCGGGTTGCCGAACAGGGCCTGCGCCAGCAGGACTTTGACTTTGAGCGCGCCGTCCAGCTCCTTCATGAGCAGATAATGGTATTCCGGCTCCACGCCCAGGCCGTTTAAGAGCGCGGCGGCGTCGGACTCCGCTTCCCAGCCGTCCATGGCGGCGAATTCGCCTTCGAGCTCGCTGGCGCGGATGCCGTCCGCGTCCGTGAAGTCCTCCTTCGCGTAGAGCGCATCCTTCTCCTTCATGATCTCCACCAGGCGGGGATTGCCCAGCATGACCGTCTCCAGCACCGGGAATTCATCGTATGCGAAATGGTCCTGCTTCAGGAAGGAGAGCCGCTCGCCCGGCGTGATGTGCACCTCGCCGCGGTTCGGTTCCAGTTCTCCGGTCAGAACGCGCAGGAACGTGGACTTTCCGGCGCCGTTGGCCCCGATCAGGCCGTAGCATTCGCCGGGCACGAATTTAACATTGACGTCCTCAAAGAGGGCGGACTTTCCGAATCGGACCGTTACATTGCTGACTGTGATCATAAGCGCTTCATTCCTTCCGCGTTGGATAAGTGTACTACCTTTCTATTTTCGCATAAATTGCGGAAAATGCAAGCAGAAGATGAGAAAGGGACGGTTCTTTCGTCAGGTTTTTCGCCAAAGCGGAAAAAATGCGCGAGAGGGATTGCACCGCCCGGCTCCCCGTGGTATGATACGGGCAGCAGGGGAGCTTGTGTGACAGGCTGAGAGGAAGCGGGAAGCTTCGACCCTTTACCTGATCCGGGTAATGCCGGCGGAGGGAGAGGATTATTTGAGCGAAACAAGGACCGCCCCTGCCGGGCGGTTTTTGTGTGGCAGAGAAAAAGCTGACAAAAGAACCGTTCCCCTGTCAGAAAAGCTGACAAAGGAACCGTCCCCCTGTCAGAAAAGCTGACAAAGGAACCGTCCCCCTGTCAGATGAGGAGAAAATATGGACAGGTGCTGTCTTATCGTGACCGGCGGGGAGTTCTGCGGGATGCCGGAGGAGTTGAAAGAGGAACGGCCGGCGTACGTCATCGCCTGCGATATCGGCTGGCGGTATGCGGAGCGGCTGGGGCTGAAGCCGGATCTGGCCGTGGGGGATTTCGATTCCGCGCCGGCGCCGGAGGCGGTGCCGGTGAAGCGCGTGCCCAGCCGGAAGGACGATACGGATACGATGCTGGCGGTGAAGGAAGCGCTGGCGGCGGGATTCCGGGAGATCGTGATCCTGTGCGCGTTCGGCGGGCGGCTGGATCATACGCTGGCCAATCTGCAGGGCGGCGCGTATGCGGTGAGCCGCGGCGCGGCGTGGGTGAGGCTGATCGGCGCGGATACGGAGGCGCTGGTTGCCGGTCCCGAGGCGTGCCCGCTGATCCTGCCCCGGCGGGAGGACCTGTCCCTGTCCCTGTTCGCGCTGTCGGACCGGGTGGAAGGCCTGACCCTGAAAGGCACGAAATACGACGGCGAAGGCCTCTTCCTGGAGAGCCGCTTCCCACTGGGCGTGAGCAACCACTGGACCGCCCCCGCGGCGGAGATCTCTTTCCGCGGCGGTATTTTACTGATCATGCAGTCTCAACTGAAAGAAGGTGAACATATATGAAAAACTTGAATCTGGCGGAAATGCTGGACAATGTCCGCGCCAGGACCCCTCTGGTGCACAACATCACCAACTATGTGACGGTGAACGACTGCGCCAACATCCTGCTGGCCTGCGGCGGCTCGCCCATCATGTCGGACGACGCGGGCGACGTGGAGGACATCACTTCCATCTGCGGCGGCCTGAACATCAACATCGGGACGCTGAACGCGCGCACGATCCCGGCCATGTACCTTGCGGGGAAGCGGGCCAACGAACTGGAGCATCCGGTGCTGCTGGATCCCGTGGGCGCCGGCGCGTCCAGACTGCGGACGGAGACGGCGGCGGGGCTGCTGGACGCGCTGAAGCTCTCCGTGATCCGCGGCAATATCTCGGAGATCAAGGCCCTCGCCCAGGGCAGCGCCACCACGAAGGGCGTGGACGCGGATGAGGCGGACCAGCTGAATGCAGCCAATCAGGACAGCGTGATCGCGTTTGCCAAAGGACTGGCGGAAAAGACCGGGGCTGTGATCGCGATCACCGGCGCCACGGACGTGATCACGGACGGAGAACGGGTCTGCCTGATCCGCAACGGCCATCCGATGATGAGCCGCATCACGGGCACAGGCTGCATGCTGTCCGCCATGACGACGGCGTACGTGGTGGCGAACCCGGAGCGTCCGTTCGAAGCGGTGTGCGCGGCGGTCTGCGCCATGGGGCTGTGCGGCGAGATCGCCCATGCGCGGCTTTCCGCGGCGGATGGCAACTCCAGCTACCGCAATTACATCATCGACGCCGTTTACAACCTGACCGGCGCGCAGCTGGAAGAAGGAGCAAAATATGAATGCCTGTAAGGAATGGATGCCGCTGTACGCGGTGACGGACCGCGCCTGGCTGAACGGCCGGACGCTGTATGAGCAGGCGGAGGAAGCCCTTCAGGGCGGTGCCACCTGCCTGCAGCTCAGGGAAAAGGAACTGGACGAAGAGGCATTTCTGCAGGAAGCCCGGGAACTCAAAAAGCTCTGCGAGCGCTATGACGTGCCGCTGATCATCAACGACGACGTGGAGATCGCCATCAAAAGCGATGCGGACGGGATCCATATCGGCCAGCACGACGCCCCGGCTTCGCTGGTGCGGCAGCTGATCGGCCCGGACAAGCTGCTGGGCGTGTCCGCGCAGACCGTGGAGCAGGCGCTGCAGGCGCAGGCGGACGGCGCGGATTATCTGGGCGTGGGCGCGGTGTTCTACACCGGGACCAAGCCGGACGCGGACTGGGTGAGCTATGAGACGCTGCAGGCGATCTGCGAAGCGGTGGACATCCCCGTGGTGGCCATCGGCGGGATCTCGAAGGAGACGCTGCCGAAGCTGGCAGGCAGCGGGATCGACGGCGTGGCGGTGGTCAGCGCGATCTTCGCGGCGCCGGACATCCGGGCGGCCGCGGCGGATCTTAGGGACCTGGTGAGAAAGGAACTGAACGTATGATCAGAGCGGCGATCTTTGACATGGACGGCACCCTGCTGGATTCCAACGGACACTGGGAAAAGGCTCCTGACGTGTATCTGGCGGGGCTGGGAAAGCAGGCCCGGCCAGGGCTGGCGCAGGTGATCTTCGACATGACCCTGCCCGAGGCCGCGGACTACCTGATCCGCGAGTACGGGATCGAGCAGACCCCGGAGGAGATCCTGGCGGGCGTCAATAAGGCGATGGAAGCCTTCTACCGCGGGGAGACGCCGCTCAAAGAAGGCGTGCGCGAGCTGATCGACGAGCTGCAGATGCGCGGGATCCCGCTGATCGTCGCCACCGTGACGGACCGCCCGCTGGTGGAAGTGGCTCTGAACCGCTGGGGCCTGCTCGACTATTTCGAGGGGATCGTCACCGCGGCGGAGATCGGCGAGGGCAAGAACGGCCCGGCCATCTTCCTGGAAGCGGCAAAGCGGCTGCACGCGAAACCGGAACAGACGCTGGTCTTCGAGGACGCGCTGCATGCGGTGAAAACGGCAAAAAAAGCCGGGTTCGTGACCGTGGGCGTGTACGACTGGGTCAGCGAGGCCAAGCAGGAAGAAATGAAGCGGACGGCGGACGTGTACCTGGAGAACTTCACGGACCTGGATCCGCTGTGGAAGAAGATGGGCGGCGGCGAGGAACCGAAAGAGCAGAAAGAGAAGAAAGGCTGGTTCCGCCGCAAATAATAAGCGGGAGGAACATCTGACAGCGGCGGACCGGGGGCACCACTCTCCGCCGCTATAGAAAACGTTATACATACTGAAGCACTCACACGAAAAGGAGAGAAGATGAAAGTAGTATTGACGATCGCCGGGAGCGATTCCGGCGGAGGCGCCGGCATCCAGGCGGATATCAAGACCATGACCATGAACGGCGTATTTGCCGCCAGTGCGATCACGGCCCTGACCGCCCAGAATACGACCGGCGTACAGGGGATCCATGAAGTGAGCCCGGAATTCCTGGGCCTGCAGATCGACAGCGTTTTCACGGATCTTAAGCCGGAGGCGGTCAAGATCGGGATGGTGGCCTCGGAGGGGCTCATCGAAGTGATCGCGGAACGCCTGCGGCGCTACCGGCCCCGGTGGACCGTGGTGGATCCGGTCATGGTGGCCACCAGCGGCGCCCGCCTGATCCGCGAGGAGGCGGTGGAATGCCTCTGCCGGGAACTGTTCCCGCTGGCGGACCTGCTGACGCCGAACGTACCGGAAGCAGAAGTGCTTTTCGGAGAAAAAATCACTGATGCCGCCGACATGGAACGCGCGGCTGCATCAATTGGAGGAAAATTTTCCTGTGCCGTCCTGCTGAAGGGCGGTCACACCGTCAATGACGCCAACGATCTCCTCTACGCGGATGGCCGCCTGACCTGGTTCAACGGCCGGCGCATCCCCAACCCCAACACCCACGGCACGGGCTGCACGCTGTCCAGCGCCATCGCCTCCAACCTGGCCAAGGGCTTCTCCCTGGAGGAGTCCGTGCGGCGCGCGAAGGAATACATCTCCGGCGCCCTGGCGGCCATGCTGGACCTGGGGGCGGGCAGCGGCCCCATGGCGCATAATTTCGCACTGACCGGTCCGTTCGCGGAGGAGGCAGGAGAATGAGCGCGGGAGAGAAGAAGACGTCCGTATTCGAAAACAGCCTCATCTGGTTCGGCGCCGGCGTCTCGCTGGCGGAGATCCTGACGGGGACGTATTTCGCACCGCTGGGCTTCGGCAAGGGCCTTTTAGCCATCCTGCTGGGCCACGTCATCGGCTGCGTGCTGCTTTTCCTGGCCGGCCTCATCGGTGCCCGCAGCGAAAAGAGCGCCATGGAAACGGTCAAAATGAGCTTCGGCGGGAAAGGCGCGCTGCTCTTCGCGGCCCTGAACGTGCTGCAGCTGCTGGGCTGGACCGCCATCATGATCTATGACGGCTCGCTGGCCGCGGAAGGCGTGCTGGCGGCCGGGCGCTGGGTCTGGTGCCTGGTGATCGGCGGGCTGATCGTGCTCTGGATCCTGATCGGGATCAAAAACCTGGAGAAACTCAACATCGCCGCCATGTCGGCCCTGTTCATCCTGACCATCATCCTCAGCGTGGTGATCTTCCGGGGCGGCGCGGCATCCGGCGGGGCGGCGGAGGAAGCCATGAGCTTCGGCGCGGCCGTGGAACTGTCCGTGGCTATGCCCCTGTCCTGGCTGCCGCTCATCAGCGACTACACGCGCACCGCCGCGAAGCCCGTCAAAGCCACCGCCGCCAGCGCCGCCGTCTACGGGCTGGTCAGCTGCTGGATGTACGTCATCGGCATGGGCGCGGCCATCTTCGCGGGCGAATCGGACATTGCGCAGATCATTCTCAAAGCCGGGCTCGGCGCGGGCGGCCTGCTGATCATCGTGCTCTCCACGGTGACCACCACCTTCATGGACGCCTATTCGGCCGGCGTTTCCAGCGAATCCATCTCCGAAAAGATCCCCGGCAAATGGGTCGCCGTGGGCGCCGCCGTCCTGGGCACCGCCGGCGCGGTCCTCTTCCCGATGGATGACATCACGGACTTCCTGTACCTGATCGGTTCTGTCTTCGCCCCCATGATCGCCATCCAGATCGCAGACTTCTTCCTGCTGAAGAAAGACCGCAGCGGCCGCGCCTTCGACTGGAAGAACCTCATCATCTGGCTCCTCGGCTTCGCCGCCTACCGCTTCCTCATGACGCTGGACATCCCCGTCGGCAACTCCCTGCCGGACATGCTCCTCACGATGGCGCTGTGCTGGGCGGCCGGCCGCATCGGCAGACGCCGCGCATGACGCGCCGGACCGGTCATCCGGGGCGTTTCCCGGGAAATAACACGGGCCTCGTTGATTTTCGGCGGGATCCGTGTTATTCTTTATAAGATAATGCTTCTAGACGGAGGTCGATATGAGCAAAGCAGTCATCACCATGGAAGACGGCGGCGTGATCGAACTGGAACTGTATCCGGAGACCGCCCCGATCACCGTGAAAAACTTTGAGGAACTGGCCGAAAAAGGCTTTTACGACGGACTGATCTTTCACCGGGTCATTCCCGGCTTCATGATCCAGGGCGGCTGCCCGAACGGCACCGGGACCGGCGGCCCCGGCTACACCATCAAGGGCGAATTTTCTGCCAACGGCGTGAAAAACGACCTGAAGCACACGCGCGGCGTCATTTCCATGGCCCGCACCATGGTGCCGGATTCGGCCGGCTCGCAGTTCTTCATCATGCATCAGGATTCCCCGCACCTGGACGGCCAGTATGCGGCGTTCGGTAAGGTCGTGAGCGGCCTGGACGTCGTGGACCGCATCGCGGCGGCACGCACGGATTTCCGCGACAAGCCGTTAAAGCCCCAGCGCATGAAGTCCGTCAGGATCGTGAAGGACGCTGAATAAACAACGCCCGGCCCCGCGCCGGAAAGGATCGCCATGTTCAAGGACCTGACGCTCGGCCAGTACTATCCGGTGGATTCCTTCATCCACCGGCTGGATCCCCGGGCCAAACTGCTGTCGACCCTCCTGTTCCTGGTCTCCCTGTTCATCACGGGGAGCTGGTGGGGGTTCCTGGCGGCTGTCATTTATATCACGGCAGAGATTGCTCTGTCCCGGATCTCGCTGAAATACATGCTCCGGGGCCTCAAGGGCATTCTGTTTTTGATGCTGTTCAGCGTCCTTCTGAACCTGTTCCTGACGCCGGGCGAGCTGATCGCTTCCTTCTGGTTCTTCCGGATCACCCGCGAAGGCGTGATCTCCGCGGCTAAGATGGCGGTGCGTCTGGCGCTGCTGCTCTTAAGCTCCTCGCTGCTGACCTACACCACCACGCCCACCGGCATCACGGACGGACTGGAGCGCGGCCTGTCTTTTCTGAAGATCATCCGGATCCCGGTCCATGAGATCGCGATGATGATGTCCATCGCCCTGCGTTTCCTGCCGGTCCTGACCGCGGAGGTCGACAAGATCGAACGCGCCCAGATGGCCCGCGGCGCGGATTTTGAGAGCGGCAACCTGATCCGCCGCGCCAAAGCCCTGATCCCGGTCCTGGTCCCCCTTCTGTTTTCGGCCTTCCGCCGCGCCGGCGAACTGGCCACCGCCATGGAGGCCCGCTGTTATCACGGCGGCGAAGGACGCACCCGCATGAAGCCCCTGCGTTTCCGGACCGCGGATTATTTCTTCATGGCTGCAACAATTCTGTACTTTGTTTTGATGTTCTTCATATAAACCGGGCCAAGCCCCGGAAAAGAGAGGCCCGGACCGGGCCAAGTCCCGGACGGGCCGGACGCACCGGACAGCCGTCCGGGCAGAAGACGCAGACCGGGCGGCCCCCGGGAAAAAGGAGTGCCTGTGAAACGAATCATGCTGACAGTGGCCTATGACGGCACCGCCTACCACGGATGGCAGCTGGAACCGACCGGCCTGACCGTGGAAGAAGTGCTGAACGGCGCGCTCACCGGCCTGCTGGGCGAGGAGATCCGGGTATCCGGCGCCTCCCGCACGGACGCCGGCGTGCATGCTCTGGGCAATCTGTGCGTGTTCGACACGGCGTCCCCCATCCCGGCGGAGAAGATCGCCCCCGCGCTCCTGGGCCGCCTGCCGGACGACATCGTCGTGCGCGCGTCCCGCGAAGTAGCGCCGGATTTCCATCCCCGCCGCTGCGACAGCGTCAAGACCTACGAATACACGATCTACCGCGATACCCTGCCCAATCCCCTGGTCCGCCGCCAGTCGTACTTTTTCTACCGCCCTCTGGACGTGGAAGCGATGCGCCGGGCCGGCGCGCACCTGGTGGGCGAGCATGATTTCAAAAGCTTCTGCGCCGCGGGCTCCCAGGCGGAGACCACGGTGCGCCGCATCCTGTCCCTGTCGGTGCGGGAAGACGGCCCCTTCCTGAAGATCGAGGTGCGGGGCACCGGCTTTCTCTACAACATGGTGCGCATCATCGCCGGCACCCTGATCAAAGCCGGGCTCGGCCAGCTGGATCCCGAAGAGATCCCGGCGATCCTGGCGGCGAAGGACCGCCGGCTCGCAGGCCCCACGGCGCCGCCCGAAGGTCTGTGCCTCAGGAACATCGAGCTGTATCCGGAGGGATTTCCCCCGGAGCTCCGGAAAGGAGAGGAAGATGGCAGCGAATAAACGACCCGTCAGCACCCGCCAGCAGGAGCGGAGGCGCCGCCGCCGCAAGGCGATCGCGCTGCGCATCCTGACCGGCGTTTTAGTGGCCGGCCTGGCCGTCGGCGCCTTTTTCGGCATCCGCGCCGCCTACCGCGGCATCCGCGGCTGGGTGGATTCCGTCATGAACGACCCGCTGCTGGAGACCACCACGTCCGCCGGGCAGGAGACCGTCCCCACGACCGAACCGCCCACTACCGAGGACGAACGCACCCGCTACGCCGGGATCCTCGCCGATGCGGAGCAGCTGGCCCTTTCCTACGACTATGACGGCGCCATGGCCTACATCCAGAGCCAGGGCGACTACGGCCGCTCCGCGCTCCTTCAGGAGACCTACCAGGAATACCTGCGCCTCAAGACCACGCTGGTCAAAGTCGACATCACCCAGGTCTACCACGTCTTTTTCCACTCCCTGATCGTGGACACGGAACTGGCGTTCGACGGCGACGAGGACACCGCCGGCTACAACCAGGTCATGACCACCGTGGACGAATTCAACGCCATGATGCAGCAGATGTACGACAACGGCTACGTCCTGGTCAAACTCCACGACATGGCTTATACCGATGCGAACGGCGACTTCATCCAGGGCACCATCATGCTTCCCGAAGGCAAAAAGCCCTTCGTCCTGTCCGTGGACGACGTGTCCTACTACGAATACATGCAGGGCGACGGCTTCGCCACGAAGATCGTCCTGGACGAGCGCGGCAACCCCGTCTGCGAATACCGAAACCGCGACGGTTCCGTCGTCACCGGCGACTATGACGTCGTCCCGCTGCTGGAGCGCTTCATCCGCCAGCACCCGGATTTCTCTTATAAGGGCGCCCGCGGCTGCATTGCCCTGACCGGCTATGAAGGCATCCTGGGCTACCGCACCGCGCCCATGTACGCGGACCCGTCCCATGAGGACTACAAGCCCGAATACGCCTCCATCAACGTGGAAGAAGAACGTGCCGCGGCCATGAAGGTGACGGCCCGCATGGAGGAGCTGGGCTGGGAATTCGCCTCCCACAGCTGGGGCCACATCAACATGGGCCAGGTCGACATCGGCTGGCTCATGAACGACATGACCAAGTGGAAGAACGAAGTGGACACGCTGCTGGGCGGCGACACGGACATCCTGATCTTCGCCTTCGGCGTGGACTTCGGCAGCTGGCGGCCTTACGACTCCTCCACTGACCCGACCTACAAATGGCTGAAGGAGCAGGGGTTCAAATATTTCTGCCCCGTGGACTCCTTCAACATTCCCTGGGTCCAGTTCAGCGCGAAAGAGGGCTACCTGCGCCAGGGCCGCGTGAACCTGGACGGGTACGAAATGTACTACAAGAAAGAAAAACTGGACATTTTCTTCGACACGGACAGCCTGTTCGACAAGAGCCGCCCGCTGCCGGTGCCGAGCTATTGACAGAGGCGGAACTTGACTGCGTTTTCCGAAAAAATGCGGTGACAAACCCGGAGCAATCTGATACAATGAGAAAGCAGACGCCGAGGCGTCGGGGAGGAATTTATGAAAAAGAATAACGGCTCAGTCTTCGGCTGGCTGATCCCCGTGGGAGTGATCATCGCGTTAATAGCCATTTTCGGAAAACTGCCCAGCCTGGCCGTGACCGGCGGGATCGTGATGGGCGCGCTGCTGATCCTGGTGGCGGCCATCATGTTCATTTCCCTGAAGACCAGCAACGAGGAGGCCAAACAGAAAGCCGCCGACATGAACATGGATCCGGCGGACGCCGCCATCCTGTCCCAGGCCCGCAAGGAACTGACCGGCCTGCGCGTTCTCAACGCCCGCATCCGCGAGCCCGAGATCCGAAACGCCAGCAACGAGATCTGCGGCATCATGGAAAAAGTTCTGGCGGCCCTCAAGGCAGAGCCGTCCCGCATCGGCGAAGCCCAGATGTTCCTCCAGTACTACCTGCCCACCCAGAAAAACATCCTGACCAAATACCACCAGATCGCCGAAAGCGGCGTCGCCCACGACGAACTGAAGGAAAAAGTCATGGCGCATCTGGCGGACATCAAGACCGCCACGGAAAAGCAGCTGGCGAACGTGTACGAAAACGATATGATGGACATTTCCGCGGAGATGGAACTGATGAACATGTCCATCAAGGAGGACGGCCTGTTCTGACAGGGATCGGCCGAGGTACGACGCAGGGGCGCCCGGCGGGCACCCCTGTTTTTTACATAATATGGATCTGATAAACCACCATAAAAGGGACGGCCGCCGGCCGCCCCTTCATATGATCTCTCAGCTTCTTTCGCCCCGGATATTCCGCTCCATCAGTTCCTTGATCTTCGCCGGCTCAAATCCCTTGCTCAGGAGATAGTACAGCTTCGCCAGCGCCGCTTCCGTCGTCATGTCCCCGCCGTCCACCGCGCCGATCTCCTTCAGCGCGCTGCTGGCCGCGTACGTCCCCAGATTGACTTTTCCCTCCGGGCACTGCGAGCGGACCACCACGATGGTCCCGTTTTCGTGCGCTTTCTTGAGGATGGGCAGGAGAGCGGTCGTCGCGCTCGGGATGTTCCCGGCGCCGAAGCTTTCCAGCACGACGCCCCGCAGGCGTTCGATCATGATGGACTCGAACAGTTCGAACTGGATGCCCGGGAAGACCTTGATGACCCCCAGCGGCATGAACTCGAACGGCTGCAGCCGGAAAGGCCCCGTCGGCGCCGGCAGATCGTTCATCAGCTGGAATTTGAAACTGATCCCGGCCTTCACCAGCGGCGGGTAATTCGGCGAATCGAACGCGTGCATCCCGTCCGAGGACAGCTTGGTCGCGCGGTTTCCCCGCACCAGCTGTCCGCCGAAGTAGATGCACACCTCGTGGATCTGGTCGGAGGCCGCCAGCAGGATCGCGGAGATCAGATTGTCGCGCCCGTCGCTGCGCAATTCGTACAGCGGGATCTGCGACCCGGTGAACACCACCGGTTTATCCAGGTTTTCCAGCATGAACGACAGCGCCGACGCGGAATACGCCATCGTATCCGTCCCGTGCAGCACCACGAACCCGTCGCACGCGTTGTACCGCGACGCGATGGTCCGCCCCAGCTTGTTCCACTCGTCCACCGCGATGTCGCTGGAATCCAGCAGCGGCGAAAACACGATCGTCTCATACTCCGGAAAATCCGGATTCGAAAACTCCGGCAGCGACTGCAGCAGCTGCAGGAACGCGCTCCCGCTCGGCACGTACCCCTTGTCGCTTTTGACCATGCCAATGGTCCCGCCGGTATAGATCAGACAGATTTTTTTCTTCACGGACCCACCTCACTGGCTTCGTTATTTTCATTATACTCTGACGGGGTCGGAATAGCAAGAAAATGATGCGGCAAAGCATCCGCAAAAACGGCGCCGGGATCCGATCGCCCGTTCCGGATTTGCCTGTACATCCTTTCCGTTCTGTGCTATACTTTATGTCATGGAAGACATCATTGACCTGATTTTTGAGTTTTTGGCCGGGGGCGCCGTCGATGCCGCCTCCGACCGCAGGATCCCGGCCTGGATCCGCGTCCCGCTGGGGCTCCTGATCCTCGGGCTGATCGTGTATGCGCTGGGAACGGTGATCCGGATCGGGTTCCGGATCCGCCGGGAAGGCGATGCGGTCGGTCTGTTTCTGATCGCCTTCGGCGTGATCCTGCTGGGCCTTTTCCTGTGGTTCGTCATCTGGGAATGGCGCCGGCACCGCCGGAAGAAATGACAAATCTTTTTGCATTTTGACGAATTCCGTATATAATGAGTATGCAGGGAATCTGCAAAGACACCCGAAAGGAGAACCGCTATGCCTACCCCTCATAATGCTGCGAACCCCGGCGATTTTGCCAAGACCGTCTTAATGCCCGGCGACCCCCTCCGTGCCAAATTCGTGGCGGAAAACTTTCTGGAAAATGCCAGACTGGTGACTTCCGTCCGCAACTGCCTGGGCTTCACGGGCACGTACAAGGGCGTCCCGGTCTCCGTCATGGCGTCCGGCATGGGCATGCCCAGCATCGGCATTTATTCCTATGAGCTCTATACCCAGTACGGCGTGGAGAACATCATCCGCATCGGCTCTGCCGGCTCCTACAACGCGGAACTGAACGTGCTGGACGTCTGCCTGGCGGATTCCGCGTACAGCGAGTCCAATTACGCCTTCGTGCAGAACGGCTGCGAGGACCACATCCTGTACCCCAGCGAGAAGATCAATAAAGTGGCGCTGGAAAAAGCGAAGGAACTGGGGATCCCCTGCAAGCTGGCGCGCGTGCATTCCAGCGACGTGTTCTATACCGATCCCAAGCGCGGCACCTGGCAGGAACTGCGGGACCGCACCGGCTCCGACTGCGTGGAGATGGAAAGCTTCGCCCTGTTCCACAACGCCAACTATCTGGGCAAGGATGCGGCGTGCTTCCTGACGATCTCGGATTCGTTCGTGACGAAGCAGGAACTGTCCGCGGAAGACCGCCAGAACGCCTTCGCGGAAATGATGAAACTGGCGCTGGAGACTGCCATCGCGCTGTAAAGGAGGACCGTCGGAACCATGGACGGGCAGAAGGACTATTCCAAAAAGATACTGACCATTCCGAATATCCTGACCATTTTCCGGATCCTGCTGATCCCGGTGTTTTTATGGATCAATCTGGGCCTGGAGAACCCGCCGCTTTCCGCGGTGATCCTGGCCGTGTCGTTCTTCACGGATTTCCTGGACGGCTTCATCGCCCGGAAATACAACATGGTCAGCGACTTCGGCAAGGCGATGGACCCGGTGGCGGACAAACTGAACCAGGCGGCGATCCTGTTCGCCCTGTGCTACAAATACTGGTTCTTCCTGATCCCGCTGGGGATCATGGTGGTCAAGGAGATCTACCTGGGCATCCTGATGCTGCTCGTGATCAAGCGCAGCC
Organism: Lachnospiraceae bacterium; assembly: GCA_017428105.1. Classification (GTDB taxonomy): domain Bacteria; phylum Bacillota; class Clostridia; order Lachnospirales; family Lachnospiraceae; genus UBA6987. The sequence goes on along the minus strand of JAFRRM010000023.1, from coordinate 19,539 downwards.
ACCACGTTTTCCAGGCGGAATGGTACGGCAAAGTCACCACCTTCTGCCTTTACTTTACCATGGGATTTCATCTGATCTGGCCGGGCCGCGTGCCCGCCGTCTACTCCTGGATCACCATGAGCATCACCTTGTTCTTCCAGGTCCTGTCCCTGGTGCTTTACGCGATCCGCAATACACGCCTGGCCAGGGAGTATAAAGACCATTCCTGGAAAGAAGAGTAAAAGACAGGAAAACAGCCGGAAGCCGGATTGAATCGGCCCTCAAGAGTTAGACGAAGAATCTGACTCTTGGGGGCCGGTTCATTTCATACGGAAATCCGGCTTGTTTTCCTGCGAAAGTCCGGATAATGCGGAATTTGTCGTAGGAAGATATTCAGTCCCATTTTAGATATTACAGAACAAGTGTGAGAGCTGCATCATGAGACGCTTGCATAAAAGAACACGGTAAAAGTGCAAAAATCGAGAAAACTGTTGACATAAAGAAAACAGTCGGATAAAATCAATAACAGAAAAGAAAATTACGGAGTGCGAAATGACTAAGAGAATTAAGATTCTTATATTGACGATCCTGATCGGAGTCTCTTCAATGCTTTCTGCAAAAGCATATGTATTTAACGGATATACTGTGCCGAATCACAACTATGTCACGTATTATGTTTATTCTTCTTTTAGCCCGTATGTGTATGACTTTAACACATACAGTGTAAAGTGGAACACCTCTCCCAAGATTACAATACTTCCAAGTTCCGGGGTGAATGCGACAATTAGCGTCGAAGGCGACTTGATGAGTTCGAACATTGATGCGTATGGTGTAACATACCATCATACAAATGGGACTGGCACCATAATCTTTTACCACAATTTTACCGGTCTTACCACTGTGGAAAAACATGAGACAATAATTCATGAGGTGGGGCATGTCTTAGGATTAGCACATTGTCAACCAAGTAAGAATTCAATTTCTGTCATGAGACAATATGGCTTTAATCATGTTGAAACGCCCTTGTCAGACGACTGGGCCGGAATCAATGCGCTGTACTGATTTAATACATAATAAGGAGGGAAGTGCATTATGAAAAAAACTGTTATACTGCTTTTGACTGCATGTCTGGTGCTGGGAAGCACTGCCTGCTCAAAAAAATGGAAAGATGTGACGGCGGGAGCTAAAGTGGTTACGTATGAGAGCCTGGAAGAAATGGAACAGAAGGCGGACCTGATCGTGACCGGAAAAAAGATCGAGGGAGACCTGTATGTGCATAAATCCGCATCCGGGCAGCCGCATGCGGCGTATTCCCGCTTTCAGATCAAATCTCTGCTGAAGGACGCGACGGAAAACTTTAAGGAGGGCGATGAGATCCTGGTCATGGAACCGGATATTCCGGACGAAGAAGAGGGCGTGCGCTATCATGTGGATGACTACACCGCCATGAATCGGCAGGATGAATATATCCTGTTCCTGCAGTATAATGAGAGCGGATATCCGAAAGCCTGCACCATCTTGGGTGTGAATTTCGGCGTTTGCAGTCTGGGCCGCGACTATAAGATGAAAAGCTACGGCGGTGATACGCATGAAGAAATAGACCGCTGGCGGGAGAACATCCGGGAAAAATATCTTCCGGCCGTCGGATGAGCCGCCCGGAACGGGTTCCTGAAAAAAACGGGGGAGACAGTAAAGAATCCTGCCTTCCCCGTTTTTGCATTTCCGCAGTTTATGCGGTTTTTTGTATGACTGTCCTCAAGTATAATCGAACACGTGCAGCCGCAGCCGGTGCGCGATATGCTCCAGCGCCGTGATCCCGCCCAGCGAGTTCCCCTTGGGATCCAGTGCCGGTCCGTAAGTTCCGATCCCCATGGGGCCCTTCACCGCGCATACGATCCCGCCGCCCACGCCGCTCTTGGCGGGGAGGCCGACCTTCACGCCGAATTCGCCGGACTCGTCGTACAGGCCGCAGGTGAACATGACGCTTTTGATGGTGCGCACGTAGCCCGGGGCGATCAGGTGCCGGCCCGTGAACGGATTGGCTCCCTCGCACGCCAGCACCAGGCCCAGACCTGCCAGCGACTTCGCCGAGACGTTCAGCGAGCACATCTTAAAATACAGGTCCGTGATCCGGTCCGGGTCGCCCTTCAGCACGCCTTTGCTCTTCAGCAGCCAGGCGATGGCGCGGTTCCGGTCGCCGGTCTCGGCTTCGGAACGGTAGACGCTTTCGTTCAGCACGATCCCGTCGTCCAGGCAGATCGCCCGCGCGAACTCCAGCAGTTCCTCGAACGTGAACTCCGGTTCCAGCAGGGACATCACTTCGATGGCGCCGGCGTTGATCATAGGATTGAACGGTCGGTTCTCCACCAGGTCCAGCTTCAGGATGGAATTGAACGCGTCCCCGGTCGGTTCCATCAGCACGTGCGAGAAAACTGCCCGGAACCCCAGATACTTCAGCGCCACGGCCAGATTGATGACCTTGCTGATGCTCTGGATGGAGAATCGCGTCGTCGTATCGCCCAGATCGATGACCTCGCCGTCCTTTTTCCACGCATACAGCCCGAATGCGGCGGCGTCCGCCTTGGCCAGCTCCGGAATGTAGGACGCGGCGGCCCCGTATTCGCAGGCCGCCTTTCCGTTTTCATACCCCTCCCGGAATACTCTCCGGACGGCTTCCGGATCGTTCAGGGGGACGGAATTCTGTTCATAAGTAGGGTGGATCATAATATTACTCCTGATATCCGACGTAACCGCCGGCTTCTACCGCTTTCTGGCCTTCCTCCGTCCGCAGCCATTCGACCAGCTGCCGCACGGGGCTGCCCTCCGGCTCGTCCTCCCGGAACACTGCATACACGATCTTGGACAGCGGATAACTGCCGTTCGCGATGCTCTCGTCCGTCGGATACACGCCGTTGATGGACAGGAACTTGATGCTGTCTTTTACGTACTGATCCTTGGCGTACAGGTAGATGGAATAGCCCAGGGCGGAGCGGCTGTTCTCATAGGAGGCCACCTGGTCGATGAGGCCGCTCATCGTGTCCAGGATCAGATCCTCCGGCGCTTCGGCCATCTGCAGGTCTTTCATGACCATCTTTTCCATCAGGTTCTGGGACCCGGAGTTCGGCTCCCGCTGATATGCCAGGATGGGGATGTTTTCCCCGCCTACTTCGCTCCAGTTCGTGATCTCCCCGGTGTAGATATTCTGGATCTCTTCGATGGTCAGGCTGTCCACGGGGTTCTCCTGATTGATGACGAATACGAAGCCGTCCCGGCCGATGCCCGCCATCTCGAACGTGACGCCGGCGTTTTCCGCGCGGCGCAGGATGTCGTTCGAAGGCTCGGAGACGAAGATGATGTCCACGGTCCGGTCGATCAGGTTGTAGTAGGCGTTGGCGGTGGTGTGATGCACGATGAAGGCTTCCGCCTCTTCGTCGTTCAGGCCCAGCAGGGCTTTGGCGATCTCCAGGGACATGGGATACATAGCGGTGGCGCCGTCGACACGGGGGTAGTTGTCTCTGGTCCAGCGGGTGATGACGGGAAATGAGGTGGTCTCGGGAGGGGGTGCGGTTTCGGGCGCAGTGGTGGTTTCGGGCACAGCAGTGGTTTCAGGCGCTGCGGTGGTCTCGGGTGCCGCGGTGGTTTCAGGCGCCGCGGTCGTGCCCGGTACCCCTGTCGTCTCCGGCGCCGCCGTCGTTCCCGGGACGGCAGGGGATTCCGTCGTCACGGCCGGAACCGTCGTTTCCGGGATCGGGGTCGTGGCCTCCGGTTTCTGCCCGCCGCAGGCCGTCAGGAGCAGGGCCGCCGTAAGGAGCAGACTTAACAAGGTTCGTTTGTTCATGTCATTTTCCTCCTGTGATCTCTTCATAGATCCCCAACTTATTATAAGCCGCGCAGGGCGCCGCGGCAGGATCCCGTTCAGAGACGGCAGCTTCCTGCGCCGCCCATCGCTGCCAGCGTATCCGTAGACGGGCCGGCGGACCGGCGGACGGCGTGAAACTCAGTGCCGGGTAAAAACGGTCAACGGTCGTGCTCTGTGCGCGGATCCTATCCAGCAACGGCGCCAGCTGCTGCCGTTCTTCCTCCTGTCGCGCTTTTTTCCGGGCCGCGACGGACGGTTCTTTCACGAGTTCTTTCAGCAGCGCTTTTCCCAGTCTGGGCGACTGGTAACTGAACTCATCGAAATTGTGGAAGAACGGATAGCGGCCGGGACCGTCCGGGGCTTCATCGGTATACTGCATCGTCACGGCGCCGGTGTACTGGACCGCGCAGGGCACGGGCAGGGAGGAGAGCAGCGGATCCGGCCGGGTGAGGAGGCAGGGCATATAGTAATCCTGCAGCCATTCGTCGTTCATCATCCGGCCGATGGTGTTCCGGAAGACTTCCTCGGTCAGGATCGCATCCGGCGTCACGGCAAAGTAGGAGACGTATTCATATTCCGGATAGTTCTCGTCGCCGGTCTGGTGCTTCGGGTACGGCTCTTCCCGTGCGTCCAGGATCCGCTGCTGCAGGTACAGATCCGCTCCGACTGCCGTCAGAAGATCCGCCAGTTCTTCCGCAGAAAAAGAGGAGGACGCCGGCAGGACCATGATCCGGAAAAGTTCGTAAGCCGCTCCGCCGCCCCCGCCCCGGGGCTTTACGGCCAGCAGCCGATCCTGGTCCGAGGCCTTGAGGCTGGGCGGCCCGAACAATTCTTCGGAGAACCAGTAATACAGAGGGACGTTCCGGAGGGCCTCTTCCTGCACGAAATCGACGACGAGGCGGTACATTTCGTCCCCGTAAAGGCGCTGCCGCATGAGCTCGACTCCGAGGAGACTCAGTCCGCCACGGATCGTCCATCCGGCCCGCTCCTCCTGCTCCTTCGTAAAGCGGCCGCTCTCGACCTCCCTCAGGAGCAGATAGCAGAACATGTGGTTATAAATGAGATCGTTTTCCAGGAGCTTTTCGTACAGTTCCCACGGCTCGTAATGCAAGGACCGGCGGCCGAGGTCATCTTCCAGCATCCGGGCGAACAGGTCGTAGATGTTTTCGTCCCGCCCCCAGGGAGGCAGTCCGTCCTCGAACCATTCCGGGTAACGGGACAGGACGATCCGCTGCACTTCGTTGGGCGTCGCCGCCCGCTCGCTCTTTAAGTCGCGGAAAGTCTCTTTTTCCACGTAGATACGGGGCAGCAGCCGGCTTGGCGTGAAGCGGAACAGTTCGACGGAAATGACGTTGTCTTCGAAAGTCCAGTTGATGGGCGAGATCTCCCGCACCAGCGGCATTTCTTCCTCGCGCAGCGTGAAAGCAAAGCGCAGATGTCCGATCTGCGGAAAGCGGGAAAACGGTTCCGCCGTCAGATCCAGGGCAATGATGCGCGCATGGACGAGAGAGGCCGTGCTCTGATACCGATAGCGGACCGTAAGGACCTCCCCCGCCTCGATCCGGCAGCGCAGCCGCCCGCCGCCGGTGTAAAAGCAGGCAGCAGAAGCAGAGACCTCCAGGCTCTCCTCCCGGTATCCGGTGGACAGGACCGGCAGCGCGAGTTCGCCCGCCCAGGGCGTATCCGACGGATTCTCCAGCATCCAGACACAGTCCACCTGCCCGGAAGCTTCATCCGCCTGCACGTCCAGTTCCAGAAAATCCGGGCATGCGGCGCCCTGCTCCTGCGCCGCGGCGCGGGACGCAAAGCCGGGACAGAGCATTGCGATCATCAAGAACATCAATATCAGAAAATGTCTGATTTTCATCATGACCGTTTCCTCCGCAGTGCCATTTGGGGATGGTTCCCAAATGGCACTGCCAATCGGGAACTGTCCCCCAGCGGCCCTGTTTGGGCCATGTTATAGTTTTTTGACCCACCCGCCGGCGGGATCGGGTTCGAACTGCATTTTTTCCAGGTATTTCCGGTGATTCTGGTCCGGTCCGTCGTAGTGCAGCTTGGTGAGGCCGCGCGCTTTCAGCTCCTCCGCCAGGAAGGAACCCAGGGAGAAGTCCCGGTAGCGGGGCATGGAATAATCCAGCAGCAGGCGGGCGGCCGTGCCTTCGTCCTTGTACAGGGCGATGCCGGCCGGTGTGTCTTCACACAGAAGCAGCACCCGCCGGTCAGCCTGCGGGAATGTTTCGGCGGCGCCCGGAAAGAAGGTCTCGATGTCCGCCGCGTATTCCGTCAGGAAGTGGGAGAGCACAGGGCTTTCCGCCGGAAGTTCCAACATCCGGTAGTCTTTTTTGGTATGATGGATCTTCCACAGAAAATACAGGTTGATCAGGACCAGGGCAAAATTCATGATTGCCATCGGATAAGCGCCAATGATCAGGGTGTAGGCACAGGAGATAATGCCGCCCATCATATTGACCAGGCGGAGCTTCACCACCGAGGTCATCAGAAAAGAGAGCAAAACGAGAGCGGAGCCGATATAGCCCGCGATTTCGATCCAGGTACGGTCAGGCATGCGATCCTTCCTTTCTAAGCTGCTACGGCGGATCAATAGCGCTGCAGGATCTCATCGATCACGTGGCCTACGCAGGACTCCACTGTGCCCGGCTCGAACGGGTTGGGCAGCCCGCCTTCCTTCAGCAGGTCGAAATAGCCCTTCGTCCCGCCGGCGCGGCAGAGCCGCAGATAATCCGCCCAGGCCTTCGGCCGGTCGGTCTTCATGAGGCCGTAATAGTGGAACGCGCCCATCTGCGCCAGCGCGTAATCGATATAATAGAACGGGTACAGGAAGATGTGCTGCTTCTGCATCCAGAAACCGCCCTCCTCCAGGAATGCGTTGCCGTCGTAATCGCGCCAGGGCATATAGGCCTTTTCGATCTCCCGCCACACGGCGCGGCGTTCCTTCGCGGTCATGTCCGGTTTTTCATAGACTCGGTGCTGATATTCGTCCACGCAGGCCATGTACGGCAGCACGGCCAGTGCGCCGATCAGATGCGCGGTGATGTATTTCTCCGTGTTTTCCCCGAAGAAGCTCTCCATCCAGGGATACGCGAAGTGCTCCATGCTCATGGAGTGGATCTCGTTGATCTCCGAGGTGGAGCCGGAGAGCATGCTCACCGGGATGGACCGCATGGCCAGATAACCCTGGAAGGCGTGGCCGGCCTCGTGGGTCAGAACGTCCACGTCGGCGCTGGTCCCGTTGAAGTTGCTGAAGATGAACGGCGCCTGATACGCGGGGAAGCGGGTCATGTAGCCGCCCATGCGCTTGCCGGGCCGGGTCTCCAGGTCAAACAGCCGGTATTTCACCATGAAATCGAAGAATTCGCCGGTCTCCGGGCTCATTTCGCGGTACATGCGCTGCGCCTTGGCGACCAATTCCTCCATAGTGCCGATGGGGTCCGCGTTGCCCTCCGGGAAAACCAGGGATTCATCGTAATACCGCAGTTTGTCCACGCCCAGCAGCTCTTTCTGGCGCTCGCGGATGCGGGCCACGGCCGGGGTGATGACTTCCCTGATCTGCCGGCGGAACTTCGCCGCGTCTTCCTGCGTGTAATCGAAGCGGCGGCGCTGCAGGTAGGCGAGCTCCGTGTAGGAGGAGAAGCCCAGCTTCTTCGCCATGCCGTCGCGCAGATGCACCAGTTCGTCGTACTGGGCGTCCAGCTTCGGGCTGATGCTGTCATACAGCGCGGCCCAGGCCTCGAACGCTTCTTTGCGCTCCGCCCGGTCCGTGCTTTCCATGTGCTTGAGCAGGCCGTAGAAATTGCATTTCTCACCGCGGAATTCCGTGGAGGCCAGGGCGCTGTCCTTCTGGTACTGATTGGTCAGTTCGCCTTCACGGATGATGTCCTGCATCAGGCGCTCGTCCGTGGTCTTTAAGGAGGCGTCCACCAGGCGGAACAGCTGGGGACCGAACTCCGCTTCGAAGGCGGCGCGGTGCGGGCAGGAGGCCAGGGCTTCCTGATATTTCTTGCGCAGCGGGATCAGGGCGGCGTTCAGCTCGCGGATCCACTTCATCTCGCCGTCGTAGAATTCATCCGTGGTGTCGATGGTATTGCGGACGGAGCAGAGGGAGATCAGGGTGAAACTCTGCTTTTCCTGCTCCTGCAGGGCGAAGAAGGCGGCGCGGGCTTCCTCGTAGGCCGCGGCGGTCCTCAGTTTTTCCGTGGCCTCTGCCAGGGCTTTTTTCATGGCGTCCATGTCCGGACGGGTATAGGGCATGTCCTTGAAGGCAAGCATTTTCATGGGGAACTCCTTTCGTGTGGTGCCTGAAGGATAGGGGGGATCACCGCAGCCGCTGCAGGATGTCCCGCAGTTCGCTTTCCCAGTCGCTGCTCCTGACGAACCAGAGACAGGCGTCGAACCCGGGCACCTGATACCGGACGGAGGAGCAGAGCACGGTCTTCACGGAGAGCCCGTTTTCTGCCAGCATGACCGGCAGCCGCCTGCCGCAGTCGAATTCGGAAGGCGCGTCCGGCGCGGGCGGATAATGCATGTCGGTGATGGCCAGATCGTACGGTTTGCCGCTCTGCGCGGCTTCCTGCAGCAGCGCAAGACCGTCGGCCCGGTTGTCGACCCAGCTGACGTTTTCCTCGCCGCACCGCTTCAGGACGCGGACGAGGGCCATGTATTTTTCATTGCTGTCTTCCAGGATGAGGATCTTCATGAACGGCTCCGGTCTGCAGGATGAATATTATTTTATCATCTTCGGGCAGATTCGGCAAGGGGCGCTTGCATTTTCGAAGGCGCTGTGGTAGCATTATCTGGCCGCTTTGCGGCAATACGGGTGTTCCTGATAACCACCCCAAAAAAACAAGGAGATCCCTCATGAAAAAGATCGTTTCCGCGTTCCGCCGTCTGGTGTCTTCGGTCCCCCCGGTCATCGCCGCGCTGCTGATCCTGTCCGTCGTGGGCATGAATCTGCTGGCCAACAAGAGCATTGATACGGGTGTGGAGTGGCTGGCCCTGGACTGCGGGATTTTGTTTTCCTGGCTGACGTTCATGTCGCTGGATGTGCTGACGCACTGCTACGGGCCGAAGGCGGCCAGCGCGATGTCGCTGCTGGCGCTGGCGCTCAACCTGCTGATGGCGGGGATCTTTTTCCTGGCCAGCCTGATCCCCGGCGTCTGGGGCGAGAGCTTCGTGGCGGGCAGCGAGGCGGTCATCAACCGCGCGCTGGACCGGACGTTCGGCGGGACCTGGTATATCATCCTGGGGAGCTCCGTCGCGTTCGCGGTGTCCGCCGTCCTGAACAATTTCATGAATTACGGGATCGGGCGGCTGCTCAGGCGCAAGAGGGGCTTCGGCACGTTCGCGGTGCGCTCCTACGTTTCTACGTTCCTCGCGCAGTTCGTGGACAATATGACCTTCGCCCTGATCGTGAGCCGCGTCTTCTTCGGCTGGAGCCTGCTGCAGTGCTTCACCTGCGCCCTGACCGGAGCCGTGCTGGAACTGCTGTTTGAAGTGGTGTTCTCGCCGCTGGGCTACCGCGTGGCAAAGAACCTGATCGCGGAGAGAGAAGCGGCATAAACGGGCCGGCGCACCGGTCTGAAGGAGAGGGCTTCCCGGAAAGAAAGGAATCACATCGTATGAATATCGTCATCACCGGCACCTCCAGCGGAATCGGCCTGGCCATCGCGGAGAAATTCCTGCGGGAAGGGCACCATGTGTTCGGGATCGATAAGGAGGCTGCGGCTACAGAGCATCCGGCGTATACGCATTTCCGGCAGGACGTCCGGGACGGGTTCCCGCGCCTGGCGGCTTCCGATGCGCCTCACGTCCTGATCAGCTGTGCGGGCACGCTGGAGGAAGAGGAGGCCATCGCGGTCGATCTGGAGGCGGCGATACGCTTCACGGAGCATTTTGAGGACAGTCCGGCGCTGCGCTCCGTCCTGTATATCGCGTCCGCGTCCGCGCGCAACGGCGCGGAATTTCCCCGCTACGTGGCGGCCAAGGCCGGGCTGGTGGGGTATATGAAGAACCGCGCGCTAAACCTGGCGGAGCGGGGCGTCACGGTCAACAGCATCTCGCCCGGCGGCGTGGTGACGCCGGCCAACCGCCACATCCTGGAGTCCGGGGAACTGTACGCGGCGGTGAAGGCGGAAACGCTGCTCGGGAAATGGGCCGCGCCGGAGGAGATCGCGGAATTCGCCTATTTCCTGACCGCCGTGAACCGCTCCATGACCGGCGAGGACCTGCTGATCGACAACGGCGAGATGCTGAGATCGAATTTCATCTGGTAGGCGCGCCATGAAAAAAGTACTCGCGTTCCTGAAAAAAGAACCGATGCTGGCGGTCGCGGCGGCTGCCGCGCTCCTCAGCCTGTTTATCACGCCGCCCGGCGCGTACTTGCTGGAGGCGATCGACTGGAAGACCCTGGCCATCCTGTTCATGCTGCTCAGCGTGCTGGACGGCTTCAAGAACGAGGACCTGTTCCTGCCGGTCATCCGGCTGGCGTCGCGCATCAAGACCTGGCGGGGGCTCAGCTTTTTCCTGGTCTACGGCGTGTTTTTCTCGTCGATGTTCGTGACCAACGACGTCTCGCTCATCATTTTCGTGCCGCTGACGATCCTGCTGCTGCGGGACGGGGGGAGGGAGCAGTTCATCCTGCCGCTACTGGCCATGGAAAACGTCGCGGCGGTCCGCGGCTCGCTGCTGACGCCGTTCGGCAGTCCCCAGAACCTGTTCCTGTACTCGCAAAGCGGGATCAGCACGCCGGATTTCCTGGGGATGATGCTGCCGCTCTGGCTGGGAAGCATGGGCCTGATCGCGCTGTTCCTGCTGTTCATCTTCCGCAAAAACCCGCGGGAGCGGGCGGTGTACGGCGCCGCGGAACGGAAGGAATGGCTCCCGCAGGGGCGGGTCCGGCGCGCCAGCTACCTGCTGCTTTTTGCCGCGGTGCTGCTGACCATCGTGACCCGCACGGCCCTGTGGCCCTGGGTGACGCTGGGCGTGGCGCTGGTGCTGCTCGCGGTGGACCGTCAGGTCTTCCGGCGGGTGGACTATGTGCTGCTGCTCACGTTTCTGTGCTTCTTCGTGTTTTCGTCGTCCGTCGCGGCGAATCCGCGGATCTCCGCGTTCCTGCATGAGGCGGTCGCGGGCCGGGAGTACTGGTGGAGCATCGGCGTCAGCCAGCTGATCTCCAACGTGCCGGCCTCCATCGTGCTGTGGCCGTTTACCGCGGAACTGAAACCGCTGATCTACGGGCTGGACACGGCCGGGCTGGTGACTGTCATCGGTTCGCTGGCGTCCGTGATCAACCTGCGGCTCTATACGCGGGAATATCCCGGACGGGGCGGACGGTTTTTGAAGGCATTTGAGTTGTATTCTCTGTGTTTCTTTGCTATAGTAGCACCATTACAGCTGTTGCTGCTGTAAGGCGTCCGGGGGCGGAAAAGTCCCGGGATCCGAAGCCCGTCCGCGGCTGTCGCACAGGAGGACCGTTATGGACAAAATCAAGGCATTTCTGAAGAGAAAAGACATCGAGATCTCGCTGAAGCGCTACGGGATCGACGCGCTGGGCGCGATGGCGCAGGGACTTTTCTGCTCCCTGCTGATCGGGACGATCATCAATACGATCGGGACCCAGTTCGGCATCGGCTTCCTCACGAAGACGGTGGCGACGGTAAGTGAAGTGGAATATACAGTGGGCGGCCTGGCTTCCGCCATGAGCGGCCCGGCGATGGCCGTGGCCATAGGCTATGCCTTAAAGTGTCCGCCGCTGGTTCTCTTTTCTATGATCACGGTCGGCTTTGCCGCCAACGCGCTCGGCGGAGCCGGCGGTCCGCTCGCGGTCCTGTTCGTCGCGATCCTGTCCTCGGAATGCGGCAAGGCAGTCTCCAAGGAGACCAGAGTCGATATCCTGGTCACGCCGCTGGTCACCATCGGCATCGGGGTCTTCCTTTCCTGGCTCATTGCGCCGCCTATCGGTAAGGCTGCCATGTGGGTGGGAGACCTGATCATGTGGGCGACCGAACAGCAGCCGTTCTTCATGGGCATCCTGGTTGCAGTCGTGGTCGGCATGGCGTTGACGCTCCCCATTTCCTCGGCAGCCATCTGTGCGGCACTGAGACTGACCGGTCTTGCGGGCGGCGCCGCCGTCGCGGGCTGCTGCGCGCAGATGATCGGCTTCGCGGTCATCTCGTTCAAGGAGAACCGCTGGGGCGGCCTGGTCTCGCAGGGCATCGGCACGTCCATGCTGCAGATGGGCAATATCGTGAAGAATCCGCGCATCTGGATCGCGCCGACGCTGGCTTCGGCCATTACCGGCCCAATCGCGACCTGCGTTTTTCAGATGAAAATGAACGGGGCTCCGGTTTCCTCGGGCATGGGGACCTGCGGGCTGGTAGGACAGATCGGCGTCTATACGGGCTGGGTCAACGACGTGGCGGCCGGGACCAAGGCGGCCATCACCGGCTTCGACTGGCTGGGGCTGATCCTGATCTCCTTTGTGCTGCCAGCCATCCTTTCCCTGATCATTCACGCCTTCGTGCGGAAGTTCGGCTGGGTAAAAGACGGCGACATGAAGATTTGAGGAGATGGGGGACAGTTCTCTGTCTTGCTTTCCGACAACAACCAAAAGGACGTGCTCCGTTTTACGGAACACGTCCTTCTTTTTTAGCTCAGTCCCGGTCACTCCTCGACCTTGCTGAACTCCTCCTTGCCGACGCCGCAGAGCTCGCAGGTGAAATCTTCGGGAAGGTCTTCCCACTTCACGCCGGTCTCGGCCTCGTCATAGATCCATCCGCACAGATTGCAGACATACTTCATAATGCGTTCCTCTTTATTTCTTGATGAATTTGCGGTAAGCCCAGATGACCAGGCAGGCGCCGCCGATGGCCAGGATCAGGCCGCTGACCCAGCCGCCGCCCAGACCCAGCAGGTTGCCGATGATGCCGCCGACGATACCGCCGACGATGCCCAGGATCACATTCATCACGATATTGCTCTGATCCGCTTTCATGATGCCGGCGGCCACATAGCCGGCCACACCGCCCAGGACCAGTTCCACGATCAGTTTAATCAGCATAGTGCCACTCCTTTACTGCCGCGCAGGCCGATCATTTGAAATATCTCTCCAGCAGGCCCTTGAAGGCTTTGCCGTGTCTCGCTTCGTCGCGCGCCATCTCATGGATGGTGTCGTGCAGGGCGTCCAGGTTGTACTGCTTGCACAGCTTGGCCAGGTTGGTCTTGCCGGCGGTGGCGCCGTTTTCGGCTTCCACGCGGACGCGCAGGTTCTCCTTGGTGGAAGGGCTCACCATGTCGCCCAGCAGTTCGCAGAATTTGGCGGCGTGCTCGGCTTCCTCAAAGGCGGCCTTTTCCCAGTACAGGCCGATCTCCGGATAGCCTTCGCGGTGCGCCGCGCGGGCCATGGCCAGATACATGCCGACTTCGCTGCATTCGCCTTCGAAGTTGGACTTCAGGCCGGCGATGATCTCTTCGCGCACTTCGGCGGGCACGGAATCCGGGATCTGACGGCCGACGCCGATCACGTGCTCGGCGGCCCAGCTCAGTTCCTCAGCCTGCAGGATGAACTTGGAGCCCGGTACTTTACAGACAGGGCAGAATTCAGGCGGGTTGTCGCCTTCGTGAACGTATCCGCATACGGGACATACATACTTTGCCATAGTTACATCTCCTTTTCTTGACATGCACAAGTCGTTGTCGAACCTGTTCTCTTTAATCACCCTATTTTATCTCATGCAGTGCATTCTGTCAAGGCATCTGACAGAGGGACGGTTCTTTTGTCAGATTTTCGGACGAAAGCCGTTAAGAACGTCTGACAGAGGGAGCCATGGGGGAGGCCATTTGGGGACGGTTCCTGAATGGCCCTGTTTTCTGACAAAGGAACCGTCCCCTTGTCAGAACCTGACAAAGGAACCGTCCCCCTGTCAGAACCGGCAAAGAAAAATGATAAAAAAACGCGGCGGCGCTTGCAGGATGAACGGATAAGTGTATAATACGATGGTATTTCGTGACAGGCACGGGATATGCAGATAAGGAGCAGTCATGAAACTGAAAGAGATCGTTCTGAAAAACTGGCGGACTTTGCTGTGGACCACGGTGGGGTGTATGATCACCGGTCTGGGCATTGACGTATTTTATCATCATTCTCAGCTGATCAGCGGCGGTGTCACGGGCATCGCCATGATCCTGAACTATTCCCTGGGCTGGAACACGTCCGTGATCAACATCCTGTTCAATATCCCCATTTTCATCTGGGGCTGGATCGTGCTGGGACGCAAACACGTGCTGATCAGCATTTACGGGACGCTGATCATTTCACTGGCCCTGCAGCTGTTTTCCGGGATCTCGCTGGATTATGAAAGTCCGCTGACCACGGTGATCCTGGGCGGGACCATCACCGGTTTCGGCGCCGGCATCATGTTCCGCGCGGGCGGCTCCTCCGGCGGCACGGACATCGTCGGCAAGATCCTGAACAAATATTATTCTGTCGGCATAGCGACCACCTCCCTGGCCTTCAACGTGCTGATCCTGGTGGTCTACGGCTTTCTGTTCAACCTGGATCTGGCCATGCTGACGCTGGCCACCGCAACAGTGTCCTCCTTCGTGAACAACTACATCAACGACGGCATCGACCGCCGACGCGCCCTCTACATCGTCACCGACCGCGCGGACGAGATGGCTCTGCGCATCCACCGCGAATTAAAGCGCGGCGCGACCGCCATCCCCTGCGAAGGCGCCACGCTGCACAATCCCAAGACCATGCTGTATGTGGTGATCTCCCGCTATCAGCTGGCCGCCCTCAAGCGGCTCATCAAAGAAGTGGATCCGGAGGCTTTCTTCACCATCCACGTGACCACCGGCGTCTACGGTCACGGCCGCTCCTTCCACGCCGTCAGCGAGATCCAGAGTTAACGGCACAGGGACGTATTTCCCCTCACCTTCCCACATAAACCAGACCCTCCGGGGCCTGGTTTTTCTTTCCCATACGATCGACCGCCGCACCGCTCCTTTATCCGATGCTTATCCGAGGCGGGCGTGACCGGTCTCCTGCCACTTTCCACCGAATTATCGAAAATATTTTTTGTTTCATGTCCGTTTTTGCATTTCTCAGTTGTCTATATTGCAGAACCCCAAAAGAGAGCATTACGAAAGGAATCATGAAATGAAAAGAAAAAGCATTAAAGAGGAGGGATTGAGAGGACCACCGACTGAGCGATACTGTAATGACGATTGCTCACTTTAGACTTAAAATAACAAGGAGAAAAACAATGAGAACACTGAAGAAAACCATGAGCATGATGCTCGTATGTGCAGCCTTACTGCTGGTCTTTACGGGAGGGAAAACGCACGCGGAAGAAAACCCGGAGAACAAGGCCGTCCTTGAGACGGTAGAAGAATACTTTACCATGCGGGAAGTGCTTCTGCGGGAAAATGATGTTGATGCTCTTGAGGGCATAGCGGTAGCAGGTATCACGGAAGATGAAAAGAAGCACCTTGAACTTGAGGAGATTACCTTTGGAGCCTCCTTCGTACTTTCTGACATCCGGGTGGGTGAAACAGAAGCAGAAGTCTGGTGCAATGAGAATACCGCAAGCGGCGACGTTGAACATCAGCTTACGCTGTTCCCCAAAATCAATGGCGGATGGCTTGTCGTGTCAGATGGCTATCTGAACCAGTTTGACGGTTTCCGATCCGCCTCCTATGTCGACTGGGAATGGATTGCACAGTGCGAGAAACAGGGTGAAATCGGAACAGGCAAAAGTGATGATATCCAGACCGGCGGAACCAATTTAAAAACAGCCTTCCTGAATAAGGCTTATGGAGAAGTTGGTTACCTGGAGAAAGCCAGCAATTATAACTTATACTCTCATACGGGCAATCCGGGTCACGCTAACTATACAAAATATGGCGCCTGGGCTGGTCACAACCCTGACGAGTGGTGTGCGATGTTCGTGTACTGGTGTGCAAGACAGAGCGGCGTTACGTCAGATATCATTCCCAATATGATTTCTGTTGCTAATGGAATCTCGGGCTTTACCGCTTTGGGACAGTATAGGGCTGTCAGTACCGGATATTCCCCTAAAAGCGGAGACATCTTCTTCATGAAGATTCCGGATGTTATCAGTCACACCGGGATCGTATACAGCATTATCTCCGGAGGATATCTTCAGATCATCGACGGAAACGGCGGCGGCAACGGAAGCACGCAATATGACAGAGTCAGGATTAGGACGATCTCTGCGACGGATACAAACCTGACGGGATATGGACTTCCTGTTTTTATAAACAATGGTGCGTCTCCCGATGCTAATACGGGTCATGTGGACGTTAATAAAGGATTAACCAGCAATCAGTATAAATTGAAATGATGAGGCTGGACTGATTATTGAGAAATATTGACAGGGGCAAAACCCTTTTGCCCCTGTCATCACAAAAAATAAAAGGAGCGTAGCATTATGAAGAAAATGAGTGTACTGATCATATGCTTCCTGGCCATGATCCTGACTGCCTGTGGAAACAACACTTCGAAAGCATCCGCGGACCCCTCCCAAACCAGTGAAGCGACAACTGCTGCGGCAACGGAAAAACAGGAAGAAACAACTCCTGAGCAGACGCAGCTCAGCAATGTTTTTACGAAACAGGAAATCAGTGATCTGAATGCTTTCCTGGATCGGAAGAATGACCGTATCCCTTGCATGTTCCTGCTCAGCAGTTATGAGAAGCCGGAAGAAATCGACTTTAACATGGTATTTTATAATGGGACCTCTTCTGATGGAGTGCCCGGTCCGGAAGAGGCAGTTTCTCAGGAAGAGAAACAGGCCGTCGCCAAAGCAATAGGAAAAGAAGACCTTCTGGAACACGGGCTTCCGGTCCAGAAACGTCCCAAAGCAAAAGTGGAAGAAATCATTAAAAAGTATACCGGACTTTCAGAGGAAGCTGTCAGCAAGATCTCTCTGGATTTCCCGTATGTTGAAGAGTTTGATGCTTACTACAGCTTTTACGGAGACAGCGAGAGCCTTTCTCCAAAGGTGGAGAAGGCAGTGTGGTTGGATGAATCTCATACGCAGGCAGAGATCGAATGGAAAGACAGCCAGAAGAACTTGCAGGGAACAGCAGTAATGGAAAAAACTGCAGATGGCTGGCACTTTGTGTCCAATCAGATAAAGCAGTAACGTTATCTGAAGAAAGTTGAATGATGAATGCGGTCATCCGGCTGCACCAGATGACCGCCACTCTTTTCCTTGTATTATTGTCTCTATTGTGATATAAAAGCGTTACAAGGAGAAGACCGATGCTGCTCATATTCATGGCTTTAGAAACCCCGGAGGACAGAGAACTGTTTTCCCGGTTATATACGGAAAACGCCCGGTTAATGGCAAGCTACGCGAAGCACATCCTGAATGACTGGGCGGAGGCGGAAGATGCCGTGCATGACATATTTGTCAAGCTGATGGATGCCCCGGAACAGATCCTCCGCGTTCCGGAAGAAAACCGGAGAGCCTTTCTGGTCGTCTGCGTCCAGAACCGGGCCCGGAATATCCTGAAAAGGAGAAAACCGGTCCTGGAGCTGGAAACTGCAGAAGCCATGGAAGCAACGGGGTATGTGGAATCAGAAGAATCGGATCTCCTTGAGCAGCTGATGGAGGAAATGGAGACACTGACCGATGAGCAGCAGGAGATCCTGGGCCTGCACTACTTCCTGGGACTCAAGTTTGAGGACGTCGGCAAACTGATGAACAAGAAGACCGCAACCGTACAGAAAATGTCAAAAAGACTGACAAGGATATTAAGAGACCGGATGGAAGGAGGCGCCAGATGAAAGAGCAGAAAATCACGGATCAGATGCTTCATGACGCCGCCGCCATGCTGTGGCAGAAAAAGATCGCGGAAGAAGAGGCTAATCTGGAACCACATGAGTTCTCTCCTGAATTCGAAGCAAAAATGGAAGCCTTGCTGCGGGGAGATAGTACGCAGGAGAACAAGGAGAAGGAAACAAAAGACCGCAAAGTCAAGCCCCTTCGCAGCCACCGGCGCTTCTGGGTGACCGCGGCCATGATCGTCATTGCCCTGTTCACCTGGCTGGCATTTGATACCAAAGCCCGCGCTGCCGTGGCAGAATGGTTCGAATCCGTGTTTGAGGGCGTATTCCACTACGGATTCAACGGGAGTGCCGTAGGAGAGGAGTTCCCAACGTACAGACTGGGATGGTATCCGGAAGGAGGATGGGTAGAGGAAGAGGAAGAAATACCGGGAAGACATTACCTTATTTTCATTAACTACGAAGGAGAAGATGCTGTAACATTTGACTATGGGCTGTTTGATGCAGGAACGGTTTTCGGTATTGATCCTCTTGGTCAAGAAATGACAAAAACAATTATAAAAGTCAATGGACAGGAAATAGAAGAGTACTATACACCATATACGGACGATTATAACTATGTGTGGATGAATGAAAAAGAACACCTCTATTTCATGATTTGGAGCACATTTGATAATGATACGAACATTAGGATTATAAAAGATGTGCTAAAAAAGAAATAGTGTCAGAACAATATGATATTGACGAACAACTCTTAAGCGGGCTTTTAGGCTCGCTTTTTTATAAAAAAAAAATTAATATTCGATGTCCGTTTTTGCGCTTGCGGATTGTTATATGGTTAAAAGCCAAAAATAAGGAGGCCTAAGAATGAAAAAGAAACTGATCGCAATTCTGCTGATTGCAACGTTGCTGCTCCCTGCCTGGTGTGAACAAAAGTCGCGTGCAGCTTCGGCACCGGAACTGAATCTGTACTTCCTGAATAACGAAGCACATTGTTCAGCTTCCGTTAGAGGCTCAGGGAGAATAGTAGTTCAGATGGAACTGTGGCATGGGAATACCGTGGTGTTTTCATGGAACAGTTCGGGCAATAAGACGGTGTGTCTGAATGAGACTTGTGATGTGATTCCCGGGTATACCTACACACTCAAACTGAATGGAACTATTGGAGGTGTCGCGTTTCAGGAATATAGCGTAACCAGAACAAATTACGAAATGAACAAATGAGAATGAATTCTCAGGGAACAACCACTCTAAATACCTGCAAGGATGGAAACCAGTCATGATGACATTAGGAAGCAAAAGAACGGATCCGGGCCAGAGAGGCCTTCCGGAAAAAAAGAAGAGGCAAACAAGGCCGAACAAGCCTGACGGATCCGGAAAAACTGAATAATCAAAACAACAGAAGAGGAGAAAAAACCATGAAGAAAGTCTTCGCGCAACTCAGCATCTGTGGAGCCATCGGAGTTATTTCTCCAAACTAATCGTAATGACCTAGAGATTTTTTCACACTGAAAGGAGGTCGTCATGAAAAAATCATTCAACTGGCAGAATATCCTGGCTGCTGTATTAAGTCTTACACTGCTGCTAACCGCATGCTCCGGAACTCCGGACACCGCAAAAGACAGCACGGCTAAAACTACTCCGGCTCAGGAGACTACGGCTCAATCACCCGCGGAAAAAAACACCACAGAGCTGCCTGCTACGGAACAGCCGGCAACGGAGCCTGTAGCCGTTATGGAAGAGCAGCGCTTCAATGTTCAGGAACTTAAATACGGTTCCCTGTTGAGAGATGTTGCTCCTGCCGGACAGATCAGGGCAAGTGCAACTCTGCCGGATCTTCTGCAGAAAGCAATCGGAAAGACAG